>QCFW01000042.1 GCA_003280135.1 Prochlorococcus sp. AG-363-N16 | reverse complement strand
ATCACCTGCAGCCACTGTATAGGTTTGATCGGTTCCAATTTCTGTCCAAGTCTCTCCATCACTTGACCGCTGCCAGCTATAAGTAATAGGAATAATAGTTCCTGAAAAATCTCTGTACTCTATGTACGGCTCATGATCATCATCTTCCAATTCAAAAATGTCTTGGTCAAAACTTGGAACGAGTCTGATTTCCTCATTCAGTGGCCTTTCCCACCTATGACTAATAATTACATCAACAGAGCCATCGCTATTCTGATTATATGAAACCTGTCTATAGGTAGAAGACCTAAAGCTGCTACCGTTCAAAGACATCCTTCCCAAATCGCTTTCATCTACCTTCCAAGCTCTCATGATCTGATACTCAGGATTCAGTCTAGTAGAGACATTCTCCCAAGCTTGACGATCTAACGGTGTATATCCCAAATCAATCTCATCTGGAACATCATCGATGGATGCATACCTAATGCGTAACTCCTGTGGCTCATGCCAATTGCTTGCATTAAAGATGAGCTGGTCATTTTGCAAGACACCTGAAAAATCTCTGTACTCTATGTACGGCTCATGATCATCATCTTCCAATTCAAAAATGTCTTGGTCAAAACTTGGAACGAGTCTGATTTCCTCATTCAGTGGCCTTTCCCACCTATGACTAATAATTACATCAACAGAGCCATCGCTATTCTGATTATATGAAACCTGTCTATAGGTAGAAGACCTAAAGCTGCTACCGTTCAAAGACATCCTTCCCAAATCGCTTTCATCTACCTTCCAAGCTCTCATGATCTGATACTCAGGATTCAGTCTAGTAGAGACATTCTCCCAAGCTTGACGATCTAACGGTGTATATCCCAAATCAATCTCATCTGGAACATCATCGATGGATGCATACCTAATGCGTAACTCCTGTGGCTCATGCCAATTGCTTGCATTAAAGATGAGTTGTCCTTGTTCCTGTGGTTGCCCGTCCGGATCATTCTTGGCTTGCCTAATGCTTAAAGTTTGACCTTCTATGATCTCTCCATCAACGATAAATTCAGCAGGTCCATTATTGAAATCAGGGATATCCGAAATACTAGAGATAAACGTTTTATTAAAACCATACGCGTCCTGATAGGTAACAACAGCTCTAATTTCCTTGCCTTCTTCTGATGGAGAAACTTCATAAGTAGATTCGTTTCCTACCTCTGTCCAAACAGTATTATTAGTAGATGTTTGCCAGCTATACGTCGGCACTCCATCTTTATCCGGTTCTATTACCGTATGATTGACAATCAATGTCTCGCCTACCACCGCCTTTTCAGTATTTATTGAGATGCCATAATTATTGTCTCTATCCCTTCCTGTTGAATCATATCCTTTGCGATCAAACCCCTCTAAATCATAACCATCTGAATCGTACCCATCGGAATTGTACCCATCTGAGTTATATCCATTTGAATTAAATCCTTCACGATTATATCCATCTGAGTCGTACCCATCGGAATTGTACCCATCTGAGTCATATCCATTTGAATTAAATCCTTCACGATTATATCCATTTAGATGATATGGATAAGCTCGTAATCTTGATTCATCTTCAATTATCAATTCTAGATTTGTTGAACCGTAAGTTAAAGCGCTAACACTCGGGAATGCAGGAGATGTTTTGAAATAAAACCAATCTTCATCTGCACCGCTAGATCCACTTCCGGCAGCTAATAGATCGTAAACTTGACCATTATATTTAATTTTCCATCCATTGATTAATTCAGTTACACCTGCTAAAGCCCTTAATTCATCAGCTGTTGTATAAACACCTCCAGCCGATAAGTGATACTCAAGATTATCAAGATAATGAGGACCTGATACATTATTTAGTAATGGAAGAATAGGGTCTCTCGATATACCGACTTTTCCATTCGGATACCTCCACATATCCACCTCAGCAGAACCAACTGAATAAGACGTAGTCACTTTCAAGTCTCCACCTGCGATATCTTCAAAAGTTGCTTGGTCCTGAACAAAA
>QCFW01000041.1 GCA_003280135.1 Prochlorococcus sp. AG-363-N16 | reverse complement strand
ACAATCAGATGAAAAAACCTCGATTCAATAAATTAAGATCTAAAAATCCTCAGCATTGCCATTTATAGAGAATAAATCCTAGAAATTCTTCAATATTATTCTAAAAAAGCCAGCATGCTTTTCAGCATACTGGCTTATTTTTGCTACTAGCAAAGGTTATTCTATTAACCGTCGCCTTCTGGAACTAAGCGGAAACCTTTGCGGCCCATCTTAATTTCAAAATTGTCACCAGGCTTAAGATCTAAAAGAGCTGTGTAAGCCTTACCAATCAAAAGATTTCCGTTTCCTTGAACAGTGGCGACATAACTAAGTTTTCTTCCACCTTTGCCAATTCCTCCAGCGCTTTCAGATGCAAGATTTACACCTTTCGCTTCAAGAAGAGCTTCGTAAAAAGCTGTGAAGTTAAGACGTTCTCCGCCTCCCTTCTTTGTGGAAACATATCCACATGCCTTAACAAGATCAGACTTTGAGACATCACCCAAGTCTTTCACTTTGGCTAATAAATCCTTACCCGTGAGCATGAAAAATAATGATATAGCTTTTTAATACTAACTTATAAATAACAACGAGACAATATATATATTAGTCTTGGCTACTAAAGATGAAATAGATCTAGCCCATTTTTCTCTTATTTCTCTTTAAACTGATAGAAAAGATGCTCTTTCAAAAACTTGCTGTTAATGATCCTTCTATAGGTGTAGATCCAACGTCTCCACTTGGTCTATTAATTATTGGATTCGGACTTATTTTTACTATAGGACTCCCTTTATTGCTAATAATTAAAGGCAAAAAGGAGTAAAAAGGAAAAAGTTAAATCTTAAGCAACTGTTATTTCTCTTATCATTAGGAAGCCATATAGGTCCATCCTCAACTGATTTATCTTCTTAGGCGTAAAATATTTCAAGATATTTGTTTAGCTACGTACCTATTTAGTAAGCTTTTACCACTTTTAGTATTACCACTTGGCATTAGCCTTTTTCTGCTTTTTATAAGCCTAAAGAAAAAATATCGACACTCAATTAAATTTGCTTTTGTTATTCTTTGGACTTTTAGTCTTGGCATAACTTCTGAAATACTGTGGAGATGGATCGAACATCCATGGCAAAGGTTAAGCGAAGATCAAGTTTCACAAGCCGATGCAATTGTTGTTCTAAGTGGGGGTAGTCTTAAGCAAGTAAAAACTGCTGATACAATTTTTTTTGAATGGAATGATCCTGATCGATTCTTAGCTGGAATTAAACTTTTTCAAAAAGGTAAAGCTTCGAAACTAGTGTTTACAGGCGGCACTAATCCTTACAATCCAGAGATGCCTCCAGAGGGCAATATTTACATTAAAAAAGCAATAGATCTAGGAATTCCTAAAACAGCTCTATCAACAACTAAAAGAGTTTTTAATACGTCTGAAGAATCGAAAGCTATTCGTGAAATCCTTAAAGAAGAAGATACTCAACCAAAAATTATTCTTATAACAAGTGCCTTTCATATGAAAAGAGCAAAGCGACAGTTCGAAAAAAATGGTTTTTTTTGTTGAACCTTTTCCCGTCGATTTCAAGTCCATAGGTAAGTTAAAAAATCCTTTTTGGAAAAATCCTTTAGAATGGTTACCAACTTCCACTAATCTGCATACAAGTTCTATTGCACTAAGAGAAATGTTAGGAAGAGTTTTTTATAGGTCTTGGTAAGAATATGCTGTTAAATGGCCCATATTAAAGCTTAAAATACTTAACTTGCAAAGAAGTGTTCTTATAAAACAAGAAGATTTACCTGATTTTATAAACGTCAAAAAACTCTTTAATGAAAATCCAGAATAGTAAAAATGATTTTTTTCATAGTGACCTTTCTTACTAAAAAGAAAGACATCTAGAAAGAATCATATAAAATTGAGAAATAAAAGATGTCTTCTAAAAAGACATCAAAAATAATCTGGTTCTTTTTTAGAACAACAAATGTTAAAAACTATTCTAAAGCTTTTTTCACTACAGAATGCTGAGGAAGAAGGAGAAGATGGTCAACAAACTGATTGGGATAGAAAGGTCATTGAAAGAAAGCTCAAAACAGATGAAGAAAAGAAAATATGGGAAGCAAAAAGGCGATCTTCATTAAAAGAAGAAAATCCAGAA
>QCFW01000040.1 GCA_003280135.1 Prochlorococcus sp. AG-363-N16 | reverse complement strand
TGATTAATCAGTTTGTTTTTCAGATTAGTTGTTTAGATAGATAACGATAAAAAAGAAACGCTTATACTCTTTTGTTGTAGCTCTTTGTTGGCTAGAAATGAAATAGGAGTCAGAGCTCGTTGGTATTAAAATAAGAGCTGGAGTCAAAGGGAGCATCGAAATACGTCTCCCTTTTTGGTTGTCATTAAGAATAGTTATTTGAAATTGTAAAAATAAAGGGGCCAGACAAGGCCCCTTTATACCTATTTAGTAATCCCTATCACTCGGCTAATTAAAAGGCTTAAGCCTTAACAGCGCACTTTTCAGTTTCTTCAGCAGCAGGCTTAGTTTTTTTTTCTGCTGCTGGTGCTAATGCTTTGAGTTCTTCTTGAAGTTCATGCTCACGTTCTTCAATGATTTTGATACGTGACTGATAGTTTTCCTCAAGTCTTTTGCGTGAAGCTTCAAGATTCTCAAGTTCCTCTTGTCTTTGCTTACGTTTTAGCTCTTCTAGTTGACTATCAGAGACAACATAAACAGTACTCATTGGAGAAAAGAATGAGTCGAAGAGAACTGTGTCAAATAAGGATGTGTACATGATGTTCCGTGTGGGAATAGTATTATTTTGTCTCTAGGTTTAGAAATCACTAATGATATAAACCGAAGAAATATATACGGTAAATATCACTTAAGACGGTTAATAACACTTTGGTTGGTAAGAACCGTACAGTCTAAATACTTTCGTGAAAGCACTATATGCAATTTACAAGAATGTGTTAAACATGAATTAACCGAATAGGAGGCTTATGAACCTCAGAACTCCTTTTACAGTCTTTCCAAATCCACTGAGAGATCTTGATTATATTCATGATTTCTCTTATGAAACACCACAACAGAAGCAAGATTTATTTTGGGACAAGGAATGCAAACTTCACCCTGCTAAATCTACTTGTAAGCTCTACGATGTGTAGACAGAATTCTTTGTCGTTATTTAGGGAATTTGCATACAGAAGCTAAGCATGTGCATTCTGGGCAAACACTTCGAACTGATGCACCTGTTGATCATGCAGGAAAAGGAGAAAATTTTGCTCCTACTGATTTATTAGCGACAGCGCTAGGAACTTGTTTCCTTACAGTGATGGGAATTAAAGCAAAAGAAAAAGGTTGGGATTTAGGTGAGATAACAGTTGAAATTGAAAAGAAGATGACAACTCATGGTCAACGCAAGATTGAATCTTTATTCCTAGAAATTGAGATGCCAAGTAATTTAGACTCTGATCAATTAACGGTTCTGCAAAAGTCCACTAAGGACTGCCCTGTTTTGAGAAATCTAGATGATTCAATACGAATTAACGTTCAGTGGAATCAGTCGAAAAGAAAAAAAAAGATGTCTCTAAACTTTGTTCCCACGAATGTGTTTAGGGAAACACCTCAAGTCACTTTCTTTGATGCAGGAGTCAAGGGCTCAAATGGATCTGATGTAGTCATTCATCATGGAAGTGCAATCTCTCCTCCCAATGAAGATGAAAATGAGCAGTATTATGTGCATCATCACCAGGTTGACCACAACTTGGTCTTAGCAGGGAAGCGTACTTTTACCTTGCTCAATCCTGAATGGGAAGAGCCTCATCATGTGATTTACCTAAACCAAAAAATGGGTGCTCTCCAGATACCTATTGGTACTTATCACAGATCTGTTTCAGGGCCGGAAGGTAGTATTGTATTGAATCAAGCAGTTAGAGATAGCGATTTCGACCCAACCACGGAATTTAAGCCTGTTAGTTTGCGACATCAAGCTGACTTACAGAAAGCAAAAGCAGCCGATCCTGTTTTTTGGATTTGGGAAGGTGGAAAAATCAGAAGATTGAAAGTTGGTGGTAATTTAAGTGGCAAGAACAAAATCACAGCTTAATTACAATTAGTTTTTCAAATTCGGTTGATTCAATATCGCTTACAAGCTTTTAATATCTTCTATTATCTCTTATATGGAAACACCTAAATGGAAACCTTCAGAAGAAGAACGTGAAGTAATGGAAGCGGTATGGATGCAAGTTAAAGGCGCTTGCGAGAAATTAAAGGAAGGAACCAATGCTCAAGACGAACATATTAGAAAGATGCTGAAAGAAATGGCTGATCGTTACTACTCATGAAACATGTTTTACTTGCCACTGTTTTAGCTCTTGCTCCAATATAAGAAGCGTTACAGCATGAAGGGAGGCA
>QCFW01000039.1 GCA_003280135.1 Prochlorococcus sp. AG-363-N16 | reverse complement strand
TTCTTTCTCAAGACTACAAATGACAAGAGATTTAAACCATAGACTTGAAGAGGCAACTGCAAATTTAGAGCGATATTATTTAGCAACGACTACTTTAGCAAAACCTATGGTTGCAACCAAGGCAACAGACTTGTTATATATTAAATCACCTAGAGATGAAAGAGATGCTGTCATAGTATTACCAAGAGTTTTAGCTCATTTACGAACACTCGTAAGACTCCCCGTTAGGCAGGGCTATTAATGTCATCTCGTTTTCCTCTGCACAATAGATATAAGAAAAAGAAGAAGCTACGTTTTATTCCTTTGCAGCCAATAGCTACATCTAGATTAAAAGTTAGTTTTTTAGTTATTTGTGCTGGTTTAGTTGCTCTTACTGGAAGGATGGCTTGGCTGCAATTATATGAAGGCCCATTCTTAAAAGCTCAAGCTCGTGCAAATCAAACTAGAAAGGTTTTGCCCTTAGGAAGTAGAAGGTCTATTGTTGATAGAAGAGGTAGATTAATAGCTGTTGATGAAACTCGCTTCCGATTATATGCACACCCTATTCAGTTTCAATTTCCGGGAGATTCTAAGGGGCATATTCGTAGACCAATAGAAGTAGCTAAGCCTTTAGCTACTTTGCTGACAATTCCAATTTATGATTTAATGGCTGCATTAGAAGGGCAGAAAACAGGCGTCAAGTTGGTTGAGGGATTATCATCAGAGATAGCATCTAAAGTTAGGAGATTGGGAATTAGTGGCTTAGATCTTCAGCCCTATTCTCACAGGGTCTATCCTCAAGATGATTTATTTGCTAACGTGGTTGGTTTTTTGGATTATGATCGGAATGCACAAGCTGGACTTGAACTTAGCTTAAACAAACGATTATCTCGTAAGGAGAAGACAAAAAGCATTAGATACGGTAAGGATGGAACGGCTATCCCTGATGGTATTAAGCCAAATACTTTTGTAGAAGATAATCAGCGTCTTTACTTAACTTTAGATGCACGCCTACAACAGATAGCTTTTAATGCACTTAAGTCTCAAATAGCCAAATGGAATGCAAAGAAAGGAGTGGTTATTGCTATGGATGTGAATAATGGTGAGATATTGGCCTTGGCTTCAACTCCTACTTATAACCCTAACAAGTATTGGGAATATTCTCCTAGCTTATATAAAGAATGGTCTGTACAAGAGTTATTTGAACCTGGATCAACCTTTAAGCCTATTAATCTGGCATTCGCTCTTCAAGAAGAGGTGATTAATCAACATGACAATATTTACGACGATGGCCAAGTAAGAGTTGGTGGATGGTCTTTAGGTAATTGGGACAACAAACCAAATGGTTTAATTGACTTCGCAAGAGTTCTACAAGTCTCAAGTAACGTTGGCATGGTTAAAACTATGCAAAAACTTTCACCATCAAAACACTGGGATTGGTTAGAGCGTTTAGAGATTGATCAAAGACCATATACTGATTTACCTGGCTCAGTTGCTGGGCAAATGAAAAGTAAAGAACTTTTTGTGAACCAACCAATCCACCAAGCTGTGGCATCTTATGGGCAAGGGTTTTCAATTACTCCTTTAAAGTTAGCTCAATTGCATGCCTTAATAGCTAATGGAGGAAAACTAGTAAGCCCTCACATTACAAAAGGATTCAAGGACCAATATGCTTTAAAGAATAACTTTGAAAATCAGTTGATTGATCCAACCGTTGCGAAGACGGTACTTTCATGGATGGAATCAGTTGTAGAGAGTTATGGTGATGGTAGTGTCAAGACTGATAATTATCGAATTGGAGGAAAAACTGGTACAGCTGATCAAACGAAAAATGGCCTTGGTTACAGTTCTAAGGTTTGTAGCTTTGTTGCAGTCTTACCGATTGAATCTCCGCGTTTTGTTGTTTTAGTTGCAATAGATAACCCTACTAAGCCAGGGGCCTATGGCTCTACTGTTGCGATGCCTGTTGCTAAGAAGATTATTGATAGTCTGATTGCTATAGAAAAAATACCCCCAACTGAAATCTCTCCCACCTTAATCTCGTCAGAAAAAGGAAATTTAAAAGATAGTTGACAAGGATAAGGGTGAAATTAGTTAGAAAAATGGCTAATTTAATATTAACTATGTGAGATCAGGTATGACCTCTACACTTTTAGAGCAACTATCTTCAATGACTGTAGTGGTTGCAGATACTGGTGATTTAGAAGCAATTCAGACTTTTAAGCCAAGAGATGCTACTACCAACCCTTCGTTGATTCTTGCAGCAGCTAAAACAGCTGCTTATCAAAACTTAATTGATCATTCATTGCGAACTTCTAGAAAGAAGCTTGGAGGAAGCGCTTCAATCAAAAAGGTTGTTAATGAGGCTCTGGATCAAGTTTGTGTGGTTTTTGGTAATGAAATACTAAAACTTATTCCTGGTAGAGTCTCCACAGAAGTTGATGCTCGACTAAGCTTTAATAAAGAAGCAACAATTGATAAAGCTCGTAAATTAATTGGTTTATATAACGAATTGGGAGTCAATAAAGATCGTGTATTAATTAAAGTAGCGTCTACATGGGAAGGTAT
>QCFW01000038.1 GCA_003280135.1 Prochlorococcus sp. AG-363-N16 | reverse complement strand
GCCAATTTCAGAGCATCCTTTTGACGGTTCTTGGGGATATCAAGTAACAGGTTGGTATGCACCTACTAGTCGATATGGCAATCCAAATGAATTCAGGGATTTCGTTAATAAGTGTCATGAAGAAGGTATTGGTGTAATCCTTGACTGGGTACCAGGGCATTTCCCTAAAGATAGTCATGGACTTGCATTCTTTGATGGCGATCATTTATATGAACATGCTGACCCTCGAATAGGAGAACATAAAGAATGGGGAACATTAATCTTTAATTACAGCAGAAATGAAGTTAGAAATTTTCTTGTAGCAAATTTAGTTTTTTGGTTTGATCAATTTCATATTGATGGTATTAGAGTTGATGCTGTAGCTTCAATGTTATATAAAGACTATTTAAGACCAGAAGGTGAATGGATCCCCAACGAAGATGGTGGCAATGAAAATATAGAAGCGGTCAAGTTCCTGCAACAGGCAAACCATGTACTTTTTGAAAATTTCCCTGGTGTGCTCTCAATAGCTGAAGAGTCAACAACATGGTCTGGTGTCACTAAACCAACAGACATGGGAGGGCTTGGATTCAATTTGAAATGGAATATGGGTTGGATGCATGACATGCTTGATTATTTTGAAATCGACCCATGGTTTAGACAATTTCATCAGAATAATGTCACCTTTTCTATTTGCTACAACTACACAGAAAACTTCATGCTTGCTTTAAGTCATGACGAGGTAGTTCATGGAAAAAGTCATTTACTCCATAAAATGCCTGGAGATGATTGGAGGAAATATGCTAATACAAGAGCTTTATTGACATATATGTGGACGCACCCTGGCAAAAAAACAATATTTATGGGTATGGAGTTTGGACAACGTAATGAGTGGAATGTATGGGATGACTTGGAATGGAATCTACTTCAGTATCAACCTCACAAAGGTATCCAATCACTAGTTGATGATTTAAACATGCTTTATAAAGCAGAACCCGCTTTATGGAAAGAAGACTTTAATGAATTTGGCTTTCAGTGGATTGATTGTAATGACAATAAAAATTCAGTGATCAGTTTTATGCGAAGAGACAGCGAAACAGGTGAATGGCTCGTAGTAGTGGCGAACTTCACTCCTGAGAATCATCCAAACTACAGAATAGGTGTTCCAAAAGAAGGGCTCTACAAAGAAATTTTTAATAGCGACTCGGAAAAATATGGTGGTTCTAATACTGGGAACCTAGGAGGCAAAGAAACAGAGCAATGGAGTATTCATGATTACGACAATTCACTTGACTTAACACTGCCTCCCTTAAGTGTTCTAGTTTTAAAGCATCAGGATAAAGATCATTTTTCAATAAAGAGAGCCAATGAAAAAAGCACAAAAACTACTGGTAAAATTGCAAAAAAATCTAAACACGTGTGACGAAAGAATGTATTAATACATTATTAGTGATTTTTTTACTTCCATCTAAAGTAAATTTTGCGATTGACCGACAATACGTATGACTGATTCACTACCTTTATTACTTCGTGCAGCACGAGGTGAGAGTGTCGAGAGACCGCCTGTATGGATGATGCGCCAAGCAGGAAGGTATATGAAAATTTATAGGGATCTAAGAGATCGCTATCCAAGTTTCAGAGAACGTTCTGAGAACCCAGATCTTTCTTATGAAATTTCAATGCAACCATTTCATGCCTTCGAACCTGATGGGGTAATACTTTTTTCCGATATTTTGACTCCATTGCCAGGCATGGGAATTGACTTTGACATTGTTGAAAGTAAAGGTCCTTTAATTAATGAACCTATAAGAAATATTCATCAGGTAAACGCCTTAAATGCTTTAAACCCAAAGGAAAGTCTTCCATTTGTAGGAGAAGTTTTAACTAGATTAAGAAAAAGCGTTGGTAATAAAGCAACCGTATTAGGTTTTGTAGGAGCGCCTTGGACACTAGCTGCGTATGTAGTAGAAGGGAAAAGCAGCAAGAATTATGCTGTTATAAAAGCAATGGCTTTTAAAGAACCTGAGCTTTTACATAAACTCCTTGATCACTTCGCTATTTCCATTGCAAATTATCTTAAATATCAAATTGATTCAGGTGCACAAGTTGTTCAAATGTTCGACTCATGGGCTGGTCAATTAAGTCCTATTGATTATGAAAAATTTGCCGCACCATACCAAAAGAAAGTAGTAGAACTTTTAAAGTCTTCTCATCCAGATACTCCAATAATTCTATACATATCAGGAAGTGCAGGTGTTCTAGAAAGAATGGGACAAACTGGTGTCGATATTGTATCCCTTGATTGGACTGTGGACATGGCAGAAGGCTGTTCAAGACTTCCAGATAATATTGGGATACAAGGCAATGTTGATCCAGGATTACTCTTTGGCAGCCCAGAAGTTATTAAAGGAAGAATTATTGATACTGTTTTAAAGGCAAAAGGGCGCAAGCACATACTTAATCTTGGACATGGCATTCTTCCAGGCACACCTGAAGAAAACGCAAGAGTTTTCTTTGAAACTGGTAAAAATGTGAACGAACTGATATCTAAAGCTTGAAAAACAAAAATATTCTTATTACTGGAGCTACGGGTTGTGTAGGCCAATACACAGCTCATTGGTTCCTTGAAAATTCTGATCTAGATATTGTTTTGTGGCTTAGAGATCCAACAAAACTTACTGCCATTGATCCTAATCATCCAAGAGTGAAGATTTTAGTTGGAGATCT
>QCFW01000037.1 GCA_003280135.1 Prochlorococcus sp. AG-363-N16 | reverse complement strand
AAGTTCTGAAAAAATAACTTTGTCTTTAGTTATAAAAAACTCAACTCCAAATAAACCACTCCCACCAAGATTATCAGTAATTTTTTTAGCCATTGCTTTCGCCTCATCAAGTTGATCTGGCTTTAGTTCAGCAGGTTGCCAGCTACATTGATAATCTCCATTCTTCTGTTCATGACCTATTGGAGGACAAAATTTTGTAGGACCTTCCTTTTGTTTTATTGTTAGTAATGTTATTTCAACAACAAAATCTATATATTCTTCAATAATTACTTTCTTAGATACCCCTCTTGAATCATTTATAGCTGTTTCCCATGCTTTTTCAAGTTGTTTTGATTCAGATACAAGGCTTTGACCTTTCCCTGAAGAACTCATTACAGGCTTAATTAAAAGCGGGAAATTAAATTTGCTGACTACTTTATATAGTTCTTCTTTATTAGATGCATAAGCATAATCAGCAGTTGGCAAGTTGAGCTCTTTGGAAGCTAAGTCTCTAATTTTATCCCTATTCATTGTTAGTTCAGTGGCTCTTGCTGTTGGAATTATTTTTATCCCTTCATCTTCTAACTCTTTTAGAGCATCTACTGCTAGTGCTTCAATTTCGGGTATAACAAGATCTGGCTTATATTTTCTAATTACCTTTTGAAGAGCAATAGGGTCTGCCATGTCAAATGTTTCTGCAATATCTGCTACTTGCATTGCAGGAGCATTTGGATATCTATCACAGGCAATAATTTTGCAGCCAATCCGCTTACCTGCAATAGCTACTTCTTTCCCAAGTTCGCCACTACCTAAAAGCATTAAGATTTTCGGGTAAATAGACATCATGCTTCTTTCCTTCTTTGAGAATATTTCCATGATCTAAGAAAAACCATGGCATTGGATCAATTAAAATCTTTTCTTCAAAAAATGCAGTCTGATCAACTACTTAAAGAAAAGGTTCTTAGAGCTTCTACAGCTGATGATGTTGCTCTAATTGCACTTGAACTTGGGTTTGAATTTTCAGGAGATGAACTTCTTAGATTTTCCGGGAAAAAAGTAGGTCAAGTTACAGTGCATAAAAATGATGTTCCAGGAGAATATAATTAGAAAAATAATAATTTAATTTGTTTTTTAAATTACATAAATATGTCTGAAGAAGACCTAAGAAAATTTATTTTAAAAGTAGAGTCATTAAGAGAATTGGTTGCCTCTCTAAATGAACTGCCAGAAAGGAGAAAACAACTTTCTTTATGCAAAACCCATAATGAGGTTGTTGAATTAGCTAAGTCATGGGGATATGAGATTGGCCGACAATGGGGTGAAAAATAGTTAAAGTATTAATTGTCTGATACTTGTTAGTATGTCTGAATCAAAAATCTCAGATGGTGAATTATTTGAACTATGTGAAGATTGTTTTGTTTCTGTTAAAGAGGCATGCATGAAGCTCCAAGAGAAAACGAAATGTTCAAATAACGTGATTGTAAAAATGCTAGAAAATGTTGCTGACTTTTACAAACAAAAGAAAAAAGATAACTCGTAGCATTTAATACATTCAGTTGTTGCATTTATTCTAGGTATATCTTTTTGTCCATATTAAAGTAAAAATGCCCATTTAATTGGGTATTTCCGTGTGAGGATTTCTAATGAAATTATTCCAGCGATTGCTGGTAGCTCCAGCTGCTTTGGGTCTTTTGGCTCCTTTGGCTGCTAACGCTGCTGAAGTAAACATCAATGATGTTTCTCAGTTTGCAGGTAGCTCAACAGCTTCTGCTTCTTATGTTCAGTTTTCAGATGTAGTTCCTGGAGACTGGGCTTATACAGCTCTTCAAAATCTTAGTGAGAGCTATGGCTGTGTGGACAACGCATACACACAGAGTTTAAATAATGGTCAGGCTCTTACTCGTTATGAGGCTGCCGCTTTAATTAATGCTTGTTTAGATGGAGGTCTTGCTTCTGAAGTCCAAGGCTTAAATCCTGAAGCTGTTCGTTTAACTAATGAATTCGCTTCTGAAATGGCGATCCTTAAGGGTCGTGTTGATGGGCTTGAGTACAAGCTTGATGAGCTTAGTGCTGGTCAGTTCTCATCAACTACCAAGTTAAAAGGTAAGGTTTCTTTCAATGTTCAAGGCTTAAGCGGAGTCGAAGACAACGCGACAGATAACGTTGATACGAAAACGCACATGACATACCGTGCAAAGTATGACCTTTATACAAGTTTTACTGGTGAAGACCAATTGTATACAAGGATCGTTGCAGGTAATGGTGATTCAAGTTGGACAGAGAACACATCTCTAGGCCTTCACTTGTCAGATAGTTACAAGGACGGAGACAGCAGCTACGACAACATCAACGTAGATAAGATTTGGTATCAGTTCCCAGTTGGCGACTTCACTTTCTGGGTTGGTCCAAAGGTTGAGAACTACTACATGTTAGCTAGCTCTCCATCAATTTATAAGCCAATGCTTAAGCAGTTTGCTTTAGGTGGCAATGCTGCAACATATGGTTCAAGTACTGATGCTGGTTTTGGTGCTGCATGGACTCAGCCAACAGTAGATCCATCAGATGCACGCTTCGCTGTTTCAACAAACTACGTAGCTAAGTCTGGAGACGATGCTTCTGGTGGTCTTTTAGCTGATCAGACTCAAGCTAAGTGGCTATCAAAAATTGAGTATGGTTCTCCTACCTGGCAGGTATCTTTAGGTATATCTAAGAACATCTGTGATGATTCTACTGATACTATTTCATGCAAAAACTGGGCAGAGTATTACTCAACAGACAAAGGTGATGATCTTACCGGCGACTCCACAGCTTTAGCTTTAAGGGCTTATTGGAAGCCTGACGAAGTTGGAGTTATTCCAGAAGTTCAACTTGGTTATGATGTTGTAACTGTTGATGATGATGGTGCTTCAGGTTCTGTTGAAGAAGCTGCTTCTTGGATGATGGGCTTCACTTGGAAGGATGCTTTAGTTGACGGAAACAGACTTGCGTTTGCTTTTGGTCAGCCACAAAGAGCAACAGAAATCGTTGGTGGAACAGATGATGCAGCTGAAGATGCTTGGACATGGGAACTTTATTATGACTATCAGATTACTGATGGCATAACAG
>QCFW01000036.1 GCA_003280135.1 Prochlorococcus sp. AG-363-N16 | reverse complement strand
AAATCTCGTGATTTGAAATTGAGTCAATCCAAGACTATCTGCCGCTTCAATTTGTGTATTAGGTATCGACTGAATACCACCACGAATATCTTCAGCTATATATGCAGAAACAAACAAAGTAAAAGCAAAAACAGCCCTCCATACACGATCAAGTTGAAACCCTACAGGAAGAAATAATGGGATAAGAAGTTGCCCAAAAAAAAGTACTGCAATTAGTGGAATTGCTCTCATTGTGTCTATATAAATTGAGCTTAGCTTGTTCACTAAAGCTAAATCACTTTGACGACCTAGTGCTAATGCTATACCTATTGGCAATGCAAACATTAAGCTGCATCCAGTCAATAAAATAGTTAACGTCAAGCCGCCCCAATGTCTACTCATAACAGGAGTAAGGCCAAAGCCACCAGAAAGCAAATAAATTCCTAATGGAATAGTACTTATCCATGCCAAAGGCAGGCTTTTCCGAGACCACCTCGGTTTAGGGGCAACAAGTGTATAAACACTTAAGATTAAAAGAATACAAATCCAGAGCGTCGGGCGCCATCTTTGATCAACGGGAAAACTTCCAAATGCATATAAAGGAAGATTTAGAGTTACAACATCCCAGTTTGCGGTAAAAATAATCCATTTAAGTGCAACTAAAAAACTGATGAATACAATCAGAAGAAGAGCAAAGGTTAATACTCTATTGAAAAAATAATGCCCAAAATTAGCAACTATTTTTTTAAGTGTTTTAGGTTTTAATTTAGTCCTATTACTTAACATATAAAAATAACTATGTCTTTTTATAGTATAAGATAAAGCGATTAATAGCTTCCATGAAATTTGTAATTAATAAGTTCAAAAATAAAAACGTAATTAGCAATAATATAAAACTTTCTATTGATCTTCCTGTTTGAGTTATTACTGTATCATTAATAGCATAAATATCCGAGTAACCAACTGCTATTGCTAAAGTACTATTTTTTGCAAGATTTAAATATTGACTAGTTAAACCTGGGATAATTGCTGGGAGTGCTTGAGGAATTATAATCTTAAAAAGTCCAGCGCTTGAAGATAAGCCAAGGCTTCGAAAAGCTTCCCATTGCCCCTTTGAAACTGATAAAATCCCACCCCGAACAACTTCTGCAATATAGGCTCCTGTAAAAACACTCAGACCAAGTAATAATGAAGAAAATTCCGATGTAAAGCTTACCCCTAAAAATGCTATGCCTTGATTGGAGATACCTAGTATGTCATTGGATAACTGAAAACTATTATCTTTGAGTCCTAAAAATCCTACAAAATACCAAAACATAAGCTGAAGCAAAAGAGGAGTCTGTCTTATTATTGTTATGTACCCTGATGCTATGAAGCCTAATAAAGAGTGATTAACTGTCCTAATAATTCCTACAAATAAGCCTATGAAGGTAGCAAAGATTAAAGAGCCAAAAATTACCTTTAAACTGTTTAAAAAACCTATAAATAATGCCCATGCATAAGTATCCGAAGGTGAATAAGCTAAAGGATGCTCAGCGAGAGCAAAGCCTGCTGGCCTTAATAACCAAGACAAATTAAAGAAAAGGCCTGTTCTTGAAAGATTTGCTAATAAGTTATTAATCAATATTGCCGATACAGCAATAACCAAAACCAAAAGAAAAAATTGAATATAAACCTTGTAAAGCTTATTCATTACATTAAATTATAAAGCTAAAAAATCTCTTTGTTAATTAAATGGGGGGGCTATATGAACACCTCCATTGCTATACAAATGGTTCAAACCTCGTGGAATAGGAACTGCACTATTTGGGCCTAGATTTCTATTGTAGATTTCTCCATAGTTGCCAGTTGCGCTAATCACTTTAACAACAAAATCATTATTAAGGCCAATCTTTTCTCCTAAATCACCCTCAACGCCAAGGAATCTTCTCATAGGTTTAAGTTGCGGGTTTTCTTGAGCCATTTGAAGTTTTTGATATACATTTTCTTGCGTAATTCCTTGTTCTTCAGCAGATATAAGTGCAAAAACGACCCACCTCATGGCATCAGCTAACAAGTAATCTCTACCATCAGATGCTGGTGCCAAAGGTTCTTTACTAAGAACATCATCAAGAATGATGTGAGAACTTGGGTTCTTAAAACCAGATCTAGCGGCTGCTAATTGCGAACGATCAGAAGTCATAGCTGAACATCTCCCCTGCAAATATCCAGCAACTACCTGATTCAGATCTTGATACTTAATTGGTTTATAAGGAAGTGAGGCTACTTCAAAAGCATCATTAATATTTTGCTCAGTTGTTGTCCCAGAGCCAACACAGATAGATTTACCAGAAAGTTCTTTAATACTATTGATTTTGCTACCAGTTTTCACCATTAACCCCTGTCCATCATGAAAAACAACTGGTGCAAAAGACAACCCATTTCCTCTAAAGGCATCTCTGCTAAAAGTAAAAGTCGTATTTCTAGATAACAAATCAATTTCACCTGTTTTTATAGCAGTAAACCTTTCTGCTGCTGTTAAAGGCCTGTATTGCACTTTCTTTGCATCTCCTAAGAAAGCAGCTGCAAAGGCCTTACATATATCTACATCTAAGCCTTGATAACTCCCTTTACTTCCTAAAAAACTAAATCCAGGTATTTTCCCACTAACTCCACATATCAGCTCATCACGATTTTTAATCAGATCGAGTCTAGAAGTATTGTTTTGGCTTGTGTTTGCGCAACTAGCCAAAAGCATTGATAATCCAAGCATCCCAAAAATAATACGGCGCATTTTTCATTCAGTGAATAACTAAATCTTCGTCAACTTTTTCATTCCTGTAAACAATACGTTCCAATCTGACATTTATTTCTTTCGTAAACTGGTTGATTCTTTTCCAAAATAAACCAGAAATATAGGCAATAATTTCTTCCCTTTGGATTTACGGAATAAATCCTTTCCTAGATTTAGTCATTCAAAGGTCTAAGAAATCACCAATATTTCATATATGAATGTCTAAACGATAGAACGAATGGTAAAGAGCACTTCAGAGCTCAGAATTAACTTACTTAATCAAATAACTAGGGCTGAATGCTAAAAGAGATGCAAGGCTGATCACAAAAAGAAGCGTAGTAAATAGTTGTATTATTGGCTGCCAATAAAAAGAAACCTCTGCTATCTGAACTAATTCTTTTGACTTGCTTGCTTGGTCTGCTTTCCAATCTAGATAAATATTATCTGTAATCCAGCCTTTATTTGCTGAGCGATAAGGTGCTTCACCTCCCAGAAAATCTGCAACCTCGGATAATCTAGTTTTAATTTTATCTATTAGCACTGAAAAAACTTTGAATATTTTTCACTATTTAAGCACTTTGGAAGCGAAATAATATATATCAACGTGTCAAGAATACTAAACCAGTCATTAAAATTGTGGCTGCAACGACTCCAAGAGAAGCTATTAAAAGAACCTTAGCAGTATCTAAATAAATAGAAATCTTTAAAAGCTCTGTTTTTTGATCTCTCTTCTGTGCTGATGAAAGGAGATTTACTTTACCTGCAACATCATTCTGATTAGCTTTAGCTCCTTTTAATTTCTTTGCAGCTTCTGCTTTCTTTGCAGCTTCTGCTT
>QCFW01000035.1 GCA_003280135.1 Prochlorococcus sp. AG-363-N16 | reverse complement strand
CTTGAAAGGCTATCAGCGGAACAGCGCATAAGCTGGGCAATCGAAAATTTCAGCCATGAATTTGCGCTCACAACTAGTTTTGGTATTCAATCATCTGTATTACTTCACATGATGCATCGTGTAGATAAAGAAAAGATTGCAAAGATTATATGGATTGATACAGGTTATTTACCTCCCGAGACTTATAAATATGCAGAGCAATTAAGTAATCAATTAAAACTAGATATTACAATTGCGCAAAGTGAAATTTCACCAGCTCGAATGGAAGCATTATATGGAAAACTTTGGACAACTAATTCAATAAAAGATCTTGAAAAATACAATATGATTCGTAAAGTTGAGCCTTTAGAAGCCAGTTTTAATGATCTCAGAATTAAATGTTGGGCCAGTGGTGTAAGAAAGAGCCAAACAGATCATAGAAAATCAATGAATTTCATTGCACCATTTAACGGGCGATTAGCAGTCAGACCGATACTTGATTGGACGAAAAAAGATATTTTTTATTATATGGAAAGGCACAAACTACCTCAGCATCCTCTTTTTGAAAAAGGCTATTCTACTGTTGGAGATTGGCACTCAAGTTCACCAGAAAGTATAGATAAAATAGGGAGGGATACAAGATTTGGTGGCTTAAAGCAAGAGTGTGGCTTACACTTACCTACAAACAATGATGGTGGTCAAAATCATTGAATGTAAATAATTGCTGCCTTTTAATTGGAAATTCAAGACTACATTGGGCTATACAAAAGCTAGGTGTTTGGGAATTTATTCACACCTTACCAAGCTCAAAAGAGATTACTAATTATCAAAAAAGGATATGGAAATGGGCTGCTGTCGGAAATATTCCCAACAATCTAAAATTAGACCCTAAAAAACAAATAACATTAAAAGATATTCCTTTAAAAAATGCACCCCAATGGTTAGGAATTGATAGAGCATTAGGAAGCTGGGGAGCATTTGAACAAGCTAAAAGCAAAAAACTTCATTCTAAAGGTATTATTCTTGCAGATGCTGGAACTATATTAAGCTTGACTTGTATATCTCATCTAGGTGAATTTACAGGTGGGCAATTAAGTGCAGGATTAAATCTACAAAGATTAGCAATGGAGCAAAAAACTCAAAATCTTATATATCCAAAATTTAATTCCTTGCCAAGTAAAATATTTCCTTTATCTACCGAAGAGGCTATATTACGTGGAACTTATCAATCTTTAATAGGAACAATTATTGAAGCACAAAAAATAGGGAAAATGCCTATTTGGTTATGCGGTGGTGACTCAAAAGTAATCTATGAAAATTTAAAATCCCGACTAAATATTACCTATTGCCCCAACATTATCTTAGAAGCAATGATAAAAATAAAAAGTTAATTATTCTAATTTTAGGTCTTCAATAATTTGATTCGCCATAGAATCAGCCTTAACTTTTAGGTAAACAAACTCTATCTTTCCAGATTTATCAATAACAAAAGTCTTTCTCATCATACCCATATATTCACGACCCATAAATTTTTTCAATCCATATGATTCGTAAGATTGAGCTACAGGACAAGGTTCTAAATCAGTAAGTAAAGTAAAAGGTAATTTATATTTATCAACAAACTTTGTATGAGATTTTGCTGAATCTTTACTTATTCCAAGTACTTTTATATTTTTCTCTTGAAAAATATTCCAATTATCTCTAAAGTTGCAAGCCTCCTTAGTGCACCCTGGAGTGTCATCTTTTGGATAAAAATAAATAACAACCCGATTGCCTTTAAATAATGAAAGTTGAACAAGGTTCTCATCTTGATCAGGGAGCGTAAAATCAGGTGCCTGATCACCAACTTGAAGAGCCATTTCTTGATTCTAAGGTTTCAATTCCAAGAGTACTTGCTATTTGGATCTTTCTTATGAATTTGTCTCCAAAGGCAATCAGCTTTGAAGAAGAGCAATGGGCAAGTTACTTATCTTTTAAAAAAAGAGTGGATATAAATATTCAAGAAGTTATATTCGATTCGCATTATCCAACCTTTTTAAAATTAACCACATTGAGCTTCCCCTCAAAGCTTTACCAGGAAAAGCTCCTCTACTAAAAGAAGGGTAGGATCACATTAGCATTAGTCACTGTAATAATTTACTTCTGGTCCGTTGGTCGCCAGAGAAAATAGTGATAGATATTGAAAAAGTTGATCGATCCTGTTCTGCAAATAAAGTCTTTGATAGATACTTAAGTCATATAGAAAAAGAAAAGATAAATAATCTCAATCAAGTCAAGAAAAAGGAGGCGGTATTATCTCATTGATTAATCAAAGAAGCTTTACTAAAATGGCAAAGAGAAATTCTTTTTAAAGATTTATATTTCTGGGAATGGGATCAACAGAAAAGTTGCGCTTATCATAGATCACTAAGTTATACAGTAGATGTAGAGATAATAAGATATAGAGAGTGGTTAATAGGTATTGCATATGATAAAAAAATACATCAGAATGATATCTTATTTTGTCAGCATTAAATCAATTATTTTCCTTCTGAAAATTTTTTCTTTTAGATAATATCTTTTTTTGACTTCCTTCCCATCCATTATCGCTTGGTTGCCAAAATACCTTTTCCCTTAAATCTTCTGGTAAGTAATTTTGATCTACCCAGTTATTCTTAAAGTCATGAGGATACTTGTATCCATAACCATGACCAGTTTGTTTCTTATCTCGATTTGGATCTCTTAAATGAATAGGAACATCTTGATTTGAAGATGATTGTACGCTATTTTTTGCAGAAAGAATTCCTAAAACACTATTACTTTTTTCAGTAGAAGCTAAATATAGAGCTGCTTGCGAAAGTAAATAAATACCCTCTGGCATTCCAACTCTATCAAACGCACCAGCACAAGCTGTGGCAACCACTATTGCATTAGGGTCAGCAAGACCTATATCTTCAGATGCTGCAATAAGTATTCGACGAAAAATATATCTTGGGTTTTCTCCAGCTTCTATCATTTTTGCCAACCAAAATAAAGTTGCATCTGGATCAGAGCCACGAATTGACTTAATAAAAGCACTTATTGTGTCGAAATGTACATCGCCTTTCTTATCATATAAAACTGCTCTTTCTTGGATTGATTGTTCTGCTATAGAAAGATCAATATAAATACAACCATCATCTCTTTTTTGAGTGGTTTCCACTGCTAATTCAAGTGCATTAAGCAAACTCCTTGCATCCCCATTAGAAACATTTATTAAATGATTAAAAGCTTCAGTAGTTAATTGAACATTGTTTTTTCCATAGCCAGAATCAACATCTTTCAATGCTCTTAACAAAAGCTTGCGAAGTTCTTTAGGTTCTAATGCACATAAACGAAAAATTCTGGATCTACTAACTAAAGCTTTACTAACTTCAAAATAAGGATTTTCTGTTGTTGCTCCAATCAATGTAAAAGTTCCATTTTCGACCCAAGGCAATAAAGCATCTTGTTGAGTCGCATTAAAGCGATGGACCTCATCTATAAAAAGAATTGTTCTAAGGCCATACTTCCCTAATCTTTCTTTAGAACAATCAACTTGATAACGCAAATCTTTTATTCCTGCCATGACAGCATTCAAAACACAAAAATGTGAACGTGTATTTGCAGCGATAATTCTTGCCAATGTAGTTTTACCTACTCCAGGTGGTCCTTGAAGA
>QCFW01000034.1 GCA_003280135.1 Prochlorococcus sp. AG-363-N16 | reverse complement strand
GAGGTCTTGGCCATCTGCTGAATTGAATTGATAACCCAGTTTTAATTCACTCTCCTCTGTAACCTCTTTGTTCTCTGCCCAGGTATTCACAATCTCAGGGTTAGCTCGATTCGTTGAAAAGTCTTCGTTGTCATTAACTACTAAGGAAACAGGTACTTCAGTTTCAGTAAAGCCTCCAGAGGAATCGGAAACTTTAAGCATCACATTATGTGTACCGACATCCTCTGGAGATGGTCTTCCTTTCACTAGTCCATCTTCATCAACAGAAAGCCATTCGGGTCCACTGATTAGCGAAAATGATAAGGAATCACCTTCAGGATCATAAACAGAGTGAATCAGTGACGTAGAGAAATCATGACCAACAATAGATTCACCTAATGACCATCTGGTAGCAATCCATGATGGTGCTTGATTTTGATATTTTGGTTCATCTAAACCAATCGGGAAAAGACTTACGACACGAAATCCTGTATTCTCCTCCTCACTGACGCGTTTTAGTTCTTGACGACTCTCTTTAGAGAGATTACTGAGGTTCTTATCGCTCGTGATTGAGCCTCCACGAACAATTGTGTTAATAGTAGTATTGTCAAGAGCTTCTTCAAGAAGTTCTCTAACGTTACCTGTTTGATCATAAGTCCCATAGTAACTTGAATAGTTTTCGTAACTACCTACTTCAGTTAATAAAGAAGGAGACGATCCTTTGCCATAGTTAGACCCTTCTAAACTGAGATCATTGCTTTGAGTGGCATGGTTCCAGTAATTATTCTCTCCATCATCTTGTCCGGAAAAATATGCAGCTTTATACCATTCATCTTCATTTGCTAATGCAACTCCGCCGTTCGCCCAGGCATTTTCACTACGAGGATTCGCCCTAAATCTGGTTATCCCGTCATAGATACCTTCTTCTGTTTCGCCACTTGTCATCCAATTGCAGAAGCGAAGAGCACTCCAATAACTCACAAAATTCACTGGGTGATTTTCACTGCCTTCAACCGTGACGTATGAATAACCACCGTCTTCACCACTGCGAACGATAGCGCCATACTCTTCCATTCCTGAACTAAATACTGGATATTTGTTATTGGGCTCAGTCTTGGCTACGCTATTGAGGAATTCTACATATTGTGAATTAGTTATCTCATATTTTCCGATATAGTAAGGATAATCTACTGAACCATAGCCATTTGTATCACTCTTGTTCCCTTCATTTTCAACTAGTACCGTTGGAATGTGAACAGGCTTATCTTCCGTATGATGATGAACTTTAAAGTTCCATAGATCACCTTCAATTACACCATTATCAGTTACGGTATCGACTCGCCAAAAGTATTCATTACCCATTTCTAGATCAGGGGTGAAAATATTATTTTCCTGATTACTCACTAACTCCAATGTGTTGGCATCGGTACCAAAGTAAATTTTGTTTAAAACAGCATCGCGACCTTCAAGCCACATTAAATCGGCATCTTCTTTTACTGTGACGGATCCATTGGGTGCGATAGGCATACTTGCTTTCTTTGTTTGATAACCAGGGATCCAATAATTAAGATCTCCATATTCGTAGGGTCCAATGTCTGGTGCATCACCTAAATAATTATCTGTATATCCAGGAATATCAGTACCTTGATCAATAAATAGTGAATTCTCCTTAGGTCTGAAATCAAAATTATCAGGATCACGTAATTCATTCTGGACATTTTGTCCAAAATCGTTTCTCGACATATTGTTTGTGATGTCATCAGGATTAATAACAGGAGCGATGCTGTTATGATTGCCAATATTGTTGTGAACGATTGAATAATGATTACCTTGGTGAGAGTCTTTCCCCAACCGTCGACCATCCGCCCTATTCTCGTAGAGCGCAAAAACATCTTCAGTGAATATTATATCAGGATCGGTATAGCCGTAGAACTTGTCATGTGAAACATTAATGTCAACATGAGTATTGCCAATTGCTAAATTATTCACAACAGTATGCTGATCACCCTTAATACGGGTGCCACGTTTTACATTAAATAGCACGTTGTTATTGACTGTGCCTCGAAAGCCGCCAGGGTCTCCATCAAAGCGAATACCGTTCCGGCCAGGAAGATCGTGAATCCAATTATTGCGAAGAACAAGGCCAGCCGCACTTCCTCTATTGACCTGAATACCTGAATCATCACCATGAAAATGGTAGTCATATATATGAGCAAGCTCGACGAGACCCTCCTGATCTTTTTTTAAGTTGTTCCCATTACCAAATTTTCCAATTCCACCAAAACCTATCGTATGAGCCGTTAACCTACTAACTACATTCCCTCGTGCCACACCAGCAGTCCATACTGCTCCACCACCAGTAGGCTTATTATGAAAATAACAATTTTCGATTAAATAATCCTGGCCATGCTTCCCATGATTCAATAATGTGTTGTAGGAATAGGCGAACTCAGAATTACGATAACTTATATTGACGGACATATTTGCGACGTCCCCGACGAAGTTTCCCCTTGAATTATGATTATTTTCGTAATTTGAACCTATGTCATACAAAGCATCCGCTCCCAGCATATGGGTGTTGTGGCCTGAATACAAGAATGCACATTCGTTAAAATCTATATCGGTACTTTTCCAAAGTTCAAATGTACCGGTGTGCAATGTAATTCCATTAAAGTTTAAGAATGAAGAGTCATTCACTCGTAGCAATTGATCTTCATTGCGATAGTCGGTAGTTAAATAGCCCCTAGCATTAATGTCTCGATGATTAGGATTGCCATTGTCATCCATCCATACATAAAGCTCTCCAGAATTCTTATCGTAATACCACTCTCTAGGTTGATCTAGCAGATCTATGTCAGACGTTATGTAATAGCTATCCTTATAAGCTCTGTCTAAATCAACATCACCGCCTTCTATTTTAAAGCTAGATTCACCTGCTTTATGCTCCGTTATATGACTGACTGCTCCTTTATAAGTGACAAGTAATCCATCTTCAACGCTGAAGTCTAAAGATGCAAGGCTATGCTTATCTTCTACGTTTTCGAAACCACCATCATCCCCTGACTTCAGATCGAGACTTGTATTATTGATGTCCCAATAACTATAAGGGGTTGGGTTCTCACCATCCGAATCATCAAGCTGATCCCAATCCTTCGTGATGTTCGGCCAACGAGCAGCCGTGAGCATCTTGTCATCCAGGAACAGTTGCGTGACATCAAAATCAACTGTTGTCTTCCATATGTTGCCTTCGTGTTGTTCCCATGAATTTGTTATTTCTTTTGCACCAGTTATTAAGACATCCTCTCCTTGATAACCTTGAAATGTAATGCGATTATCCTTAGTTCCATGTATATCTTCTAAGAGTAATTTTTCCCTATAGATACCTCCTCGTATATTGACTACATCACCTGCGCTAACTTTTGTGATCGCTTGTTGAATCGTTTTAAAAGGAGCATCGATTGTTCCTAAGTTGGCATCATCTCCATCATTGGAAACGAAATACTCAACATAGGAATTAGCAGTGTTCGTTGATCCATCGCTATTCTCGTTAATGTCTGCTGGACTATTGCCAAGTCCTGCATTGAGATTGGCTTCCACCGGGGCGCTATCATTATTGAGATTACTCACCGGTACTATCCACTAAGCAATATAAGGTCAATCTGATGCTGCTGAGCATCTATATCAGCTTGCGCAACAGATAGGCTAACTCCTTGCTGCGATTTACCTAGGATTGGTTCACATATATCTCCCTCGCTAATTAGCATTAGGTTATTTCCTGCACCATCGAACCTATCCAGGAGCTGGTCTGACTCCCAGGCAGAAAAATCAGTGTGCTTAGTAATGGGCACCTTAGAAAAAACTTACAGGCACAACATCATTTAAATATTTAGGTGAGTAAAGGTATCTATCGCAATAGTTTGTCAGAAGACTTATTGAACAAATATTCATTGGATGAGGTTATTCAGCAGCTATGGCATCCAGATGGACAGAGACTCAAGCCCTTGCCGCCCTTGATTTT
>QCFW01000033.1 GCA_003280135.1 Prochlorococcus sp. AG-363-N16 | reverse complement strand
GTGAAACAGGCATTTCTACCGTATAGTCTGGGCGAAGATTCTGCATACGTCTATATCCTGCTGGATCTTCTTCTGCCAAAATATCGGGATGAGGTCCTGCTTCTGCTCTTAACTCTTCCACAAATCCACTAAAGCCTGTACCTGCCGGTATCAATCTACCTATTATTACGTTTTCTTTTAGCCCCCTCAACCAATCAGACTTTCCTTCAATTGCTGCTTCAGTCAAAACTCGAGTTGTTTCTTGGAATGAGGCTGCAGAAATAAAACTATCAGTATTTAAAGAAGCCTTTGTTATACCTAACAAGACAGGAGTGAATTCAGCAGGTGCACCTCCAGTAACTGATATAGCCTGGTTAGTATCCTCAACTTGACGCAGTTCAATCAGTTCGCCTGGTAACAAGGTGGTATCACCAGCATCCTCTATACGTACTTTGCTCGTCATTTGACGTACTATCACCTCTATATGCTTATCATCAATAGCTACTCCCTGAGATTTATAAACATTTTGGACTTCGTTAACTAAACTATGCTGCAATTTAGCTATTGCCTCTCTTGCTGCTTCCATAAGTGGTTTCTTATCTCTAAGATCCCCGAAAAAGCAATCTAATAACTCATGTGGATTAATAGGTCCATCTGTAAGCATCTCACCAGCACTAACCTGTTGAGCATCACTAACCATTATATTCTTACCTAAAAGAATGGGATATTCACTAATTAAGTCATCACCTTCTATTACTTTTACAAGAACAGATTCATCATCTTCTTCTCGTTTAATTTCTACTACACCTGACTTTTTACAAAGTATAGCTGAGTCTCTTGGCCTACGTGCCTCTAATAACTCTTCAATTCTAGGCAATCCCTGAACAATATCTCCTGTCTTCTGTCGTTCAAAAACCAATAAAGCCAATCCATCACCCCTCTGAACCAAATCACCATTTTTAACATGTAACACAGAGTCAGGAGATACCATGTATGGCCTACCCAAGCGAAGCGTTACGTTATTTCCTTGTACAAGTTCAACCTCTCCACAACAAGTAACTTTTTCTCCTTCTGCAATAAAATCTCCATCAACAACCCTTTGACCTTGTTTTAACAATGGAGAATTTTTAGCAGTCAAAGTAACTGTATCTTCAGCTCTTTCAACAATAAGTCGTCGTATAGGTTCATCATCAGAGGCTTCAGGAAACTGAACAATCCCTTTTTGCTTACATAAAATTTGAGTAGTAGCTATAACATCCCCTGCTTTCACAACCTGCTTATCCTTTATCTGCAATTCAGTATGGGTAGAGCCATGACTTGAGTCAGAAATGGTGTCTCGCCGGACTAATATACTCTCTAAAATAACAAGCTTTAATGTCTCAATTGACTTAGAGCTCTTACTTTTATCAACCTCAACGTCAACAGTCATTTGAGGTGTTGTATTGAATGTCTCAAGAATTAATTGAGTCTTGAGTAATTCAACACCTTCAACAGATTTAATAAGCTCTCCATCCTTGAAAGCAAGTCTCTGAGTTGCTTTAAGGCCTAAAGAAGGTCCTTTCTCTTGCTGAACATGTGACAATTCAGGTAATTGAGCTTGATCAGGAATTGTATATTCTTGAACTGGTCTTAATAGGAGACCTTTTCCTTCTAAAGCATCAACAGTTTGAACAAAAACCATTGCATCTGCCTTGAGACCTTTAGCAATTGTCTCCCCAGGGTTAACAATTTGCCCCTCATCTTCAAAGCGTTCCAAAGCCTTAGCTTCACTGCAAAGATGAAAATCACCACTGCGGACAATAATTTCTCGCAAGATATCATTCTTTTGAGTAACAGTAACAATTCCAGCTGTCTGGCTAAAGATATCCTTGACAACTTCTGTACCCGCTTCTATCCATTGTCGATCTTTTATCATTAACAAAGAGATATCTTTATTAATTTCATGAGTTTCTTGGGGTATCCAAAGTAATGTTCCTCCATTGCTAACTTCAAAACCATTCTTAGCCGATCTTGCTTTTTTAATTAAAAGCCCGGGGGCGTATTTAACTAAACCACCTGTTTTTGTCCTAAATCTATCATCAGCAAGTTCAGCAATAACTTCTCCACTGCCTATTTTGCTACCAGGAATTGAGTTTAAGCGATATTTAGTACCATCATCTGCTTCTAAATTCCAAATCTCACCTGAATGCGTTGTCTCTTCTAATAATTTGAAATTCTTTAAGGTCATTGAAGTGGTGACAATTTGCACCTCTCTTGAATCTCCTATTGAGTCTCGAAGACGTATCTCACCGCCAAACTCACTAGATTGACTTGCCTCGGCTAAAACTTTTCCCTCTGTAACTTCAATATTTCTCTCAACAACAGGTTGAGCATTGGGAGGGAGGTTATAAACATCACCAGCTAAAACCCAAATTCTTCCAAGTCTTTGTGCTTTAAGGGTTATATTTCCTTGTCTATCTGTTACTTCTCTAGGCTGAATAGCCTCTTCATAACGGACTTGTCCGGCTAAATCACAGATAACATCTTTAGTGGCTTTTTCAACACTCTTCTTAACAGATCCTGCAGCTATCTGGACAACGGTCACATCAGAGTCAACATCCTGACCATTATCTACAAAAAGTAGGGAACCACTAGTAATCTCAATTCTTTGGGTCTTTCCACTACCTGATGGCTTGATATTCAAGACAAAGTCTACTTCAGCTTGTTTAGCCTCAACACCGTGAGGTGTTCTATAGCCACGAATTCTTGCTTTTGAAGAGAATTCCACTTTCCCTGAAACAGTAGATCTAATAACGCCTGTCTCCGCAGTTGACACACCTCCCGTATGGAAAGTTCTCATGGTAAGTTGAGTACCAGGTTCACCAATTGATTGAGCTGCAATAATTCCAACAGCCTCACCAAGGTCTACCAACTGGTTATGAGCAAGGGCCCAGCCATAACATTTTCGACAAACCGAGCGAGTAGCCTCACAAGTAAGAGGTGAACGAACTTTTACAGCTTCGATATTGAATTCTTCTATCTTTTTAGTCAATTCCGGATCAATTGCCACGTCTCTCTTTGCAATCACTTCATCATCCTTCCCAGTTATTGGTTCTGCAACTAACCTTCCAACAAGTCTATTCCCATAGCTACCATCTTCCGCTTCAATTAGAATGAATCTAGTAGTCCCACAATCTTCATCACGCACAATCACATCTTGGGCAACATCAACCAAGCGTCGTGTTAAATACCCTGAATCTGCAGTTCTTAATGCAGTATCAACCAGACCCTTACGAGCTCCGTAAGATGAGATTACGTATTCAGTAACAGTTAAGCCTTCTCTAAAGTTTGTTCTAATTGGTAAGTCGATGATCTCACCCTGAGGGTTGGCCATAAGACCTCTCATACCAACTAATTGTCTAACCTGTGACATATTTCCTCTCGCACCAGAATTCGCCATCATCCACACAGAATTTAACGGGTCATTTTGATTGAAATTCTTTTTAACAGCATCAACTAATCTCTCATTTGTTTCTGTCCAAGTGTCAATTACTTTTGTATGACGTTCAACTTCAGTAATCTCACCAAGTCGGTAACACTCTTCTGTTGCTGTAATTTGCTCCTCAGCTTGTCCTAATAAATCTTGCTTAGCTTCTGGAACTTTCAAATCATTGACAGAGATTGAAACTGCAGCTTGTGTCGCATATTTAAAGCCTAAGTCCTTTAAATTGTCAGCCATTGCTGCTGTTGCAGCAGTTCCATGATTTTTATAAGCCCATGCCACTAATTGTTTTAATCCTTTTTTATCAACTACACGATTTCTAAATGCAGGAGGTGTTTTAGAGAGTACAGGAATATCATTTTTGATTTTTGATTTTTTTGACGCCCTCCCTTTTCTGCTTTTTGTTGATGATTTACGAGATCTAGGTGATTTAGGGGAAGTAGAAGTCATTTTGTAATACCAGATGAAAAATTAATAAAAAAAGAAAGCGTGCAGAGGAGCTCAAGATGAAGCCACGGCATCAATAATTGTGTGATTCATTACTACCCTCCCTACTGTTGTAAGGATATAACGACTAATAATTGCTCCTTCTTCATCTAATCTATCTCTTCTAAAGCTCCATTGTTCTACTCGAGTACCATCTTCCAGTTTCTTAGTCTCTATTGGCTCTTTTTGTTCATCATCATCTTCAACTTCCCCATTAAACCTAACCCATACCCAATCATGCAAGTTAATTCTTTTATCTTCAAAAGCATTAATCACATCGGATAAAGAAGCAAAAGTTTTTGATTGATCTCCAAATGGAGGCTTCTGAAAATCAGGCTGAATAGCAGTTAAATAATATGACCCTAAAACCATATCTTGAGAAGGAGTAACAATTGGCTCACCAGTTGCGGGAGAAAGAATATTGTTACTAGCAAGCATTAACATTCTTGCCTCAGTTTGAGATTCTATTGCTAAAGGCACATGAACAGCCATTTGGTCACCATCGAAGTCGGCATTAAATGCCGGACAGACTAAAGGATGCAATTGAATTGCTCTACCATCTACTAATTTTGGCTCAAACGCTTGAATACCTAGTCTATGCAGCGTGGGTGCTCTATTAAGCAGTATTGGATGACCATCTATAACTTCTTGTAGTACTTGCATCACTTCATCATCGGCTCTTTGTATTAATTTCTTTGCAGCTTTAATGTTATTAACTATGTTTTGTCTAATTAATCGATGTATGACAAAAGGCTGAAAAAGTTCTATAGCCATTTCTTTTGGTAAGCCACATTGATGCATCTTTAATTTTGGTCCTACAACTATTACAGATCTTCCTGAATAATCAACTCTCTTACCTAAAAGATTTTGTCTAAAGCGACCCTGTTTACCTTCAATAATATCGCTTAAAGATTTTAAGGCTCTATTATTTGCTCCAACTACTGTTCTACCCCTACGTCCATTATCAACCAAAGCATCAACTGCTTCTTGCAACATTCTTTTTTCATTTCGTACAATAATCTCTGGAGCTAAAATTTCTTGCAATCTAGCCAGGCGATTATTTCGGTTAATAACTCTCCTATATAAGTCATTTAAATCAGAAGTTGCAAAGCGCCCTCCGTCTAACTGAACCATAGGCCGAAGATCAGGCGGTATCACAGGTATCGCATCTAGCACCATCCACTCTGGTCGAGCATCTGTTGCAATAAAGTTATCTATGACTCTCAATCTTTTTATTAACTTTGCTCTTTTCTGACCTTTACTGCCTGTAATTTCCTCTCTCAAAGCTTCAGCTATTTCATCTAAGTC
>QCFW01000032.1 GCA_003280135.1 Prochlorococcus sp. AG-363-N16 | reverse complement strand
GAGGTCTTGGCCATCTGCTGAATTGAATTGATAACCCAGTTTTAATTCACTCTCCTCTGTAACCTCTTTGTTCTCTGCCCAGGTATTCACAATCTCAGGGTTAGCTCGATTCGTTGAAAAGTCCTCTATGACTGTTTCTTCAAAGCCAGTTGCAATTCTAGAGAGAAATAGTTCCTCTAAATTATTATCAGCGGAAGCGTCAACAGCTGCAATCTTACGGGCACCGAGATACATCTGTCCATCTGCAACAAAAAGGCTCTTATTAAAATCGAGAGGGGAAGAGGAGTCGAAAGTTAACTCACGGCTGATCGAACCATCCTTTTCAATCTCAAACAATGTGGTATTCTTTGCTATCGTTGATGACTGTGTAGAATAATCTAAATCCTCATAATCACTACCAATTGCGTAGACATTACCTCCATAAGAGATAATATCATCTATTCTTTGATCATCAGAATCTCCCCAGTGCTTGTCCCACAATATATCTCCAGTCTCAAGAGAACGGCTTACAATTCGATAGGAATAATCTTTCCCCCATTTATCTAATGCTGTAGTTCCTGCTGTTAAAAGCTGATTTCCAAAGATTGTTGAACGCAGATCTGCACTCCAATTCCCAACTGTTTGTGTGCTAAACCATTCTTCTGTACCATCTAGATCTACTTTTACAACACGTGCTCCTCGTCCAGCGGCTTTCCCCATCCCATATGATGACGTACCAAGATAAAGACTTGAGCCATCGCTTTCAACATCGGTAAAACCACTTATAGAAGACTCATACTCCTTCTGCCAGTTTATTTCTCCAGTTTCAGTATTCAGAGATTTGTAAATACCTTTCCGTGGCGATTCTTGTGTTCCAACAGCATAAAGCTGATCATTAACAACTTCTAAGTCGTTAATCACATGGTTTTGAGTAAGCACCTGGGTCCATTTTGTATCACCATTAGCATTTAGCTTGTTAATCTTAGAATAGCCATTACTTGTACTCCATGAAATATAGACATTGCCGTTAGAATCAGTGATTGTAGCTACATTTGACCCTGAATCATCGCTAATAGTCTTAGTCCACTTTATAGTTCCATCGAAATCAGTTTTAAGGATTTGCAGTTCATTTATTTCTTTTTTAAGAAATGGGATGTAAATACCATCAGAGCTAGAACTTGCTTTGCGCCAAGAAGAATTAGAAAATTGATCGCCAAATGATCTTATTTTATTATGCTTAAGATCATTCCTCATAACCCAAGCATCGGCCAAAGTTCGATAACCATCATTAAATGAAAGGTCTTCAATATTGATCAACACATCTGTACCATCCGGGGAATCATTACGCATATCTACTATTTCAATACCTTCGTCTCCTAAATAGAGCTCATAGTCTGATTTTTTACCTGAAAAGCGAGCCTTATCTCGACCTAACCCTCCATTTATCCGATCATCACCAGCTCCACCAAGAAAGATCTCGTCTTCTTCACTACCCTTAAAATGATCATGGCCTTTTAGACCGAAGATATGAGTCACGCCAGGTCTACCTATTAAAAGATCGTCGCCTTCAGTAGCGTTGAGTTCTTGGGTGATGTTGATACTAATTGGAAGATCTGTCTTGTGATAAAGATTGGAACTATCAGTTGCCCTAAAACTAATTGAATGCAAGCCAAGATCTTCTTCGTCAACGGGACGACCACTTAGGTTGCCTTGACTATTCAAATTCAGCCAACTTGGGCCCTTAAGATGAGAATACGAAATTGAATCTCTATTAGGATCAATATAACTATCAGCTATCGAGAATGAATAATCCTTGCCTATAGGAACATTATCAATGATCCATTCTTCAGTTTCATCTATATTGCCATCCTGTCTTTCTAACCAGTTAATATTTTTTTCGCCAGGGTTATCAAATAGAGGAGCACGTTGCCATTGGTTATTCCAACTGGTTATAGGCGCAAGGCTAACTACGCGAAAACCAATTTCATCAGATTCAACATCGGCATTATTGCGATGTCCTTCAAAGTTCCATGTGATGCGTGAATCTGAACCAAAGCCGGGATTTTGATCCCGGAAATCACCACCTACTCGATAACCTCGGTTTTCAGTCCATTCATGAACATTACCAGTTTGGTCATAAGTACCATAATGACTCGGAGTTGCATAGGAACCAACAGCTTTTGCTTCACCATCTATATCGCCAAAGTTTGCATCGTCAGTGGTGATTGTATTGCTTTGCGTAGCATAAGCAAAATATCCTGATTCACCTTCCTTTCCGCCATCTGGATCTCCAGAGTAATAGGCTGCTTTATGCCATTCACTTTGACTGGCAATAGCAACACCACCATTGCCCCAGCGATTTTCATCGTGCCAACGATCTTGATATGAATCATTGCTATGTATAGATCCATAGGTACCAATATTAATGGAACCTGATGTCATCCAATTACAGAACCGTGCTGCGTCCTTCCAGCTAACATTGGTAACTGGGTGGCGTTCCATATCGGCGACACTTTTATAAAACCAATTCCCTTCAGTTCCCTCTCGAGTAATATTTTTTGAAGCCATATTGGGGCTCCATAATCCGTAGTCATCGCTATATCGCGCTGCATTATTAAGGAACGTGGCATATTCCTCATTCGTGACTTCATATTTACCAATGTAATAACCATAATTAACTCTCCCAACATCATTTTTGCCGCCAACTCTCTTCTTACCCTCTGGGTTGTTAAGATCGCCTACATAGACAGACTCAATCTCCAGTGAATCAAAGCTTTTGTCAACTGTAAATTGCCATATGTCGCCTAATACCACTATATCATCGCTTATTGAATCTTTGTCATCACCTTGGTCTATTACTGTATCTACGCGCCAGTAATAGGTTTCACCAGGAGAAAGTTCTGATGGTGTAAATATATTATGAGACGTAACTTGTGAAGCTTGGAATGTTAAATCAGATGGATCTGTACCAAAATAAATGTTATTAGCAACAGCCTCTCGCCCTTCCAGCCACATTAAATCTGCATCAGTCTTTACGGTTAGTGATCCATCTGGAGCGATAGGCATCCTCGCTTGATCCGTTTGATGCCCTGGGATCCAATAGGTAGTATCACCAAACTCATAAGGTCCTATATCAGGAAATTGACCAAGTTTACCAGCGGTAACTCCTTCAACTGGATCGGTAAACCCTGCGATTGATTTACCAGCGTCGATGAGTACCGAATCACTACGAAGCCTGAAATCAAGATTGCTTGGATCTCGGAGCTCATGATGGAGAAGCTTTGCTTCCCCATCATGACCACGGTCATAAGCTGATGAATTGTTAGTTTTGTCCTCAGGGTTCTGAATAGGAAGCGATCGGATCGAATCGGCAGAATTATTGTGAACAATAGAAAGGTGATTCCCTTTTTGAGGTAAAGAAGTATCTCTGGTTATTATTCGATCATCCTTCGTAATACCATCATCGTTATAGCCGTAGAACTTCGAGGAAGGAATAGAAAGATCCTCTCCATTATTAATGGCTAGATTGTTATATATTTGGTGTTGATCTCCTTTAAGCATGAAACCGCGTCCATTTAGGAAGCTGACATTATGATCAACAATTTGACCAACACCTCCAGGGTGGCCATCAAGACGAATACCATTTCGTGGCATGCCATGGACCCAATTGAGTCGAATTACAAGATTGTCAACTGACTGATTGGCTGTAATTCCACCAGTATCAGATGACCACTTTGTGTCATAAATATGATTAAGTTCTATATGGTTGTTGTGACCTGGCCTTCCAAAGCCCCCCCAACCCATCTCATTTACGGTATTACGAATTGCAGTTACATTTCTCTGACCCATTGCAACAGGGCCACCATTGGCGCCCCAAAGCATGATATTTGAGTTATGGAAATGATTATTCTCAAGGTGTATGTCCGATGTTGAATTCCTGCCAGCCCCGAATAAAACGCCATAACTGTATGCGAACTCATTATTCTTAAGGGTTAAATCTGAAGAATAATCTCTTTCACCTATAAATATATTTCCGCTTGGGAACCGATTCTCACCAAGCATCAGTCCGTTATGAGATGGATAGAGAAAACTGCTATTTTGATAAGCAATATGATTAGAGTTGACAATCGAGAAAGCCCCTGAAAAAAGATTTACCCCATCAAAACGAAGATTATTACTGTCATTGATCTCAATAAGATTATTAACGTCATAACTACCTTTTTCATGAGTTCTGCCCTGTATATCTACATTGTTTGGGTCTTGATCATTTTCTAGCCAGACAAAGAGATCTCCTGTATTTCTGTCGTAATACCACTCCCTCGGACTATCAAGAAGATCAATATCACCCTCGATAAAATAATCTCCACCACCCAACATTCCCCTGCTTGTTTTATTGACAGCTTCTGGATCAGATAAGAATTGACTTTCACCAGCATTATGGGATGTGATTACAGTAGCTCCAGAGCCTTTGATGTAAGCAGTAGCTCCTTCAACGCTGACACCAAGTCCTTCTAAACCTCCATTATCTTCGTAAGATCCATCTTCAATCTTGTTAGCTGAAGACCAGGTATGCCAGAAATCAGCATCTGGCTGATCATAGTCTTTGTTGATATTGGGCCACCGAGCCCCAGTAAGCATCTTGTCATCGATGAATAACTGAGAGATGTCAAACTGAATATCGTCAGCCCATACGTTGGTTTTCCAGATACTTCCTTCGTGAATAGACCATGGACTGTTTATTTGTTTAGCTCCAGAGAGGAGAACATCTTCTTCGTTGTAATTCTGAAATGTGATCCAATTATCATTCGTTCCTTGAACACCCTCAAGAGTCAACTTCTCTCTGTAGATGCCGCCTCGAATATTAACAATATCGCCTGCTTCAACATTATTAACTGCATGCTGAATCGTTTTAAAAGGAGAATCGATTGTGCCTAAGTTGGCATCATTTCCATCATTGGAAACGAAATACTCAACATAGGAATTAGCAGTGTTCGTTGATCCATCGCTATTCTCGTTAATGTCTGCTGGCCTGCTGCCAGGACCTATATTGAATTTGACTTGTTCCTGTGCGTTGTTGTTATTGAGACTGCTCATAGGTAGTTAACCCCATGAATCAATCCAGCTGGAGCATGATGCTGTAGAACATTTGCCTTAGCTTGATAAACATGTAGGTTGTATCCTTCGCGCGCTCTTTCTCTGATCGCTTCCCATATATGCGCCTCGCTTATTGCCAGTACAATCTTCTCCTCGCAACCTGAATCCTTCAGGAGCTGGCTTGACTCCCATGAAGAAGGACCACTTTGGTTGGTACTGTGCAATTTATCCCGAATTTATTTAATCAATATACGATGGAATCAGTCAAAGATGCTTTCTCTAGTCACAGAAAGTGATTATAGGCCTTTTATTCATTACTTTTAAGCCTGCTTTAAC
>QCFW01000031.1 GCA_003280135.1 Prochlorococcus sp. AG-363-N16 | reverse complement strand
CATCTCTATGTGTAACATGAGCAATAGTTTGTTCAATGATAGGACCATCATCCAACTCTGCTGTTACATAATGAGCAGTAGCTCCAATCACTTTGACACCCCTTTTCCAAGCCTGATGATATGGTTTAGCACCTTTAAAAGCTGGCAAAAAAGAATGATGAATATTAATAATGGTAGGAAAATTTTGTAAAAAACCACCGCTCAAAATTTGCATGTATTTTGCAAGCACGACTAAATCTATTTTGTATAGTTTAAGTAAATCTAAAATCATTTCTTCAGAAAAAGATTTATTTTTCAGATCAACTGGAACATATTTAAAATCAATCGAAAATTCCTTACATATATCTTCTAAATTTCTATGATTAGAAATAACTACTGGAATATGCATATTGATTTCTCCACTTCGAACTCTCCATAATAAATCTAAGAGACAATGACTTTGTTTACTTACTAATATTGCCACCCTAGTTATCTCATCAGAAAAATTTAATTCCGCACTACCATTAAATTGAATTGCTAAATCTTGAATAGAGCTATGAATTAGGTCTCTTGGTAAAGAGAAATTCGCTAAATCCCACTCAATTCTGCTAAGAAAAAGTTTCTCCCGTTCATCTATATGATGATCAGCATGAAGAATATTACCATTATGATTTACTACCCACGTTGCAAGTTCACTAACAAGTCCTGGTCTGTCCGGACAAATTAATTGCAATATCGCTGTTGTAGTATTCAAATTAGTTATTTCAATAATTTATTCTCACTTGAAGCTAGGCAAATGTCACTAAATAAGTTGGATTGAATAAAGATGTATTTCAAGGAATTGAATACTCACGAAAACCTTCAAAGCAAAAAAATTGCCATCATAGGAGGAGGTATTGTAGGTACTACCACGGCCTGGTCTTTAGCAAGCCTAGGTTATCAAGTTGTGCTTATTGATAAAGAATTAAATGAACGGTTGGACTTATCACAAAATCTTTCTGGCACAAAAGCTTCATTAGGTATTTTAATGGGCAATACTTTTAGAAGATCGTCGGGCCGAAGTTGGAGACTGAGACAGAGAAGTATGGAACTCTGGCCTGATTTAATTCAAAAACTTTCAACAAAAGAAAATCCCCTGAAAATCAATAGACCATTAATACAACTTGCAAGATCCACAAAAGAATATGAATTCATGCTAGCTCTTGCTAGCAAAAGAAAAGATCTAGGAGTCACAACCATAAAAAACTTCTCGTCTAAAAATATGAGTCGTTCTTGGCCACAAAGTCAATATGGAGGCCTAATTTCTAGAAATGATGGTCGAATTGATCCCACTGCATTAATGAAAGGACTCATAATTGCATTACAACAATTAAGAGTAGAGTTAATAAAAGCAAAAGTTTCTTGTCTAGAAAGAAAATATAAAAAGGGAAAATATTGGTTAATTCATCTGGAAAATGACAACCATCTACAAACAGATGCAGTAATTATTTGTAGTGCCAATGGAAGTGAATCATTAATCAAAAAATTAGGTTATAACCGACCAATAGCAGCTGTCTTAGGTCAAGTGATAACTTTAAGGATAAATGATCAAAAATCATGGGATAAATGGCCTGCTGTTCTTTCCTCTAATGGTGTAAATTTAATTCCAGACAATCACAACAAACTTCTACTTGGAGCAACTGTAGAACCTGGCACTGCTGCTAACGCTCTGGAACTAATAAACATGATGTCAATGGATGGGAATTCACCAAAATGGATGGAAGAAGCCCTTATAAATAGTCAGTGGAAAGGTTTACGAGCAAGACCTCAAGATAGACCAGCACCGCTGCTTGAAAAGCTAGAAGAGGGATTAATTTTAAATACTGCACATTATAAAAACGGATTTCTCCTTGCTCCAGCATGTGCAGAATGGGTTGGTAAAAACCTATGCGAAAATACTATTTCGTCTCAGTAAACTCTGCGTCAATCACGTCATCATTATCGGTATTTTGAGACGTCTCAGGTTGAGAGCCATCAGCAGCTTGAGAAGCAGCATTAGCTTGCTGATATACAGAAGCACCTACCGTATAAAGCTCTTGTTGAAGCTCCTCTACCAAGCTTTTCATCAATTCATAGTCCTCTTTTTCCGTAGCCTCTTTTAATTTCATACGTTTTTCTTCAACTTTTTCTTTAGTAGAAGCATCTATTTTATCGCCTAATTCACCAAGTTGTTTTTCAGTTTGATAAACAAGAGTCTCTGCTTGATTTTTAATGTCAATACGATCTCGTTTTTCTTTATCAACAGTTGCATTGACTTCTGCATCTTTAACCATTTTTTCAACTTCATTATCAGACAATGTAGAAGCTCCTGTTATAGAAATACTTTGTTCTTTGCCACTCCCTTTATCCTTGGCTGTAACACTAAGAATGCCATTTGCATCAATATCAAAAGTTACCTCAATTTGTGGAACACCTCTAGACGCAGGTGGAATTCCATCTAAACGAAATGTTCCTAAACTCTTATTATCAGAAGCCATTTCACGCTCACCCTGTAAAACATGAATCTCAACATTTGTTTGTCCATCAACTGCAGTGGAATAAGTTTCGGATTTCTTAGTGGGTACAGTGGTATTTCTTGTGATCATTTTTGTCATAACGCCACCTAATGTCTCAACACCTAGTGAAAGTGGTGTTACATCAAGAAGCAAAATATCTTTAACTTCACCAGCCAAAACACCACCCTGAATTGCTGCACCAACTGCAACAACTTCATCAGGATTTACTGTTTGATTTGGATCTTTGCCAGTTACTCTTTTGACTAATTCTTTAACAGCAGGCATACGAGTAGAACCACCAACCATAACTATTTCATCGATTTCTCCTGTTGATAATTTTGCATCCTTAAGTGCTTGTTCGACAGGAATACGGCATCGATCAATCAAAGTTGATGCTAATTCTTCAAACTTTGCTCTTGTTAAAGTTAAATCTAAATGTTTTGGACCTTCTGGGGTTGCAGTAATAAAAGGAAGATTAATCTCACTTTGAGTTGCATTCGACAATTCTATTTTTGCTTTTTCTGCTGCCTCTGTAAGACGCTGAAGAGCTTGCTTATCTTGACGAAGATCAATTCCTTCATTGCTCTTAAAAGTTGCTGCTAAATGATCAACAATAACCTTATCGAAATCATCTCCACCAAGATGAGTATCACCAGAAGTTGAAAGAACTTCAAAAACACCATCACCCACTTCTAAAACAGAGACATCAAATGTTCCACCACCAAGATCAAAAACCAATATTCTTTCATTGCTTTTTTTATCCAAACCATAAGCAAGTGCGGCAGCAGTAGGTTCATTAATGATTCTTAAAACCTCTAATCCAGCAATTTTTCCAGCATCTTTAGTGGCCTGTCTCTGAGAATCATTAAAGTAAGCAGGAACAGTAATGACAGCTTGAGAGATTGTTTCTCCCAAGTATTTGCCAGCATCTTCAGATAACTTTCTTAAAACCTGTGCACTAACCTCTTCTGGAGAAAATTGTTTATCAAGTATTGGACATTTTAACTTCACACTAGAGCCTGCTTTCTCAACAGAATAACTAACTTCTTTTGACTCCTCATTAACCTCATCCACTCGACGACCAACAAATCTTTTAGCGGAATAAAATGTATTCTCAGGATTCATTACTGCCTGACGTTTAGCAATTTGCCCAACCAATTGATCCTGATTCTTTGTATATGCAACTACTGAAGGAGTGGTACGAAAACCCTCGGCATTTGCAATTACCGTAGGCTTGCCTCCCTCCATGACAGCAACACAGCTATTAGTAGTACCAAGATCAATTCCAACTACCTTCCCCATTTGTTCACCAGCTCCTAAGAATGTCTGTTATTTAATAGAGTCATCCTCGGTAGAGAGTCCACATAGAGGCGAGGCGTGGTTCCCGAACAGGTATCAAACTATTTCTCAATCAAGGTCCAAAAAATGAACATTATTTCTTCAGAAACTTGTCTGCTTGGTGTAATTGGAGATCCAATACGCCATTCCCTTTCCCCAATTATTCATAATGCAGCTCTTAAAGAAATGAATTTAAATTGGACTTATATGGCAATACCTTGTAAATCTAAGGACTTAAAATTAGTACTTCATGCAATGCAAGCAATAGATTGTAAAGGCCTAAATATTACAATCCCTCACAAAACAAGTAGTCTCCAATATTGCAATAATATAAGTTCATTGGGAGAAGAAATAGGTGCGGTTAATACATTAATACCTGATCATCGAGGCGGATGGAAAGGCGAAAATACAGATATAGAAGGGTTTTTAAAGCCTCTAAATAATACAAAACTCTGGGAAAAGAAAAATGCTGTAGTAATAGGATGTGGAGGAAGTGCAAAAGCAATTATTGCAGGTTTAAAAACATTAAATCTAAAAAAGATAAGCATTCTAAATAGGAGTCAAAATTCATTAGATAAGTTAATAAATACATTAAAAGTTCATCAAGAGAAGCTTCAAATTGAAAGCTTTCTTTTTAGAGATGATGCAATAAAAGAAATAATTAAAAATGCAAATTTAATAATTAATACTACCCCTGTAGGCATGTACAATCCCAAAAATAATGTAAATCAAGTCCCATTAGGTCATGAGATTTGGGAAAACTTAAAAGCTGGAACAACACTTTATGATTTAATTTACAATCCGAAACCTACAGAATGGCTGAAAATAGGATTAAAAAAAGACTGTAACATCATTAATGGACTAGAAATGCTTATACACCAAGGTGCTGCTTCATTAAGATTATGGAGCGGAGTAAAGGAAATTCCTATTGATATTATGAGAAAAGCTGCTGAAAGCTATTCCAAATAAGAGATCATCATGAATAATCAATTAGCATATAAAATATTAAGTGTATTTGCATATACATTCCCTCTGAATTCTGCACTAGATTTCAGTGCTTATTTAATTACTAAATTCCCTATAATATATTACATTAAATATCTCACTCTTCCTATTGATTTTATTGAAAATATTTTCCCATTAGAAGGGTTATTTTTCCTTTTATTATTTTTAGCTGTTGGAAAAAATTCAAATTTTCCATATTTTCTTAGATTTAATGCTCTCCAAGCTATTTTATGTCATATCATATTGATAATAACAAAATATCTCTTAATAATATTTTCACAAATAATAGGAAATAATTTTTTCTTAGAAATTTTATTAAACTTGGTTTCGATAACTAGCTTAACAACTATTATTTTTTGTCTCTTCAAAAGTGCTCAAGGGAACCATCCTGAATTACCAAAAATTAGCAATGCTGTAAGAATGCATATTTGAATAAAAGGCCATAAAAGGATATTGTGATAGTTCCGTCGCTCAATTAATGAGCCTCTAGTCCCTGCCGGAGCAATCCAATCATGTCAGAAAAACCTTATTACGAAACAATGTATATTCTTCGTCCAGACATCCCAGAGGACGAAGTTGAAACTCACCTTTCAAAATTTAGCGATATCATAGTCAAGGCAGGAGGAGAAGTTTTAGACAACCAAACTCGGGGCAAAAGACGATTAGCTTATCCAATTGCAAAACACAAAGAAGGAATTTACGTCCAATTAAGTCATATTGGTAATGGTGAACATATAGCAATCTTTGAGAAAGCCATGAGACTCAGTGAAGATATTATTAGATACTTAACAGTGAAGCAAGAAGGTCCTTTACCTATCAAAAAAGCGCCAAAATCTAGTGAAAAAGATGAAAAAGATGAAAAAAATGAAAAAAATGAAAAA
>QCFW01000030.1 GCA_003280135.1 Prochlorococcus sp. AG-363-N16 | reverse complement strand
TCTCGCGCAGTTTCTATTCCACCCATTACTTCTACGATTATTTGTATTGAAGGGTCTTTAACAACTTCTAATGGATTGCTTGTCAACATTGAGGAATGAATATCTATCGATCTTTTTTTTTCAAGATCTTTTACTGAGATCTTTTTTATTTCTATATGAGATACCAAAGGGTTCCTGCCTTTTGGTGAATTAATGATTCTTGCAACTCCTGTACCTACTGTTCCAAGACCTATGAGGCCTATTCCAATTTTTTTTTCCATAAGTTTTATGTGATTGTGCTTTTGAAGTTATTTATTTGATGAAATTGAATTATAAAAAAGAGTTGGCCTGTGATTTCATTTTAAGAAAAATATTTAGGAATCCATTTACTCTTGATGGAGTTAGGCTGGTTTTCAAGCCAGTTGCTTCTATGAATTTAGGATCTATTTCTATTACTTCTTTTGGAGTCAACTGATTTAGTCCTTTTATTAAGAAAGCAAGAATTCCTTTTGTAATAAGAGCATCTGAGTAACCTTGCCAAATTATCTTCCCTTCTAGAAGTTTCCCTTGAACGTATACCTGCGATATACAGCCTTTTACTTTTATAGATTCTTCTAAGGCTTCAGTTGGCAATAGCGGAAGACTTTTGGCTAACCACAGTAAATATTCATATCGTCTTTGAGCTTCTTGAGATGATTGCAGCTTAGCAATTAATTTATTTAGCTCTTTACTTCCATAGTCTTCTGAATGTTTAGTTTCTTGATTGGTTTCCATGACATATAGGCTTACAATTAACTTTTAAAAGCTTAAACCAATTCGACTCATTATCTGAGTTCTTGAAAGCCTTTTTCAGTTATCCAGCCATCAAATGGTATATCCCAATGATTTCTCGGAAGATTTTTTTTAGAAATACAGGCTTCTGGAAGCACTACTATAGCGCGTATATTTTTCCAATAATCCTTACTTCTTAGACGATCAAAGTATCCACCTCCATAACCTAACCGATAACCTTCAAGATCAATAGCTAGTGCTGGAACAACTAATAAATCTATCTGCTGAGGCTTGAGAGGAGTGTTACATAAAGGAGAAGGAATTCCATGTAAATCCTTTTGAAAGCAATCATTTAGCCATGGGTGGAAATTTATTTCTTTATTGGTTTTGCAAAATGGTAAAGCTAAAGAGAACTTATTGATATTTTTTAATTCTCTTAAATCAACTTCAGTTTTAATTGGCCAATAAATCCCAATAAAACCTTTGTAGTTGTTAGTACCACTTAATCTCTCTAATGTATTAAGCACTTCTAGGTATATTTTCCCACCAAATTTATTTACTTCTACTTCTCTAATTTGTGCATATTTTTCCCTTTGGTTTATTTTTTCTTTTTTAATATTCATTAGTTTTCAATATTAAGTTTAACGTTGGTAAAAAGCTGTTATTGCAACTGCTAATGCATCAGCTGCATCATCAGGCTTGGGGGGCTTTTTTAGTAATAGCTCTCTTGAAACAGACTCTATTACTTCTTTTTTTTCTGCCTTCCCAGAACCTGTTACAGCAAGCTTGATTTGCATTGGTGGATATTCAACAATAGGTATTTTAAATCTAGCTAAAGTCATAATTATTACTCCTCTGGCTTGAACTACGCTAATGGTTGTGCTTGAACGATAAAAGAAATATTTTTCTACAGCAGAAAGGTCAGGGCTCCATTTTCTAATTAGGAAGCGGAGGTCCTTTGCTATTTCTAACATTCTTTCTGCTTCACTTTTATTTTTATTAGTGCTTATAACCCCGCAATCAAGCATTATTTTTTTATTCTTTGAAAAGTCTATTAAGCCATATCCTACTTTTGCCAAGCCAGGATCTATACCTAGTATTCTCAACTTGTTAAGTGTTAGCAGCTAATTCAAAAGCTGTTAAGTCACTTGGTTCACTTCTTTCGAAGATTTTGCAGAATGCCTTGACAACTCTGTCTCCAGAGTCGACTTGTTCTAAGGGGTCTTTCCTTAGGCGATGTCTTAGCGAGCAACTAACTACTCTTGCAACGTCTTCTTCTGAAACTTCTGTCCTACCTTCAAATGCCGCTAATGCTCTAGAAGCCCTATTTGTAACTATATCTCCACGCAATCCATCAACATCTAGTTCACCGCAAATAGCAGAAATGCTTAAGCGTAGATCTTCATCTACTTGAACATCTTTAAGCCTGCCTTGAGCATCAATTATTTTTCTTTGTAGAGAAGCTTGTCTTGATTCAACTGATGAAATAAAGCTATCTGGATTGTCATCAAAAGAAGTCCTTTGATCAACAACTTGAACACGTAATTGAGCTTCTCTAACAGTTCTTACTTCTACGCTCATTCCAAAACGGTCAAGAAGCTGAGGTCTTAATTCTCCTTCTTCTGGATTACCTGATCCTATAAGAACAAATCTTGCAGGGTGCCTTACAGATACGCCTTCTCTTTCAACTGTATTCCATCCAGAGGCGGCCGAATCAAGTAAAACATCTACCAAATGATCATCTAGAAGATTAACTTCGTCAACATATAGCAAGCCTCTATTGGCTTTAGCTAGTAGCCCAGGTTCAAATGCTCTTACTCCTTCTGCCAGGGCCTTTTCAATATCAATAGTTCCACATAATCTATCTTCAGTTGCGCCTAAAGGTAGATCCACCATTGGCACTTGTTTCGATTCTGTGAGAACAGCATCTCCTTTATCTATAAATTCACGAACTTCTGAGCTTTGCAAGTCTGGGTCGTTGGGCGAGCTGTTATATGGGTCACCCTGGACGACTTCTATGGCAGGTAGAAGATCAGCAAGGGCTCTTATGGTTGTTGATTTACCAGTTCCTCTATCTCCCATAATCATTACTCCTCCAATGCGAGGATCAATCACATTAAGAAGTAGAGCCAATTTCATTTCTTCCTGGCCAATTACTGCTGAGAAAGGGAAAACCCTTCGCTTACTTGATGAACTCACTGGTTAAATTTTTTGTCTTGTTTTGGATTGTTTCATAGGCCGGTCACTTAGGGATTAATTATTTATGAAAAAAGTTTATAAATCAATATTTTTTTAGATTTATCTAAAAAAATTCAGGATTCTACTCTTAGGGCATTGAATTTAAGTATGGAATTATTTCAGAGGTCATATCCCTCATTAATTTTGTTGATTGTGGATCATTGAATGGACCTTTAACTATCAAAGCAAGGACGGCTCTAGAAGTATTAGGCATTTGTAACAGTGCGGCATCTGCATATGTAATGCCTATATCACCAGTTTTGTTGTAAACCTTGAACCCTTGTATTAGAAGTTTGTAATCACTATTGCCTGGATTAATTCCTAGACCAATTAATAGTCCATCAGGTATAAGTGTATTGGTAATTGATGTACTCATTATTTCTCTAAATATATCTCTAGACTTGCTACTTAAAGAATAGTTAGTTTCTACTAATTGTATGAGTTTAGTTAAGTCTTTCGCAGTGGTTGTATTAGTACCTTGGAGATCAGGTAAAAAATTCTTTAGTTCTGTATTTAATAATCCAAGTCCTTTTAAACGTTTATTTAAAGTCTCCAAACCACCAATACGCTTTATCAGAAGATTTGTTGCAGTATTATCACTGATTCTTATCATTTCTGTGGCTACTTCATGAACTGGAAATAATTTGCCTGGCTTTTGATATCTCATCCAACCTGCTCCACCGGCAATTGAACTTTTATCTAGAGTTAACATCTCATCCCAAAGCAATTCACCTTGATCTAATTTTTCAAGGACAACATATAAAATAGCAATCTTAATTGTACTTGCTGCTGGCAATGAATTATCAGAATTATAGCTTGCATAACGGCCGTCTTCAAATATTAAATATGCACTTGCTTGATTATTTGAACTATCTTTTGCAAGATAATTCCATTTTTTTGATAACTGATTTAATTCTTTAGTTTGAATATAATTATTTTTATTATTAGTAAATTTATAGCGCTTTTTTGGGATATTTGATTCCTTATTGACTGATAATGAGATCTTTATTCTTTTATTATCTTTAAACTTGGGTACTATGCTAAGCAATGATCCAGAGATCACTCCAAGACCTATTCCAACCAGAACTATTTTAATTAAGAATTTTAGGCCTTTTGTTGGATTGACTCTAAGTAGGCTAATTAGATTATTAATCAATTTTCCTTTGTTGCCTTAATTATAATAATATTAATTATCTTTCTTATCAATAAACCATTTAGTCTGTCTTAATATACCTCTAAGTAGAGATAATTCTTCTGATCTTATATCTGCTCTCTGTAGGAGTGATTTAATTTTTGACATCCTTGAACTAGCAGTATGCTTATACAAGAAACCGATTTCCAAAAGAAATTCTTTAGCTTGCTGAAGACAATTATTTAATTCTTTTTGGGAAGCTCTTTTATGGTCTTTTAATTTATTATTTATGTTGGTGTCTTTATTATCAACATTAGTTAATTCATAGAGAATTATCGCTACAGCATGGGAAAGATTTAAAGATGGGTATTTGGGAGAAGTTGAGATTGAAACTACCTTTTGTGCTATCAAAAGCTCCTCATTTGTTAAACCTCTGTCTTCTCTGCCAAATATTATGGCAACCTTTTCTTTTAACTCTGTCTCCACGAGCCACTTTAAAGCATTTTTTGTTGAATGAAGAGGAATTTGACCATGATCAATGCGACCACATGTTGCAATTATTCTGTCACAATCCTGAACAGCATCTATAAGAGTTGAAAAATATAATGCATTATCTAGAAGATTGATTCCCTTTAATGCCATCTTTCGTGCGGAAATTTCATTGGGATCACATTTTGGCGCTACTAGTCTGATTTCCTTTACGCCAAAGTTTGCACAAACTCTTGCAACGCTTCCAATATTGATAGGGCCTGCAGGTTCAACGAGAACAATTTTTACATTTTTATAATTTTCATTCACAATTAGTTTAGAGAGTGTAGATAAGCCAAAAGATCAGCCATCGATTGTGGTTCCATTTCGAAGCTTGGCATAGGCGGAGTTAGACCTTTGATAACTTGATTGATTATTTTTTCATCACTAAGTTGATCAGTAACATTATTCAGCTCTGGACCAACAAGACCTTGAGCTGTTATCCCATGACAACCAACACAATTCATTTTAAATAGACTGTTTCCTTTATCTACAGATCCTTGAAGAGCTAATGAAGATTCTACGTATGGGTCGATAGTACCAACTAGTAGAAACCAAATCAGGATGATTGCACAAGAAATGAAGCTAAGAAGAAGAAGAGGTCTTAGACCACTTTGCAATATTTGCTTCTTCTCTATACCAATTGATGAAGTGCTTTTCACGAAAGGTTGATTAGCATGAAATAATTGTGGATAATAATCTTACTTTTAACGAGTAAAATGATTGAACCACTTCTTTGTGGAATTGTTTTAGGCTTAGTACCTATAACTATTTTAGGCTTATTCGTTAGTGCTTGGAACCAATATCGTAGAGAAAGTGCAATTCCTGACTGGGAGTGAGAAAAGATAATTTGTTCTTTCCATAGCACCTTTTATCCTTCAAAGTCCATTCTCCAGAGAGTTCAATCTCTTCGGATAGGCTAGATTCACATATTACTAAAGAGTTTTTGTTAATCCACTGACCTGATAAAAGGTGCTTTAGGACAGTTGAGTAGAAGCCAAGTGCATATGGAGGATCTAAATAAATAAAATCAAATCCATTTTTAGGAATCACATCCCCATAATTTTTTTTTTGTTTTAAATAACCATTCTTTAGCCATTGAATTGCATCGCAGTGAATTACATTTATTTCTGGTGGTTCCATCAAGTTATTAGCAATTTTTGAAATATTTGAACTACATAATTGATAGATTTTCTTGTCTGATTCAATTGCCACTACTTTATTTATATTCCTTTGTATCGCTTCGCAAGATATAATTCCACTTCCACTAAATAAATCTAATAAACTTTTATTTTCAAAATCTTTTCCCACTATATTCATTAATGATTCTCTAATTAAGGAAGTTGTAGGCCTGGTATTTAAGCCAATAGGACTTTGCAACTTCTGACCACTAATTAATTTTAGTTGACCTTTCAAACTATTTCTTCTGCTCCATTATTTAACCATTTAAGCCAGTTTGATATTAGTTTCTCACCTGCTTTCCCAGATTTTTCTGGATGAAATTGACAAGCTCCTATTCTTCCTTTCCAAACTATGGCTGTAATTTCTTTAGTTCCAAATTTTACTGTTGCGGCAAGATCTTCCTTTGACGGATTTGCGGCAAAGGAATGTACAAAATAAACCCAATATGATTTTTGATCTTTGCCTAGTAGAGGACAATACTTTGTTTGGTTTAATAATGACCAACCCATATGAGGAATTCTTTCTTTTTGATCTTTAGGCAAAAGTTCAACATTTCCCTTCATTATACCGAGACCATTTGAGCCTCCCTCTTGGCTTGAATCAAA
>QCFW01000029.1 GCA_003280135.1 Prochlorococcus sp. AG-363-N16 | reverse complement strand
TGTATTCGCCTATCTGTCTTGTAGCAATGTGCCAAGCACCACCACTAATTTGCAAGAAAGCTAAAAATGCATGACCACTCATAACATCTTCCAAGCTATCAATTTGAATAAAATCAAACTGATGGCCCCATACCATCCCAAAATCGCCATAGCCAGGGAAAATTGTTCTAACAGCTCCCAAGGCAGGGTCGTAGATGCCATGAACTCTGGCCCATTCAACGAACCAGATATTTGCTACTCCTAGGAAAATTAAATGATGACCAAGGATAAAAGTCAGATTATCTGGGTTATCCCATTCCAACTTAAATTTATCTACGCGGCCAATTGGTCCTCCTTGTAGATCAGGATCAAACAATAGTGAATGAAGAAGCCCAGCTCCTCCATAGACTGCTGAAAAGATAAGGTGGAAAATCGCAATTGTTGCAACTCCTGCTCCAGTCCATACACCAGCTTCATCGAAGCCAATGCCAAGTGATGCCAAATGAGAAAGATATATAGAACTTTGATGCCCCATGGGTATAGAGGAATCAAAACGCGCAAGTTCCCATAAGCAACTTGCTCCAGTTGCGAAGCAAATAATTCCAGTGTGTCCAACATGAGAGCCAATAAATCGCCCTGCCCTGTTGGTCACCACAGAATTACCAACCCACCACCCATAGGTGACATCTGGGTTTCCGTAGGTCTGCATAATTTAAAAATGAAGGCTAAATACCTTCGGTAACATTACAATCCTTCTTTAAATATGAGTAGATATAGTTATCTTTATTAAGTTAAAATTACACTTTTTTGTTATCAATACAAATTTCCATGCTCTCCAAGAGCCTTAAATGTAAAGACTAGTAGCAAAAAAGGAATATACATTGATAAAAAGTTTTTAACTATTAATTCAATAAAATAGCAAAGATAAGGCAGAAGATAGTAATTCGATTTAACGGATTATAGAAAAGCAAAACCAGGGAGGGCTGTTAATTAGAATATGTTAAAAACAAATAATAGGGTATTGGTTAATAAAAATTAAACATAAGTGCTACAGATTAAAATCAGATTTCGAATTTATAGATAAATCTAAAAACTAGTTTTTTCAGCAGTTTTTAGTTATAAAAATATAAAGTTATATATTAGCAAATTATTATATAAGGAATTTTAATTAAGGATCATATTTCTCTAAGAGGCAAGTTAAAGATTCAACAGCTTCTTCTACATTATGTAAATCAGAAAGCGAGCAAAGGCTCTCAGAGAAGAGAGTGATTTCAGAAAGGATTTCACTTTGAATCATTTTTTAGATCAGAAACTTGAGCTTTAAGATTACTTGCGCGACCAAGCAATCCTAAAAGAAAAAAAAGAATAAAGAGAGTGAGAGATATCAATATTATGATAATTAAAAGAATTAATGGACTCACTTTTTATACTTAAATGTAGTAAAAGCATAGTCTAATCATATTCTATAAAAGCTTTTTGAAACTTATTGCAAACAAAAAAATTCTCCATACTTAGATCAGAAGCGTCGCAAGCGAGAAACAGGCTTTACAATGCGTTACAAACTATGTTATATTGCTTAACATAATTTCAAGCAAATCAAATGACTCCTGAGGCTGAAAAGTTCAATGGATGGGCCGCAATGATAGGCTTTGTAGCCGCATTCGGTGCATACGTAACAACCGGTCAAATTATTCCTGGTATTTTATAAAAATGACCACTTCATCACAAGTAACAACAGAAGCTGGAGACAGGCAGAATGTCTTTCCTGTTGAAGCTCAGCCAGAGTTAATTGAAAACTATGCTGGATATGCAGAAGAAGCTGAAAAGGCAAATGGCCGTTGGGCAATGATTGGCTTTGCAGCACTTTTAGGCGCGTATGTAACAACTGGTCAAATCATTCCTGGTATTTTCTAATGAATAATGAATACCTTCAAAAGGCAGAGCAAACTAATGGAAGGCTTGCAATGATTGGTCTTTTTATTGCAATTTTTAATTACACTGTGTTTGGCTGGATTATTCCTGGCTTCTTCTAAAAGGCTAAAGACTATATTGTTTGTAATAAAAAAAATGGTAATTAGGAGTAGTATAAATTATATATAAATATAATTTATACTACTCTGATATGAAATTAAACCATGAATTACAATTAGAACCTTGTAAACTAGACTCTAATTGTTTACTTTTTACCTGGGAATTTGATGATATAAATAATGTCTTTATTAAATTAGTAAAAATAGCATCAGAAATTCCACGAACTACTGTTATTGAATCTACAGACTCCTATTGGCATGGTGTTTGTAGGAGTTTAATTTTTCGATTTCCAGACGACTTAGAGATACTTAAGAAAAGGAAAGAGATTGTTAAAGATAAAGGGTTGATACAAATCAAATCTGCTTCAAGAGTTGGCTTATCTGATTTAGGTGTCAATAAAAAAAGAATTAAAAGGATTTACCAAAAATTAATGGAAGAAAAAAAGAGCCTTTTATAAAAAGACTCTTTTAAAAATCAATCTAAAATTCAACGTCTATAGGTTTTACCTCTGTAAGTAAGCACAATGTGTTCTTTTTTAGTAGCTTGCTTATGCTGCTCGTACTTATTGCCACGATAAGTGAGAGTCATAGAGTCCTCCGAAGTAAGCTCAAGTCCCCGTTCCTTGGCTTGAGTTGTACTGCGCCTTCAACAATCAGTTGAAGGTGAACGTTTTGGTAACAACCGTTACATAATAACTATACTAATAACTCACTAAAGCAACAAGTTTCCTTTTCTAAAGGAATAAAGACATAATTCGCGAATTCGACTAAGGTTTTTCAAATTTTAAATTATTTTGGAAATTTACCAAACATTTTCTATTTATTTTTGTCTTACCATTGCTGCGATTACTTTTTTATATGCACTGGACAATGAGGATGATGATGATCAGAGTGGTGGAATGATGCAGCCAGTCTATATAGGAGGAAAAGTTGGTAATTGATTTAATGGGATAAGTCAATAAAAAAACTTGAGTTAAATTACAAACTTCAACTCTGAGGAAAAAGGTTCTCAAAAAATGTAAAAATATAAACAAAATCTTAAGATATGGCTATGTTTAAAAATGGCTTAACCTTAAGGGAAAAGTTACTTCAAGAATATTTATCCAATAGGCTTATCAAGCTAAAAGGAAGTGATCTAAAGGCTTTTGAATCAGAGTTCAAAGAATGGCTTGAGGAAGGTAGCTGCTCTGCGAAAAAGGAAATTTGGAGCATCCCAGACCTTACTAATAAAAGATTACGGAATTTCTTTTTAAGAGCAATTGCTCAAATTAATTAAATTTGTAATTTTTACATATATTTCAGGTAATAGATTGAAGAATCAGTATCAAGTATGTTGTTTAAGTCACAAATAATGTTATTGCTTAAAGCTACTTATGAATATCAACCTACCTTTCCTCACATTCCTGTTCTTTCCTGATTGGCCAAATGGTCTGCCAGGCGACCTTTATTTAGTTCATTTGTTTTTCTTCTTAATTTTCATTCCATTTGTAATGATCTTTATGGCAGCACGCTCTCACAATAGAGACAATCCTGATGCTGTAGCAAAAGCTTATCAGGCAAGCAAAGCAGGCTCATTCTTCGGTTACGAATACAGGGTGAAATAGAAAGATATATTTATTTGACGTTAATACATACTTTTAACTTAGTTGTTTAAATAATAAAAGTAGATTTTATATTGCTCAATAGAGCTATAATTAAATATCATAAGTATTGACTTATTTTTAATGTCTAAGCCTAATTTCAAAATGAAGCTTTTCAGAAAGGTATTGATAAGTTCATCTATATTATTAGGAACATTTTTCACTCCTTTTACGGTACAAGAGAAATCAAATGCTGCTCCAGGAATGATTGAATTCCAATGGGATCCAGATCCAAGTTTCAAAAGACTTAGAAGTCTGCAAACTTCATCAGAAAAAGCAGACCGATCAACATATTATCTTTTTCTAAGAAGTAAAGAAAGAAAGGCTGGGATTCTACAACTAACAGTGAAATTACCTGATTATTTTAATGCAAAGCTTAAGGCAAAAAAAATTAAACTATGTCAAGTCAAAATAGGTGGCTTTAAAGATAAAACAAGATGCATAAAAGACATTCCAGCTGTTATAGAAGTTGGTAAAGAACAAACCTCTATAGATATATTCCCTGACAACCCTATACCTATAGACAAGAAATCTTATGCAGTAGTAATTAAGTTATTTAATCCAACAAAAAATGGCATGTTTCATTTCCACGGGTATGCACAATCTACTGGTGCTGTCCCTGTTTCAAGTTATATCGGCTCTTGGTCATTAAATGTCGAATAAAAATATTTAAACTAATTACTCCCAACCTGCCTTAGTCATAATATTTATAGCCTTACTATTAAATCTACCTAACTCACTAATAGTTACTTTATCAGGAGTAAATTTTCCAAATTTTTTAACTTCTTCCGATTGATTAAACCCAATTAAAGGGTGCTCGAATGTAGGACCTGCAAGTCCAGTACTTCCTTTTGGAGAAGCTAAAAATTCCAATAATTTTATTGCCTCAGTCTTATTCTTAGCATTTTTAGCTATTCCACCAGCAGATACATTTACATGTGCTGGATTAGGGGTAACAACTTTGACTTTATTAGCAAACCTTCTATCTTTTCTACCATTCACACCTGCAAGCATTCTAGAAACATAGTAATGGTTCACAATTCCAACTCCACATTTACCTTGAGCGACTGCTCTAATAATTCCTATATCTCCAGGAAAATAAGGCTGAGAAACATTATCAATCATATTTTCCACCCATAAACTTGCTTGCTTCTCTCCTCTAAGAACTATTTGATCTGCAACTAATGATTGGTTATAAGGGCTATTTCTCTTTCTTAAGCATACTAAACCTTTTAAAGATGGGTCGGATAGATCACTATATGACTTTATTTTTCCTGGTTCCACTTTCTTTGGATTTATAACCATAACCCTTACTCTTCTAGTTAAGGCATACCATCTTCCTTCTGTATCTCTATATTTTTCAGGGACATTATTATCTAAAAATTCTGACCGGTAAGATTCAAGCAGTCCTTCTTTTGCTGCATTGCTAATCCTTGCTGCATCCACTAATAAAACAACATCAGCGTTAGAATTAGTTCCTTCTCTTTTCAGTCTTTCAATCAAAGATATTCCTGTGGTTTCAATTAACCTCACCCTAATGCCTGTTTCATCAGCAAACTTCTTAAAAACCTGGCGATCAGTATTGTAATGACGCCCAGAATAAACACGAACTTCCCTTGCTGATGCCTTTACTGATAAAGAATAGCTCGCACCTATCAAAAAAGAACCACATACAATTGAAGTAATTACACGATTGAAATTCTTCATTGAGAAACTATTAAACTAAAAAAGAACTACCATTAGTTTATATAGGAGAAATGAAACGTACCAGCATTGATCTACTTATACACAGATCTGTATCAAATGATTCACTTCGATTTATAAGTGGAGTTATTTAAGGTCCAATGGAATACTTAATACATCAACTTCTTGATAAACAAAAATCAGAAGAAATAAAATTAGAAATCCTTCAAAAGAATAATTTATGGGAAGATGGAAGGAAAACAGCGGGTTCTCATGCATCATTAGTAAAAAATAACTTACAGTTAAACAAAGATTCGAAAACCTCAATTGTTAATTCAGGAAAAATAATATCAGCAATTCAATCAGATCAATTAATAAAAAGTTTTGCACTGCCAAAGAAAATTCATAGCTTAATGTTCACTCGAACTTCTAATAGTCAAGGCTATGGAATGCATATTGATAACCCATACATGAAATTAGGACGAAGTGATTTATCTTTTACTCTTTTTTTAAACAGTCCCAATGAATATCAAGGGGGAGAGTTATCCATCCAAACAATTCAAGAATCGCAAGAACTAAAACTAGAAACTGGACAAATACTGATATATCCAAGTACAAGCCTGCATTCAGTTAAAAAGGTTTTAAAAGGAGAGAGGATTGTATGTGTTGGGTGGATTCAAAGCTATGTAAAAAGCCATGAGGATAGAAATTTGCTCTTTGGCCTTGATGCTGGAGCCAAAGGAATTCTTGCTAAACAAGGAAGCTCCCCTGAATTAGATTTAATTTTTCAAAGCTATGGAAATTTATTGCGAAGACTAGGAGAATAACCAAGGTGTATATTCCTATACAAGGAATAGTAAAATAGGCTTCTTCAGTAAAAGATTATTGAGGTCAATATATTATTTATATAAAAATTGGTTTCACTGAAATGGTTAAAAGGTCTCCCGTTGGGATTTTCATAGCAGCAACAGCTATCTTGGCGGGCAATACATTACAACCTGATATCTCTCATGCTGAAGAAGATATGGGTGGTTTAAAAGAATGGACAACTGATCAGGCTATTGATGAAGAAAGTGTTCTAGATGAAGCTGCAAAAAGAGCCAAGAAAAAGGCAGCTAAAAAAAATGTATGTATTCCCATAGGAGAAGGGGAAAATTGCTGG
>QCFW01000028.1 GCA_003280135.1 Prochlorococcus sp. AG-363-N16 | reverse complement strand
TAACTAAAGGAGGAATTCCTATACTAGAGTTAATTTTTTGTTGGCGTTTAGGATTCACAGAAGATGACCATATTAGCCCTAAAAGTAATACAGTAATGGAAAGAATAATTCCTTTGAAAATTAAATCTCTTGGTTCTTCCCATCCTCCTTTAACGATAGTTAATCCTAAGATTGAAGTTGAAATAAGCGCAGATAGAACACAAAAAAAACAAAATGAATTAATCAGATTTATCATAATAAACATTAATAAAACACTGAATATAAACATGCACGTTGAAATATAAAATAAAGCCCACCATGTTGGCCTAGATAAATTATTTTTTCTTTCAGATAAACCTGGTAAAAATGGAACTATAGCTAGAGTTAAAACAACTAAATAACTGATTAATCCAACGATTGATAATGGGTATGAAAAATTTCCTAGAGAAATAGTACCCCATGCACTCTCCAGAACTTTATTGCAACCGTTTTCGCCTCCCGGACAAGTAAGTGCACCAATGATTCCTAGTCTCTCTAAAGTAATTGAGCTTGTATCAATAACTCCAACTGTTGCAAGTATTGCAATAAGAATCCTCCCCCATTTAGAACCTTGATCTTGCCGACGTCGACTTGTTAGACGAGAATTACCCATATTTATATGAAGGATTTTCTCATTCTTACAGCTTTTGTTAAAAGAGTCTTCTATTTAGAATAAATAAATAAATACAAGGACCGTATTCGGCCTCATAAATATCACGCAAATCCCATGGGACCAAAAGATATCGCAATAACCTCTTTTGAAGAATCAACTTATTCAGTCGCTTTTATTCATCTTGGATGTGAAAAAAATTTAGTAGATACTGAACATATGATGGGTTTATTAAGTAATGATGGCTATAGCATTAGTAAAAATGCTGATGATGCAGAGATAGTTGTTGTCAACACTTGTAGCTTTATTGAAGATGCTAGAGAAGAATCAGTGAGAGTTTTAGTGGATCTTGCTGACAAAGGTAAGGAAATCATTATTGCAGGATGTTTGGCACAACACTTTCAAGATGAATTACTTAAATTAATACCAGAAGCAAAAGCCATAGTTGGAACTGGAGATTATCAGCATATTTCTGAAGTTTTGCAAAGAGTACGGCTCGGAGAACGTGTTAAAAAAGTAAGCAATATCCCAACTTTTGTTGGAGATGAGAATCTTCCACGATTACGTACTTCAGGAAAGGCAATTGCATATTTAAAGGTTTCTGAAGGCTGTAATTATCGATGTGCTTTTTGTATCATTCCGCATCTCAGAGGTGATCAAAGAAGCCGTTCTGTTGAATCAATAGTTGCAGAAGCGCATCATTTAGCGAAAGAGGGGGTCAAAGAATTGATCTTAATAAGTCAAATAACAACTAATTATGGAATTGATATTTATGGAAAACCATATCTTGCAGAACTTTTGAGGGAGCTTGGGTCTGTAGATATTCCCTGGATTCGCATTCATTATGCATATCCGACTGGACTTACTTCTGATGTTTTAAGTGCATATAGAGAAGTGTCTAATGTTTTGCCTTATCTTGACCTTCCTTTGCAACATAGTCATCCAGATGTATTAAAGGCAATGAATAGACCATGGCAGATAAATATTAATGAGCAATTGATTTCTCAAATAAAAAATCAATTGCCTGATGCAGTTCTTCGAACATCATTAATTGTTGGATTTCCTGGTGAAACAGATATTCACTTTGAGCATTTATGTTCATTTATAAAGGAGCATGAATTTGATCATGTTGGTGTATTTATTTTCTCTCCTGAAGAAGGAACGAAAGCGGCAATTTTATCTGGCCAGATTCCTTATGAAATAGCTCAAGCAAGAAAAGATAAGCTAATTTCAATACAACAACCAATTTCAGAAGCCAAAAATAGTCATTGGATAGGTAAAAAAATGGATGTCTTAATTGAGAGACAAGATAAAGATACTGGGGAATTAATAGGTAGATGCTTTCGATTTGCTCCCGAGATTGATGGAGAAGTAAGGGTTAAAGCCAGTCAGCAACTATTACCACTTTCTTTTGGAACTATTAAACCAGTATTGATTACTGGTGCTCACTTATATGATTTAACCGGAGAAATCTTAGAGGCTAAATCAATTTGATTGCTTTTAGCACTTTGTTGATTGCGAAAGCAGCTCCAAGCCCTAGTCCAAGAATTGCGAAATAAAAAATAATACCCATTGAAAAAAGAACTTGCCTCTTCCATTAGAACAGATTTCAGAAACTTTTGAGTATTTTTGATGCTGTTTTTTAGATTTAATCCTGGATATAAGGCAATTGGTGAATTAGGCAGAATTCAGCTTTTTGTAATTCTCTACCAAGGTACAAGGCGTGGTCTAGTTTGCTAATTGGATGTTCAGCTTCTCCTTCAGTTAATTGAATTCCCACTTCTTTAGCACTTTTACCTTTATATATTTTTTTTGGAGATCTCTTTTTGACTTCATTACATGATATTGGCTGATTAGTCTCTGGATCAAGAGCTATGCCCGAATCACTAATAGTGTTGGTGTAGTGTTCAACAATTATTTCGTTAGAATTCTCTGATAACTTAATAAGACAATAACCATTTGGATCTAGTACAATGAATCTATTTGAGTAGACCTTATCTATATCATCAATATCCTTAGATATTTGTGTGGACTTTTGATTCATATTTTAAAGTTATATTTTCTAATTTGCTAGGAAGCTTCTAAGAAGAAATAGTAAGGCAAAATTAACAACTATAAAAGATATATAAACCAATCTTGGATTTTTGAGTCCTTTTGGAGCAGTCATCTCAACTCCAAATAATTTAAAAAGTGATTGCTTATCATCATTTTCATAGTTAAGTAAACCTTTGTTATCTTCTATCTTTTCAGGTTTAGAATTACTTTTGTATTCCATGAAGTTTCATTTTTACTTCTAGTTAATTTTATTGTAAATCTGATTTTTATGTTTTTAAAGGAGCTTCATTGTTTGATGTATTAATTTCTTTAATCATTAGATCATTTATTTTTGGTAACCATTCTCCTAATAGCGAATCCATTCTGCTGTCATACCATTTGTGCAGGCTAATTCTTGGTGTTGCTAGAAACCCTCTTCTTTTTTTATGACCTCCGCCAGCACCTGGGTCAAATTCTTTTATTCCTTGATTGATACACCATTCAATTGGAGAGTAATAACAAACTTCAAAATGCAAAGAATTGATATCTTCTTTTGCACCCCAATACCTTCCCCAAAGCTTTTCCATATTAGTGATGCAAAATGACATTGCTATAGGTTCTTCATAGTTACCTTTGTGAGCACTAAAAAGAACAATCTCTTCTTTTTGTTTTGAATTTACTAGTTCTTGAAAGAATTTTCTCGATAAGTACTTACTTCCCCATGGCCCCCATTTTTCACAATGACTATTATAGAAATCATACATTAATTCGATTAAATCTTGTTTTATATGATTCCCTGTAATAGAGGAAACAATTAAACCGGATTTCAAAACACTATTTCTTTCACGCTTTATATTTCTTCTTTGATTTGAATTAAACTTTGATAAGTAGTCTGAAAATTCTTTTTCACCTGATGATTTCCAGAGAGCTTGTTGGTTGATCCAAGGCTTGAAGTTATTTTTTTTAGAAAATTTAACCCAATTTTTATCGACGTATAAAAAACTGCAGCTTAAGATTCCATGTTTAATTGCAAACTCATCAATAGTTTTAAAAATAAATTGTGTTATATATTCTTCATCTTCTTGTTTTGATATAAAGAATTTATACCCTTCAATTGGGCTTAGAGGGCTCATTCCAATAAGCTTCGGATAATAATTTAATCCTAAGTCTCTGGAAAGTTTAACAAAAATTTGATCAAATATAAATTCTCCATAACTATGGTTTTTTAAATATAAAGGTGCTATTGCAATCAGCGTTTTATTTCTCCATATTGATAAATGCAAAGGCTGCCAACCGTTTTCTATTGAAATACTTCCTGATTGTTCAAGTTTGTGAAGCCAATTCCATTTAAAAAAAGGAATATTATTTTTGATTAATAGAGCATTCCAATCATTTTCTGAAATCTCATTTAATGATGTATGCCATTTGGCATTAAAGATAGTCATATATAAAACTAAAGATCCAATTTATTTTCTATTTCGAAAATATCTGACCATAATTTCATTGTTACCAAGATTGAGTATTTCTTTGAAGATCCATGAATCATAGTTATACATTCCCATTGGGAGGTTATTTATTCCATATGGTGTCCAACAATTTTTCCCACCTAATATCTTTGGGGTAATTGTTAATTGCAATTCATTAATCTTATCTTCTTTTAATAAGGATTCAGTTAATTTAGCACCTCCTAAAAGGATTATTTTTGAGATACCATTTTTTTTTATGTTTTTTAAAGTTTCTAGCCAATTGTCTTTCAAATTTATTTTTCTATCAAATCCTTTGATGTTTTTTTTATCTATTAATTTCTCTGAATCAGTAATTAACCAACGATTAATTGGCTGAGAAAAGAAAGGAAAATTATTATCAAAGTCTCCTTTATGACTTACTACTATACAAGTAGGCTGAGCATTTTTACCTTCAAGTTGTCTCTTTTTCTGTATTTTTTGGTTATTGATAAGACATGTATTTTTATGCATGCGTAATGTGCTACCTCCCATTAAACTAGCATCAGCCCAAGCTAGTGACTCTTCTAATATTCTCCTATCCCCACTTCCACCAAGGTTATTTTTGGAGCTTGGAGTAAAACTAATTCTGCCATCAAGACTAATTGCAATAACTAGTTTAATCCATGGTATGTCCACAGATTTAATTTTTAATTACCTTTTCTAGGTCTTCTCTTCTAGATTCTATTGAGTTTATATTTGGGTATACTTCGGCTGCATTATTTGGACTTTCTTGAAGTTTAACTTTATGCAAAATGGCACCAATGCCTTTAATTGGTTCTCCTAGACTATCTGCAATATATAGAGCAATATTTTCTGCAGTTGGAACACAGGTTTTGAAATATGGAATATCTTTGTTCAGGAAACTATGGTCAAAAGGTTCTATCACTAATTCTTCTACTAAATTTTCTAGAGCTGTTAGATCACAAATCATTCCGGTGCGTGCATTGATTTCACCTTTCACTGTTATGTCAAGAAAATAATTGTGTCCGTGTCCATGCGGACGTGCACATTTTCCATAAATATTTTCATTTTCCTTTTTAGATAGCTCTTCTCGAGCAAGCCTATGTGCTGCTGCAAAGTGCTTACGAATTGTGAGATAAGTTTCCATATTATTTCCACAATAGTCTGTCCAGAGACGTTCATGTTCATAAAGTCTCAAAGAGACTACAGGAATATGAGGTTTTAACTTTTTCCAAATACTCTGTACTAAGGCCTCAGTGGTTGGCAAACAGCCTTCAGGATTACTTACATCAAATTCAGGCCATGTCTCATTTAGGTATCGAAAATCAATTTGGTTAGTTACTTGTTCACGTATTGCATGTTTTACTTCAGAAAGATTTAAAATCATTCCATCTTCGTTGAGTATCCCTTGCATTGAGACAATGAGCTCGTAGTTATGACCATGGCCAGGCGATAGAGCACATTTCCCAAATTTATCGTGATTTTCTTGGGCAGATAACTCAGGGAGCCAATAGAGATGACTCGCACTAAAACATGCTCGACGTGTGATTACACATTCTCGTCCTTGACCATGTTTTTGATGATATGTGATTTCAGTCATGACAGGATCAATGAACAGCTATTCTAATAACTTTTATGCATTTATGTATTTATGAAGGATTCATCTCAATTTTTTTCTTTAAAAGAAAAGTTAAGCGGCACAAATCTTTATCTTGTTGGAATGATGGGATCTGGCAAGAGTAAAACCGGGCCTTTGATTGCTAAAGCGCTTGGATATAGTTTTATTGATCTTGATAATGTTGTAGAAGAATTAACAAAAAAATCAATTGATGAGATTTTTCAAGATTGTGGTGAATCTGAATTTAGGGATTTAGAAGCTCAAGTTCTTAAAGAAGTTGGTAAGAATCATTCTTTAGTAATTGCGACAGGAGGAGGAATAGTCACTATTCCCAAAAATTGGGGAATCTTACATCAAGGAATTGTGATTTGGATAGATCCAGATAGAGATTGTTTATTAAAAAGAATTCAGTCAGATAAGACAATCAGACCTTTATTGAAAACTAGTAAACCAATAGAGAAATTTGATAAATTATTGCTAGAAAGAAAACCTATTTATTTACAATCAGATCTTCATATAAAAGTACAAGATGAATCTCCTCAAGAAGTTGTAGCTTTAATTCTTGAAGGCTTAAAAAATATAACTAATACCTAGGTGGCTCAATTCTAATTGCAAACCATTGAATAGTAAAACCGGGCTTAATTTTTAAATCACATGCTGTATCAAGTAAACGTTTTGCCGCAGTCTTTTTATTATGCTCTTCTTTTAGATCAACAGGTAATTTTTCAATTTTATTTAGCCATTCTTCAAGCCAAAAAAGAGTCTCTTTCTCAGTTAAAGATATTTCTTTTTTACCAGGTTCTATGACAATGTAATGGTCACAAGAATAAATTATGGGATCTGACATTGCATTGATAAAAAAAATTTTCCTAGATAGATGAATCTACCTGCATTAGCTCTAAGTCTAATTCATCTCTCCATTGAAAAAGATAGCTTAATGTTGGATTATCCTTAAAGCCTTTACAGCCTTTACCTGATAAGTGAATGCCTGATGAAGGTGGAAATTTAATTAGTGATAATTGAGCTGCCACAGCAATATCGGCAATACTTATTGAATTTCCAACTATCCACTTATCATCCTTAACTAGGTTGGATAGTTTTTCAAGATTTTCTAATAATCTTAAACTTTCTTCTTGATTAATGAATTGAGTTAATTCTTTTACTGCATAACAAGATAGTTGATTTGCCAAATTCCTTACTTTAGGGGGTATATCGCTTGGAATTAAAGCTTGTAGCAGGTCTTTATTGCATGATGCTGCTTTTATCAGCTCTTTTTTTGTTGCTTTAGCGAGAGTTGTATCTGCCCAATCTTCTATCAAAAGAGCTTGAGTTCTATCCTTGGTATTTTCAGGAATCAGTTTATGC
>QCFW01000027.1 GCA_003280135.1 Prochlorococcus sp. AG-363-N16 | reverse complement strand
GCATGGGAACAATCTGCCACTACTAAGTCTAAGTAGACCTAATCCTAATCCTAAAACAAATAAGGGTGCCAATTCCCCAACACTTAAATGAGCCAAAGCAAAAACAAATGCACTTAACAACACTCCAAGTACTCTTCCTTGTTTATTTACTAGTACTGGCAAGAGTACGCCTCTAAACAAAAACTCTTCAAACAATGGGGCCATCAATGAAGTCGTTAAGAAAATAATTACTAATGCTCCAACATCCTTACTACTTAAAACCATCTCAAGCAAAGGGTTACTACCTCCTGGATCTCCTATAAAAAGGTTCATAATTAAACTTGTCAAAAAAACAAATGGCGTAATTATCAACCACCCTTGAAAAGCATCAGAAAATGCCTTATTAATTGGCCTAAATCCCCAATGTATCCAACCAGTAGCTGGCATGAGTTTTTCTTGCAAATTATTGATTTGTCTACGAAAAATAAATACTGGGGGAATAGTCATGCCCAGATAACCAGCAAATACTTTCAAAGACTCCTTAAGTGCTAATGGCAATCCATAAAAAAGATTTTCAATAATTGCTAAAGAAAATAAAGGAGATAGTACTTCGCCTAGAAGTACAAAGCCTCCCGCAATAAGTAAAACCATATCCACTAGAGATAATGGTATTGCAGATACATCAGGCCAAGGTTTATTAACTTTCTTATAAAAAAGCCAAATCTGACGAATGATTAAAAAGATCCCTAAAAAGATTACGCAAGAAGGAATTAACTGGCTTGTAATCAAACGTATAGCCATTGATTGCGAAATGTCAAAATCTATACACTGACTCTGACTGCCTCCTATTGCAAAGCAAGATAATTGATATAACAATGGATCTTCTAAACTTAACTGCTTAAGTTCTTTTAAAGCAAAAGAAATAGTTTCATTATTAGAAAAATTCTTTAACAGTATTTCTTGAATAAAGCTAATCTTCTTATTCTCTATAGGCTGTTCTAAAATTTCTTTTCGATCATCAATAGAGTTAGCCAAGGAAGCAAGCAAAAGTTTTTGTCTGTCCTCCATTAAATCTATCGGGATTTCAGAAAGTGCTTCTTTCAAAGACAAGGCTGAATCACTTCCAACTAAAACATCTTTTAGTGAGTTAGGTAAAGCTGCGTCAGCCAATAAAGCTATTTCACGTTGATTAACCAGTAAAGTAGGAGCAACAGAAGGTCTGTCAAAGCTTTCTTCAAGTCCTCGTTGCCAAACAAAAAATGTCAGCAAGAGTGAGAGAATAGCTATCACCACTTTTAATCGAGAGGTGATGTTACTCATGAGCAATGAATCAAAATTGAAAACATGAGCAAAGAAACAAGTCTTTTTTCACAATCAACATTACGTTGACAAACTGTAAATTTGATTAATTCTTAAAAAATTTCAGCCAATGACTTTGCGCCTTCTACTTATTAGACATGGTTTAAGCAGCTTTAACCGTGAAAATCGAATACAAGGTCGCAATGATCTCTCCAAGCTTACAGACGAAGGTATAACTCAAGCAAACAGAGTGGGCAAAGCTTTAGAAGGAGTAAAGCTTTCAGCCGTTTACAGTTCTCCACTACAAAGAGCTGCTGAAACCGCAAGGGAAGTACTTAGAGAGAAAAGTAATGCCCCAGAAATCTCCTTTGAGAAAGATTTACTCGAAGTTGATCTAGCTCAATGGACTGGAATGACAAAAATGGAAATTAAAGAAAAATATCCTGAAGAATCTCTGACTTGGCGCAAAAATCCAAACAATCTCATTTTACAAAAAAGTGATGGAACAACTTTTAAACCTATCGAAAGCCTCTTCACTCAAGCAGAAAGGTTTCTCAAAAAACTAATTGAAAATCATAATCTTGAAGAGGATAATACAGTCTTAATAGTTGGCCACAATGCAATTCTTCGTTGCTTAATAATGCAGCTATTAAATAAGCCCTTACAAGGAATTAGAAGAATAAAGCTCGACAATGCATCTATCTCCATATTAAATCTAAAACCAAATAAGAAACAAAGGTACACTGTTCAAATTGAGTCGTTAAACTCAACTACTCATATCAAAAATCAATTACCTAAGAAAGGTCAAGGTGCTCGAATAATCCTTGTAAGACATGGAGAAACCAATTGGAATAAAGAGGGTCGATTTCAAGGTCAAATTGATATTCCTCTAAACTCTAATGGCAAAACTCAAGCAATGGCTGCAAGAAGTTTCTTGCAAACAGTTTCTATAAACAAAGCATTTAGCAGTTCAATGGCTAGGCCTCTAGAAACAGCAAAAATAATTCTAAATGGTCAGACAAACCTAAAAATTTTCTTAGAAAAAGAACTAATTGAAATCAACCATGGGGACTGGGAAGGGAAGCTTGAATCTGAAATAAAAGAACATTGGGACTCATTGCTTGAACTCTGGAAAAAGTCTCCACACAAAGTCCAAATGCCGAATGGCGAAAGTATCCATGAAGTATGGAATCGCGCAATCCACTGCTGGGAGCGAATAGCTAACTCCCTTTCCAGCAATGATACAGCTTTAGTTGTAGCTCATGATGCAGTCAATAAAACAATCTTATGCAATCTACTAGGATTGCAACCCGAAAACATTTGGCTAATAAAACAAGGGAATGGAGGAGTTACGGTAGTAGATATACCCCCAGAGAATGACGATCTAAGTTTGATAACATGCATGAATATCACTTCGCACTTAGGAGGCATATTTGACAAAACAGCACATGGAGCATTGTAGGTAATGTCTTTATTTCTAGATCCTGTTCAAGTTCTTTTGGGACCAGAAGAATCCGTTTCAGAAGACTGTGTTCTAATTATAGGAAGGAATATAGAGGCACTTGGAGAAAAAGCTCGTCAAAAAGCTACAGAACTTGGGATCAAAGCAACTAATTCAAGAAACAAGCTTTTAGCTCCGTGCTTGGTTGACCCTCATTCAAGTCTTTATGACCCATTCAATAACCCTTGCCAGACAATCGAAAGTTTAAAACAAGAAGCTGCAATTAGTGGATATGGTCAAATTGCAATTCTTCCTAAAAGCTCATCATGGAGAGATAGGCCTGAACGTCTACTAGCTTTAGATAATAAGGACAAAAAAAATGTAGTCATACATTTATGGGGCAGCTTCAGCATGGAAGGAGAAGGAAAAGAACTCTCGCCTCATAAGGACTTAATCAATTTTGGAGCTATTGGACTAGCAGAAGACGATTCTATCCCTCCTACTGATTTACTAAAAAAAGGCTTTACTCTTGGAGAAATGGGAGACGCACCCATTTTACTTGCACCAAGAGATAAAAAAATACAAGCTAACGGTATAGCAAGAGAAAGTATTGAAGCATTAAGAGCAGGCTGGCCCCAAGATCCATTTGCTAGCGAAGAAGTAGCTTTAAGCATATTGATTAGTTTGCAGAATCAACACCCTGAAATAAACATGAGATTAATGAATCTTTCAACTTCAAATGGTGTAGAAATGCTTTGCAAAAGTGCAAAAAAAATACTTTCATCAGTGTCTTGGTGGCATATTGTCTCAGATAATTCGACACTCAGCTCTACAGACATAGGTCTTTGTGTTACACCTACAATTGGAAGCAAAAAAGACAAAGACAAATTAATCCAAGGCTTGGAAGAAGGCGTTATTACTGGCATAAGTGTAAATTCTATACCCTTAGATCAATCAGAAACAATCAAGCCAATTAATGACAGATTGCCTGGCCTAAGTGGGCATAGTCTTGTTCTTCCTTCCTTATGGGACACATTAGTTGTTCAAAGAAAATGGGGAGTAGAACAACTATGGGAGGCAATTAGTTTTGGTCCCTCAAAACTCCTAAATCAACCTCCAGAAAGATTAATTGCAGGTAGTAACAGATGGCTTTTATTTAATCCCAATAAAAAGTGGACTCAAAGATTGAGCAACAAAAAACTTCTTGCATCTTCTAATCAACCATTCGAAAGAGAAAAATTACAAGGGTTAATTGAAGATTGCGGCCTTATTGAGAAATAGAACCAAATCGACTGATAGGCCAAAACCTCCATACGGCTCTTCCAATAATCTCTTGAGTAGGCAAAAATTTACCTCCTGGCCAATATCTACTATCCCAACTATTTTGCCTGTTATCGCCAAGAACAAAAACATGCCCCTTTGGAACATATGTTTTTAAACTTCCACATTGGTTGAGTATTGTATTTTTTTTATAACAAAATTCTTCAACATAAGGTTCTTGCACATAGATATCATTTACAAAAACTTCTCCAAAAGAACTAACAGAAACCCAATCTCCTTCAATAGCAATAACACGCTTAATGTAGGCATCACATGCCGGATCACCAAAACTAGGTAATAAATTTATAACTGGAAGACTTAAAAGCCCACACTTGAATGAAGACGGTAGTGGTTTTGTTCGTCTAGATATAAGTTTAGTATCAAATGAATAAGGAGAGTTAAAGACAACTATTTCCCCCCGCTTAGGAGATCTTTCCTTTAATGAAAGCTTTTCAATTAAAAGCTTATCATTGATTTTTAAAGTAGGGAGCATAGACCCAGACGGTATGTACCTTGCCTCAGCAATAAAAGCTCTTATGCCTAAATAAAGTGACAATGTCAGGAAGATTGGTCCCCAAAAATCCCATATCTTCATTAAATAAGATTCGTTTTGTTTCATATATAAGATTTATTCAGATCATTCTATTTATCTTCTACAATTTTATTAAGACATTCATTTTTATTTTACAAGGTTAAAATACTTTAATGAATCTAGCTCAAAAGAAGCTTTGCCCAATTGCTCTCACTAAAACCTAGCAATATTTCACCACTAGAAGTTACTAAGAAAGGTCTTTTAATCAGCTTACCATCATGATTAAGTGCTTCAATAGCCTTATCATTATTCATCTTCTTAACAAATTCTGCGCCCAAATTCCTATAACTTATACCTCTAGTATTAAATAAAAATTTCTTATCACCAAATTTTTGTATTGCAAGGGCAAGTAATTCTTTTGAAGGAGGGTCCTTCACAATGTCATTTAATTCATATTCAATGTTAAAGCCATCAAGCCACTTCAATGCCTTTCTACAAGTACTGCATGATGAATAACTAAAGATTCTTATATGTGAATTAGCCATAAATGGAAGTTTTGAAAAGTTACTTAGTTTAAATACATTACATCAAACTCATTTAACAATTTATTTCTTATATTTAATCATTGCCTTTATGCAAGTCTGTAGAAGATCATCTACTGCATCTGCATCTTGCCATCCATCAATAATAACCACTCTACCTTCTAAACTTTTATATGTTCTAAAAAACTCAGAGACTTCCTCAAGTTGATTAGGTGCTATTTGGCGAATACTCGTAATATTTTTTTTACGTGGATCCGCATTTGGAATGCATAACAATTTCCCATCATAAGCTCCTGAATCATGCATATCTAATACTCCTATAGGTCTGGCCTGAATCAAGCATCCTGCAAAAGTGGGTTCTTCCATAATTACCATTGCGTCTAAAGGAGCACCATCCTCAGCAAGTGTATTAGGAACAAAGCCATAATCAAATGGATAACGGACAGAAGAATGCAAGACCCTATCAAGTGCCATTACTCCGGCTTCTGCAAAGTATTCGTATTTATTTCTACTCCCTGCAGGAATCTCAACAACTATGTTAACTAATCCTTTTGAGGGAGAGGGAGACAGAGTACTTAGATCCATAAGGCTCTAAGGAGAAGGAAGTGTGTTCTTTATGTGGAACTGGCCTATCAAGCAAGACAGCAAAGACAGGGATAAGAATAGCTCCTATAGCTATGACAAATCCAAGAATTGCATTTGATGTTCCTATAAAACTATAAGGCCCTTCATCGTCAAACTCCTCAAACTTTTCAGAATTAGAAAATTCTTCGGAATTATTTTTGGTTATTGCCTTTAGTCCAGAATCTGATTCCAAATCCATTCAGGAAACTAGTAACTAAGTCAAATAATCATTTTCTATTTTACATCTAAAAGGTTAGAACAGTTAACACTTAGATCAAATTCACCCCTTCTGAAAAAATAAATACTTAGGCAGCAGGCCTATCATCTATTTCATTTGTGGCCAAAAAATCGTTTGATTTATTCTTATTTGATTCCAAATGAGATCTAATAGCCTTCAATTCCTCCAAAATAGCTCCCAACATATTCTGAGTTGCTGTTGAAGGAGAATTCAGAACTTCAACAGTTACCTCTTTAATTCTAAGAACATCTTTAGCAAACCTAGCAACCTCATTTGGGTGAAACAAAAGAGGGTCCTTAAGGTCGCTTCGATATTCTGGATTTAATTTTCTTGGATTAAAAGGAGGATTAATATTTCTTGTATCAGTATTTGTATACCTATAAACAGATGCTCTTGAACGATTTAAAGACTTTTGAACTTCTTCGATACCTACCAAGGAATCTGAATCGGGAATACCTGTTTGCATATTCTGAGTTACTCCAATTTGCTGGGCAGATGTAGAAAGAGGGTTGTTTAAATCCGTCCCATCGAACATCTGTGAAATAGCCTAATAAATCTGGACAGAAATTAGCAGATTGATCTTCAGAGATCTACTTTCATCATACTGTAAGGGACACTTTCGGAATCGGACATTTGGGTTGCGATATTATTGTTGATTAGGCACATAGGTAAATTTTATGCGCGTCTCGCGCCTAATTCTGGCAACCCTAAGGGAAGCTCCAGCGGAAGCTGAAATAATGTCCCATCAACTTTTGCTCAGAGGTGGCTATATCAAACGTATTACCTCGGGTATATATGTTTATATGCCTTTGATGTGGAGGGTAATAAAAAAAATAACTTCCATCATTCAGGAAGAATTAAATAGTTTAGGCAGCTTAGAAACATTATTGCCACAACTTCATCCAGCTAACTTATGGGAAAAAAGTGGAAGATGGCAAGGGTATACTGCAGGTGAAGGGATAATGTTTCATTTAAAGGATAGGCAAGGCAGAAATCTAGGCCTAGGGCCTACTCACGAGGAAGTGATTACTCAAATTGCGGGGGAAACTATAAAGTCATATAAGCAACTTCCTATTAGCTTTTATCAAATTCAAACAAAATTTAGAGACGAAATAAGACCGCGATTTGGATTAATGAGAAGTAGAGAGTTCATCATGAAAGATGCTTATTCATTTCATGCATCAGAAAAAAATTTAAAAGAAACTTATTCAGACATGAATAAAGCTTATAAAAATATATTTGCAAAATGTGGCGTTAAAGCTGTTGCTGTTGAGGCAGATAGTGGAGCAATTGGAGGCGCTGCCTCTAAGGAGTTTATGGTCACTGCAAATGCAGGGGAAGATTTAATACTAATAAGTGAGGATGGTAAATATGCAGCAAATCAAGAGAAAGCAGA
>QCFW01000026.1 GCA_003280135.1 Prochlorococcus sp. AG-363-N16 | reverse complement strand
CACGAAGAGGCATATCTAGCAAAATTGCTACATAACTAGGAATGCCTTTTAAATACCAAACATGAGAAACAGGAGCTGCGAGTTTGATAAAACCCATTCGATGCCTTCGAACACGGCTTTCAGTTACTTCTACACCACATCTTTCACAAACAATGCCTCTATGCCTAACTCTTTTGTATTTTCCACAATGACATTCCCAATCTTTTGAAGGTCCGAAGATCTTTTCGCAGAAAAGACCATCCATTTCTGGTTTTAAAGTTCTATAGTTAATCGTCTCAGGTTTTGTAACTTCACCAACAACTTGTCCATTGGGTAAAGTTCTTTGTCCCCAAGACATCACTCTCTCTGGAGATGCCAAAGTAATCTTGACATAATCAAAGTGGTTCTCTGTTCGTAGATTGCTGTTTGTCATTGGACGTCAAGTAAAAGTTGATTTAATAAGATGAAAAATGAGACCTAAATAGTTAATCCTCTTGATAATCTGAACCTAACGATTCATAGGTTGGTCTACTGGGGGTACTTCTTCGTGGATTTACATCCTGCATCAGGTCGACTTCTTTCCCTTGATCTGTATACACACCGATATCTAAACCTAAAGATTGTAGTTCTCTCATTAATACTTTAAAAGATTCTGGAGTACCTGGTCTTGGGATTGGCTTGCCTTTCACTATTGCGTTAAGGGCTTCATTTCTACCTTGCATATCATCAGACTTAACAGTCAAGAGTTCCTGCAAAGTGTATGCAGCACCATAGGCTTCTAAGGCCCAAACTTCCATTTCTCCTAAACGCTGTCCACCTTGTTGGGCTTTACCTCCCAGTGGTTGCTGAGTGACTAAAGAGTAAGGTCCAGTGGAACGAGCATGAATTTTATCATCAACAAGATGAACTAGCTTAAGAAAATGTGAGTATCCAACAGCAACAGGCTGGTCAAAAGGCTCACCCGTTCGTCCATCTTTCAAAAGTAATTTTCCGGGATTATCCTCGTTATATACCCATTCTTTACCAGGCTGACTAGCAGCGTGCTTTAAATACAATTGAACTGTTTCATGTGATTTTTCGGCTCCATACATTTCATCAAAGGGAACCACTTTTACTCTGCAATCTAAATTTGCAGCTGCCCATCCCATCAAGAGTTCAAAAACCTGTCCTACGTTCATTCTGCTAGGTACACCAAGAGGATTCAGAACTATGTCTACAGGTGTTCCATCAGGTAAATATGGCATATCTTCTCTAGGAAGTATGCGACTAATAATCCCCTTATTTCCATGTCTACCAGCCATTTTATCTCCAACTTGTATCTTTCTGCGTTGCGCAACATAGACTCTAACTACCATATTTGCTCCTGGTGGGAGTTCATCTCCTTGTTCTCTCGTATAAATCCTGACATCAACAACTCTGCCTCTTTCAGTACTTGGAACCCTTAAAGAATTATCCCTAACATCTCTTGCCTTCTCTCCAAAAATAGCTCTTAGAAGTTTCTCCTCAGGAGGTTGGTCAGATTCTCCTTTAGGAGTTACTTTGCCAACAAGAATATCTCCACTTTCTACAAATGCTCCAATTCGAATTATTCCCATCTCGTCAAGATTACCAAGACTTTCTTCAGAAATGTTTGGAATTTCTCTTGTAATTTCCTCTGGTCCTAGTTTTGTCTGACGTGCCTCAATTTCATATTTTTCTATATGAACAGAAGTATAAAGATCATCTTTGACTAATCTTTCACTAACTAAAATCGCATCTTCATAGTTATAACCTTCCCAAGGCATATAAGCGATTAAAACATTTTGACCTAAAGCAATTTCTCCTCCTTCACAAGCAGAACCATCTGCTAAAACCTGTCCAGTGATAACCCTATCTCCATTGTAGACAATAGGTCTTTGATTAAGGCATGTGTCCTGATTAGAACGTTGATACTTCTGGAGTTGATGCATATGTTCTACACCATTTTCATCAGTTACAACAATTGAATTTGCATCAACATAAGTAACCGTTCCGTTCACTTGAGATATAGGAACCATCCCTGAATCTCTTGCAACCTGAGTCTCAAGACCAGTTCCTACCAAAGGTCTTTCAGGTCTCAAAAGAGGAACTGCCTGACGTTGCATATTTGAGCCCATTAAAGCTCTATTAGCATCATCATGTTCCACAAAAGGAATTAATGATGTAGCAACTGAAATGACCTGAACAGGAGACAATTGAACGTAATCAACTTGTTGAGGAATTACTTTCTCGAAATCCTGCCGATATCTAACAGGAACCAAATCAGCAAGTATCATTCCTTCCTTGTCAGTTGCAACATCTCCAGGAGCAACTCTACATTCATCTTCTAAATCAGCAGACAAGTAAATGGGATCTCCTTCCTTAAGGACCTTCCCCTCTTCAACTTTCCAAAAAGGCGTCTCAATAAAACCATACTCATTAACTCTTGCATGAGTTGCTAGAGAATTGATCAATCCAGCATTAGGTCCCTCCGGAGTTTCAATAGGGCAAAGTCTTCCATAATGAGAAGGGTGAATATCTCTAACAGCGAATCCTGCTCTTTCTCTTGTTAAACCTCCAGGGCCTAAAGCAGAGATTCTTCTTTTATGAGTTAACTCGGCTAATGGATTTGTTTGATCCATAAACTGACTAAGTTGACTTGATCCAAAAAATTCTTTAATTGCAGCAACTAAAGGTTTTGGGTTAACTAATTGGGCAGGAGTTAATGAATCAGTCTCTCCAACAGTCATCCTCTCTTTAATTATTCTTTCTAATCTGTTAAGGCCTACACGAACTTGATTTTGTAGTAACTCGCCTACAGATCTAACCCTTCTATTCCCCAAGTGGTCAATATCATCTAATGTTGCTCCTCCTACATCAAGCTCTAAATTAATTAAATAATCAATTGTCGACAATACATCTTCATGAGTCAAAGTCCTTACAGAATTAGGTATTGTCAGCCTTAACTTCTTATTAATTTTATATCTACCTACACTTCCTAAGTCATATCTTTTTGCATCAAAAAATCTACTTTGGAGAAGTTGTTGACCGCCTGAAACAGAGGGAGGCTCGCCAGGTCTTAACTTCTTATAAAGCTCTAAAAGAGCTTGATCTTCAGAGCTAATGCCCTCCTCATCTGCTGCTTCTATAGATTTTTTATAAAATTCTGGATGTCTTAACTTATCAATAACATCATTATCTGATAAGCCCATTGCTCTCATTAAAACATGAGCATTTATCTTGCGAGTTTTATCAACTCTCACATGTAAAAGATCATTCTTATCAGTTTCAAACTTCAGCCATGCTCCACGATTAGGAATTACACTTGCGTTATATGTTCTTCTGCCATTCTTGTCTTGCTCATCTTTAAAATATACTCCTGGACTTCTTACTATTTGGTTAACTATAACCCGCTCTGCACCATTAATAATAAATGTACCCCTCTCAGTCATCAATGGAAGTTCACCTATAAATACTTCTTGTTCTTTTATCTCACCAGTTTCTTTATTAATAAGCCTACAAGTTACATACATTTGAGAAGCAAAAGTAGCATCTCTTCTTTTTGCTTCTTCTACATCATGTCGAGGCCTTTTAAGTCTATATTCGCTCCCAATAAAATGTAGCTCTAATTTTCCTGTGTAATCCGTTATTGGAGAAAAATTCTCAAGTTCTTCTATTAAACCCTTTTCAAGAAACCACTTAAAGCTTGCTCGCTGAACCTCAACCAAATCTGGAAGATAGGTTGCTGCCTTAGCGACCTGAATCGAGCTTCTACTCATTCGAGAACCTGCTTTTGAAAGAATTACTTAAAAACTGAACTTAAAGTTTTCCTAAAAAGATTTTGGGGGATTATTGGGAAAAAAGAGTCTCAACCTAAAGAGAAAAACCTAAAGGATGTATTGAAGTTCTCTTTCCCTATAAAAAAAGGAAGGATAAACGTAAAAAAGCTCAAACCTCTCCAAATAGAAGACGCAATGAGCTAAACAAAGTCCAGGACAATTCTAAATCTTACACTTGAACGAATCTTTTAACCAGCAAAAGTCTTGATTAGGTCAAATTAAATAATCGTATTGCATTGTCAGTAGAACTACTTGCAACTAATTCATAGGGTTCTTCTCTTATTTCGGCAATTTTCTGAGCAACCACTTGAACATATGAAGGCTCATTTCGTTTTCCTCTCCAGGGAACAGGAGCTAAAAAAGGGCAATCAGTTTCTATAAGGAATCGATTTTCCGGAACTTTTCTTGCACAATTATGCGTGTCAAGTGCTTTTGGGAATGTAACTATTCCACTAAAACTTATATAAAAGCCCAAATCCAAGAAGCCCTTCATTTCCTCTGAGTTCCCTCCCCAACAATGCATTACTCCTTTTGGACATTGGCCAATATTATTGAGTTTTTGGAGCAATTCCAACATTGGTTCCGCAGCGTCTCTGCAATGAATAATGACTGGTAAGTCCAATTCAATAGCCAATTCAAATTGCTTTTTAAGAACATAAACTTGTTCCTCAAGATTTGAGTCCCTAAAAAGATCCAATCCAAGCTCTCCTATGGCAACAACCCGGTTATCAGTCTTTGCTGCGGATCTTAGAAGATTAAATGTCGTATTATCCCAATGATGAATATCCAAGGGATGGACTCCAACCGAATACCGCATTTCAGGAAATCTATCTGCTAATGACCTAATTGCTGGAATCTCTGATGGTTTCACACATGCATGAACAACTCTTTTAATTCCAACTTCACGCCATCTCTGAGCAACATCATCTAAATCATTTTCAAAATTAGGGAAAACTATATGGCAATGACTATCTATGAGATCAGGAACTGACATGCTTTCTCTCAAGAAAAAGGAGGACTATTTGGCTATTATCTTATCTTTAAATTAAAAACTAATTTTAGACAAACTTCGAAAAATTAAGCGGGGGGATTATCAATAGCTTTTTTGACTGCTGCAGTTATTCTAGATTTCTGGTTAGAACCAGTGTTCTTATGTAAAACTCCTCGCTTGACTGCTTTATCAATTTTGCTAAAAGCCTCATTCATACTTTTTTGTACATTTACCTTTGCTTCTTCACCTGGATTAGCAAGATAACTCTGGCACGCATTAAAACAACGTTTCATTAACGTGCGCATTGCAGATTTATATGACCTGTTTTGCAATCTATTGCGTTCAGAAATCTGAATGCGCTTTTTGGCTGAAGTAATATTTGCCACTGAGGCTTAAATAAATTGGTTTAATCACACATAATATCGTAGCAAACTAACTAATTAAAAGTTTTTGTCCAAATACAAGACAATTAATAAGCCTAGGTCCTACCTTGGGTAAGAATTCAAATACAAAAGTTTGTCCGAAAGAGGTCCAATAATTAATTCTGTCACGAATTTCCAGGAAGCATTAGCAGAACTGGAAAGAATCGCAAATCGTACTTCGGGCAATGACCAAACTGATTCCTCAAGGCTTGTTGAGAAGATCTTGGAAGAAGTTAAGGAAATTGGAGATGAGGCACTTATTAAATTCACCAAAAAATTTGATGGCTTCAATCCAGACCCTTTAGAAATTCCAGTTGAAATAATCGAAAAAGCCTGGGAAGAAACACCAGCTAATTTGAAAAAGGCTCTAATTTCAGCAAAAGACCGAATACAAAGGTTTCATGAATACCAGATTCCACAAGATATATGCATCGATGGTCCTAATGGAGAAAAATTAGGCAGGAAATGGAGACCTGTTAAAAAAGCAGGGATTTATATCCCTGGAGGAAGAGCAGCATATCCAAGCACGGTTTTAATGAATGCAATCCCAGCATTAGTTGCAGGGGTAGGAGAAATTACTATGGTTTCTCCTGCTCAGTCTAATGGAGAAATAAACTCTACTGTTCTTGCAGCCGCAAAATTGGTGGGGATTAAAAAAGTCTTTCGAATAGGTGGTGCACAAGCAATCGCTGCTCTTGCATATGGAACAAAATCTATAGATAAAGTTGATGTCATAAGTGGACCTGGAAACTTATATGTAACTTTGGCTAAAAAGCAAGTCTATGGAGAAGTTGGTATTGATTCTCTAGCAGGTCCAAGTGAAGTTCTAATCATTGCAGATAAAAGTGCCAACATTAAATATTTAGCCAGTGATCTACTTGCTCAAGCGGAGCATGATCCTTTGGCAGCAACAATACTCCTAACAACAGATAAAAATATATTAAACAAGATTAGTTCTGAAATAATTTATCAATTAGAAAATCATCCTCGTGCAGAAATATGCCTAGATGCAATGAAAAAATGGGGCTTATTAGTTCTATGTAACAATATTGAAGAATGCATAACTCTTAGTAATTATTTTGCACCAGAACACCTTGAATTATTAACGAATAATCCACATCAATTAATAGAAAAAATTATTAATGCTGGTGCAATATTTATAGGGCCTTGGAGCCCAGAAGCTGTTGGGGATTATCTTGCAGGTCCAAATCATACATTACCTACTTCAGGAACTGCTAGATTTAGTGGTGCATTAGGTGTAGAAACTTTTATGAAAAATACATCAATAATTGAATTTAATAAAGAGGCTTTTCATGCTAATAAATCCTCAATTATCGAATTAGCAAATAGCGAAGGTCTTTTTAATCACGCAAACTCAATCCAAGTTAGAGATTTTACTTCTTCTCCAAACAATTAACTCTAACACTTCCATTATTAATCTCACCAACTAATACCTTATCTACTAGATTAACAAATAATCCATTTTCTAGGACACCTGGAATATTATTGATAGAAGTTTCAATCAACTGTGCATCTACTATACCCTCTTTAAAGGTAACATCTAAAACTAAATTACCTTGATCTGTTACAACTGGTCCAGCTTTCTTGGTAGCCATTCTTAATTCAGATATTCCTCCCAAAGCATTAATTCTACTTTTAACGAGCTTCCATGAAACTGGCAAAACTTCTACTGGAAGTTTAAATCCTAAATTCAATTTATTAACAATTTTAGTTGAATCAACTACAACTACAAAACTCTTAGCAAGTGAAGCAACTAATTTTTCTTGCACATGACATGCTCCACCTCCTTTAATCAATTGAAAACTTGGATCGACCTCATCAGCCCCATCAATTGCCAAATCAATACTAGAAACAGCAGATAAACTTTTTAAAGGTATTCCTAATTCAGATGCCAAAACTTCTCCTTGGAACGAAGTAGAAACTCCAACTATTTCTTTTAGCTTTCCAGAAGTAATTCTTTCACCTAACGCTCTAATCATTAATGCAGCAGTTGAACCTGAGCCAAGGCCAAGAATCATTCCATCTTGAATTAAATCGACAGCTGCTTCTGCAACTGCTTCTTTCATTTGTGTTTGTAGGTCAGTCATCTTAAAAGTGCCATTTGCGAGAGAGTAGCAAGATTTCTAGCTAATTCCAGGTAAAGCCTCAGGCTTTATAGAAACTTTTATTTCCTTATCATTCCTCAAGACATTTAAAAAGAAAGGCTCTCCTATATGAGATTGTTCAACTTTCTGAAGTAACGCTTCAGGATCAGAAATTGGTTTATCTTCGACTGAAATAATTAGATCACCTTTTTTTAGACCTGCTAATTCTGCAGGACTATCAAGCAATACTGACTGAACTAATGCTCCTGCCCTCTCAGGTAATTGAACCAATGAATTTGGATCCTGATTATGCTCCTTAGCAATTCTTTCAGTCAAGCGAACTAATTGAACTCCAATATATGGATGAATAACTTGTCCATCTTTTAATAATTGATCTGAAACTTTTTTTGCCAGATTGATTGGTATTGCAAATCCAAGGCCTGCGCCTGGTCCAGACCTAACCAACGTATTAATACCAATGACTTCACCATTAGCATTAATCAAAGGTCCTCCTGAATTTCCTGGATTTATAGCCGCATCAGTTTGTATTAAATCCAACCGCTTATCTGCAAAACCAAGGCTATTGATATTTCTATGAAGACTACTGACAATTCCCAACGTCACAGTACTTTCCAATCCATATGGAGTACCTAAAGCGATAGCCCAATCACCTACCTCAAGTAATTCAGAATCTCCCAGTGGTGCAGCCTTTAATTTAGGAAAATTTTCCAAACGAACTAAAGCTAAATCAGTAACTGAATCCGTTCCAAGAATAGAACCATCCAATTCCAAGCCATCTTGAAGAGTAACTAGTACTTCATCCACGCTTTCAACTACATGCGCATTAGTTAAGACAAGACCTTGATTATCAATCAATATTCCAGAGCCCTGACCTCTTTCTCTTTCTGGACCAAAATTTGGTTCACCTAACAAATCCCTTAGCAAAGGGTCTAGCAAAGTTGGATCAAAAGGTTCTCTATTCACT
>QCFW01000025.1 GCA_003280135.1 Prochlorococcus sp. AG-363-N16 | reverse complement strand
GGTTATAGTAGCTTTTTAAGTTGTCGAAGTTGTGGAGATGTAGTGCAATGTCCAAATTGTGATATTTCGCTAACTGTTCATCAAATAAATCCTCAATATAGAGTTTTAAGATGTCACTGGTGTAACTATCAAAGAAATATTGGCATAGAATGTCAGAGTTGTGGTTCTAAGGCTTTTAAGCCTTTCGGTGTAGGGACTCAACGAGTAATAGAATATCTTTCATATGAATTGGAGAATTTGAGATTTATTAGGTTTGATAGAGATACTACAGGTGGAAAAGACGGACACCGTAAATTGTTAGAGCAGTTTGCTTCAGGAGAAGGAGATGTGCTTATTGGGACTCAAATGCTTTCTAAAGGTATTGACCTGCCTAGAGTAACAACAGCGGTTGTTCTTGCGGCAGATGGTTTGTTGCATAGACCAGATTTGTTAGCTGAGGAACAAACATTGCAGTTGTTTATGCAGTTAGCTGGTCGTGCTGGACGGGGTAGTCTTCCAGGGAAAGTATATGTGCAGACTTATTCTCCAGATCACCCGGTAATTAAATATTTAGTAAAAGGGTCTTATGAACAATTCTTGGTTGAAGAGACGAAAACAAGGAAACAAGCTGGACTTATCCCCTTTAGCCGAGCCTGTTTGATTCGCATATCCTCTGGAACTTCCTTAACTACTTCTAGTGCTGCTAATACTCTTGCAGAACGTATAAGACCATTTTGTGATTTAAAAGGATGGAGTTTAGTTGGCCCAGCTCCAGCTTTGGTTGAAAGAGTTGCTGGAAAAAGTCGATGGCAAATTTTGTTGCATGGACCAGAATCAAGCCCATTGCCACTTCCAAAAATAGAAAAACTATGGAAGTGTTTACCCAAAGGAGTGAGTCTATCTATTAACCCTGATCCTTTAAGCCTTTAAATAACAGTTTTCAATTCGTAGTTATGGAGGAAGTTCAGGGAAACCAAAACCTAGTTGGATTTTTGTTTTTTGAATTAGAAGAGTTAACAGTGTAATTAAGAAAATAATAATAACTCCTAATCCAAGAGGACTCCATTCCCAATAACTTAGTTTTAACTTATTGACTTGCCCTTCTGTTAATTCCCAGGAAAGTTTTGAATCTTCATAAACGAGATTCGGAGGCTTGGTTTCTAGAAGGGATTGTTTTTGTAAGGGCCTTATAACCATTAAGACCTTTAAACCAGGTATTTCAGGGAGCTCGGTCAAGTCGATAAATATTTCTAAGCTTTCTCTTGCACCAAGGAAAAAATTTTTTTCGCTAATACTAATTTGTGGAGGCTTAAGGTTTAAACCAGCGGCCTGACTTGCAGAATTAACTATATTTTGTAGTAATATGTTGGCTTCTTTTGAGTTAACCTTTGAAGAGGTTATTAATTGGGACCCTTCATTTGTGTCTTTAATATTAACTGAAGGAGTTAAATTTTTTAATGAATCTGAAAAGTCGACTTGCCATGGAAGCAGTTGATTTGAGTTGCTTTGAATTTGCCATGCAAAATTTAGTCTATCAGGACCTGTTAGATCAATATTAGTAGTTATCTGTACACAACCACTCAATAGAATAGTTATGATTAGTAAAATGATTGTTACTAAGAGAGGAAAACCATTTTTAAATGGTTGAGTTGGCCCTGTTGGAGGTAGTTGCTCGACTTTTTTTTTAAAAGGGGAGCTCTGTTTTTGATGTTTAAAGGCAGAGTTTTTTGCTTGCAATGGAGGTATTTTTACTGACCAATTCTCTGGTTTTGATAAAATAGGCGCACTTAAAATTGATATCAACTCTTTTGCTTGCTGTCTGTATGAGAAGTTTGGATGCTTAGCTAGTTTCTTACAATGTTCAATGGCCTTGTTATTCTCTCCTTGCCCAATCAAAGCAGTGACCATAAGAAGTTGGATTTTTGCACTTTCTTCACTAGAGATTGGATAATGATGATTAAGCTTTTCAAGAGATTTTATAGATTGCTTGTAATCGCCCTGAGCAAGAGATCTTTCGGCAGCGTCTAAGCTTTCTTCTAGGGTCACCTTAGCCTCTGCCAACGATCATTGTTCCAATGCCAGCATCAGTAAAGAGTTCTAATAGTAAAGCGTGTGGAATACGACCATCAACAATGTGTGCTGCAGCAACTCCTTGAGCTAGAGCTCTTATGCAACATTCTGTTTTTGGCATCATTCCTCCATCGACTACTGAACTTTCAATTAGAGCTCGAGCTTCTGATAATCTGAGGAACTTTATAAGACTTTTGGGATCATCTTTGCTTTTAAGAATACCTAACGTATCTGTTAAAAGAATTAATTTCTCAGCACCTAGGGCAGCCGCGACTTCCCCGGCAACTGTATCAGCATTAATGTTAAGTGCATTTCCATCACTAGAGGTTGCAACACTTGAAATTACCGGAATATATCCTTGTTCTATAATTGGTTTGAGTACATCGATATTTACCTTTGCAACTTCCCCTACTAGTCCGTGACTTCCATCACCGTGTTGTCTAGCTTCTATTAGTCCACCATCAATGCCACATAATCCAACTGAAGATGAGCCTAGTTTGTTTATACCATTTACAATTTCCTTATTGACTCTTCCTACCAGAACCATTTGGACTATATCCATAGTTTGTTTATCAGTAACTCTTAATCCGTTACGAAATTCACTTTTGATTTTCAGACGTTCTAACCATTGATTTATTTCTGGGCCTCCACCATGAACAACTACAGGTTGAACTCCTACAGTTGACAACAATGCAATATCTCTAAAGATTGCTTCTTTTAATTCGTTTTTAACCATTGCAGCGCCACCATACTTAATAACAATTCGTCTCCCAGCAAATTTCTGAATATATGGCAATGCCTCACTTAAAACAGAAACCCTTATTGCATCATTTCCAGAATGATTGTGCTTTGATTGACTTTTCAAAGTATTTTCCATTCAGTTGAATAGTTAAATTTTATCTTTGCTTGATATTTATGTAACCTCTTTATTTGGAATTAATGTAAGTTCAATTTCTTGGGGAGTTTTAGAATTTATTTCTGCCTTATATCCTTTTACAAAAAATCTGCCTAGCCGCTCTTGTTTATTTTGCCATCTTTCTAAGGAAACTCCGTTAATTTGAAAAGTCATACATATTCCATAATCCTCTTGAATTTCTAAAAGCTCTACTTTGTTTAACTGTGGAGGCTTCTCTTCATTCCAGAGGCTTAAAACCTTTAATGATGATTCAAGGTGCGCTCTTTGCCCGTAGCGCCATCTAGTCACATCCCCAACAAGTTGATTAAGCTCTTCAGGTCCTTTTTTTCTAAGAAGATTTAATTGTAATTTAGATATTGAAGAATTAGTTGGATCTAATTCAGATGTTTTCATGGCTAATCCAATAATCAAAATTGGCACACCATAAAAGAAGGTAGGTACACTTAAGTTAGCTGCATTACCAAAGTAAGAAATAAGTCCTATTATTGCTAGGAAGCCGCCTGCGATAGAAACAAGACTTGCTGGCGAAAGTTTTTTAATCATGAGAATGAGTTTGACATTTACTGCAAAGTTTTTCTAAGAAGGTAGCTCTATGACTTTATCTAATGAGAAATCTATTGAAATCTCTAAGTTAATAGCACTTCTTAATGAAGATAGAGCATTAATCTTAGAACAGATTGATAAAGGGGAATGGTCTGAACTTAGAAAAGACCTAGCTTCTTTAGAAAGAGAATTGGGACACTTACTAACTATTGCTGCTGAGAAATTTAATTAACCATGAAAGGCAATTCCTCTAAAAAGGTATCTCATCTGTATCTGGTATAAGAGGTGAGCTGTCCCAATTCAGAACATCTTCTGATGAATTGTTTTCTGCAGAGTTGTTTTTTGAAGGCGGCGCCGTATTCGCAGTATTAGAGTTTTTGGAAGTTACTGATGGTTGAATGTCTTTATTAGTTGATTTTGAAACAGAGTGATACTTGGAAAGTGTGAACTCTGCTTTCTTTTCTTTTGTGCCATCTTGCCTTGAGACTGTATTCATTCGTAGACGGCCTTCCAGGATTAGTCGCTCACCGATTTGAACATTGTTTTGAAGCTCTTGTGCCAAATTACCCCATCCAATAACTTTAAGAGAACCTTCTTTGTCATCTGGTCTTAGCCCTGCGAAGCTTACCTCCATTTCTGCTACCGCAGTTTGGTTATCTTGCGTATAGCGAATAGTAGGAGTTTGTTTAACTTTGACCTCAAGCAAGCAGTGGTTCATTGTTGATGCAAGCAATGAAAGCTATCTTGATGCACAATTGCAAAAAATGCCAGCCTAATCTTTGGTTGTTATCCGGCACTGGAGAAGGACCTTCTCTGGCTAATGCCTTTGTGCAAAAGGGTTGGAAAGTTAGTGTCAGCGTAGTTTCATATCAGGCTTCATTGGCATATCAGGGAATACCTTTGGAGCAATTATTTGTGGGAGCTTTAAATGGAGTAGAAGGTATTTGTTCAGTAATTAATGATTCTCAACAAAATCATAGAGGCTTTGATTATATTGTTGATGCAACTCACCCGTTTGCAATATCAATTACTGCTAATTTGAAAATTGCATGTGAAAAATTAGATCAGAGGTTTATTCGTTATGAACGCTCTATTGAAGAAATCAATGAAGCAAGATTGATTACAAGTATAAAAGAGGTGGAGAAAATAGATTTTTTTGGCCAGAAAATACTTTTAGCTATTGGATCAAGATTTTTACCTGAAGCAGCTTATAGTTTAAAAATTGCAGGAGCCAAAGTTTTTGCAAGAGTGTTGCCTACCGTAGATAGCTTAACTAAGGCGTTTTCTTCAGAAATTCCTCAAGAGAACATAGCTGTTGTGAGACCTTTTTCTGGGCATAAAAATGGTTTTATTGAAAGAGCTCTTTGCAAAAAATGGGACGTTTCTGGCGTTATTTTAAGAGAATCTGGAGGATTGAATCAGAAAATTTGGACTCAAATCTGTAAAAAAGAAAACTTAGATTTATGGCTAATAAAACGCCCTTCAGTTCCTTTGGGAATTGAAACAGCCTTTACAGTTAACGAATTAATTAAGAAAATAGAACTTAAAATGACCTGAAATAACTTCACTCTAGATTTAATGAAAGAACTTTCAGCTGATTTTGGATTTGTTTTAGTGTTAACGACTGAAAAAAATTTTGAGCACGCAGAAAAACTTGCAAAGTTATTATTGGATCAAAGACTAGCAGCATGCATAAGTTTTTTAGATATAAATTCTTTGTATCTATGGGAAGGTAATATTGAAAAAAGTAAAGAAGTCCAGTTACTGATAAAGACATCTCAGAATAATTTAAATAATCTTTTGTCTTTTACTAGAAAAATACATAGTTATAGCACTCCAGAAATTTTATATTGGAATGTATCTTCTAATGAAGAATACGGCAATTGGATTAAAAGTTCACTAATTAAAAATTAATTATATTTTCTTTAATTAATAATTCCAATGAAGTTTTTGTTCTTGGACCTAATACTGTAACAATATGACCTGCACAAATTGAAGCAATTTCTCCACATGTTTTTAGGTCTTTGTTTGATGTAAAGCCATAAAGAAAACCACTTGCATATAAGTCTCCTGCTCCAGTTGTATCGATTGTCTCGCCTAAATTATATGGATTTATATAATACTCATTATCTTTAGTTGTTATTATTGAACCTCTTTCTCCTAGTGTTAAAATCGCAATTTCGCACTTTCCCTTAACTTTTTCTTTTGCAGCATCAAGTGTTTCCGTTTGATATAAAGAAATAATTTCACTTTCGTTTGCAAATAAAATATCTATATTATTTTCAACTAGGTCTAAGAAACTTTCACGGTGCCTTTCTATACAAAGGAAGTCAGACAATGAAAGCGCAACTTTACCACCTGCATTTTTACACACCTTAGCTGCAAGTAGAAAAGCTTTCTTTGCCTCTTCGTTATCCCATAAGTAACCTTCAAGATATAGTACCTTTGACTTTTTTATTAACGAGATGTCTAAATCATTGGCTTCTAAGTAAACCGATGAGCCTAAGAAAGTACACATTGTTCTTTCTGCATCTGGAGTAACATAAATAAAACATCTAGCTGTAGAAGGACCCTTGTCAATTGGAGGTACATCAAAATTTGCACCAGTAGAGCAAATATCGTTAGTAAAAATATTTCCAAGGTTATCTTTTTTGACTCTTCCAATAAAACTTGCATTACCACCTAATTGTGCAATTCCAGAAATTGTGTTTGCGGCAGAGCCACCAGAAGTTTGTAGACTATGGATATTTTGCTCATACAATAAATTAGCTTTTTGTTCATTAATTAGAGTCATGCTTCCTTTAATTAATGAATGACTTTCTAAAAAATTCTCAGAAGTATTGGCTAACACATCTACAATTGCGTTTCCAATACCTATTACGTCGATTTCTTTTTTGTTTGGGACCATATTAATTTGTATTTAATAAAACTATGCACTTAAAAGAGCTCTTTTGGGACCGTGAATTGGATCTTCAACAACAATAGTCTGATCTCTATTGGCTCCTATAGAAACTATTGCAATAGGCACTTCCATAAGTTCTGCAAGAAATTTAAGGTATGCCATTGCTGATTCAGGTAAATCTTCAAGTTTTCTGCAATGGGCTGTTGATGTTTTCCATCCTGGTAATGTTTTAAATATTGGTCTGCATTTGCTGAAATCATCTGCACTACAAGGGAAATAATCTATCCGCTTACCTTCTAATTCGTAAGCAATACAGACTTTTATTTCGTCAAGTTCATCAAGTACATCAAGTTTTGTTATTGCAATACAATCTAGTCCATTGACCTGAACTGCATATTTCCCAATTATTCCATCGAACCAACCACATCGTCTTCTCCTTCCAGTTGTAGTTCCATATTCTCCACCTCTGTCACATAATTGATCATTAATTCGACCTTCCAACTCAGTGGGAAATGGACCTTCTCCAACACGTGTTGTATAGGCTTTCGCTACCCCTATTACACGGTCTATAAGAGTAGGCCCTACCCCTGCGCCTATGCATGCTCCTCCTGAGACTGGATTGGAGGAAGTGACGTATGGATATGTTCCATGATCTAGGTCTAAAAGAGTTCCTTGAGCCCCTTCGAAAAGAATATTTTTCTTGTTTCTTGAAGCTTCGTGAATTGTTTTAGTGCAGTCAACTATATGTTCTTTTAGACGTTTTCCATACTCTATATATTCACTGAGAATTTCCAACTCGTTTAGAGGTTTTTCTCCATAGATTTTTGTAAGCATGTCATTTTTTTGCTTAAGAGGGATATTTAGTCTTTCTTTTAATTTTTCTTTGTCCAAAAGATCTATTACTCTAATCCCATTCCTCTGTGCTTTGTCTGAATAAGTGGGACCAATACCCCTTCCAGTTGTACCTATTTTCTTTATACCGCGCTGTTTCTCCATTGCTTCATCTATCAATCGATGATAGGGCATAGTTACATGGGCTGAGGATGCTATTTGCAGACCAGATATGTCAATATCATTTTCTATGAGCATATCAATTTCTTTTATTAGGACCTTAGGGTCAACTACTGTCCCTGAACCGATTAGACAAATTTTTTCTGGATAAAGAATTCCCGAAGGGATCAGGTGAAGTTTTAAAATTTTATCTTCTACTACAATTGTATGGCCTGCATTTACGCCTCCTTGATAGCGAACAACAATATCAGCAGATCTGCTTAGCAAATCAGTGATTTTCCCTTTGCCTTCATCGCCCCATTGAGCACCTATAACGACTACATTTGCCAAGGATACTGCGGCACGAAACCGCTAAACTGCACAAGAAATTAGGATCTCAGATTTTTTCCTTTAAGTCAAAGCATTTAAGCAAAGCTTATTTTTATACTTCCTTCACGACTATCTTTTCTGCTCTAGAAAGTTCTTTATTTAATCTTTCTTTTAGTTTTTCAGGTAATGGCCTATTTTTAAAGGTTTTGTAATGTCCTGCCATTGCATTTAATGCTGTTTGCATTGTTGTAAAAGAAGTTGTCCCATTAAACTTGGGGCGATTTCTGTATCGGGAAATATAGCCAGTTATCAGTTCTAATGCTTCTGATTCTGAAGCATCTCGGTCTTCCGAATCATCAGGAAGAGCAATTGTTGCTTTGAGGTTCTTTGCGACGAACACCGTGTCTTTAGCAAAGTCACCAGACATTAGCGATTTACTTGCCTGGGCGGTTTGTCCAAAAGGGTGTATTAGAAGTAAGAGCCCTAGACAGGAGGCAAGAAAGACTCTAATCAATTTTTTTATTGGGGTATAAAAAGTGAAATTCATTTTTTGTAAGAAATTACTTTAACTTTAATTTATTATTCATTCTATAATACTTTCTCTTGCTTTATCTCGAAAGGAAGTCTCTGAATAACATCTTCCAAATTTAACAATTCTTTAGTTTGATTTGAGCGTTTAATTAGTTCAACTTTACCTAAAATAGAGTCTCTACCAACTACTATTTTCCATGGAATACCAATTAAATCTGCGTCTTTAAATTTCACGCCTGCCCTTTCATCTCTGTCATCTATTAGTACATCAATACCTTTATCTATAAGTCTTTCGTATAAGTTGTTACCTAATTTTTCTTGGGCTTCATCTTTCATGTTAGCAATAACAATTATTACCTCAAATGGTGCAATTGAAACTGGCCAAATTATTCCCGACTCGTCATGACTTTGTTCTACTGCTGCTTGAGCGAGCCTTGAAACACCTATTCCATAGCAGCCCATCCAGAAAGCTTCTTCTTTCCCTGACTTAGATGTAAATTTTGCATCTAAAGCTAGAGAATATTTTCTTCCTAATTGGAATATATGTCCTATTTCAATGCCTCTAACTTCTGTTAACTTTTGGTCTTGTTGATGAATAGAAAAATCACCCTCCTTGGCATTTCTAACATCAACCTTTGCCTGTGAAGAACTAATTAGATCCCATTTCATATAAGCCCTATGTTGATCAATCTTGTTTGCTCCACATATGAATGAATTAAGCTTAGCAGCACTTATGTCTACATACCTTATAAATCTTTTTTCCCAACTATATGCTTTTTCAAGAACTGAGTCACTTAAGTCTGGACCAATATATCCTAAAGCGATATCTTTTATACCCTGAGACTCAAAATCTTCTTTTGAAATAATCTTTATTTGTAAAATACTTTTTTTAAGTGTTTTAGATA
>QCFW01000024.1 GCA_003280135.1 Prochlorococcus sp. AG-363-N16 | reverse complement strand
AGTAATAATAAAGATATTACTGACAAATAATCAGCTAAGCTTAATTTTTGAATTAATGAATAGTATTTAGAAATCAATTGTTCCATCACCATTTCTTCCCCAAACAACCATCGCAATTGAGAAAGTAAAAATAGCTGCCAATGAAGCCCAGGCAAATGTAAAAAGCATCTAATTCAAATTCAATACACTCTATTATAACCTAGCAAAGACAGAGATTAGAAATCCAAAAAAGTCAAAAAAAATCAATCCAATGGGCAGAATAGTAAAAAATCACAGTACTCATATTGATGGCTTAATTAAAGTATTAACGAAATTGGCCAAAATTGATGGAGTAAACTCTGTTACACCAGGGGTTCTGAAAAGAGTTAACAGTAACTGCGAAAAGCTAACATTAAGAATATCAAGAGAAGTAAGAGGTGGATTTAAGATGGTTGCAAGGAAGGGGAAAATGGCTCAAGAAGTATATATACTTACAGATTTACTGGAAGATGAGCTAGAAACTTTGATAAACAAATCAATGGGTCGCGAAGCTTAATTTTTTGAATTTATAGATTCATAAAAGGTAGTGTCAGCTTTAATATCTAAGATTAGTTCTGAAGAATCTAAAATATCTTTAATCATATCTTCTTTAATTTCATCCATAGCAATATCGATTAAATTAGGTTGATGATTCATTGATTTTCTTTTTATAATAGATGTTTCTAAATTAAAGAAAATTAAGATATAATGAAAAAATAAACAATAGTTTTCGGTAGAGATAATAATAATCATATGAAAATATTTTTTAACACATTTATCCTCCTCTCTTTAATGGGAATATCTTCTGTATATTCATCGAATAAAAGTGAGATAGCTGAGTTTTGTCTTCGAACTAATAATTACAAGAAATGCATAAAAGAGTTTAATGGACATGAAAGGGTAAGGTTAAAGGGTACATTAGATAATCCAATAGAAATTGAAATTATACCATTCAAAAAAGATGGGTAATTATATGTTATTTTTGTTATCCAGTCTGCCTGAGCAAATATCATTTATTAATCGTGATTCAAATTCGTAAATTGGTGGTAACCAATTCTTCCAAGCAAAGTCCTTAGAAGTTACATTAATTTTCTTTTTAATACATGATATAGCTATATATATTTCTTCATCCATTGAATTATATCCTTTAACAATATATTTCTGATCCTGATAATTGATACTGTTATTTATTATGTTTAATATTCCATATTTTGTCATTGTAGATTTTATATGATGTACATCTCTAGCTTTTAAGGATTGTGAGAAATATAATGGTATAGTTAGAATTTGGAAAAAGCATAATGAGGTTATTATGTTTTTAAAAAATTTAATTCTAAATTTCATATTCATTTATAAAGCCCTTTAATGATTCCTGGTATATACTCAGCAAAAGTGTAGATTCTTCATTAAATCCTATATCTTTGTAAGCTTTGTTCATATTATCTAGCCTTAACTTAACTATGCTAAATGCTTGTTGATACTCTTCACGAATATCATCTTCATTGATATCGTTTATTTTTGCAGTAATAAGCTCGACATCTTTTAAAGCTCTTTCAATATTTTTTTCATAATCCTTAGAAAGCTTTCTTCTTCTCTTTACCATTGCTGAAAAATCACTTAGGATAAGAATACAATACTAATGATAGGGTTTCAAGTAACTATAAAAGAAATGAAAATCTAAATATGTCCTTAGGAACTTTCTCCCAAAATAAAGAATCCTCAAACAAAAGTAGTATATAGATTTATGTCTTTATCTACTCTTGCTTTTTTAAGCCCTATGTTATTTGCTACGTCAAGCAGATCATCAATGAAATCTTTTTTATTGTCAATGATATTTTTATAAAAATTGAACAAACCAATAGCAGTGATTCTAGAATAATAGTTCTTTTTATTTAGATTAAATTCATCTAAAAAAATATTAATTATCCTTGCTTTATTATCCACTGACTGGCTCTTTGAATCACTAGCTAATTCTTTTGATCTGCTATTCGCTATTCCAGATAATGCATTAATATTATTTATATCAAATCCTGTTGCTTTGCAAATAGCTTTAAATAGCTCTTCTTTATGTGAAGTAGGTTTATATCCTTTTGTGAGTTCTTCAAATGATTTAACTAAGCCAAATGAAAACAAATGATCTTCTGTAAATTCACTTTGATTTCTTAAAAGGTTTAGTTCAACTATAAATTCATCTACAACTCTCCTGTATACAGCCGGTATAACATATTGAAATTCATTATGGAAAGTGGTTTTACTCTCTGATACCGTTTGCCTCTGACTCAATTTCATAACTTAATTCTTCTATAAGATTAGTTTGCTTCTTGTACAATTAAAATCGTGGAAACCGATCCATTTAAGAATGATTCCTATAGTTATTGAAGAAACAGGTCGAGGCGAAAGAGCCTTTGATATTTATTCAAGGCTTTTGAGAGAAAGAATTATTTTTCTAGGTGAGCCTGTAACGAATGATTCGGCAAATAGAATTGTCGCTCAACTTTTATTTTTGGAGGCTGAAGACCCTGATAAGGATATTTTCTTATATATAAATTCTCCTGGTGGCTCGGTTTATGACGGTTTAGGCATTTTCGATACTATGCAACATGTCAAGCCAGATATTCATACTGTCTGTGTTGGTCTTGCCGCAAGTATGGGAGCTTTTCTTCTTTGTGCAGGGACTAAAGGTAAAAGAAGTAGTCTTAAGCATTCAAGAATAATGATTCACCAACCTTTAGGAGGTGCTAGAGGACAGGCAAGTGATATAAGAATTCAAGCAGATGAAATTATATATTTAAAAAAACGTTTGAATAATGAATTATCTATTAGAACTGGCCAGCCATTAGATACCATTTCTAATGATACTGATAGGGATTTTTATATGTCACCAGATGAAGCAATGAAATATGGAATTATTGACAGTGTTTTAAACAAAAGACCAGTTAATATAATCTGAGATTGATTCCTTTAATTGATTAATTTTTCAGTTCTATTTTTTTCTGGAATAGAAGTATATTCTGAAAGAATTTTGACAAATTCCTCACCATCCATAGTTTCTTTTTCAATTAATAAATCAACGAGTCGATCAATTGCCCGTCTATTATCTTTTATAATTGTCAGTGTTTCGATATAACTTTCTTTTACAATTAATCTAACTTGCTCGTCTACTTTTTTAGATATTTCTTCTGAGATATCACTTCTTGTCATTAAATCTCTTCCTATAAAAACTTCTTGGGAACTATTTTCTAAAGATACTAAACCTAAATCACTCATCCCAAATCTAGTTACCATTTGCCTTGCCATAGATGCTACTTGTTGAATATCTCCGCCAGCTCCAGTTGTAATCTCACCTTCACCAAACACAACATCTTCTGCTGCCCTACCACCTAAAGCACCCATTATCCTCGCCTTTAATTGTGACTTGCTAACTAACATTTGATCTTCGTCAGGAGAAAACCAAGTAAGCCCTTTTGCTTGTCCTCTCGGTATAAGAGTTACCTTCTGAACTGGATCATGATCTTTAACTAGTGAACCAACAATTGCATGGCCTACTTCATGATATGCAATTAATCTTTTGCTCCTTCCATCAGTAAGTGGCTGTCCTTCCATACCTGCAATTATTCTATCTACAGCATCATCTATTTCTGAGATTCCAATAGAGTTTTTTCTTCTCCTAGCAGTAAGAATAGCGGCTTCATTTAGTAAATTTGCTAAATCAGCACCTGTAAACCCCGGAGTTCTTCTGGCTATATTTTCTAATGAAAGATTTTCCTCTAACTTTTTATTTTTTGAATGAACCTCAAGTATAGATAACCTTCCTTTAATATCAGGAGTGTCAACAGTAACTTGTCTATCAAATCTACCAGGTCTCATTAAAGCTGAGTCTAAGACATCTGGTCTATTTGTTGCAGCAATGATGATTATCCCGCTATTACCTTCAAAGCCATCCATTTCAGTGAGTAATTGATTAAGAGTTTGTTCTCTTTCATCATTTCCTCCACCAATACCTGCTCCTCTTTGTCTTCCAACTGCATCTATCTCGTCAATAAATATTAAGCAAGGACTATTTTCCTTAGCTCTTTTGAATAGATCTCTAACTCTACTTGCACCCACCCCTACAAACATTTCTACGAATTCAGAGCCGGAAAGAGAGAAAAAAGGAACCCCTGCTTCTCCTGCTATTGCTTTTGCTAATAATGTTTTACCAGTTCCTGGAGGACCAACTAAAAGTACTCCTTTCGGAATTTGAGCACCGACCGAAGTGAACTTTTCAGGTTGTTTTAAAAAAGTAACTACTTCTTCTAAATCTTCTTTGGCTTCATTAACACCAGCAACATCATCAAATTGCACACCTGTTTCAGCTTCCATTGCAAACCTTGCTTTTGTTTTCCCAAATTGCATTGCTTGACCAGGCCCACCAGGCATTGAATTGGATCTTCTTGCAAGAAATACCAATCCAGTAATTAAAAGTATTGGAAAGATTAGATTCCCAACCAAGCCAAGTGCAGGAGGGGCTTTCCTGGATGGGTGAACATCAAAACTTATTCCTTCTTCTTTAAGTTTATTAATTAATTCTGGAGCTAGACCTGGGAGATCTACTCTTAACCTTTGGACTCTATTGTCTATTTCTGGGTCTATGGCTTCTACAACTGCATTAGTACCTCCGTCATAAATATCTACTGCTGTAACTCTTCCTGTGTTTATATAATCCATAAACCTTCCGTAACTCATCCGTGATACAGCGGAGTTTCGTTGGTCTAATCCGTTACTTACAGGCTTAATTTCGTTGCCAGTTGAGTTGCCTAATAACTGCCAACTTATAAGTACTACGATCCCTATAGGGAGAAACCATAAAGCTATAAGTCTAAATCTTTGATTCATGAATCAGTAATTTTTCTTATTATAAAATGATATTGCTCATAACTGTTGGATGCTTTGATGATTTGTTCTAATCAATATTTGCTTATAGAGTTAAAAATAATTATATATAGGTGTTTTCTATAAACTTCTTAGGGCTACTATCGGATCTAATCTTGCGGCTCTTCTAGCAGGTAACACTCCAAATACAAGACCAATTGAACCTGAAAGAGAAACAGTTAAAATTATTACTTTAGACTCTATTTCTGCAGGTAGTGGAGTAATTAGAGATACAGATTTAACAGAACCTAGGCCAACAAATATTCCTATAATTCCTCCTAGAACTGATAATATTAATGATTCAATTAGGAATTGAATTAAAATATCAGATCGTCTTGCTCCAAGAGCTTTTCTTAATCCTATCTCTTCAGTTCTCTCGCTTACTGAGACAAGCATAATATTCATAATTCCAATTCCACCAACTATTAACGAGATGCCTCCTATAGCACCTAACATCAATGTAAGACCACTTGTGATTGTAGAAACTATACTTAATGCATCTTTTTGAGACCTTACAGCAAAATCATCATCTTTTATGATTTTGTGCCTTTGGCGTATTAGGTTAGTAATTTGAAACTTAGCTGCATTAATAGATTGTTCATTAATAGCTTCAATACTTATAAAACTAAGGCTTACTCCAAAATTAGGGTCTTTACCTGTTAATCTATTAACCATTGTTGAGATTGGTATATAGATATTTTTATCTTGATTATTTCCAAAGACGGCACCTTTAGGTTCCATTACTCCAATTATTTGAAATGATTGATCTTTGATTCTTATTTTGTTACCTATTGCTTCTTTATTCTTAAACAATTCATTATTAAGCTCAGATCCAATTATTGCTATATTTCTTGCAGAACTAACATCCTGATCTGAGATAAATCTACCTTTAGCAATCTCAAATGTTCTGACTGGTAAGAAATCAGGAGTTACTCCTAGTATTGATGAACTAAAGCTTTTCGACTTAAATTGTATTATCTCATTTGATGATATTTGTGGAGCTACCCTTTTGATAGAAGGGACTTGATTCTCTATTGCTGATGCATCTTCAAGGACAAGATTCTTTGGGAATGCAACACCTCTTCTTCTTGTATCATTATTTCCAGGAACTACGAATAGTACATTTGCTCCTAAATTACTTAGTTGAGCTGAAGCAAGATTTTGAGCCCCTTTGCCAATGCCTACTAAAGTAATAACAGATGCATTACCTATAATTATTCCTAACATAGTTAATGAACTTCTTAACTTATTAGACTTAAGAGTCCTTATAGACATTAAGAATGTTTCTTTAAGCGAAACCTTTCTAGACATAAGATTTAGTCAAGTCATTTAATATCAGAATGTTCACCTTTATAAATTGCACCTTCTCTAGGAACTAAAGTAACAACATCACCATTCTTAATAATTTTAGTTGCGTCTGGAATTTCAGAAATAATGGTAATTTTTGAGTCTTCATTAGAAATTATTTTGCTTTCACTAATGATCCCTGCAGCATATTTTTCTAGCTTATTATTAATATTAATACCATTAGCTAATACAAGGATTTCTCCTTGTCTCATATTAGAGAATTCAGATTCAGAATCTATTATTCGAACTTTTCCACTTACTGATTCTTCTCCGTGTGAAGAGCCTCTGGAAATTAGCTTTCGTACTATGACTACTTTTATTAGATCAGTTGATCCACTTACTCCTGTTAGTGTTCCTGCTGTTTGAACTACTAGATCACCAGGTAATAAGAGATTATTTTCTTGGGCTATTTCCATTGCAAGACTGAAGGTTTTAGTAGTACTTTCTTGAGTAGGTACTAAAAGAGGAATAACACCCCAAACTAATTGGAGCCTTCTGGCTACAGAAGTTTCATTTGTTATTGCAAGTACTGGAGTCGCTGGACGAAATTTGCTTACATTATGTGCTGTAGCACCACTTTTTGTTAAAGGAAGTATCGCAGCAGCATTTAACTGTCTTGCGATTGAACTAACAGCAGCACTTATTGCATTTGGAACAGTGCTAGGGAGATGACTTTCAATAGCACGTTGAGGATAATCTTTTTCAATCCTTGTTGATATGGTTGCCATTGTTTTAACTGCTTCTACAGGGAAATCACCAACAGCAGTTTCATTTGAAAGCATTACAGCATCTGTTCCATCAAGAATTGCATTTGCAACATCACTAACTTCAGCTCTAGTTGGTCTTGGAGAGGAAGCCATAGAGTCAAGCATTTGTGTTGCTGTAATGATTGGGATACCTAAACTATTAGCTTTTTTTATCAATTCTTTTTGTATTAAAGGCACTTCTTCTGCAGGAATCTCAACGCCAAGATCTCCTCTAGCAACCATAACTCCATCACATAACCTAAGAATTGAATCCATTTGATCGATTGCCTCAAACTTTTCTATTTTTGCGACTACTGGGGTTGTGTAACCATGCGATCTAATTAACTCCTTGATTTCTTGAATATCTTCTGGATTTCTAACAAAACTAAGGGCAACCCAATCAACTTCTTGAGACAGACCAAATGCTAAATCTATTTTATCTTTTTCAGTTAATGCATTAATAGATAACTGAACATCTGGAAAATTTACACCTTTGTTATTTGAAAGAGTTCCACCAACAATAACTTTGCATTCTAGTGTATTCTCACTTTTATTTACTTTCTCTACTATCATTTCAACCCTTCCATCATCAAGTAAAACTCTTTTATTTATAGTTACTTCATCTATTAACTTTTCATAAGTAACATTAGCAATTGATTCGTTGCAATCAACTGTTTTAGAGGTGAGTGTGAACTTATCTCCTGGATTTAGTAAAATTGGACCTTCCTTAAATCTTCCAAGACGTATTTTTGGCCCTTGAAGATCCTGAAGAATTCCGATATTTACTTTTAATTTTGAGGCCACGTTTCTAATAGTAGAAATCCTTTTTGCATGCTCACTATGATCTCCATGAGAAAAATTCAATCTAAAGGTAGTTGCCCCAGCTTCTATTAGTTCTGCTATGCGATCTGGAGACTCGGTTGCTGGGCCTATGGTCGCAACTATTTTTGTCCTTCTGTTAAGTGGTTTGAATGTCATTAGATGGAACTTTGGATCTCATGGAAATAGCATTTAAAAGACATTTGATTTAATCTTTGCATTTTCCTTTACTTATCATGGACCTTAATCTGTACCAACACAAATCTAGAGAGACCGCTCTTTACCCAAATGTCGGCAAGAATCCTATATATCCTACTCTAGGATTAGTTGGAGAGGCAGGAGAGGTTGCAGATAAAGTAAAAAAAGTATTACGTGATAATGGAGGAGTTTTTGATGAAAAAGTTAAAGAGTCCGTTAAATATGAACTTGGTGATGTCCTTTGGTATATTTCACAGCTTGCCACTGAACTTGAATTGGATTTAGAAGATGTGGCAAAAGCAAATTTGGATAAATTATCTAACAGAGCTAAAAGGAATAAAATTTCTGGTAGTGGAGATTATCGATAAGAGAATTTTTATCCATAATATTGCAAAATACTACTGTTAAGTATTCCATACCTTAAGTTACTTATCAAACCTTCTGAGAAATTAAGTACAACAAATGCGAGAATTGGAGACAAATCCAGGCCACCTATAGGAGGTATAATTCCTCTAAACATATTTAAATAAGGATCAGTAATAGCACTTATATTAGTAAGTATTGGATTTGACCAATCTAAGTTTGGAAACCAAGTTAATAACACTCTTATTATTAAGATGTAGGAATAAATAGAAAGAGTCTGAGCAATTACTCCAAAAATATTAGAAACAATTGTTGTGGCTGCCATTTGTTAAGAATAGATTAATTATAGTTTAAGCTGCATTATCACTTTTTGTTGTCTTTATATCAGGAAGTATAGAAAAAGTTCGATGGAACTTTTCTGAAAGCGTTAACCAATATGATCTACCGTCTCTTTGTCTTTTCCTTTCTACAAAATCTTTTTCTATTAGGTCCTTAATATGCTCGTAGGCTCCAGAACCTCTCAATTCTACAAGTTCAGCTTGTAGAATTCTTTTTTTGAGAGCAATTGTTCCAAGAGTTCTTAGAGTTGCTCCTGTCATTTCTACTGGCAAAAGATTTTTCACCAAATCACCTAGCCCAGGGATTAATTGGAGGCTATATTTACCATTTTTTTCTTTTATTTCTAAGGCCGTATCTCTTTGTGAATAAGCAGCCATAAGAGCAAAAATCGCTTCTTTTATTGAATTTTCATTTTCATTCACAATCTCCGACATATCTGATATAGAAAGGGGTTTCCCCTTAAGGTATAGAACTGCTTCTAGTTTTGCTGGCAAAGAGATGCTCAGATCATCATCTTTATCGACAGGTAATGAAGTGTCTTTGATAACTAATAAAGAAACTCATAGACAAAAAATAACTTGATTATTCTTTTTGTGCACCTAAAAATAATTTATATGCTGGATTTTCTGTTTCATCAGAACTTTTGTAGCCAAGTTCTTTAATAAAATCTTTCCATGAATTTACGTCTTTTTCTTCAACAAGTACTCCTATGACTATTCTTCCGATATCAGCCCCATGATTCCTGTAATGAAAAATACTAATGCTCCACTCAGGTCTCATTGTGTTAACAAATCTCATTAGTGCTCCAGGCCTTTCAGGAAATTCGAATCTATATAGGAATTCTTTGCATGATGTATTACATAAAGCCTTTGAACTAGAGGGCAATCTTCCTCCAACCATATGCCTTAGATGAACCTTTGAAAGTTCATCTTCACTTAAGTCTAGACAGTTAAAATTTCTAGACTTAAATCTATCAATTAAATCATTCCGATCACTATTACCTTCAACTTCTACACCCATAAAAATTTGTGCAGTATTACCTTCTGACATTCGGTAACTAAATTCTGTAAGACTTCTTTTACCAAGTACTGCACATAAGTCTTTAAGACTTCCAGCTCTCTCAGGTATTTCAACTGCCAGCATCGCTTCTCTGTTCTCTCCTAGTTCAGCTCGTTCGGCTACAAATCGAAGCCTTTCGAAATTCATGTTTGCACCGCAGGCTATAGCTACAAGGTTTTTACCGGTTAATCCTCTCTTTTCTACATCTAATTTAAGACCAGCAATAGCTAATGCCCCTGCTGGCTCCAGAATTGATCTTGTGTCTTCAAAAACATCTTTAATAGCAGCGCAAATTTGATCTGTATTTACAGTTAACATTGCATCAACATATTTTTTTGCAAGCTGAAAAGTATTTTTACCAACTGATCGAACTGCTACTCCATCGGCAAATAATCCAATTTCTTTTAATTCTATTCTTTTTCCTTCTTGTAATGATTTTGTCATTGCATTAGCTTCAATGGGCTCAACCCCAATTATTTCTACCTTTGGCCAAAGGCTTTTAATGTAAGAGGCTATCCCCGCAATCAAGCCACCTCCGCCAACTGCTACGTAAATTGCATCTGGCGGATTGTCTGATTGACGAAGGATTTCTAAGGCAATTGTTCCTTGTCCGGCAATTACATCAGGGTCATCAAAGGGATGAATAAACACCATCCCTTCTCTTTTACTTATTTTTTTAGCCTCTGCATAGGCTTCGTCATAAGTTTCGCCGTGCAATAGAACATGTGCTTTTAATGCTTTAACAGCATTGACCTTCACTTTTGGGGTAGTTACAGGCATAACTATTACTGCCTTGCATTTTAGGTGGTAAGAACTTAAGGCAACTCCTTGAGCATGATTTCCAGCACTAGATGCTATGACACCTTTTTTTAACTGTTCTTTTGAAAGGCGAGACATTTTATTAAAAGCACCCCTTAATTTGAATGAAAAGA
>QCFW01000023.1 GCA_003280135.1 Prochlorococcus sp. AG-363-N16 | reverse complement strand
TAAAATTGACACATGGTCAATTAAAGTAAGTGAGAATATATAGAACACTTTCTCTTGAAGGAGGAAAATATTAATGATAGAAGAAAGCTTAAGCTTCTTCTAGTAGCTAACAGGCAGCATCTCTCAAGAGAGGATTTGCGTTCTCTTATTAAATTTCTTGAGTCAGAAGATTTCGGTTTTGATGTTTCTCTTCAATATTCAGATCCTTGTGTCCATCCTGAACTATTAGAATTACATCGCCTTGTAGCAATTCCAGCTCTAGTAAAAATAGATCCCAAGCCAAAGCAAATATTTGCTGGTAGTAGCATATTTCAGCAACTTAAGAATTGGCTCCCAAGATGGGAACAAGAGGGCTTGGTGAGTGGGATTGATTTAAATCTAAGGGTTCCAGAGATTGAAGGAAGCAGAACAAGAAAAGAATTACTTCTTGAAGACGAATTACTAGTTTTAAGACAAGAAAATGAAACTTTATCAAAAAGAGTTGAAGCTCAAGAACGTCTTTTAAGAATGGTTGCTCATGAATTAAGAACACCTTTGGCTGCAGCATTTCTTGCATTACAAAGTCAAAATCGTGGCCAAATTAATTCCTCAAAATTCAATGAGGTTATAAAAAGGCGCTTAGAAGAAATAGAGATCCTTTCTAGCGACCTTTTAGAAGTTGGGAGCACAAAATGGGAATCTTTGTTTAATCCTCAAAAGTTAAATCTCGCAAACCTTTCTGCTGAAGTTATTCTTGAATTAGAGAAATTATGGATTGCCAGAGGTGTTGGGATACTGACAGATATTCCATCAGACCTACCTTTTGTTTTTGCTGACAAAGGAAGAATGAGACAAGTACTTTTAAATCTGATGGAGAATGCTATTAAGTTTTCACAAAATGGCGATAGTGTTTCAATAACAATGCTTCACAGAACTAATCAATGGGTTGAAATAAGCATTTCAGATAAGGGGCCTGGCATTCCAGAAGAAGAGCAAGAACGCATCTTTTTAGATCGAGTACGCTTACCTCAAACATCCAATGATACTGAAGGTTTTGGTGTAGGTCTTTCAGTTTGCAGACGAATTGTCGAAGTTCATGGAGGAAAGATTTGGGTTATCTCAGAACCTAGTAAAGGTTCAACATTTTATTTCAATGTTCCAGTGTGGAATGGTATGACATGACATAAGAAAGCTTGACGCAGGGTTAACCTGGCTCGTAGCTTCAGATGTGATCATTAAAACAAAACTAATGATCATGGCCTCGCCCCCATCGTCTAGAGGCCTAGGACACCTCCCTTTCACGGAGGCGACAGGGGTTCGAATCCCCTTGGGGGTATAAAACTATCCATTAGAAACTTTTAAGCAGCTGCTAATGGTTAAGAGCTGCCTTTTCAACGGCTAACAGATTGTTAGTTAAATCTTTTCTCAAACGATTTTCTATTAAAGCTACTGGCATCCCTACGCAGCCTTGAACGGTTAATTCGTAAACCAAAGAAGATCCTTCTCCTTTTTTTAGATTTTTAATTGACCAAATTCCTTCAAAGCGTCTGAAATCTCCTTTAATCAAGTTAAATCTCAAGATTCCCTCGTTTTTAAACTCTATTAGTTTTAAAACGACTTCTGCTGAAAACTTAAAACCTAAGAAATTCTGAGAGCCAACTTGTCTAAGAATGATTTGATCACCTTCTCTTGACTCAACAATGCTTGTATCCAAGTTAGGTATGAATTTATGAAGGTTTTCATAATTTGTTAGTACATCCCACAAAGCATCAAAACTGATAGGAGTGCGTAATTGCGCAGCTAATCGCCTGGTCCCTTTGGGCAAAACCTCCATGGTTTGTTCAATAGTCCTTTCCAAATTTGCCCTGTCAAGAGAAGAGTTCTCAAGCAAAATTGTTTTTTGAGTAGTAACTTCTTCAGATCTAAGCAAACTAATTCAATTACTAAAATCCATGGAACAATACATAAAAAACTGCCCAAATGGGTTAAAAAAAAAGAAACCCTGAATTGTGCCAATCTCAAAACGTGACCTTGGGAAGTGAATAATTCACCAGATAAGGTCCATGTATTGGTATTCTCGTTTTCTATTCTGATTGATTAATGGCTTACTCGGAAGCACAAGTTTTAACTGGTGGTCTATTTCATATACCAATCGTCATTGGTTTCTTTGGATTCATTCAGTTATTTATTCTTAAACTCACTAAGACTTCTCAGAAAAATAAAGTCTCTGAGTTAAAAACAACAAACTCTCTGAAGAATCGAGAATCATCTCAGTCAGTGAATGTAACCAAGCCTTCGGAAAACAAGAAGGTTAAGAAAACAGCACATGCAAATGTTCCAGTTAATACTTATAGACCTAAAACTCCATGTTTAGGGACAGTAACAGAAAACTATTCTCTGCTAAAGGAAGGAGCGATTGGCAGAGTTAACCATATTACTTTCGATCTCTCTGATGGTGATCCTCTACTGCAATATGTAGAAGGACAAAGCATTGGAATCATTCCAGCAGGGGAAGATGCAAAAGGAAAGCCTCACAAAATAAGGCTTTACTCCATTGCAAGCACGAGACATGGAGACAATTATGAAGGCAATACAGTTTCTTTATGTGTAAGGCAACTTCAATATGAAAAAGATGGAGAAACCATTGATGGAGTTTGCTCAACTTATCTTTGCAACATTAATCCAGGCTCAAAAGTAAAAATCACGGGCCCGGTTGGTAAAGAAATGCTTTTACCTGAAGAAGAGGACTCAAATGTAATCATGCTTGCAACCGGAACTGGGATTGCTCCAATGAGAGCTTATCTTCGAAGAATGTTTGAACCTACTGAAAGAGAGAAAAATAACTGGAATTTCAAAGGCAAAGCATGGCTATTTATGGGAGCCCCTAAGACTGCAAACCTACTTTATGACGAAGATTTTGAAAGATATAAATCACAGTTCCCTGAGAACCTTAAATATACAAAAGCAATTAGCCGTGAGCAAAAGAATGCTAAAGGTGGACGTATGTATATTCAAGACAAAGTTCTTGAACATGCTGAAGAGATCTTTTCTTTAATTGAAAATCCAAAAACCCATATTTATTTATGTGGATTAAAAGGGATGGAACCTGGTATTGATGAAGCTATGAATCAGGCGGCTTCTTCTAAAGGGTTAAATTGGTCAGAGTTAAGGCCTCAACTTAAGAAAGAAGGTAGATGGCATGTAGAAACTTATTAAATTAAAGAATTTTCCCACTTAATTTAAATCAAAAAGTTAGCTTTTTTAAAATGAGATTTTTGATCATCTGACAACAAAAGATAGCTTAATTTCAATAAGCTATTTGAATTTAAATAATAGTTTTTTAGCTAGCTATTAGAATTTACTAATAATGAATCTTACTGGTTCAAATCCTTTAAGAATAGGCCTAAGGCAAGAAAGAGTAATTACTCCACAATGCTTAATTATCTTTGGAGCAAGTGGGGATCTAACTCAAAGAAAGCTTATCCCTGCTCTTTTTGAACTTTTCATCCAAAGGCGGCTACCAAGCGAGTTTGCAGTTATAGGTTGCGCCAGAAGACGTTGGAGTGATGATGAGTTTAGGCAAAGAATGCTTGAAGCTCAAGAGAAACAAATAAAAAAACATTCAAATGAATGGAATAATTTTTCTGAAAATCTTTTTTATGAACCAGTAGATCTTCAATCTCCTCCAGATGTGGTGAAACTTGGCAAGAGGCTGGATGAGATAGATCGTCTAAAGGCTACTCATGGTAATAGAACATTTTATCTCTCAGTCTCCCCTAAGTTCTATGCAAACGGTTGCAAAGCTCTTTCGGATGCGGGGCTTCTTAAAGATCCAAAGCGAAACCGACTTGTTATAGAAAAGCCTTTTGGACGGGATTACAGCAGTGCCCAAAGCTTAAACAACATTGTCCAGAGTTGTGCTGTCGAAAGTCAGATTTATAGAATTGACCACTACCTAGGTAAAGAAACTGTTCAAAATATTCTTGTTTTAAGGTTCGCAAACTCAATTTTTGAACCTATTTGGAATAGAAACTACATTTCAAGCATTCAAATTACATCTGCTGAAACTGTAGGTGTAGAAGATAGAGCTGGCTATTACGAAAGTTCTGGTGCATTAAGAGATATGGTTCAAAACCATTTAACTCAAATGCTTGCAATTACAGCAATGGAACCACCAGGTCATTTCGACCCAGAAGCCATAAGGAATGAAAAAGCAAAAGTTCTTCAAGCCGCTCATCTATCAAATGAGCTAGAACCTTGGAAATGTTGCGTGAGAGGTCAATATACTGAAGGAGGAAATCAATCAAATCCTTTACTTAGCTATAGAGAAGAACCAGGCGTAGACCCTAATAGCACAACAGAAACTTATGTAGCGATGAAGCTTTTCATAAATAACTGGCGTTGGCAAGGAGTTCCTTTCTACATTAGAACAGGCAAAAGACTTGCAAAAAGAGTCAGTGAGGTTGTTCTAACTTTTAGAGAAGCACCTGTTCATCTATTTGATGCCACTGGAGGGGTTCCAACATCAAATCAATTGGTACTAAGGATTCAACCCAATGAAGGAGCTGAATTTAAATTTGAAGTAAAAGCTCCAGGCTCAGGGATGAGAAGCAGACCTGTTGAAATGGAATTCTCCTATGACGAATCCTTTGGAGAGCCCTTTGACGATGGCTATGTAAGACTTTTAGCAGACGCAATGTTGGGGGATCCAACGCTTTTTACAAGGAGTGATGAAGTTGAGGCAGCATGGAGATTATATACACCTTTATTAGAGTTAATAGAAGATAGTCCATGGCAATTACCTATACATCAATACGAATCACGTACATGGGGACCAGCCGAAGCAGACACTCTCTTGGCTAAAGATAATTTACTTTGGCGACGGCCTTAACTAATTTCCAAAATCATCTAAATTCAATATGTCTACTCAACTAACTCTTCATACACCTCTTCAGATTCCAGTTTCAGAAATTCATAGTTATTTAAATCAACTATGGATTAACGGAGAGGATAGCAATAAAGGATCTAACACTTTTTCTCTACTTGTTTGGCAACCTGCATGGATTGAACAGCAACTAGTAAATAGTGGTGCAATACCTGGCCCCATTATTGGGAATGAGAGGAAAGAGATTATTGAAGCTGCTAGAGAAATCGTATTAACTAATGACTTACCTCCTTCAACAGCACCGCTTGATCAAAAAGTTGTTGCTGCTTTAGAAAGTACAAAATCAAATAATAAGTATGAGGATTTACGAGGTCAACACGTTGATTCCTCAATTAGTCAACTACAGCCAAGGCGTCTAATAACACTTGCTCCTACTCTTAATAAGGATAATCCCCTTGAGACACTTGTCGCTGCATATTGTCCTTTACCAGAAGAAGGAGGCAGCTCTGCTTGTGGAGATGTAATAGTACTTAGAGGAGGGGTGAAATCAATTGCAAACAATTTAAAAATAGTAGAAGAGTTAGTCCCAAAGGAATTCCCCTCATGGCTTTGGTGGAATGGAGCCATAGATGAAAATCCAAAACTATTTGAGATGGTTGCCATAAGAACAAGAAGACTGGTAATAGATACAGCTCTTGGTCAACCTACAAAATGTATAAATTTACTTGAAAAAATAATTAAAAATGGTCAAACAGTTAGTGACCTCAACTGGTTAAGACTAAGAGCATGGAGAGAAACATTAGCAATGGTTTTTGATCCTCCAAATAGAAGAAATATTCTAAATGAGCTAGTAAAAATAGATATTGATATAGAAGGTGAAAACCAAGTCCAAGGACTACTCCTTATAGCTTGGATTGCAGACAGACTAAAATGGAAAATTGAAACTACTATTCAGGAAGAATCAGACGGGAATAAAATAAAATTTATTCGCGATGATAACCAAATAGTTACTTTTAGGTTAAACCCTTTGCCAATAGGTAATCCAAGTATTCATCCTGGGCAAGTAATTGGTTTAAGGCTGATATCTAAAGGATCAACGTCTACACAAAAAGAGGTTTGTATAATACTTGCTTCAAAGCCGAGTGAATGTAAACGGCTAGAAGCAGGAGGAATGGCAAGTATGGACCTAATAGAAGAAGTAGTTCCCTTGCAAAATAACTCTTCAGAAGAGGATGTAGCTCGACTACTAGCTACAAGTCGAGGCTCTACAAGTCCTCTACTGGCAAATGCTGCTCCTTTTGCTGCTAAATTACTTGGCCTGATTCAATCTTTGGAAAATGTCAAAAATTAATCAATAATTAAGGCCTCATGCCCTGCGTAATAGCTGCTCCTGCAAGTGGAAACGGTAAAACACTTTTAAGCCTATTGATTTGCTCTTGGGCAACTTCAAAAGGCAAGAGTATTCAAACCTTCAAAGTTGGTCCTGATTATCTTGATCCTCAACAACTATCACTTATATCTAAGAAACCTTGTAGAAATCTGGATTTAATTCTTTGTGGGAAAGACTGGGTTCAACATAGCTTTTATACACATGCTCAAAAAGCAGACTTAACTTTGGTCGAAGGTGTTATGGGATTATTTGATGGATTAGGAAGTTCGCATAAAGGAAGTACAGCAGAAGTCTCCAAATATCTTAATTTACCTGTTGTTTTAATCGTTAATGCTAAAGGCCAATCAGCTTCTATAGCTGCATTAGTAAAGGGATTTACAGAACTAGATCAACAATTAAATATTGCTGGCGTAGTACTTAATAATGTAAATACAGATCGTCATAAGAAATTACTAACAGATATTTTGGATGGTATAAGGATAAAAGTCCTAGGATGTTTACCAACTAAAAATGAACTTATTTTAGCAAATAAATATCTAGGATTAGCACCTGCTCATGAGATAAAAGATATAGAGAGTAAAATACGATTATGGAGTTATTTTGCAAATAAGTACCTTGATATTGACTATCTTCATAAACTACTTTTATCGCCATCTCCTACTTCAAGAAAAGATATTTATGCTGATGAAAAGATCTCAAGAGAAATAATATTAGACACAACAAGTGTTGCTATAGCTCAAGATAAAGCCTTTCATTTTAGGTATCCTGAGACAAAAGAATTTTTAGAGAAGTCAGGCATAAGAATTTTTGACTGGAAACCAACAAACGATGAGCCAATTCCTAAAGACGTTAAAGGACTAATAATTCCAGGCGGTTATCCTGAACAATTTGCCGAACAAATAAGTTCTTCAAAAAGGTCATTAAAATCCTTACAAGATTTTTTCTGTAAAAAGCCAATTTATGCAGAATGTGGAGGTATGTTAATAATGGGGAGTTCAATGAAAGATATAAATCGAAAAGCATACCCTATGGCAAATATACTTCCATTCACTTCAGAAGAAGCAAACCTTTCTGTAGGTTATAGAAAACTAAAAGTATTAAAAGATAATCTAATTTTATCAAAAGGAGAGGAATTAATTGGCCACGAATTCCATAGATGGAAAATAACTAACTTGCAAAAAAAAGAGCTAGATACAGTTTTATATAAAGAAGATTTATACCATTCATGGAACATTTCAGGATGGGGCATAAATGAAAAAAATGAAGGTTGGGCTAATAAAAAATTCCATGCAAGCTGGATACATCTTCACTGGCCAAGTTCAAAAAATATTATCAGTAACTGGATAAAATCAGTAAAAGATAATTCTTATTAGAAAATTTTCTACTTAAAAAGTCATAAAATAGCTATGCAGAATCCTTAAGTATTAAATTCATATTCTCCCTCCAAATATTGTCACCATATTGATTTTCGCTTGAATCAAGCAACCATACTCCTTTACTTGCTCTGCTTATAGCTACATAAGCTAATTGCTTCCTTAGCTTGATATCCTTTGGCCAAAAAACATCAGAAGCTATAAAAACCTCTCCAAATGTACTGCCTTGACTTCTATGTACTGTTAAGACAGAGGCTGGTCCAAGAGAAGCAAATGAATCTCTTACCCTAAAAAATGTTTTCCATAATTTTCGTGAATCAACCCCATAGCAATTCTTAGCCTTATGACTAATTTTGCCTAGAAATTCGTCTAATTCATTCCTTGCATATGAACCTAGTTCAGGTAGTAAGCGAATAGAAAATTCCATATTTCTACAAAAAACTTTTATTAATAGAGTCTCAATTGAAGGAACATCAAAAAATATATTTTCAGAAAGTTCTAATTCTTGTAAGTCATAGGAATGAGGGCTGACATCCTTTACAAGCATTTCTTCATTAGAACCAAAGAGGACACCTGGTTCTTCGAAAAATCTTACTCGATCAATAGTCGCAGTAAGCATAACTGCTTTTCTTGTGATCAGAAGTTCCCCAGGCAATACAGGCATCATGTCAGCATCTTGACCATGAATAGCCCTTCTTGCATATGGCACTAATCTTTCTACATACCTATTTGTATAACAAAGAATTCGTGCTGAATCAGGGTCGTTTTTTCTTGCTGCCTCTTTCAATTCAAACTGAGCCTTTTCTAACCAATCTTTATTACTTAAGCAGCCGACCGAGCCTTTCTGATTTGAGAATGTAGGGAAGCAACTTGGCGGAGTACAAGGAAACTCATCCTGTCTCAAGATAGTTGCTAACTTTAAGACTGGGCCTTGATGTCTAATGACTTCAGTCAAATGAGCCTTATGTGTTTTGCTTATTAAGAATAATGGGCTAATCGTCTCTCCTATTGGAGGCAATTGAGCAGGATCACCAACAAAGACTAGTCTTGTCCTATATCTATATGCGTATTTTAATAATATTTCTAAAAGAGTAGAGGTAATCATTGATGCTTCATCTACAAGGAGAAGATCAATGTTTTCCAAGGATTTTTCAGTCTTCTTCGTTTCTTCACATATTTCAAGATTGCCTGTTCTATTAAGTTTCAACCTAAGAAGCCTATGTATTGTCGAAGGATTCCAAGTTGGTTTTAGACCAACATCGTTTAAAACATTTCTTAAAACGCCAACGGCCTTATGAGTAGGAGCTACTACTGTCCAACAAAGGTTTTTATTTTCTATTAACTCTAAAAACTTAATTGAAAGAAAAGTCTTCCCACTCCCTGCAAATCCACTCAAAACAAATGGATTATCAAAGTTTGCTTCATCAAACCATGACTCAAAAACTTTTAATGCCTTGATCTGATCAGAAGTTAAATTGATTATATTTACCTCTTAAAAAAGGCCTAAGCCATTAAGTAAATCAAAAGGGGAACCACAATACATTATGCCAGGCAACACAATTGCAGGTCCCAATAAACTACCAACAAATACCTCTAAACGTGAATGTCCAAGAGTTTCTTTGAGTGGCGATATTGGAGGTAAAGGCCAATTCTCAGAAGGTAATTTATTGAGACGTGCCGCAGTTGCACCTGCGGCACGTCTGATACCACTTGCGTCATACATAACAACAAATGCGAAAGAAACAGCCAAGGCAAATGCTGGAGTAGAAAAGCCCATAACCAAACCAACACCTGAAGCAGTGCCAGTAACAAGAGCTGAATGACTAGAGGGCATTCCACCTGTTTCAACTAATACAGATGGTCTCCATTGTCTTTTAAAAATTAACTCAATAAATAATTTCGAAACTTGAGCAAACCCACAAGCAATGAGGGCCCAAAACAAAACACTATTGTCTAATAATTCTTGAAAAATTGAAAAAGGTTCTGAATGCAAAATAGTCATCGATCTCTACTAATTATAAAATCGGCCAATGCAAGTAAAGGTTTTGCATTTTCCTCCCATGGCTTAAGGCTTTCTTTTGCTCTATCAACAAGTTCATTTGCTCTTTTTCTAGACTGTTCTAAACCAAGTAATTTTGGATAGGTTGTTTTATCTGCAATCAAATCTTTTCCTGCCGTCTTGCCTAATACTTCACTACTGGAAGTCACATCAAGGATGTCATCAATTATCTGAAATGCTAGACCAATTGATTTGGCATATATTCTTAATGCAGTAAGTAAATTTTCATCTGCACCACCAATAATTGCTCCACAAAGAACTGATCCTTTTAACAAAGCGCCTGTTTTATGAATATGTATATATTCAAGCGTTTCTAAATCAACATCCTTTCCTTCACATTCAAGATCAACAACTTGTCCTCCAACCAATCCAGGTGCACCAGACACTAATGAAAGTTCACCAACAACTTTTAACAAGCTTTCAGCAGAAACTCCTTTTGTTCTAATTGCAACCATTTCAAAAGCTCTTGTTAACAGTGCATCTCCTGCCAGTATTGCTATTGCATCACCAAAAACCTTGTGATTAGTAGGACGTCCTCTTCTTAAATCATCATTATCCATTGCTGGCAAATCATCATGAATAAGAGACATCGTATGAATCATTTCGATTGCAACTGAAGTAGGGATAGCCTTCTCAGAATCTGCTCCAGTTAGTTCGCATGCTGCAAGACAAAGAATAGGCCTTAATCGTTTTCCTCCAGCAAGGAGAGAATATCTCATAGCTTCCCTAAGTTTTTCAGGTTGTTCTGGACCTAAAGAATCTTCTAAAGCCTTTTCAACTCTCTTTTTCGCCAACTCCAAATAAGCGGCAAAGTCAAATGTAGGAACTTCCGCTTGCACGATAAAAAAAACTAATTAAAACAATTGTCTCAGGAGTTTGAACTTCATGGAAGCAAATCTTGAAGTGTGAAAGATAATCCGCAATGCTCTTGCCATCGAGAAACAGTATTTACTAGTAACATTGCAACCGTCATAGGCCCAACACCACCAGGGACTGGGGTTATTGCACTGGCTTTAGAAAGAACATCTTCATAACAAACATCTCCACAAAGTTTATATAAAGAACCATTAACACCAGGCGACTCTCTAGGAATACGATGAATTCCCACATCAATTACAACAGTATCGTCAGACAAGTGCTCTGGCCTAATCATTCTCGGTTTACCAGCTGCAACAACCAAAATTTCTGCGCTCCTTGTCAGTTCTTCAAGGTTTCGAGTATGAGAATGAGCAACTGTTACCGTGGCATTAGCTCCTTGAAGCATTAATGCCATTGGTTTTCCAACAAGAATGCTTCTACCAATTACTAAAGCCTTTTTCCCTTTTAATTTAATTTCATTCGATGCGAGCAGTGCCATTATTCCTGCTGGGGTACAAGAACGAGGACCAGGTTCTCCTTTAATCAAAGATCCAAGATTAAAAGTATGAAGACCATCCGCATCTTTGGCAGGGATAATATGTTTAAGGATTTCAGTTTCATTAATTGACCCTGGCAAAGGAAGTTGAACCAAAATTCCATCAATAGTGTTATCCAGGTTTAATTCTTGAACCTTCTTTATGACTTCTTCACTTGTAATGGAATCATCAAAATGAAACTCAACACTCCTCAAACCAACTCTGCCACAGGCCTTAGCTTTATTGGAAACATATACACCACTAGCAGGATCATTTCCTACTCTAATAACAGCTAAGCCAGGTGGTCTTCCTGCCTTGTTTATGCCTAGAATAATTTCATCCTTTAGTCTTAGCTCAATTTCTCGAGCCAGTTTTTTTCCATCAAGAACCTTCACCATGAGAATAATTTAATTTGTATGAATCATGTATGTAATAAAAACTAGCGTGACATTTTCCTTTTAATTGCTTTGTCAAAATTTCAGAAATTAAAAAGCATTTGGAGACGTTGGGAGGATAGCCAATCCCCTAAAAAAGTTCTATTGCAATGGTCCAAGCTAGAAAAAATCTTACTTTTTCTTATATGTTTGCTTATTTCTATAGTATCTAGCTACAAATTATTGGCTGTGCCTGACTTAAAGCCTGGCGACATAGCTCCTTTTAATGCAATCGCTCCAAATAAAGCTCTAGTAACAGATAAAGATGCACTTCAACAAAAACGATCTGATTTAATTGCCAGAACATCTGTTCAGGTGATTGATATAAAAGAATCTAAAAAGCTTGAAGAGAAAATAACAGAACAGCTTTTTTACTTAGAACAAGTTGCTTTAAGTAACGATTCAGATCGAATTGGTCCTGTAAACCTTACTCCTCAAGAGAGAACTTGGCTTGCAGAACAAAGCGATTCATTCAGAAAGCAATGGGAACAAAAAATAATTATCACCTCTCAAAAAATGTTGGCCCAAGGTCTTATTGATAGCTTGCCATATGATCAGATTTTAAACGCTGCAAGCTTTCAATTATCACCTTATATAAATACCCAAAACCCATCTACCACTATTGCAGCAAAGCTAATAGCAGATACATTTCAAGGGAAG
>QCFW01000022.1 GCA_003280135.1 Prochlorococcus sp. AG-363-N16 | reverse complement strand
GAGTTGCGAAATCCAGCAAATGTGCGAAATCAATCATCAAGTCTATGAAAGGTATGACACTTATAGCTTAGAGCTAAAGGTTATTCATCAGAAAATTAATTTTTGACATTTCTATTAATTTATCAATGCCTAAAAAATTGGATTTCTTTCCCTAAGAATTCGAAATTCACGAGTTTTCTATATCATGAGTGTTCCTCTTAGTTGCTCTTCTAATAGCATGTATAGAAAATTAAGTTTGCTATAGCTTTTTTTCTTTAGATGATGGCAATTTTTATGCTGATTCAGACCTTACTTCAGTAGGAAATAAAATTTTTTATTATTTTTATTTATTTTGTCTTAATTAGAATTGATAGTGCTAATTTTTTTTTTAAGAAAGCAACAAGAGCTTTCTCTTCTTCCCTAAACCATTGCAGCGCAGTGCTTTCGTCTTTTAATCTGAGTTTCTACCAATCCAGGTAAAAAAAAAAAAGAGCCTTTTTTAGCCAAATTTTTGTTTAGAGATGAAAAAAATTCTTATCAACTAAATAAAGACCTTTAACTATTCTGCACATATCTAATGAGCACAGTGTAATCTTCATTGATATTCGCCTGTATTGCTTAAAAATTATGCAGACCTATGGAAATCCAGATGTTACCTATGGATGGTGGGCTGGTAATTCTGTGGTTACCAACCGATCTGGCCGATTTATTGCCTCACATATAGGCCATACAGGCCTTATCTGCTTTGCAGCTGGTGGCAGTACCCTTTGGGAACTTGCCAGGTACAACCCAGAATTGCCTATGGGGCATCAAAGCTCCTTGTTCTTGGCACACTTAGCTTCTGTTGGTATTGGCTTCGATGAAGCTGGAGCCTGGACTGGTGCTGGTGTTGCAACTATCGCAATCTTTCACCTTATTTTCTCAATGGTTTATGGAGGAGGAGGACTTCTTCATGCAATCCTTTTTGAGGAGAATGTAGAGGATAGTGAAGTTCTACAAGCTAAGAAATTTAAATTAGAGTGGAATAACCCTGATAACCAAACTTTTATTCTTGGTCATCATTTAATTTTCTTTGGTGTAGCTTGCATTTGGTTTGTTGAATGGGCAAGGATTCATGGGATTTATGATCCTGCAGCTGGAGCAATTCGACAGGTTAATTACAACCTAGATCTTTCAATGATTTGGCAAAGGCAATTTGATTTCATTACCATTGACAGCCTTGAGGATGTTATGGGAGGTCATGCTTTCTTAGCCTTTGCTGAAATTACTGGAGGAGCCTTTCATATAATTGCAGGATCAACTCCTTGGGAAGATAAAAGACTTGGAGAGTGGAGCAAGTTTAAAGGTGCGGAATTACTTTCTGCAGAAGCTGTACTTTCATGGTCTTTAGCAGGTATTGGTTGGATGGCAATTGTTGCTGCCTTCTGGTGTGCATCTAATACAACTGTTTATCCAGAGGCTTGGTATGGAGAGGTATTGCAACTTAAGTTCTCTGTTTCTCCATATTGGGTAGATACTGGTGACTTGTCAGATGCAACAGCTTTTTGGGGTCATTCAACTAGGGCAGCATTAACTAATGTCCATTACTACTTAGGATTCTTCTTCCTTCAAGGTCATTTTTGGCATGCTTTACGAGCTTTAGGGTTTGACTTTAAACAAGTTGGAGCTTCTATTGGTAACGAAAAGAGTGCAACCTTCACTATAAAATCCTGATATTTGCACTACTAAATAGAGCAAATTTAAAAGGGAAAAGAAAAGCTCCATTTTTATGGAGCTTTTCTTTTCCCTTTTTTTTCTATGATTAAGCAATTAAAACCATTACAAGCAATTGTATAAAAAAGGACGTTAATTAGTGACTAGTTTTCTTCGTGAAAACTTTCATTGATCTATAAAAAATATGTTACAAGAAATCTAATGACCATAGGAATTTACTTCGCAACAACCACAGGTAAAACAGAAGATATTGCAGAGAGGATTCACGGCTTACTTGGAGGAGCTGAGTCACCTATTGACATTTCAGATGTAGATGACCTTAGTGAATTAGTTAATCATGATGGAATAATTTGCGGAATTCCTACTTGGAATACTGGAGCTGAGTCAGAGCGATCTGGAACAACATGGGATTCATTGCTTGATGAAATTAGTGGACTAAGTCTCTCAGGCAAGAAAGTTGCAATTTTTGGTTTAGGAGACTCCTCTACCTATACAGAAAACTATTGCGATGCTATGGAAGAGCTTCATAGGTATTTCAAAGAGGCAGGGGCTTCTATGGTTGGCTATGTAAGTAAATCTGAATATACTTTTGAAGAGTCAAAAAGTGTTGTCGGAGATAGCTTTTGTGGACTACCTTTGGATGAAGATAGTGAATCAGATATGACGGATTCAAGAATATCTAAGTGGGTTGATCAATTGAAAGCTGAGATTCCTGGATTAGCTTAACTTAATGTAAATCAAACACGTCAAGCTATTTAAGATTAAGATTTCAATCTTATAAAAGGAGATACTAAATAATCTATAACTAATCATCAAACTCTGGCTTTGGTCTTTTCTTTACCTTTCCAGTTAATAATTCATGCAGTGCATCTAAAGAGTTATATACCTCTTTTAACTCGGTTTTTTCAGGCAATAAGCCATCTTCTCTGAGCATTTGATCAAGATCTCTAAGTTCCTGGCGTATATAACGCAAATGAGAACAGACTTCTTCGCGTTTACTTGTAGACATTAACTAGATTATTTCCCTTTAAAGGTTATACCTACATGTGCGACTTGCCAAAAAAAAGTCTTAGGTACGTAATAAATGTCCTAACAGATTAAACAAGCTAACAGGTCTACATATTGTTATAGCAATAAACTATTGCTATAGTTAGGTGGTTTTTGGTATAGAGCAATCTATCATTAAAATGATTTATTAAATTAATTAATTTGTTAGATTTTAGCCAAAAGTAGAATTATTATAACCCCACATATTAGGTTGAACATCCTCAAAGTTTATATATATACGATCATTTTTTATTCCTATTTCATTATTTATTAGATTACATAATTCATCTGATATTTTTGTAGGTTCTAATGATCCTATTGATTTGATTTCTATAAAACAGCAACCTTCTTTTGACCCGCCAAACATCATTCTTAGATTGCTTTCAATTACTACCATTACATACTTTTCAGGCTTTCCAGTTAAATTAGAAATTTTAGAAGAAAGCTTCTTCAGTAAATCATCAGTTTTATCTTTTATTTCAATTGAACTTTTAACATTAACGAGAGGCATGGTTTGAAAATGATTTTCATTGCTATAGAACATGCTAGATTCAAAAAGAAGTATTTAGTTTTTTTTTAATCAAATTTCTATATCTCTCATTCTACTAAAAGGAACTAATCATTCCAATCGACTAATATCATCTGACTTCCACGAGATATAAGATTTTTCGTTATATTGTATTTTTATTACCTTTACTTGATGAAGGAACAAGCTAATTCAGTTATCAATGTAAATGAGGATACCAATGACTCAAATGGAAATCAGACTGTAATAATGGGAGGCACCTTAATCTTGTTAAATGTGTTCCTTATGTTTTGTGTAGGTTTTTACTGGATTAATCCCTCTGTTCATCAATACTTTTCCGGTCAGGCCCTATAAACAATACGTTAGGAGTCGATCATTATTATTTTTAGAATATAAAGTAACTACATATTTCTATTATTGGGGCAGGCTTTCCAATAGGGGAGATAATAACGAAAGTTGAGAGCTTCTTATTAGCCAAAATTTATGTTTTTATATTCAATCTTTAAGAGATTGCTTTTTTTGGCATTCGCATTTGTTTTGATTTTTATTACTTCAAACCCTGTGCATGCAGTTTTGAAGGAGGGTGATGAGGTTCCAAATTACGTACGCTCGCAAATTACTGGAATTGACTTACATGGACAAGACCTCTCTAAATCTTCTATAGCAGGAGCAACAGCAAGGGATGCAGACTTGAGTGATGTTGATTTACATGGAACTGTCTTAACGTTATCTGATTTAAAAGGTTCAAATTTAAATGGAATTAATTTAACAGACACTCTTGCTGATAGGGTTAATTTTCAGAAAACCGATCTTCGTAACGCGATTTTGGTAAATATGATTGCATCTGGTAGTAGTTTTGCTGGTGCTCAGATAGCAGGAGCAGATTTTTCTTTTTCTGTTTTAGATAATGATGATCAGAAAAATTTATGTGAGCTAGCTGAAGGGACCAACCCAGTAACAGGAGTCTCAACAAGAGATAGCTTAGAGTGTTCAGATGATGGAGGTGGATATAAACCACCAATGCCAGGCGTATAAGATTTGCTAAGTTTTATCTGATTACAAAACCTTCTAATATTTCCTTTGGAAGATATTTGTGGATATTTACTATCTATTAGAGCGATATTTGAATTAATAGATAAAAAATCATGGAAAAACTAAAACCATATACTGTTCGCTATCGATCCTTTGATAACGGAAAGCTAGAGAATTGTTTTTACGCCACTGATTGCTTTGAGGCTCGAATGCTAGCCATGGAATTTAATAAATACATTAAGGAGCATCCAAATTGTATTGACTTGATCAGATGTGAATCATCAGAGTGTACAGATGATTCATTTGTAATATGAAGATCATTTCTCTCTAATTGGAATAAATTATTTGATAATTTCTCTCCTACGATTTATGATTTTATAGATGGCAAGATACTATTGTCCTTATTGTTCTTTTGAAAGGCAAGTAATATTAGATCATGATAGGCGTAATGAAAATTGTGTTATATGCGGAGAAGAGCTCAAAAGGGTTTATTTAGTTAAACCTTCACAAGTTATTTCATTGATAGTTGTTTTCTCTTTTATCTGCCCTCTAGGTATTTTTGTTTTTAGCTCTATTAAACTCCAGTTAGAAAACAGAATGGATTCAGAAGAAAAAGACTTGGCTTTGAATTTAAAGATAAAACAATAACTCTTTCAAGATTTAGTTTTTTGTAAACACTATTGTTCCATGCTTATTTCTTTGCTTTCCTATGAGTTTTAATTATTCTTTTTTATATGAGAAGTATTAACTATTGGCCAAGAATAATTCTCCAAATGGCTTTTCTATACAACAAATTGCAAAAAATTATCGAACAAAAATAGCTAATATATTATTTAAAAGTTCTAAGGTTGATTTGCATGAGCCAAAAATTTATTAAAAGCACCAAGCAATATAAAAGTAATCCAAGAAAGACACCTGGTTAATTGGTTATAGAGAATTTGAAGAAAATTATTCAATTAATAAAAGTCAGAGTTAAACAATAAGAATTTCTTTCTAGATTATATAATCTAGAATTTAAATATATTTTTCTGTTATTTTATGAATATACTCTCTTTGCTTCATTAATTCTTAATACACCTTTTTCATACAATTATTAAATGTCTCAAAGGAGATATTTAATTTTAGTTCTATTTTTTATCTTCTTTAATATAGAAAATGAACTGCATATATACTTTTGACCTACATTTATACTTTTACTTAAAAGATTAAAATTAGAGGCTTTCAATACAACTTATCAAATAAAGTCGCTTAATCCTTTAATATTATGTCTATATCAAAGCCAAGATTACTTTTCTTAGAAAGAACTTCTTTTTTTATAAATCCATTCTTAAATATTGAAAGTAAAATTAATATTGACTCGATAAATAAAATAAATATCATAATCATTGAAAAAATAGACACTGAAACAGGACTACTTGACTTATAGAAAGTTCCATTTTTATTTGTAAATATATTTTTTTTGGCATTAAGCATAATTTTTCTTATGGCTATTAATAATTAAATCAATTATAGGTAAGGGCCAAAATGTGTTGCACAAATAGAGCCACATTTAGCTCCAATCTTTATCGACTCAGAAATCTCTAGATCAGCAGCCATGCCAGCAGTTACGCCTGCAGCAAAGGAATCTCCACATCCATACGTATCGATGACAGGTGCTATTGGCCTTATCGCGCGGTATTGACCACCAGGAAATAATTTGCCACCTTTTGAACCTTCTGTTTGAATAATTAATTTAGGCTTTATTTTTAAGTTCTCAGTTTGTGCTTTCTCATCTGGGTCAAGTGCACTACTTATTAGTACGTCAATATTGACATCTGATTTTTCGATTTCTTCTACTTTTACTCTTGGTGTCAAGATCAATTTTTTAGCTTTTCTGCAAAATTTTATCGCCTTTGAATCGGCAGCAGTAACAAACACTCCATCGAATGTACTTAAAATTTCCCATGGAAGTGAATCAATAGCATTTGCTTGTAACCTTTTCCCTATAACAGTTATAGACCTATCTGTATTGGAATCAACGAAACTTACTCCTTTTCTGGTGGGTTCATCCCTCCAGGCTACATGCACTTCTAGTCCACGTTTTTTAAGAAACTTATAGCATTTTTTACCTATATCGTCATTACCTAAAGATTTAAAGAAATGAACTCTTTCTTGAGTTAGTTCAGTCATTTTTATTGCAGCTACAGCACCACCGCCACCAGGCAATTCTTTGCTATTCAATGCATGACTAATAATTCCAGCTTTTGGAAAATGTTTGACCTTAATGAAGGTCATCCATTCGACATGGCCTACCACGGCTAGCTTTAGATTAGAATGTGGGATCAGTTTTTTAAATTTAATTAGATGCACTATAAAGGAAGAAATATACTTATGCTATAAAATATGAAATCAATAATTTGGTTTAAAATTTTATTATTTAGATTAACTAATAGAATAAAAATATACTCCTCAAATTAATTTATTTATACTTTGATTTTATTTATAAATTTCGATACTCTTTGTGAATCCACTTGACCGAACATTAGTAACAGAACAATTTAGAACGAAGTAACTTTAGTATAATAATGATTTATTTAGAAAATATTGTTTATTTATATATATGGGATTATTTCACAAGGCTTTTCAAAAAAATCAAGTTTTAGTATATTTATGGATGTTGGCTCTATTTTCATGAAGCACCAAAAATATGTTCTAAGTTATTTTTTTCTTGCTCTAGCTATTATTGGGGCTTTGTTCCCAATGCTTGCAAATATAGAATTTATGCAACTTTATGGACCTAATTTTAACATAGAACTTTTTATTCAACTTGCAAATAATAATTCTGCATCTAGATCTATTTCAAGAGATTTATTGATTTCCTCAACTTCCATTTTGGTTTGGATATATTTTGAATCCAAGAGGATTAATATGAAAAATATTTGGATTGTCTATTTTGGCACATTTATAATTTCTTTTGCCTTTGCAGCCCCTTTGTTCCTTTTTCTTAGAGAGAGACGTTTAATCGAAATAAATGAATAATTTTATATTAAATCGCTTTTATACGCTAATAGTTTTCTTCTTTCTTATTAAGTTAGAAAATGGAATAATAGATAGATAACACAATCCACCAATTAGCCAAAGTAAATACGCATTTCCATTTATGTCAATCAATATACCTGCTAACCATGGAGCAATAAAAGCACTTATTCCAAAGCATTGAGAATAAATAGCCATTGATATGCCCTGTTTTTCCTTTGGTGAAATCTGAATTATTGCTTCTGCCGCAGTAGGCAAAAAAGCTGCTAACCCTACAGAGATAGATATTAAACCTAATAATGTCAAGTAAATCCCTTCTATATATAAACTAGACAATGATAGTAGTAGACTACCTACACTAAAACTTATCAAACTAATATTTAGTCCATATTTAATATTTTTATTGCTAAGCCAATTACCTATTGGCCATTGAAGTATTAATAAAATTCCTAGCTTTACTCCAATAATAAAACCAGTCGAGCTTTCACTTATTGCCCTTCTTTTTATGCCACCTATTACTAAATCTAAAGGCAATGCCGTTTGTATCAGTGAAAGCATACCAGTGGAAAATAAGCTTATTATTAGTAAAGGGAATAGAATATATACTAATTTTAGTATTTCCTTCAAGGAGGAATGTTTGGAATCAGATTTAATTGTATTGTTAACTATATATTTAGACTTTAGAGAATCATCCTTATATAAGTTATTACTGATTAATCTTATGAAAACTAATAGAACTAAACTTTCTACTAAATATATTAAACGTATATAACCAAAATATGCAGCACAAGATCCGATAAGGGTACCAATACTTACTCCTAGTGCATCAGCGCTTCTTGCAAGAGCAAACCCTTTACTTGATTTAAGGCTTATACAAGATAACGGAACTGCAATTTCTACTGAGGGCCAGTAAATTCCTGCTGAGGAACCTAATAAAATCTCACCAATAATAAAATCAGCATAATCATTAGATCTGATAAGTACGATGTCAGCAGTGATCGCGAGCAAAGCAGCAATTCTCAATAGTCGTGCAAAATGCATTCCTTGATCTAAGTAATAACCAGCTATAAGCCTTGTAATTGTTCCTGCTACTGCTGCAATTGCGATACCTGTGCCAATTTGGGACGCTGTAAATGAGAGACTGTTAAAAAGTATAGGAGTTAAATAAAGAACTCCTCCTGCTCCTATTGAAGCCAAAAGCCGACTTTTAGTGAGCAATCTCAATTCTTTAGGGAATTGGCCCCACCACAACCTGAGATTTGATGTTGTCTTTAAAAGGATCGACACAAAAAATTGTTTATTTAGGCTTATTTACCAGTCTTTTAACTGGATTTTTAAGTATTGCGCAATCTAGAGCTGCTGAAAGAGTTGAATTTCATTTCGAAGATATGACATTCCCTATCTCTATAGATGAATTAGATAAATGGAGTAAAGGAATTGATTTTGAAGATAATAATTCTAAAAAGGATTTAAATGATAATTCAGATATTGCTATTTGGTTGAATCTACTTGGTTTTCAAAGTCGATTTGCAGTGTCAAATTTCCTTGAGTCTCCTTTGATTACAGATAAAGGAATGTCTCGCCAGCTGTTGAGAAGTTGGGCTGGAAGAAAATTACTTAATGAGATAAGCGATCTGATTAGATTAGATGATGACAGTACTGGCACTAAAGTTTTTAATACACTTGAGAATTTATTGGAAGGACAGGAAGAAGTTTCAACCTTGTCACTTTTAAAAGCATTGCCAGGAGAAGTAATTCATTTTGACTTAAACCTATGGGTAAACGTTGTTAGTAGTTGGAAGGATGAATTAAAGAGACAGCAAAAACTACTTTCTGATTTGAATGAGCTCAATTATCAAAATAAAATGATTAATAAAAAAGAAACGTCAGCTTCAAGCAAATTAAAAGAATCAAGTCATGAATTCATTGAATTAAAGGTTCCTCATCGCAATGAAGATCTGAGACTAGAAGTTTGGAATCCAATCGCGAGAAAACACAAAAGACATAGTTGGATAGTTTTAATGCCAGGTTTAGGTGGAGATCAAAATCATTTTCGCTGGCTAGCTCTTAGCCTTAGTCACGAAGGTTGGCCTGTAGTCATTCTTGATCATCCAGGAAGCGACTATAAAGCTTTAAATTTACTTCTAAAAGGAAGTTTGCCTGCACCAGGAGGCGCAGAGGTTTTTCCATATCGACTTTCTGATTTAAACCAAGTTCTCAAAGCAAGAAGAGAAGGCTTGTTAAATGTTCCTGGTCAGAAAGTTGTTCTAATGGGACATTCTTTAGGCTCATTAACTTCGATTCTTGCAACAGGTGCAACACCAGTAGAAGGATTGTCAGAACGTTGCCAAAAGGCTCTTGATCATTTATCAGTAACAAACCTTTCAAGGCTTTTGCAATGTCAATTGGTTGACGTCCCTTTGCTAGATCAATCAGAAATAGTGGACTTACAAGCAATAGTAGGAATTAATAGCTTTGGGAGTTTACTTTGGCCAGGAGAATCGAGTTTAGATATTGGTGTTCCAGTCTTTTTTACAGGAGGAACTTTTGATCTAATTACTCCTCCCTTAAGTGAACAGCTTTCGCTAATGGTTGCGATAAAAACTAATAAATTTAATCGAACATTATTGATTGAGGGCGCTAGTCACTTTTCGCCGATAAGAGTTAAAGGCCAGACTGATAATGCTGAAGGTGAGGATCTATTGCAATTAAATGATTCTTTAGTCGGTTCTCAGCCTTTGAAAGTCCAGAGAATATTATCGTTGGAAATAATTAATTTTCTAGAATCTCTGGAATCTGAAAAAGAGGTTTCTACTGCAACAAACATACATAATACCGGTATAAAATATCATATTCTTGACAAAGAAATAGCTAGAAATCTTATTGAAAATTAATAGCTAACTCTTGGATCTATAAATGCAATTAACAAGTCTATAAAGAGACCTATTGAAACAACTAGTATAGATATTACAACAACAATTCCTTGCACAATAGGATAATCTCTTTGGCTAATTGCTTCTTGTAAAAGCATTGCAATCCCTGGCCAAGAGAATGTTATTTCAATTAATAATGCACCTCCAATAAGGGAAGCAACTGTTAATCCAGCTATTGTGAGAACAGGAAGTAAGGCATTAGGTAAGGCGTGAAAGAATATAATTCGAGAATTGCTTATTCCTCTACTTTTTGCTGCCTCGATGTAATCCATATTAAGAGTTTTGTCTAGATTTATCTTTAGAGATCTGCTGAAAATTCCACTTAGTAAAAGTCCCAAAGTTGATGCTGGTAGTATTAGGTGTCTTATAACTTGCTGTAATAGATTTAGATCCCCATTCTTAATACTGTCAAAAATCAAAAAACCACTTCCATCATATATAAATGTCCCTGCTGGAAGACGACCACCGATAGGAAGCCAACCTAGAATTACAGCAAAAATAAGCTGAATGAGCATTGCGGCCCAAAAAGGAGGTATGGCATAAGTCACTATCCCATATAGACGACCAGCAAAGTCAGTTGAGCTTTCTTTTTTTGCAGTTCCAGTTAAACCAATAATAAAACCAATAAACCCAGCTATCAAAATTGCCGCTAAAGCTAATTCAATACTTGCCGGTAAGGATTGGGAAATTATTTTACGAACAGGTTCTTGAGTATTTAATGCTGTACCTAAGTTTCCATGAAGGATATCATTTAAAAAATTTAGATATTGATGAAAAAGGGGATCATCTAATCCAAGTTTAGTTCGCATTGCTTCTCTGGTAACTTGGTCTGCCCTATTGCCAAGGATTGCGTCTACTGGGTCACCTGGTGCAATTCTTAGTAATACAAAAATTAAAGTTGAAATTAGCCATAACATTATTGGCAATGAAATTAATCTCGAAATTGCATATTTCGTAAGGGATCTGGCTCTATTCATTTACTTTTTTTTAAACGGTCTAAAAGGATTCTTCCGCTTCCATCAAATTCAGGTTTGCTTAGATTGCTCTGTCCCCAAGCTCTTGGCCTAACTAGCCAAATTGGAATAATTGCATTTCCTTTTGCTGCTAAAGCCTCAACTTTATTGAGTGCATCTTGTCTTTCTTGGCCAGATAATGATTCACTTTTTATAAGAAAATTTTGCAATTCATTGTTAGCCCAGAATGTTCCTCCATACACAGCCTCACCTTTTTTACAAATCTCACCATTCATTTCTGAACAATCTAATAATGGAGAAAGATATGCTTCCGGGTCAGGGTAATCTCCTGTCCAACCAAGAATCACAGCTTCAAAGGCTCCTTCTGCAAGTTGTTTATATATTGTTGTTGATTCAACTCCATTTAATTCTATCTTTAAACACTCAGAGAGATCTCTTCTAACTTGCTCTTGCCATATAAGTGCTAAAAGTTTATCAGAAGGAACATTTGACCGAAAAGTGATTGGTATGGTTAATACTTTCCCTTCGCAGAAACCTTCTTTCTTAAAGATGTTTTTTGCTTTAATAGGACTATAAATTGGCCATGGTGAGTAATTATTATTTTTCAATTCAGGTGGAACAATTGATCTTAAAGGTTCCCTTAATCCGTAACTTACTTGATCAGAAATTAATTCTCTGTCTATGCTATAAGCAAGAGCTTTTCTTAGGAAATTATTTTTCAGTGGCAACTTGTTACTTCTCAATGCTATATATCCTATTTGCATAGCAGGACCTTTTCCTTCATTTAGCTTTCCATTCTTTGCCAGTCTATTTAATGCAAGTCTATGAAGATCTTCTATAGAGTTAGATAGTAGTACATCTACTTGACCTGTTTTAATTGCACTAAATAATGATAATGAAGTCGCATAGTTTATGTAGTTAATACCTTTGTTTTCTGGAGGTTTATCCCAATATAAATCAAATGGTTCTAATTTCTGCCTTTCAGGTGAAAAGCTTTTTAATTTATAAGGACCAGTTCCTATGAAAATATTATTAGCAAATGAGTCACTGTACTTTTCATATGATTTAGGAGAGACAGGAGTTAGATTTATAGAGGTTAGTAATCCGTTAATAGAACTAGAAGGTCTTTTAAGGTTAATCCTAAGTAGGAATTTATTAGGAGTTTCAATACTTTTTATTCTATCTTTAATAACATAGTTTAATGTACCAATCTTCATGAATCTATTAATACTAAATTGCATTGCGTATGAATCAAACTTTGCTCCATCATGAAAAAAAACATCTTCTCTAAGCGGTATTAAGATTGAAAGCCCATTATTAATAACCTTAGGTAAGGATTTTGCGAGCCTAGGCTCTAAATCTCCTTCCGAGTTTATTGAATATAAAGTATCTCCTAATGAACTAATAACTTGAATTGCTAGCAATTTGTTTGCTTGAGCAGGATCTATAGATTCAATTTTACCTTTACTTGAAACAATTATTTTCTCTGAATTGTTTTTTTGTGCACATGAGATTTGAGTTGCAATTAACAAAAATGT
>QCFW01000021.1 GCA_003280135.1 Prochlorococcus sp. AG-363-N16 | reverse complement strand
TCTGCAATGCAGTTTAATGCTTGTAACAATGATCCAGGAGCATTTGATTTGAGCGAAAAAGCTATGCTGCTTAGTTCTCCTGGCTGATCATTTTGTTTGTTTTCTAATAAAACAAATCTTGTTCTGTTTCCTTCTACATCATTTATTGGATAAGCAAGCTCCTTGAGACCCCCTTCGATAGTTTTGGGTAGCTTTGATCCTATTGCTGCTCGAAATTTACTTCCTTGAACCATCCTGACGGCTTCTGAGGTTGAATTGGTTGGCAGTTGTATTGCTTGAGGCACGTTTTTGTTTAACCATCCACTGCATTGAGCAAGTGCTTGAGGATGTGACAGGATTTCTGAAATTTCATTCATCGAACCACTGCTAATTAATGCATGCCTGATTGGTATTACTAATGCTCTTTTTATTGACAGATTTGGATTTGCCCATAATGCATCTAAAGTTGTTGTAACTCCTCCTTCAACAGAATTTTCTATAGGTACTACAGCAGCTTCACAATGTTTTTTTGCAACATGTTCAATAACTGAACGGAGGCCCGGCAGAGGTATAAACTCAGTATTTTCAAGGCTTTCAAGCTTAGCAAAAGCATAAGCGGCCTTTTCTGCATAGGTTCCTTTTGGTCCGAGATAGGCCACTTGTTTTGTCATTAGTGAAAAAAGAGCGCAAGTGTCGATATGATCATGCCGCGTCTGATGACAATTATGTCTTTAGCCTTTGATGCAAGGCAAAAGATTGACTTGCCAGTAAAAAGCAATGTAGAGCGACTTCCTGATTATCTACTACAACAGGAAAGGGTGGTTGGTGCAATGCTGGATTCGAATAAATTAACTCCTTTGGGAGACGGGAAGTATTCATACAAAGTAACTAGTTTTAATGTTTTTCAATTACAGGTAAATCCTGTGGTTTCGATCGCTGTAATCAATTCAGAAAATCTTCTGAATATGCGTGCAACTGATAGCACTTTGGATGGCTTGGGTTTGGTTGAAGACTTTGAATTAACTCTGGATGCAACTTTACGAGCAACAGATAATGGTTTGGAAGGAGAGGCTTTGTTAGGGGTAACGGTAAGTCAGCCTCCTTTGTTGAGATTCATACCCCCTCGAATTCTTGAATCTACTGGTCAGTCCATTTTAAATGGAATATTGCTTGGAATTAAAGCAAGAGTGACTCATCAATTAATCCAAGATTTTACTAAGTGGTGTGAGAGAGGCTAGTTACCGGAGGTATCAATTATGTTGGAAATGAATGAATTCCTGTGAATATTTGTAGGACCTAATTGTTTTAATGCTTCGCAATGAGATGCTGTGCCATAACCAACATTTGTCTCAAGTGCATAATTGGGAAACTTTTTTGCTAAAGCCCTTATTAGTTCATCTCTAGCTTCTTTTGCTAAAACACTTGCAGCGGCAATTTTAGGAGATTTCTGTTCTCCTTTGATAAGAGTTTTTTGTTCTCCATTCCAGAGCCGAATAGGTAAAGATCCATCAACTAAAAGCAGTTCTGGCTTTGTCGATAATTGAGCAATAGCTCTTACCATTGCATGTTCTGTAGCAGATCGAATCCCTATTGAATCAATTTCTTGTGCAGAGGCCTGTCCTATGCCCCAGCTCAAGGAAATTTTTTTTATTAGCGGCACTAAAAAGGCTCTCTTTTTTTTTGTAAGGAGCTTGCTATCTCTTAAACCATAGTTAAGTAATTTGACTTCATCTTTAGTATTTAATACAACTGCTCCAGCAAAAACTGGGCCGAACAATGCCCCTTTCCCTACCTCATCTATACCTGCTATTAGATTAGCCTTTATCACCCTTCTTCATTGACTGCGGATGATCTTCGTCTTCTTCGTCTCGGTTCTTCAACTTCTTCATCTAATTCATTATTTTCCTCTTTCTTAGTTACTTGTTCCGCATCAGACTTTGTTGTTTCAAGATCCAAATTAGATTTGGATAGCTTTTCTTCTTTAATGAGATCATTTGCTTCAGCTTTATCTAAATCTTCTTCCTCACTAAAACCATTTTCAGTATCAATATTATCTTCGACAATTTCTTTAGCTTGAGTTACTTTATTTTTTTTACTCCGCTTCGATTTATTAGAAAGATACTGTTTTTGGACCTCTTCTAGTACTAATTTTTCATTTTCTCCAGGTCTTATTACATGAAATATGGAATTCTTATTTGAGAATTCGTTTTCCAAAAGTAAGGATGGACTTAATCCTAATTCGCTATATACATGCTCTTCATTTTCATTCATCTTTACTCCAATTAAATCTGGAATTTTTTGTGTAGCATTAGTTTCTGTATCATTAGATTGTATGAGATCTTCTGAATTATTTGAAGGCAAAATATTATCAATTACTTCGCTTGATTCAGTATCTTTTGCTTTTGTTATATTTGGTTGATAGATAATATTTTGCTTTTTGGTTGCATCATCAGATTGAATTACACCACCTTTTTTTGCTAATGGTTGCAGGTCTTCTTTTTTTGGTATGTCAGGTATATGTCCAAGACCATTGCAATTATTGCATGCTTTGCTAAATAGTTCATATATATTTTGGCCTTGTCTTTTTCTTGTTAATTCTACTAAGCCTAACTCTGTTAATTGTGCTATTTGCGGCCTTGCTGCATCATCTTTTATGGAAGAAGTGAAATATTCTAATAATTGAAGCTGATCCCTTCTAGACTCCATATCAATAAAATCAATTATTACTACGCCACCAATATTTCTAAGTTTTAATTGTCTTGCGATTTCTATAGCTGCTTCACAATTAGTCCATAAAACGGTCTCTCTTGAATTCGCGGATCTTGTAAAAGAGCCAGAATTAACGTCTATAACTGTTAATGCTTCTGTGGGTTCGATAATAATATAGCCACCTGAAGGAAGATCAACCCTGGGATTTAATGCATTGTATATAGTAGTATTAATTTTATAAAACTCAAGTAAATTAATTGGATTATCATGATGTTCAATAATTATATTTTTAGCTTCATTAATTAGAAAATTCTTGGCTCTTTCTGCAGCTCTAGAAGTATCAACAATAACTTTCGAAAGGTCAGACTTAGCATGGTCGCGAAGAACTCGGTTTATAAAATCTTCTTCACGATTTAGCAAAATAGGAGGAGCTGTATTTTCTGCAGCATTTTGTATAGATTCCCATTGCTTATTTAGATTTTCAAGGTCATTAATAATTAATTCTTCAGTGACATTATTTGCCTCGGATCTAATAAGTAATCCTGTGCCTGGAGGCTTAATTAGAACTCCTAAAGCTCTGAGACGATTTCTTTCACTTTCAGAGCTCACTTTTCTAGATATATTTACTCCTTGGCCATTAGGTTGTAGGACTAAATACCTGCCAGGTAATGAGAGATTTCCAGTAAGCCTTGGTCCTTTTGTACCTGTAGGCTCTTTCATTACTTGAACTAAAACTTTTTGTTTAGGTTCAAGAAGCTCATTAATTCCTGCAGCATTTTTTTTAAGTCTTAAAGGCCCCAAGTCTGAAACGTGAATAAATCCATTCTTCTCACTTGCACCAATATTTACAAAAGCAGCATCTATTCCAGGAAGAACATTTTCAATTGTTCCCAAAAAAACATCGCCTATTTGATAGCGCCCTTGTGCGACAATTAATTCATCTACTCTTTCATCTGTAAGCAAGGCTGCTAGACGCAGTTGCTCAGCGATGATAATTTTTTGCGGCATATAAAGTGAAAGTAATAACTCTACTTAGTTGAGCTGTTTCAAAATTTGCAGTCTTTATGCAAAGAGTTAGATAAAATTCAAAGCCAAAGTTCTTCGAAAGAATTAGCGGAAATGCCTGTAATTGAGGATTGGTGATTTCCGGAACAATCTGTCCGGACTTCTTGGGAGGAGATAAGCCTTTCTTCCTAAAAACTCAGATTTGCTTTGCTCTAATAGAGCCATTTAGCTAACCTTTTTTTATATTAGCACCTTTTCAAGATAAGCTGAACTCTTTTGATGTTATTGATTTTTAAAGACTCACCTGAGAATTCTTCCAACCATGACTTTATATATTCTGGCTTAACATTCTTACCTAAAGGGTTAATTAAGGAATTTAATTCCATGTGAAAAGAATTATTAACGTTGTCTTTTTTTAATTTATTTTTGAATTCTATTAATTTTATATGTTTTAACTCCGGTCGGAAATCTCTTTTTCTTATTCTCCCTTTTTTATCAGTATCTATTAAAATTAATTGCTTAGAATCTTTAATTTTATTGATTCCTTCATAAATTTTTTTTGGATTAAGATTGCCTTCGGAAAGTTTACTTAAGTTAAAAGACCAAACAGCCTCTATAATTTCTTGCGAAAGACTAGTTTTACTAATAGCTATGTTTTCAGCACTTTTTAATTCGATTCCTTTAGGTAGCTTTTCTTGTATTTTCATTAATACTAAACTGGAATCTATATCTTTATAGAAATCTATATACATCCATTCATTAAAAGCTTCTACACCAAGAGGCAATGCAAGGCCAATTTGTATTCTTGGAAGAGGGTGAAAACCTCCTGAATAACTAACTGGTAGATTACTTCTTCGCAGGGATCTTTCTAATATTCTCATCAAATCTAAATGACTTATTAGGTGCATAGGCTTAGTTTTTTGAAAACATATTTTTATACGTGTTACTTTTTCGCTTGGAGGCTTGTAATTAACTCTAAGTTGAGGTATCTCAGGAGTTTCTGCTATTTGGTTGTGACCTAAATCTGAACCACATACTCCACAATTACTGCATGCATTAAATGAACAGTCTGGAACAATACTTTCATTAAGTGCTAATTGAAAATCTTTGATAAGCCATTGCTTTTCTATTCCAGTGTCAATATGATCCCAAGGCAATTCTTGTGAACAAAAGATCTTTAAATCTTTTTCTGTAAATGATTTTGCTGTTAACCAATTACCTAATTCTAGTTTTCTTAGGTTTTGTGTAAGGCCTTCTTGTTCAATAGCAAATGTCCATGCTTTATATGCTCTATCTTGGGATTCAAACCAAGCATCCATTCCTGCACCTGCTTTCCAGGCACTTTCAATAACAGGTGCAAGTCTTCTATCACCACGTCCTAAAAAATCTTCAATAGAAGAAATTCGTACATCTGTAAAATTTATTTTTATACCTTTTAAAGTAACAAATGAATCTTTTAATAGTCTTTGGCGCCTTGAGAATTCAGATGTTGAGACACTATGCCATTGAAATGGTGTATGGGGTTTTGGAGTGAAATTACTAATAGTTATGTTTAAATTGAGACGACCCAAATCCTTACATTCTTTTCGAAGCCAATTACAAGTTTCACTTATTCCAATAACGTCATTGTCTGTTTCTCCAGGTAAACCAATCATGAAATATAGCTTTACTTTTTTATAACCATTTTCCATTGCATTTCGTATGCCTTTAAGAAGTTCAGCATCGGTTAGACCTTTATTAATAATATTTCTCAACCTTTGAGTTCCAGCCTCAGGTGCAAAAGTTAGACCTGCTTTTCTAGTCCCACCAAGAATATGTGCAATATCATTATTGAATCTGTCAACTCTTTGACTTGGGAGTTGCAAAGTTATATTTTTATGTGCCAAACGATTTCTTAGTTCAACTCCAACTGCTGGTAATGCTAAATAATCACTACAACTAAGAGAAAGGAGAGAAAAATCACTATACCCAGTTGCTTCCATCCCTTTTTCTACAACGTCAATTACTTCTTTTGGCTCAACGTCTCTTGCAGGCCTGGTGAGCATGCCAGGCTGACAAAAACGACATCCTCTTGTACAACCTCTACGAATTTCGACTGTTAGGCGATCATGAACTGTTTCAATATTTGGTACTAAACCAGTTGAATATTGAGGAATAGGATTTGCTACTCTTCTTAGAATTTTTTTTGGTATCCCAGGTTTTAATGGCTTTAGTGAAGAAAAATTTTTGTCAACCTTATATAAATTGGGTACATATACGCCAGGAACTTCAGAAAGAGAAATTAATGTTTCAGAACGCTTTAACCCCAATTTTTTGCATTCAGAAATCACTAATCCAATTTCAGGGAGTAACTCTTCTCCGTCCCCTAATGCAACAAAGTCAAAGAAAGCTGCATATGGTTCTGGATTACTGGTAGCAGTTGGTCCTCCAGCAAAGATTATTGGCAATGAACTTGGATCATCTAGTGCAAGATTTGCTCTATCTTTTGCATAAATTGGTATTTGAGCTAAATCAAGCATTTCGAGAATGTTGGTTGCTCCAAGTTCATAACTTAGACTGAAACCCAAAATGTCAAATGCTTTTAAAGGTCGGCGAGATTCAACAGCAAATAAAGGGATAGATTTTTCACGTAATTTCTTTGCTAAATCATTTCCTGGAAGATAAGCTCTATCACAGATTTGGTTAGGAGTTTGATTGAGTATGGAGTAAAGAATGATATGTCCAAGGTTGCTGGCACCTACTTCATATAACTCTGGGTATGTTAAAACCCAGCGAATATTTGCTTTTATCCAAGAATGTTTTTTTACTCCTAATTCAAGCCCCATATATTGCCCGGGTTTATGAATATCTACATTTATCAGTTGATCAAAATCAATTGGTTGAGTAGAGATAGGATCTTGATTATTGGTGTGCTGAGTTCTTGCCAAAGCTCTTGAAATACTTTTCTATATATATCGTATTTTTGTAGTAGCCACAGAATTACCTTTTTCATAGCAGGATAAAAGAAGTCATAATTCCTTTTTCTCGTGGTTAAGGTCAACGAAAATTACCTAAAACTCAAGGCAGGATATCTTTTCCCTGAGATTGCAAGAAGAGTTCAAGCTTTTAGTCAGCAGAATCCTCAAGCAAGTTTGATTCGTCTTGGAATTGGTGATGTTACTGAACCACTTCCTTCTGCTTGTTGTAACGCAATGAAAAAAGCCTTGGATGAGATGAATACTCATGAAGGCTTCCATGGCTATGGACCTGAGCAGGGTTACTTATGGTTACGTGAGGCGATCGCTCAGAATGATTTCAAAGCAAGAGGATGTGAAATAAGTGCTGATGAAATATTTATTTCTGATGGCTCTAAGTGTGATAGCAGTAATATCCTTGATATTTTAGGTACAGGTAATCGAATTGCAGTTACAGACCCTGTTTACCCAGTCTATGTAGATAGCAATGTTATGTCTGGGCATACTGGTGAAGCTGATAACCAAGGTTGCTACTCTGGACTTTCTTATATTCCTTTAACTGCAGCCAATGGCTTCGAAGCAGCAATACCAAATTATCCAGTTGATTTGATATATTTGTGCTTTCCTAATAATCCCACTGGTGCAGTTGCAACTAAAAAACATTTATCTGATTGGGTTAATTATGCCAAACGAAATGATTCATTAATTCTCTTTGATGCTGCTTATGAAGCTTTTATTCAGGACTCATCATTACCACATTCAATTTTTGAAATTGAAGGAGCAAAAGATTGTGCAATTGAGTTTCGTTCATTTTCAAAGAATGCAGGTTTTACAGGCACAAGGTGTGCAATAACTGTTATTCCTAAATCTGTTAATGGTAAAACTGTTAATGGTGAGGAAGTTGATTTATGGGCTTTATGGAATAGACGTCAAAGTACAAAATTTAATGGAGTTAGCTATATAGTTCAGAGAGGAGCTCAGGCTGTTTATTCATTGGAGGGAAAATCACAAATTTCTTCTCTTGTTAGCTTTTATATGGAAAATGCTGAGATTATTCGAAATAAACTATTAAAAGTTGGCTTTAAGGTTTATGGAGGAGAGAATGCTCCCTATGTTTGGATTAAAACCCCAGATAATAAAAACTCTTGGGAATTTTTTGACTTTTTACTTGAGAAAGCAAATGTAGTGGGTACTCCTGGTAGCGGTTTTGGTGCCTCAGGAGAGGGTTATTTTCGTCTTTCGGCATTTAATTCTAGGCAAAATGTTCTAGAAGCTATGCAAAGAATAACGAGTATTTGATTGATTATTTGTTGTTCTGTCTATTGAATCGTAAATTGGAAAAAGTAGCCTTTCATGTGATGGTAGAAGTTCCAGGTCGAAGCCCTGGCGGTGCAGCCGTCATTGAAAAGCAGTCTCAAGTTGTCAGAAATAAATCTCCTCGCTACAAGGTTTTGCTGCATGATGACCCTGTAAATACAATGGACTACGTAGTGATTACATTGCGTCAGGTTGTTCCTCAATTAAGTGAACAAGATGCAATTTCAATAATGCTTGCAACGCATAACACAGGAATAGGATTGGTTATTGTTTGTGACCTTGAACCTGCAGAATTTTATTCGGAAGCTTTAAAGGCTAAAGGACTTACTAGTACGATTGAGCGAGAAAACTGATTATTTTGTTTACTACTTTTTGGAAGAATTGGGTTCTTCAACGACATCGTTGGGTTCCAACAATTTTTACTTTACCAATTTTATATTTATTGGGATGGATCTTGGCTCAGCCTTTGATTTTTTTTCCAGGATCTCTTAAGCCGCATGATATTGCTTTAGTTGGAACCGTTTTAACTTTCCTGCTCTTTTTAATCTCTTTGCCTTCCTGGATTAAATATAGATGGCATAAGATAGATCCATGGCATGAGTTGGGACTTGTTCAATCAGGATTTAGGTTGTTGGTAAAAGATCTCTTCAAAGGTTTTTTTTACTCTTTATTTATGCTTTTTGTTCTAGTAATTTGCTTCTTTATAGGCGGCTGGTTTGAATGGGTTGGAGCTTTTAGTTTAACAAAACTGCTCAATGCAATTTTCCTTGGTATTGGAGTTGGTTTTGCAGAGGAGTTGGTTTTTAGAGGATGGCTCTGGGGTGAAATGAGTCATTTGTTTGGTTGTCGAAAGAGTGTATTTATTCAAGCCGTTATTTTTAGCCTGGCTCATATACGATTTAAATTAGATATTCTAGAATTAATTACTCTCTTGGTTGGGTTGTTTTTATTAGGATTACTTCTAGCAATACGACGTATATTGGATAATGGCTCTTTGGCGGGAGCTATTGGTCTTCATGGAGGCTTAGTAGGTACTTGGTTTTTCCTTAACGCTGATTTGATAAACATCTCTAATAATGCTCCAGTATGGATAACTGGCCCAGGAGGTGCTAATCCCAACCCTATTGGTGGACTTGTAGCAATTTTATTACTCTCTCTCCTTTTGTTCTTTCATCGTATCGCGTTTGCCATGGCACGCTTTCCCTTAAGTGGAGCACGTAATGCTTCTTCTAGCGAGGCAATTCCATAGTCTCTTTCTAATAAAGCAATTACTGTTCTTCCAAAATTATTTGGTGATTTCTCAAATGCTTCTAAGCATATTTGGCCAAACTTTTTACCCATTGGTTCAGGGTTCCATAAAAGTTTGCGAGCAGTCCATGGCATCATGCTCATTGGGTTATAACCTGGCTTAATAAGACCTTGGTCAAAGCCGTATTGCTCTAAATGAGTGTGTGGTTGAAGCCCTATGAAAAAAATTGCGGGCTCAACATTTTCAGTACCGAAGATCTTTTCTAACGCTCTATGATAGGCAATTGTTTGTCTAATAGTTTCTGGCCGTTCATCAATTACATTGAATGAGTAATTCACTGATACGTGATCATTAAATCCTGCCTCAGCCAATAAAGAACAATTTGCGAGGACTGTGCGTAAGTTATATCCCATTCTCATTTTTCGAACTAATTCTTGAGAACCTGAGGTTATTCCTATTTCGAAATAGCTCATTCCTGTTTCGACCATCAGAGTTGCTAGCTCAGCATCAAGATTGTCTGCACGGATATAGGCAGCCCATTTAATATCTTTCATATCTTCTCTTTGGATAGCTTTTAACAACTCTTTTGCATCGTCTATATAACGACGCGCTGGGATGAATTGTGCATCTGTGAACCAAAAATTCCTAACACCTAATTGGTATAGCTGTTTCATTTCTTTTATAATTTCTTCCGTAGGATTTACTCGAACAGTTTTACCTTCGACAACTGTATAGACACAATAGCAACAATTATGTGGACAGCCTCGTTTAGTTTGTACACCTATGAAAAAATCTCCTCCTTCTAAGTACCAGTGGAATTGAGGCCAGATGGATGCTATGTAGGAGTAATTACAAGCAGTTTTTTGACTACTGTTTGGTTGTTCATGTATTAGCCCAGTTCTTGGACGTTCCCCCACGACAAAGCATCTTTCGTCTTGAATCTGTTGGCCTAAAAGTAATTTTTCTAGCAAAGGCTCACCTTCGCCAACTGACAGAATTGTACCTTTTGGCAATATTTTCCCAAGCTGCTCATAAAAAACACTCACAGCACCTCCACCAATGAGTGCCTGAGCATTTTTTTTGAATATTCGAGCTCGCTTAAGCCCTTTTTTAATTAAATTTTGATTTCTCCACAGTTCACCATAATGACTTTTCATTAAACGTATTCCACCCAAAGCACCTCGAATTTTTTTAATAGGGTTTTTTGCATAAAAGGCTTCGAATGAATATTGAAGAGGATTTCCTCCTCGACCATCAACTGGGGCATAAATTTGAATATCTCTCCAAGAAAAAACTAATAAACTTGGTCTGAAGTCATTAATAGTGGCTAATAAGATACGTTCAACATCCATTAACGGGAGAGCTGCAAGATCAAGAATTTTTTGACATAAAGTTGGGAAGCATTTATGGAGATGATCTGCTAAATATATTGGGCCTATTGGGAAAATTGGGTTGCAGGGTAATCTGATAATTAAAACCTTCTCATTCTTCACCTTTGATCTTGAGGCTCCTATAGGCATTAATTTATTTAAATGATTTGGATTCATTTTTAATAGTTTACTGGTCTTTACAAACCCATTGCAGCTTTAAAAGAAGAAGTTACTTGAATGATAACTGGAAAATGCCGGTGAATGGAATTGAACCATCGACCTACTGGTTACGAATCAGTTGCTCTACCACTGAGCTACACCGGCAATTAAAGAAACTGTAGATGCCAACTACGTCATTTTATAGAATTGGGTTTTTGATGATCCTGTGAATTTAGATCCTAATGTTCGTAAAAAGCTTTTAGAAGAGTCAAGAGCCCCTTTTTTGGGGGTAAGACGCCTTCTTTGGGGTGCTTTGTTAGCTTCGGCAGCATGTGGATTGATAATTATGCTTTTAAGATCACTTTTCGGAGAAAGTGTTCCATTGAGTGATATTGGAGTGCAGCTATTTGCTTTAGTCCTTTTTGGTAGTTTGATTTATGTTGACCGAAGTCGAGCTGGTTGAGGAATTGAATTTTAATTGTTCCATCCATTTCGCATCTAATCCAAAACAAGATTGTCTAGTAAGTAATTTTTCTTGTGTTATATATGTAGCTTTATTTAAATCGTCTTGAGATCTTGTTAGAAGCCAAATGCTATTAACAACTTGATGCCATTGCCATACAATTAATGAAAGTAATGAAATTGATAAGAGAATATTGGTAATTTTTGGCTGATTACGAAGGGGGGAAATTGACGCAAGAATAAAAGCTGAATCATCCACTGACCAGAAAAAAAAAGTAATTACTATTACGCCTAAAATGAAAAGTAGTTTTGGAAGAGTATTTAATTGCAGGCTACTTATTTGATATTGGCATACTGATCTTCCTTTAAGAGGTAGTTTAAACAGAAGGAAGGAGCTCCAGTCTGCAGGCCTCTTGTATAAAGAAATAGTTGGAATAATTATTGCTATCACTGCAATAATTATTCTTTGTAATAGTGGAACGGGCCCTAATGGTGAGCCAGCTAAAATTAATTTTAAAAGTAAAAATTCTAGAGGTATTGTCCCTATTCCTAGTAGTTGAATCCATAGAATCGGCTCTTTTGATGTTGACACTTCATTAAATTTTTAACACAGTATGCTTAGGTATTTAATTTTCTGCGTTGAGTGACCATTCTATAGCCATTAATAATGTCTCCTTCTTCCCAGTTTGCAAACCTATCACACCCTATACCACATTCAAAACCGCTAGCAACTTCTTTGACGTCATCTTTGTTTCTGCGCAGAGAATCAAGATCTCCTTCAAAAACAATTTGTCCTTTTCTATCAACTCGAACTCTACAATTACGTTGTAACTTTCCATTCGTTATATAACATCCGGCAACGGCACTTCTTCCTATTGTGAAAATAGCTCTCACTTCGGCTTGCCCTAAACTTTCTTCTACCATGTCGGGTTCTAGTAGACCTTCCATGGCTAATTGAATATCTTCTAATAGTTTATAAATAACATCATAGTCTCTTACGTCTACGCTATTAGCATCAGCTGCACGCTTTGCCCCGGACGCCATTGATGTATTGAACCCTACAATTACTGCTCCAGAAGCGGCTGCAAGATCAATATCAGTTTCAGTTATTTCTCCTGGTGCTGAGAGTAAAACTCTAACTTGTACTTCATCTTTTGGTAACTGTTCTAGAGATCCTAAAATTGCTTCTATGCTTCCTTGAACGTCCGCTTTGAGAATTAAATTTAGTTCTTTTAAGTTGCCTTCATTTGCCTGACCTGACATTGAAGAAAGAGAAACTCGCCTAGTTGCCATTTGTTGAGCCAGACGAGTAGCCCGTGCATCTGATGCTCGATCACCAACTACGTTTCTTGCAGCTTTTTCATCAGGATATACTTCAAATTCATCCCCCGCTGTTGGCACTTCATTAAAGCCAAGAGCTTCGACTGGACATGAAGGACCAGCCTCTTTAAGCCGCGCTCCATTTTCATCAACCATTGCACGAACTTTTCCTAAGACTTGGCCAGCAGCCAAGACATCCCCTGATTTAAGTGTGCCATTTTGAATAAGTAATGTAGCGACAGGTCCTTTTGCTTTGTCTAAATGAGCTTCTATGACAGTACCTTTTGCAAGACGTTGAGGATTAGCTTGTAGATCTTCGACTTCAGTAACCAGTAATATCATCTCTAATAATTTGTCAATATTTTCTCCTTTAATGGCACTTACAGGAACCATTACTACATCACCACCCCATTCCTCTGATACCAGATCTTGCTCTGATAATTCCTGCTTCACTCGATCAGGGGAGGAACCCTCTTTATCAATTTTATTTATAGCTACAACTATAGGTACTTGGGCTGCTCGAGCATGACTTATGGCTTCGAGTGTTTGAGGGCGAACTCCATCATCTGCAGCGACAACTAAAACTGCAACATCAGTTACTTTGGTTCCTCTTGCTCGCATTGCTGTAAACGCTTCATGGCCTGGTGT
>QCFW01000020.1 GCA_003280135.1 Prochlorococcus sp. AG-363-N16 | reverse complement strand
TCCCCAACTCACATCCTTTAGATCTTTATACTTCTCTGGATTAAGATAATCCTTCCAATTAGAAGAGCTCTTAAAATTATATTTGTCCTCTAGCAATTCATATAAAGCTTTATTTTTATTGATAAAATATATCTTTGCTTCTTCAGAATATTCAATCTTAGTTCCTATTTTATTTTCGGAATCAGCTAAAGTTCTTTCTATTTTTCTTCTTGCAATATTTAGATAATCATAATATATATCATCTTTTAAACCGTATTTAATCCTATAGTCTCTTGTTGCTAGCAATAGTTCAGCACATGTACTACTATTTTTTATTTTTGTGTCATGTGTTTTTATTTTAATCTCCTTACTAGGTTTATTTGAGAAAGCTAATTCATTTATAATCCTTTGGAATGCAGCAGTTATGCCATTTTGTTCCTGAACAGCATTTTCAAAACTATATGGAATAAACTGTTCGTTAAACACACTTTCCCATAAAGATAATTGGTCCAACAAATTTATATCTGATGAAGGAGAAATTATTTCTATCCTATGTCGCATATTCATACATAACTGAGAAATAATATAATTAAGAGGATCTCTAATAAAGCAAATTATTTTTATGTCCTCATCTATATCAAGAAGTGCTTGTTTTAATTTTATGATTTCATTTTTATTCAATCTAAATAGGTACTCAGATGAGCTAATGTAAAGGTTGTCTTTATTATTTAGCTTTCTTATATCCTCTATATATCTTTCAGCTCTTTTCTTATGTAAATTTATTTCTGGACTACTATCTTGTGCATATTTTCTTGGAATAGGGGAGTCAATATGTGCCAAAAAAAATAAAATATCATTATTACTTATAGAATTAGAAAAATAAAAAGTATTGTATTTTTCTAACTTCTTTTTTTCTGAACCTTTAGACAGCCAATCTTGAATTGAACTTGTACCAGTCTTCGGAGGTCCTATGTGTATTATTAAGGTCATTCTTAACTAGATTCTACAACATTGTAGCAAATGAAAAAAACATTATGCTGATAGGCTTAAATCTTTTTTATTAGGATTCTCTTTTATAATGATATCCTTCAGTCTTAACAGTAATAGTTTTGCATATTTAAAAGATCATGAGACTATTAAAATTAGATCAATTATAAAGCAAGAGCTTCACTTATACATTAAATAATAACTCTATTACAACAGTCTATTAATTGCTTTTGAACCTATAAAAGATGGTTAAACCTTATTTGAGAAGAATTTGAGACTGACTACTAGAAGGTCGGTCTCGGAATCCTGATTATGAAGTGCTGATCATAGCAAGGTTCTCTGCATGAAAGAATAGTTACTTATTAGAAATGCTTACGCATGTTTTCAAAGGTCTCTATTTTTACTGCCATTGCCCTATCTTTTTTTTCTATTGAAAAAACCTTTGCCTCATGCAGCTCTTATCCAGCTAAAGAAGGACTAACATCAGAAATAGTTGAGGGCGGTATAAAGATAATTTCGACAACGCAAGTGAATGTTTTATCTGATAATCCAAAAGATGTTATGAAGGCATTCGGGAAGGCCAAGGAACTATCAACAATACAAATCCAAAGATTTATTTCTCAAGGTCCAGGTGAAAATACTTATTTTCAGGGGACACTTAAGGGTGTTGTTCAACTCGGATCTTGTTATGAGCTAAAAAAATATGTCAGAGTTACTCTTGGAATTTCACCAAAGACTATAAAGCAAGCAGAGTGAATTCATGCCTCAAAGACAGAAAGGAACCTGCCTATACATTAACCAAGAACTCCATACTATCAAGCTATATCAGCGGTTTGAGCCCTTTTTTTTTATGGTTAGACCAAGCACGAAAAAAATTAGACTAGTTTTAAGACAGAGTCAAGACACGTTGGCATGCAATCGTTCTCGGAGAGCTAGTCCTGAAAACAAAGGTATAGTCAAAATATTGTTAAATGATCTAGTCTTAAGCTGAAAATAATCAATGTTGTTAAGCAAATTTAAGTCAACATATAACATAAATGAGTTTATAATTAAGAAAAATAGTTTTTTAAAAATGGATAAGAGTAAATTGATTAAAAAATTACAGCCAACGGTTGATAAAGCCAAAGCGAAAGCCACAAGCTGGTATCAAGGCACTACACATAATAAATATATTGCCTACACGTTGGGTGCATTATTTCTTTTAATCCTAGGAAAATCTGTCCTAATTCCTGGCGGTACTTCTTGGACAAAAGCACAAAAAAATGAGGTTTTCAATGCATGCTCTCAATATTCTGCCCCAGGTGAAGAAAAAAAGCAGGCACGTTATTGTAAGTGCAATCTTAAAAAGGTAGAAAAAATAGTTTCTTATGGAGAATATAAATACTATGGGGCTATTGGAGCTGCAGCCCAAACAGACCGTTCTAAAATGGATAAAGAATTAAAAGCACTTAATAAGGTAATGGATGTTTGCTTTGCAAAACACCTAAAATAATATGCAATTTCTTTTCTTAAAAGGAAAAGAATTAGAAATCAAGAACATCTTATCTAAGACATTTAATAATAGATAAATTAGATATTTATCTAACTATTTCAATTAATTATCACTCACCATACAAGGGTCGTTTTTATTAACTTAAATCATTTCATGCTATTAAATAGCCAGTAATTTAATAGCAACTAACTATAATAAAAATGCCATCAGATTTATTGTGCGGGAATGTATCTGTCTATACGTTAAATAAGAACTCCATAATATCAGGCTATGACTAGCGTTTGACCCTCTAAATGATGGTTAGACCAAACACGAAAAAAGTTAGACTAGATTCTCGATGGTTAGACAAGCTTTAAGACGTAGTTAAGACAGGTTGGTATGCAAGCGTTCTCGTAAACCTAGCCCTGAAAACGTAGGTATAGTCAAAATATTTTTAAATGGTCTAGTCTTAAACTAAGAACTATCAATTCTTATAAAATTTCTCTTTGAATTGAGTTAAGTCTCCATAATTGAGATATGAAACGCTTACTACTTCCACTACTCGCTGCGCTTGTAATACCTGCTGCTGTTAATGCAGAAGTCTCTGATGAAGTGCATAAGAGATGCAAAGACGTCAGAGACTATGCAGGTTGCGTCCAAATATTTTCTAATAATTCTGAGGCTTCAAAAGAAGATTGTGATGAAGTTGGGTGGTGTATAGCTGCTGAAGGGTTTGACCAGCTTGGAATGCCAAAATTACAAGGCTGGGAATATCGATATGAACCTGCAAAACATGAGATTTATTACGTCGATAGAGAGCGTTATAAAGTTAACGTTAAAGGGAAGTTTGGAAGATATTATTCAAAGAAAGTAGTTTATAGAGGCCATCAAAACCCAATACAAGCTAGAGCAGGCAGACCAACAACAGTTCTACCAGGCATCGCAACAACTAGATGTACTGGATATGCTAATCCTGCTAGCTGTATAAGTGTTCCAGGTAAGCCAATAGTTATTCCTGGAAGTAGAGGCACAACTGGGAGCACTGGAGGCGTGATCCAAGAATTTGGATTTATGGTTTTTGACTGTAAGGAAGCAAATTGGAACATTATTTATGAAAATGGAAAAAAAGGTCAAAGGAAATGGGAACCTATCAATGATTCTGACAATAAGTTTGCTAGTTACTGTGCAAGCGTTCCAGATATGAAAGTCTCTGAGCTTAATGCATTTTCTAAAAAATCAATCAAAAGACGTCGAGCAGGACGTTCAACCCTATACGACGACTAATTAAAAAATAAAGTGTAAAAAAAAGCCACCTACTTAATAAGATTGCCTCCGAAACTATCGGCAAGTCGACTTATCTCATCTAAAACCACAAAACCAAGAGAAGAGTTAAGAGTTTCATATTATTAAATAACTGGCTTTTTGTAATAAGTTAACTATAATAAAAAGATAGTCAGATTGACTGTGCAGGAATGGATCTGCCTATACATTAAATAAGAACTCCATTACATCTCCCTCTTCTACGATATAATCTTTACCTTCACTTCTTACCCATCCTTTGCTTTTTGCATCATTCATAGATCCTGCTTCTAAAAGTTTGCTGTAACTAATAGTTTGAGCTCGAATAAATCCTTTTTCAAAATCAGTATGTATTACACCTGCAGCTTGAGGTGCTTTCATTCCTAACTTAATTGTCCAAGCACGGCTCTCCTTCTCGCCTGTTGTAAAATAAGTCCTTAAACCTAAAAGACTATAAGAAGCCTTTATAAGACTTTCCAAGCCTCCTCCTTTAACACCTAAATCAGACAGGTAATCATCTCTTTCTTTCTCGCCTAAATCAATTAACTCAGCTTCAACCTGTGCAGAGATTCTTATCGCCTCAGCATTTTCTTTTTTAGCTAAATCATCTACCTCTTTAGAGTAAGCATTTCCTTGCGCAAGACTTTCCTCACCTAAATTGGTTGCATAAATAATTGGTTTTAAAGTAAGCAGCCCAAGGGGGCTTAAGAGAGTTTTCTCTTCTGATGTCAAAGGAACAAATCTAGCCCCTTTCCCACATTCAATTGCTTCATAAACTTTTTGTAAAAGTTCGCTTTCTAATTGAGCTTCTTTATTTGTTCTAATTTGTTTTTTTAAACGTTGTTTCCTTTTTTCAATTTGACTTAAATCAGCCAATCCAAGTTCTAAATTAATTATTTCAATATCTCGACAAGGATCAACACTACCAGAGACATGAATAACATTTTCATCATCAAAACATCTCACAACATGAACAATCGCATCAACTTCTCTAATATTTGATAAAAATTTATTTCCTAAGCCCTCGCCTTGACTAGCGCCTTCAACTAATCCCGCAATGTCCACAAACTCAATTCTTGTAGGAATAACTTGTTTGCTTGCACTTAGTACTCCAAGTTTTAGTAATCGATCGTCTGGGACAGATACAGTACCTACATTTGGCTCAATAGTACAAAATGGAAAATTTGCAGCCTGAGCCTGAGCATTTGCAACAAGTGCATTAAATAAGGTTGATTTACCAACATTTGGTAACCCAACAATCCCTGCTTTAAGCATATGAAAAAAACTTTAAAGGTATGCGGAATTTGGATCTGACCAAAATAGTCGCAAAATGACCCTTTCAACCGTCAAAATATAATAAGTAAAAAGAGAACGCTATTCAGCATCCTCTTCCTTCTCAAAAGTTCCCTAAAAAAGTACTACTCGCAATGAGATCAAATGATAGTTCAAAGACTTACCCAAAAAAAATCCTTATACATTATTTCATTTGCCCTACTCACAATTTGTAGTGTCTTTGTTTTAAAAAGTGGTCCTAGCAAAAAGATCAATGGAGACTTAGAGGCTTTTACTGTTAGTGCTGAAAAAGGAAAGTTATCTTCAATAATTTCTGCAAGTGGAGAATTACAAGCCCAAAAAAGCTTAAATATAAATCCTCATAGGCAAGGTTTAATTAATGAAGTGTATGTAAAAGAAGGTGATACAGTCAAAAAAAACCAGTTAATCGCAAAGATAGAAAGCAGAGACTTCCCTTTTAGGTTAAATGAAATTAAAACTGAGCATGAGAATAAAAAAGATGCATATGAACGAAGAAAATATCTCTTTAGTGAAGGTGCTATAAGTGAAGAGTCCTATAATCAATATCGAAAAGACTTCCTTACAAGCAAGGCTCGATTAGAACAAATACAAGTTGAAGGAGAGGAGCTTTTTATTCGAGCCCCCTTTAAAGGAGTGATTACAGCAAGATATGCAGAACCAGGGGCTTTTGTTTCTCCAAACTCGCCAAGTTCATCAAATGTAGGGTCAACAAAAAATGCCGTTGTTGAAATATCCCAAGGGCTTGAAGTATTAGCTAAGGTTCCAGAAAGTGAAATCGGAAGAATTGAACTTGGCAAATCTGCTATTGTTCAAGTAGAAGCATTTCCTGAAGAAAGATTCCCCTCAATTGTTAGTTACATTGCTCCCAGGGCTATAAAAAATAATAACGTTACATCATTTGAAGTAAAGCTTAAGCTAATAGATCCTCCAAAAAAACTTAGAATTGGTATGACTTCAGATATAGAGTTTAAATCAGAAGAAAATGGCTTACAAACCCTCGTGCCAACAGTGGCAATAGTCACCAGAGAAGGAAAGCCGGGTCTTTTGGTTGTAGGTGAACAAAATAAACCTATTTTTCAAAAGGTTGAACTAGGTTCAAGTAGTGGAAGTAAGACAGTCATATTATCTGGTGTCAATCCAGGAGATCTTATTTTCATTGATCTCCCCCCCTGGGCGAAGAACAGAGGTAAATAATTCAAACTAAAATATCTTTTATCTCATTAAAAGTTATATGTCAGAACAAAATCAAAAACCAATTTTACTTCTTGTAGATGGCCATTCTCTTGCTTTTAGAAGTTTCTATGCATTTAGCAACAGCAGAGAAGGTGGTTTAACTACAAAAGACGGTAACCCTACAAGCGTGACATATGGATTTTTGAAAAGCCTTCTAGATAACTGCAAAGCAATTAGCCCTCAAGGTTTAACAATTGCTTTTGATACAAAAGAACCAACTTTTAGACACAAGGCAGATCCTAATTACAAAGCTAATAGAGATGAACCACCTGAAAATTTTATTCCTGACTTAAATCAACTTCAAGACATTCTGGTTAATAGCCTAAACATCCCAATCTGCATGCTTCCAGGGTTTGAAGCAGATGATATTTTAGGAACTCTAGCGAAACAAGCAATAAAAAAAGGATGGAAAGTTCTAATTCTTTCTGGAGATAGAGATCTATTTCAACTTGTAGATGACCTCAATGATATAGCAATACTTTATATGGGTGGTGGTCCCTATGCTAAAAGTGGAAACCCAAAACTTATCGATGAATCTGGGGTAAAGGAAAAACTTGGAGTTACTGCTTCTGAGGTTGTAGACTTGAAAGCCTTAACAGGAGATAGTTCTGACAATATTCCTGGTATAAAAGGCGTTGGACCTAAAACAGCTATCAATCTTCTTAAAGAGAATAAAGACTTAGATGGTGTATACAAAACATTAGAAGCATTAGATCTTACGGATGCCAAGTCAACAAAAGGTATAATCAAAGGCTCATTAAAAGCAAAACTTAGTAATGATAAAGAGAACGCCTACCTTTCTAGATTCCTTGCAGAGATACTGACTGAAGTTCCCATAACTGAAAACATCAATTTCGAACTAAGTGGTTTTAATCAAGAAAAATTAAAGGCATCTCTTGAGAAACTAGAGTTACAAAGCCTTGCAAGACAATTACCAAGCTTTATTTCAAGCTTTTCAAAAGGAGGGTTTAACCAAAATCATCTAAGTCCTGATGAAACTATTTCTCAAAATCAAAAACCTGATTCAGCCAGCAAGATTAGACAAAACGAAAACATTCCTATAATTAAACCAAAGATAATTCATAAGCAATCACAACTTGATGAACTTGTAAAAACTTTAATGAAATGTTCAGAGGTTAACCAACAGGTTGCAGTTGACACTGAGACGACTTCTTTAAATACTTTTAAAGCGGAACTTGTAGGCATTGGTTTTTGTTGGGGAGAAGGCTCTCAAGATATGGCTTATATACCGTTAACTCATAACTTAAACGTGGTGTTAACAGAAGAAAAAATTGAACAACTGCCTCTTGAGCTTGTGATAAATGCGTTAACACCTTGGCTAAAAAGTAATCAGCACCCTAAGGTTTTGCAAAATGCGAAATATGATCGATTAGTTTTTCTCAATCATGGAATTCCTCTTGAAGGGGTGATTATGGATACTCTTCTTGGAGACTACCTCCTAGATTCCGTTCAAAAACATAGTCTTGAAGAGATATCCAAAAGAGAGTTTAACTTTACTCCAACTAGCTATAAAGAGATTGTAGGAAAAGGAAAAAGCTTTAAAGAGGTAGATGTTTTAACGGCAAGTCTCTACTGTGGAATGGACGTCTATTTAACAAGAAAGCTTTCTTTTATAATAAGAAGAGGTCTTGAAGAGATGAGTGCTGACTTAGTAAAGCTTCTTGAAAAAGTAGAACAACCTCTAGAACCAATACTTGCTGATATGGAAGCGAGAGGAATTCGTATCGACATAAACTTCTTAAAAGATTTATCGGAAGAATTAAATAATGCAATTAAACAGCTTGAATCTAAAGCTTACGCGCATACAGGTAATGAATTCAATTTAAATTCCCCCAAGCAATTAGGAGACATACTTTTTGAACAATTAGGTCTTGACAAAAAGAAATCTCGCAAAACAAAAACAGGTTGGAGTACCGATTCCAATGTTTTAGAAAGACTTGAAGATAGCCACCCACTTATTCCATTATTAATAGAGCATAGAACTCTTAGTAAACTACTTAGTACATACGTAGATGCTATTCCTCAACTAGTTGAAGCCGAAACAGGAAGAGTTCATACAGATTTTAATCAAGCAGTTACAGCAACTGGCCGGCTAAGTAGTAGTAATCCTAATTTACAAAACATTCCAATCCGTACTGAATTTAGCAGGAGGATAAGGAAAGCTTTTCTTCCTCAAGAAAATTGGAAATTATTAAGTGCTGACTACTCCCAAATTGAGTTAAGAATCCTTGCACATCTATCTGAGGAGGTGGTTCTTCAAGAAGCATATAAAAATGGTGATGATGTACATGCTTTAACAGCTAAGCTACTACTTGAAAAAGATTCAGTTACTGATGATGAGAGACGTATAGGTAAAACAATCAACTTTGGTGTAATTTACGGAATGGGTCCTCAACGTTTCGCACGTTCAACTGGAGTTAGTCAATCAAAGGCTAAAGATTTCCTAAATCGTTATAAAGAGCGTTACCCAAAAGTATTTTCTTTTCTTCAGTTACAAGAAAGGTATGCCTTAAGCAAAGGCTATGTTGAAACCTTACTGGGTAGACGTAGATACTTTCACTTTGATAAAAATGGCTTAGGAAGACTAAAAGGTCAAGATCCTTTCAAGATAGACCTTGAACGAGCAAGAAAAGCGGGTATGGAAGCTCAACAGTTAAGAGCTGCTGCAAATGCCCCTATTCAAGGTTCAAGTGCAGATATTATCAAAATTGCTATGGTGCAACTCAATAAAAAACTTAAAGAAAATGGTTTCTCAGCAAATCTTCTATTACAAGTACACGATGAACTTGTAATAGAAGTAGATCCTTCAGAACTTACTGAAGTCAGAAAGTTAGTAAAAACAACCATGGAAAGTGCAGTGAAGTTGAGTGTCCCGCTAGTAGTAGAAACAGCTACTGGTGACAACTGGATGGCTGCGAAATAAAAAAGGTCATAATCTCATGCCTATAACTTTTTGCACCCTCAATCATTAAAAACGTGTCCCTAAGGTTACGAAACACACTGACAGGCAAGACAGAGCCTTTCTACAGTTTAAAACCAAATGAAGTAAGTATTTACTGCTGTGGGGTTACAGTATATGACCTCTGTCACCTAGGACATGCTCGCAGTTACATCGTTTGGGATATTTTGCGAAGATATCTGATATGGAAAGGAAACAAAGTTACTTTCATTCAGAACTTCACAGATATTGACGACAAGATAATAAAACGAGCAATTGAAGAGAACTCAACGATGTCAGAAGTTAGCGAGAGAAATATTAGAGAATTCCATAAAGATATGGATGCCTTGGGAATTTTGCGACCTGACAGAATGCCCAAAGCGACTAAATGTTTAAGCGAAATTCGTTCAATGATAAGTACATTGAAAGAGAAAGGGGCTGCTTACTCCATTGACGGAGACGTTTACTTTGCAGTCATGAAGCATGCTAATTATGGAAATCTAAGTGGAAGGGATCTCAAAGAACAAAAACTTAATGCGGGTGGTCGCGTAACAAAAAGTGAGGCAGAGAGGAAAAATCATCCTTTTGATTTTGCATTATGGAAAGCCATAAAAGAAGGTGAACCAGGTTATGAGTCTCCTTGGGGCACAGGCAGGCCCGGATGGCACATAGAATGTTCTGCAATGGTGCTTAAAGAATTAGGTGAGACAATAGACATTCACTTAGGTGGTGCAGATTTGATATTTCCTCACCATGAAAATGAAATTGCTCAATCTGAAGCAGCAACAGGTAAAAAACTTGCAAGATTTTGGCTTCACAATGGAATGGTGAATGTTGAAGGGGAGAAAATGAGTAAGTCTCTTGGTAATTTCACAACGATTAGAGCCCTTCTTGAAAAGGGGGTCTCGCCAATGACTCTAAGATTATTTGTATTGCAAGCTCATTACCGTAAACCACTAGACTTTACTGATGAAGCTCTTAAAGCTGCATCTAATGGATGGAAAGGTCTAAACAATGCTCTATGTTTAGATTTAAACAATAAAAATTTCAGTAATGAATCAAATGAAAGTCCTCAAAATAAATACACAAAAGATACTGACCTCTCAATTCATAAGCCATATATAAAAATACGTCTAAAATTTATAGAAGCACTTGATGATGATCTTAATACATCTGCAGCGCTCGCTCTCCTCTTTGAACTTGCTCGTCCTCTTAAAGCATTAGCAAATCAATTAGAACGTAATAACGATAAATCACTTTCAAGAATTGAATTAGATGATTTCAAAGAAAGATGGCATCTCCTCGTAGATTTATCTAGTGTTCTAGGTTTAACCAAAGAGCTCAAAGAAAATATCAGCAACAAAACAAAAGAATCTATAGAGCATGAAAAAATTGAATTATTAATAAAGGAAAGAACAATTGCAAAAAAATCTAAAGACTTTGCAAAAGCGGACCAAATAAGACAAGAGCTTAAGAAGCAAGGTATAGAGCTAATAGACAAACCAAAAGGAGTTACAGACTGGATTAGAATTTAATTTTCTTGTCATTAATTCTCATATAGTTTACTTTTTGCTCTATAGGAAACCATAAAATGAGAGACTAGAGAATAGCTGCCTAGACATTGTGAAAGCCATTAGCGTGCTTGGCTCCACTGGTTCTATAGGCACACAAACTCTTGAAATAGCTGAAGAATTCCCTGAGGAATTTAAAGTAGTTGCATTGACAGCGGGAAAAAACTTAGATCTTCTCCTTAAACAAATAAAAGTGCATCAGCCGGAGGTAGTTGCACTGCCTGAAGAAACGAATGTTTTGAAACTTCGTGATTTGTTAAATGATTTAGACCTCACAGACAGGCCTAAGCAGTTGCCTGAGTTATTTAGTGGTTTAGAGGGACTTGAGATTGCCGCTTCATGGGAACCTGCTGACATTGTAATAACTGGCATTGTTGGATGTGCTGGCTTACTTCCTACACTCGCCGCTATAAAAGCCGGAAAAGATATTGCTTTAGCAAATAAAGAGACGCTAATAGCTGCAGGTCCTGTTGTATTGCCTGAATTAAAACGTAGTGGGAGTCGCTTGCTACCCGCTGATTCAGAGCATTCAGCAATTTTTCAATGTCTTCAAGGTACTCCATGGGCTGAGAATGCAAGGCTATCCACAGGTATCCCAACTCCTGGGCTAAGAAATATACAGCTCACTGCATCTGGTGGAGCCTTTCGAGATTGGTCAACAAATGACCTTAGGAAGGTCACCGTTGAGGATGCCACTAGTCATCCAAATTGGAGCATGGGAAGAAAAATCACAGTTGACTCAGCAACTCTGATGAACAAAGGTCTTGAGGTTATTGAAGCTCATTATTTATTTGGCCTTGATTACGAAAATATAGAAATAGTAATTCATCCACAAAGTATTATTCATTCAATGATAGAGCTGGCTGATTCATCAGTTCTTGCTCAAATGGGTTGGCCGGATATGAAACTTCCTATTTTATATGCGATGAGTTGGCCTAATAGAATAGCGACTCCATGGAAAAGATTAAACCTTGCTGAGATACAACACCTTAGCTTTAAGGCCCCAGATACTACTAAGTATCCATGCATGAGACTTGCCTATAGTGCTGGCAAGTCAGGTGGGACAATGCCTGCTGTTTTAAATGCTGCAAATGAAGAGGCAGTAGCGTTATTTCTCAAAGAAAAAATCCATTTCCTAAATATTCCGAAACTAATTGAATCGACTTGTGAAAAGCATATCAACGAACTACGGTTAGATCCAAACCTTTCAGATATAATTTATGTAGATCAATGGGCTCGTAAAGAAGTTCAAGAGCTTGCACAAAAAAACGTTCGTCAATTTCCGAAATAATCTCACAAAAGATGAGCCTTTCGGTTAGCCATCATCTACTTCTTTGTGCAACACCAACAAAACCTGCCTGTTGTGAAGCGAATGAAGGTCTTAAAAGTTGGCAAGCATTAAAGAGAATCTTGCATGAATTAAAACTTGAAGATCCTCAAAGACCAGAAGGAATTGTTCTTAGGAGCAAAATCGACTGTCTGAGAATATGTAAGCAAGGACCTATACTTTTAATTTGGCCTGACGGGATTTGGTATTACAAAGTTTCGCCTGTTTTAATTGAAAAAATAGTACGGGAACATATTATTAGAGGGAAACCGATAAAAGACTATATTTTAAAAAAAACCCCCTTAATGAATAAGCATTAGATAATAGAACTAGAAACACTGATCAGTAGATTTCTAACCAAATCATCTCCCCAACACCCATTTTTACCATGGAAACCATTATGGCCACCGGTAGTAGTCAAGATTACTTTTAGCTTTTCAGATAAACTCATGCGATCAATCTCATCGGATAATTTCTTTACAGCCTCTGCTGGTACCCAAGGGTCATCAAGAGCTTGTATAAAAAAAGTTTGTGGCAAAGCATATGATTTTTCAAGTAATAAATTAATCGGAGATGCTTCACGATAATAATCATCTACACCTCCAAATGCCCATCTAGGAGCAGTAACAAGAGTGTCAAATTGTCTTATAGATTTAATTTTTCGCAAATCAAAATGACCTTTAGAAGCAAAAAGACTAGTTTCTTCATCACTAATACCAAAGGGGTCTGCGAGTGTCTGACGGATCAAGCGGTTTAAAAGCCAATATTGGTAAAAAGTATTTCTGGGCTTCTCTATAGATGCACTGCATTGAGCAAGATCTAAAGGACTACTTACACAAATTAACCCATCTAATAAAGTACTGGTATTAGAAAGTTTGCTAAGTGGCCCTAAGCAAGCATTTAGTAAAATTGTGCCCCCTAAAGAAAGGCCAACCCCGAAAAGAGGTAGTCGTTTTATTTTATGTCTATCTGAATTGACTAATAATTCCTTACTTAATTCCCTTGCCTTCAAAATAACGGGCTCTATATCACTATTACATTTAGCGGAGTATGTTCCACCGGCAAGCTCTCTCCCAGGATCTGCCCCACGTAAGTTTAATCTCAATACTGCAAAGCCAGCTTCAACTAACGAAAATGTCATTCGTCTTAATCCTCTCCGCTGACTAGAACCACCCAAACCATGAAGCATTAGAACTAATCCCCTAGGACTAGATAGTGTCAATGGTCTATCGAGAAAAGCCAATAATTTTCCTTTCCCAGCAAATCCACTAGGGATCTCTGGTACTTCAATATGGATAGACTCTCCAGGCTTGAAAGGTAAGGTATCTGCAACAAAAGTGTCCCTTAGTGTTTGCAAGTCTCCCCCTATCCATGGGAAGCGTTGATTGAAAGGCTTAAGGTCAAGCTGTTTTAACAAATTCAACTGGAAGTAATTACAATTAACCTTTTCCGTCAATACCCAACTCCTTTAGCTCTACTAATAAATCTCCTAAAACTTTCTTTGCATCCCCGAAAACCATTGATGTGTTTTGTAGTTCGAATAAATCATTTTTTATACCAGAATAACCAGCATTCATTCCTCTTTTTATCACAAAAACAGTTCTCGCTTCTTGAACATCAAGAACTGGCATCCCATACAAAGGAGAGCTTTTATCATTCTTTGCTTGCGGATTAACCACATCATTTGCTCCTAACACTAAAACAACATCAGTTGCTGGAAATTCAGGATTTATAACATCCATTTCTTTAAGTTGATCGTAAGGGACATCAGCTTCAGCAAGAAGTACATTCATGTGACCAGGCATTCTTCCTGCAACAGGGTGAATAGCATAGGTAACATCAATACCTTTATTTTCTAAGGCCTTAGTGACTTCTCTAAGAGTATGTTGAGCCTGTGCAACCGCCAATCCATAACCAGGAACAACGACAACTCTTTCAGCAGCCTCCAAAGTTAGTGCACACTCTTCAGCACTACAACTTGTAATGTTTGCATATTCACCAGAAGAATCTGAAGAGGAATTAGTATTAACTCCTAATGCTCCACCAAAAAGTACTGAAACTAAAGATCTATTCATTCCTTTGCACATAACTTGAGTAAGAATTAAGCCCGCAGCTCCAACCATTGCACCTGCAACTACTAACAATTGACTACCTACAACAAAACCTGCCGCGGCAGCTGCAATTCCTGAATAGCTATTTAAAAGAGAAATAACAACAGGCATATCTGCACCTCCAATGGAGAGGGTAACGCCTATTCCTAAAAGAGAAGAACTAACTACAAGTAACCAAAGACCATTCCCTCCTCCATTTAAAAGTCCTGCAACACCAATTAA
>QCFW01000019.1 GCA_003280135.1 Prochlorococcus sp. AG-363-N16 | reverse complement strand
GTTAGTTCTTCAGTAGAAACAATAATTGTCTCAGGGGGACAAATTATTGAAAAAATATTTAGAAAAAATAATCAATAATTTCTAACTAATAATAGATTATAATTAACATATATTATTTGCATAAAATTTAGCCTAGGTATGAGATACCTTTAATAAGGAATAGGAGAATTTTAACGCAAATCAGCAATCAAAGTTATTAACCATACATGATTTTATTAGTTCAAAAATATTTCTCTGACCTCCTTAAAGCCCTTGCTGCTGCTTTATAGTCACCTTCTTTATATTTATCATTACTTCTCTTTAATAGGGAACTTATTATCTCTACTTTTTTAAGATGATCAATTTTTAGCTTATAATCATTGATTAAGTCGTACTTAGTATTCTTATCCATTAACTTCTTTACGTAAGACTTATATTTAGTTGTAAAGTGATTATTAATACTGGAATATTCTTCAAGGATCTTTATTGCTTTACGCTTATCATCTAAAGAGCCTTTGTAATTTCCACATTTATACTTTAATTCGCCAGAGTCGAGTAACTTTTTTATATGATTCCAATCATCTTCCCTTTCTTTAAGCTTGTTATTCATCTAAAACATGAAACCCTGTATTACCATTAAGGTTACACAAGGAAATAGTATTCACATTTCTAATGCTAACAGATTCACATATAAAGTTTTAACTTTTAATGATAACCATAAATGCGCGCCCATAAAAATAGCCTTGCATAGAAATAATGATTACAGAGAGACTTTCTAAAGAGTTTTCTAAAAGATCATTGCCCGAATAAAACATGGTTATTTTCTTTTTCGGCATTGCTATCATGAGTTCTGAGTAACTGCACGAATAGTCATGTAAAGATATTGCTTTACAGCAATTTTCTTATTGAACTTGAGATTGCTTGTCGAAGTATACAAATAGCTACCGCTTGTAGATGTTCCGAGAACTAGCAATTCCAGACGCCTTAAATCGACTCAAACCATTAAGCCTTCTTCACGTTGACAACTGACTGGTATATTTGTACTATAGTTAAAACATTCTTCAAGTCAGTTTTCTAAGCATTTAGCTTAAACCTTATAGCTTCGCAAAAGAACTGCCAAGAAGCCTCAGTCAATGAATCCAATGACCAAGCATCATTTAGTATTAAGAGTCTCTCGGAAAATTTATAAAGGAACAGACTTAAAAGAAAGATTTAATGCCTATCAATATATTCAAAATTACTTTTCAACTCTTTCTGTGAAAGATCTCAACTCGGTAGCTATCCAATATGGTATCAATCTGAACAATTTAAATTGATAGATAGCAGTTAGTCTTCTAAAAATATTTGCAACATATAGACATTCAATGAGTGATATGGCAGCTGCCTTTTCAAGCCCCAGTGCTCCATCATCAAATTATCAGCGAAGTCCTATTTATTATCTTCAATTTGTCATTAATGCCATATTTATGGTAGATGTTAGATATAGGACTTAACTACTTAAATGGCTCAACTCACTATCAAAGTTTCAGCAAAGGCTTTGGCAATGATTGCCACTCTTCAAAAAGAAATTTTCAATCGACGTCGCAAAAAAGTAACTCCAGAAGGCGTAGTTGAGACTCTTGTTGAATCAGGTGCAAAGTCTCAATCTGATAAGCGCTATGCCGCATCTTGGAAAAATCTTATTAAAGACATAGAAAAAGCTGCGAAGCAAACAGAATTACATGGAAACAAGCCGACTAACGTATCTGCTGAAGAATGGGCATTGATTCTGTCTCATCGAAATCGCAAAAGATCTGAAATCAAGAAACCTTCTTCCGAGAAAGGAAGTTCAAAGAAATCAGCCGCTAAAAAGAAAACTAGTCAAAAAACAACAACTAAGAAAGCTGCTGTAAAACAAGCAACTCCCAAAAAAGCAGTTGCCAAAAAGAGAACTCCCAAAAAGGCAGTTGCCAATAAAGATGTCCCTACAGTAAACAAAGAAACTCCTAAGCCAAGAAGAGCAAGAAGGGCAAGAAGGGTGCCTTCAGCGGCAGTAACCTCATCCAAGTAAAAGTCGTTAGGCTGCCAAGCTTAAAAAAGCCAAACATGCGTTTCGATTGTACGTCTGGCTTTTTTATTGCTTGTAGTACTTGATAATCTTCTCTACATCATTCTTAGTTAAACAACTAATATTTGAAGTCGCGGATATCTCTAATAATACGCAAACGGCAATCAATTCATGGGTACTAATCTTTAACTTCTCTGCAAGTTCAATAACTCTTAAAGACTTTGTCATTTTTTTAGTTTCCCTTTCTCATATTTTTTGTAAGCAATATATCCAACTCCTACCAATATGAATACAGGGGTATATAAGCGTAAGAAAATATAAACGGCATACGCTAGCAAAGGCAACAAACAAAGTCTTTTAAATCTCAACTTCTCTTGTAATGACATTGTCTGCCAATCAAGAATAAGCCAACGGCCAAAAATCCTTTTCATAAAAAACATGCAATTAAACTTTGGAAATTTCTATTGTGAAAACCTCTAATAAGAACAGCAGACATTTCAAATCAAAAAAAACACAGTTAAATGTAATTGCAATATATTTATACAGCTTTATAGAAGAGAACCCTAATGTCTGATGACTTAACTAAGTTTATAACCCAGTATGCAGACTTCCCTAAAAAAGGAGTCCTCTTTAGAGACATTTTACCTGTTTTACAACATCCAGACAATTTTCTAGAACTAATCAAAGATATGTCTTCTTCTAAGATAATTAAAAAAGCGGATGCGATTATTTCTATAGATGCAAGAGGGTTTATCTTTGGGACTGCAATAGCAATGCAGTCATTGAAACCTATGATTGTAGCAAGAAAAGTTAATAAATTGCCAGGCGATTTATTAACAAGATCCTATGATCTTGAATATGGTCAGAACTCTCTTTCTATACAAAAAAGTGCCCTGAAAAACTACCAGTCATTTGTCATTATTGACGACTTGCTTGCTACTGGCGGGACAGCTACTTGTGTTTCAAGCATACTCAGAAGCGCAGGCAAAGATGTAACTGGTTTATCAGTAGTTATTGAGTTAGAAGAATTAAAAGGAAGGTCCTGTCTTACTTTTCCTGTGGAATCACAAGTAATTTTATAAATGACTAAATGAAATTACAATCTTTGATCAAATGAATAGACAAAACAAAAAGAGTTTTTGAAGAAAAACTTAAAATCTCTAATTCTTAAGAATAAATATCTCGAGCAAAGTTCAAATATCAATCAAAAAAAAACCCCGTTTAATAACGGGGTTGATAGAAAAAAAGCAATAGCACTAGCTTAAAACATTTCCTGTTCTAAGTCTGGATCCAATATCTTTAAAGTTGTAACCCATTGCACGAAGAGCATGCCATAAATGTCCTTGCAATGCAAAGAAACCAGCAATGTAATGAAAATTAGCCGTCCAACAACGACCAGAATGAGCTAACGGTGCAATACCATTGCTGTAGTCAATAGAATCAACAAACGCTGGGGCAACAATGAAAGCTCTGTTTAATGGTTCTCCGTAAAACTCAACTGGGAAAACAGTAGTGTTTTGTGAAACCCAGAAAGAAGCAACAATAGCCATCCAACCAATTCCTGCAAGACTAAATGCAAGAATTGCTTCAGCAGAAAGCAATCCTGCTCCCTTTAACTTGTCATAAGAGCCCAATCGCTTGTCTTCCCATTTTGTAGAGCCTGCTATTGCATGAAAACAACCACCTATGATCTCTACAAAAGCTAAAAATGCATGACCTCCCATGACATCTTCTAGGCTATCAATACTCAGGAAATCAACCTGTCTTTGCCAAATCATAGATAGGTCAAGGTTGTAATTAACCTGTCTCACTGCTCCTATAGCAGGATCATATATCCCATGAACTCGTGCCCATTCAACAAACCAGGCACAAGCAATTCCGAATAAAATTAAATGATGGCCAAGAATAAAAGTCTGATTGTCTGGGTTGTCCCATTCCAATTTAAACTTTCTTGCCTGAGCTACGTTGCTTTTCTGCATGTCATCAGGGAAATAAATAGCATGCATCAAACCTCCTGCTCCATAAACCATGGATAGGATCAAATGAACTATCGCAATCGTTAAAACACCTGCTCCAGTCCAAACTCCAGCATCGTCAAAGCCAACACCTATTGTTGCTAGATGAGGAAGGAATATTAGTCCTTGATCGCCCATAGGCAAAGAAGGGTCAAATCGAGAAAGTTCAAAAAGTGTATTTGAACCAGCCCCAAAAGCGATCATTCCTGTATGCGCAGCATGCGAGGCAATAAATCGACCAGAGCGATTGGTAACCGAGGCATTACCGGCCCAGAAGTCATAAGTGACATCTGGATTACCATAGGTCTGCATAGTTTTTAGAAAGAAAAGGCGCTGTGTTTGATGAAGGATACATGCAACTAAATAGATATGGTAGTAATAGTTAAAGGTCTTTATCTTTATTTATTTGTCAATCTAATTCAGCTTTCGGGATAGGTTCAAAAACTAATGTAAAATCAGGCGCCACGGGTATGGCAAAGTGGCCACCTGGGCTACAAATAAACACTTGTATTTCCTTTCTTTCAATGATTGATCCTACTCATTTAACTGATTTAGCAACTCAATTACCTCATCCCTCAGACATAGGCATAATCAAGCCTTCACAGGGATTTAATTTAGGAGCAGCATTAGCTGGTCTTGGAGCTTTTTTTGGAGCATCTCAATTCTTTTATTACGCTCAACAAGATGGGGAATAAGCTTTTTAGCTAATTGCAATTAAAAACCTTTTAATTGCAATTTTCCTTAAATTCTTTATTTAAGGAAAAAGATTTTGCGTTGAAGACATAAAAACAGAATGAAGAGAAATAAGTATAAATACCTTTGTATCACAATATTTTGTTGCTTTTAATGCTGTAGTAGCTTTTCACTGACTATATATGATGCTCTCATTCAATTTAAAAGTTACTCTTAGTTTACTCAATGTATTTATGCATATTAAAAGCTATAAGTTGAAAGGTATAAAGGACAAAAAATAAAATCATGAGCAAATTCAAAAATCGTCTAATAAAATCAACCTCCGCAAAAAACTCAGGTTCAAAACAAATTAAAGAGAAGCTTACAGGTGAAGATCTTTTTCATTTCGTTGAAAATCATCGCAAAGACTTTAATGGTAATGGTGACCGACTGTGTGTCGAGGCTGGTTATGGTGAATATTCGAATGATGGAGATGCAAAATGCAATTTCAAACCTTTTGTAAAAGAACTAAGCAAAGTAATGGACTTAGAAAGTGAACCATATCAATAGTCAACCTAACTATTAATATAACCAAAAGAAGTATTAAAAGAATTTTTTACCACATATCCTGATTTAAATTACTACTTTCTTTCTTTCTTTGCTCTAATAATTCAAGTCTTTGTTCTAAATCCCTCTTTTCAGAAGTTGTCTCTTCTTCTAAAGGGTCAGTTTCCTGAAGTATCTCCTTAATAATTTTAGTAAACTTATTTCCAAAAAAATCTTTCATTTCTTTCCATGCTTCTTTTTCCTCTTCATTACCAACAGTTTCTTTTATTTGATCAGTAATTGTGATAAGCACAAAATCTCTAAGCTCCTTTTCTGACATCGACATTACTCTACTGTTTATATAACTTTCCTTTAAATTATCTAATTGCTTCTTAGAAAAATCTTTATAGCTAATCTCTTTATTTTTCATAGGTTTTGAATAGTAAAGCTTCTCAACATTTCAATCTTATAGCCTGTAAAATTGAGCAATGTTTATAAATTCACAAGTCTTATAAAAATTAATGAGTTAACGCTAGTAGTAAATAAACAAAATATCAATAGGGTAAATAGAAAAACAACAAATCTTTTCAGCTAAAATCAAAGAAAGTTGTATAGATTAAATTTTAAATAAAAGTATTTCAGTTTTTCACGCGAACTGGCATCATCTTGCCTCCACCTTGATCGTCATCATCTTCAAAGGAGAAGAAAATAACTAATATCCCCAGACAAGCAATACATGCTGAATATGAAATAACAGAAAGCTCGCTCAATGTTCTAAAAATTTTTAATGACAATAGCAGAAATCCAAGAGAATCATGTAGCTTTTATTACATAAAGAATTCTAAAAAAATCATTTTCCCCAACAAAAGTGACGGTCCGAAAAAAAAAGAACCAGTGAGAAATCACTGGTTCTTTAATCAACAGATCTAAAAATTGCTTTAGAAGCTATATAAATCTATTAATTATGAAACCTTTCAAGGCTGGAGTCACTGAGCACTTCACTGAATCAATTCCCATTGACCCTTGACCGATCGGTAGATACGACAATGGATCACCTCCGTAATGAAACTATTTACAAGATAGTTGAAGAATCGGTGTGTGGTTACAAGAATTAATACAATTTTCCAAATTAATAAGCAATCTTTTTTCAATTACTTAATTTGTCTTATTACAACGGATATAAATTCTTTTTTAAAAAATGAACTATTTCTAATAAAGGTAGTCTATGCAGCTAAAGGCTTATGGATTCAATATTGTTCATTTAATATCATTTGAGGATTGAAATATTTCAGCTAAGTTTTTTAAATCTTCCCTATGTGACATTAAAGTCTTTAGATCTTTAAATCCTTCGTTTTTTAACTTCTCAATAAAAGATAGGTTAAATTTATTTATACCTCTTCTTTTTCGATCTTTGATAATAGATTCATCTTGGTAAATCCATTCTAAAGAGTTATAAATAAGTTCATATTCATCTACTTCTTTCTTAGAAGAAAGCTTCGTTCCATCTATAGTAATAAAAGCCTCCTTAGCTTTCCCAGTATTTGAAAAAGCATATCTTAAAATTACAATAGTAAATCCTGCTCCAATTATAACCAGGATTAGTTGCAATATTAGGTTCATAATCATCTACTCCTAACCTGTATCAACATTTTATTCCATATCTAAAGATGTAACCTGAAAATTAATTAAGAGTATTGTTAAATTTTATGCAGGCCAGTTGAAAAGCTTTAAGAAAGATCCCTTGTCTTCTAAATCAAAACTTGAACGTCACCAAGGTAGTACCTCTCCATTTGAATGCCAAAAGGTACCAGAATTATGAAGGTTTAAACAGTCGATTCTTTTAATTAATCCATTAACAGATTGCTCTGGAGTGATTCCATTAGAGGTAAATCCAGTCATTCGTGTACTTACCAAACCAGGGTGCAAAATGCCTACAGAAATCCCACGGGGTTTTAAGTCAATAGACAATGATTTACCTGCCATGCAAAGAGCGACCTTTGACATCCTGTAACCATAAGAACCTCCAGAGGTATTATCTTCAATCGATCCCATACGGCTTGTCATCAGAACAACTTTGGAACCTAAGCCCAAGTAATCCAGTAATGCATGTGTAAAGCATAACGGACTTAATGCATTAACTTCAAATTGACGAATAACACTTTCAGGATCGAGTTGTGACAAGGAATTAAATTCTGCTATGCCAGCATTGTGAATTAAGACGTCTATTTTTGTCTTTTGAAGTTTATTTTTTAATTTCAAAGCAGAAGCACCTGATGTGACATCAACTCCAGACTCAACTCTTACACCCAATGCATCTAATTCAGTAGATGATGTTCTACATGTAGCGATAACATCATCTCCACGTTTTTTTAATTGACGACAACACTCAAGTCCAATCCCTCTATTAGATCCAGTGATTAAATAAGTAGTCAAAGTGTTTTTTCTTCTTGTTTAATTGTAATGTAATTATTCTTGAGATCTCCTGGAATAGTTGGATTGTAAAATGAGATAAGAATTTAACAGGAAGCTAAGTTTAATATCAGGGATGTCTAGAGAAAATGGTCATTTCCAACAAATAATCAAGAGCTATGCATCAGCAATACTGAAAAGACAGTTTTTATGAGGGCCTCTACGCCATCTCTATGGTTATCTTGATTGGTGACTATTCAGAAACCTTTCTCAAGGGTAAAGATTGTTTGTATTTATAAGCTTTCTGATCAGCTACTGCACTCCCTTTATTTTCCCAAGGGAATACTAGCCAAACGGCTGGATCACAAACTTCAACGGCTTCCCACCAATCTGGCTTCACTTTGCTAACCCAAACGAAAAAAGTAATATCAGGGAACTCAGCGATACTACGTAAAGTAGCACCAGTTTCATACACATCGTCTACTACTAAGCAACCTTTCTTAGGGAAGTCGATTAAAGGAATGCCTAAAGAATGACTTAACGCTACTGCAAGACATAGTCCTCCTCGTGGAAAACCAAACACTCCAGAAAAGGCTTTTTTGGAACAGGCTTTTGTGATACTTGATACGCATAGGTCGAATTCTTGCCAATTAAGATGTTGAATTTTTGACAAAAGTTTAATCCACGAATCAATAAACCTTATTAATAACAAGTCCAAATAGAATTGTCTAGATTATAACTATTGACTTCAGGTTAGTCATGGAAATAAATATTCTACCAAGTAAAATAATAGAACCTAAAAAAAGAATTTTTACGCAGTCTATTGATATTTATAATTTCTAAAAATGAAATATTTTAACATATATAGTTTTTCCAATTACGTGCATAAACAAGAATTCAATAATATTGAAATATTTTATGGTATTATTGTTGATAGATTTTTAAAGATTTAATCAGGTATAGTATGTTTGATATACTAATTTAGTTTAACAGCAATTTCTTAGTTTTTTAAAAATTAATGCCATTAATTACTAAATATTTTAGCTATTTACCTCATTACCTAAAAGCCTCATCAATTGCTTTTACGACAAATGCAATACTATATGTTCTGCTAAAGCCTAAGCTTGGAATAAACGCAAGTGGACTAATAGCAGAGCTATCAGGTACTTTAATTTTATATACGTTTCTTAGAATATCACGAAAGCCAAAAGTCAAGAAAAGCTTTAATGGAATTACTTTACAATATCTTATATCTGGGGGAACTATTATCATTAATCTAATAGTTTTAAATATAATTAATAGTTTCTATCAAAATGTATTAATTAATAATATAATTATAAGCTCTTTATCTGAAAATGAGATTTCATTTTTCTCAAAATTAATCGCTTCAATTTGTGGATTATTATGGACTAGCAGTATGACTATGAGGTTTGGTTTTATATTTAAAAGTACACGTGCAAAGGTTGTGCAAAAATAGAGCAAATAAAAGCAAAAAGGTATTAAAGTCGTTTTCTAGTTATGCAAAGTGAATATCTATTGAATAGATATATATCATATTAAAGAAAATCAACAATCTGTAAATCATTGTATTGAATACAATTTTATCATTCAACTTCAAAAGTTACTCCCATTACTGCTGTAATGTCTTTTTTAATTGTTCTTGTGTCATAAGAGCCCCATCTCCCAACACTTGTTGAATTAGGCACTGTAATTTGAAACACACCCGTATCTACTTTCCTTACACTACCTAACTTAGAACCCGCTTCAAATACAATTGCTTCAGCACGAGCTCTAGCATCCTTAGTAGCTTTTGAAAGCATATCGACTCTTTTGGTGGCAAGTTTTGTATATGTAAATTCTGGTCTTCTTGGTTGTACATCTACTCCTTTGCCAAGGAGGTTACTTATCTTGCGATGTGTTTGATCAATTTTATAAACATCAGTACTTTCTATTTCTATCCATTGACTAGTAATCCATTTAGTAGAAGTAATGTTACCTGTCTTAGAATTCTTTGTTATAAGTTTCGATTGCGAAGCAGGCAATAAAGCTACAGATTGAGATTCATCATTGTTAACCCCATACCTATTCAGGAAATCTAATGTTTTTTTTATAGAAGCCTGATGCTTTTTATACGAATCTAATTGAGAAGAACCTTCAGATAGAACTTTAATATCCCATTTCGCCACATCGCTTTCTATTCTTTCTGTACTAGCTCCAGTTACAGTAATGCTATTTGCTACAGGTCTTAAACCACTCACAAGAATTTTGGATGCGCTAATAAAACCTATAAGACCACCTAAAGAAAGAACGGACATCGCAAAAACTAATGGTGGTGTTCTCCTGAAAACTTGAACAGATTTGTTTGAAAAAGTTCTAAAAATTGAAAATGGTTGCATGTTAGTTGTTTTAAATATGTTTGTAATAAGAAGCCTGTGAAAGCAATTCTCTTTATTTAGCTTTAATCCAACACCAACCTTACTAAGCAAGTTCCATGCACAAGCAGAGCACATGAAAGGTATATCAATTTACAGGTTGGTCGCCTATGTTGCCTTGGGTAATCGCTTGGCGCAAGAGGGGCAGATTAACTTGTATGCTATGGACATAAAAAAGATGCAAAATAGATTAATACGCCTTTTTAATTAGAGATATTAACTTGATTCAACCTTTACCCAGTTTTCGAGAAATAAAAATTTTTACCAATACAGTCTAGATAGCTAAAACAAAAGCAACCCCAGAAACACAACTCAAGAAATACATTTCTAGCAGATGTCTTATCTTTTACCAATTGAATCAGCCAAGGTGGTTCTCAATATGTTAGCTTCTACTTATCTCAGAAGAGATTTAAGCTAGAGATAGAAACCTCTTAGCAGAAGTGATATTGGTAAGCCCAATTCAATTCTTTTATAAAATTCCAAAGGAGTATTGATGAAAAAAGCACAACTAAATAAAGAGTATTCAAAAGTAATGCTTAAAGCAGCTAAAGCAACAGGAAGAAAGGAGACAATGAATCTTTATAAGAAAGCTCGCCTAATTAGAAAAGAGCTCCATTTAGACGAACCTGAATATCCAGCAATTCATGTAAGCTAATATATTTTTATATTTAGAAGCTTCATTAAGCTTAGAAGTCGAAAGGTGCTGTTCCTAAGTAATATTGCCTACGCACCCTGGTAACGTTAAATCTCAGATTTATCAATCCTGTTTGATCGAAAACAACGTCTCCTTCGCAACCTGTGATAAAAACCCCACCTGAATCCACTGCATCTTCATGAAAAGCTGTTGGGAGTGAACTCCCAACACGTACCACTTCAAAATCATTTAACTTAGCCACTAATTTGGCTGCATCTCTAAGATTTCTTCTGCAAATACCAGGATGATGAGCGTTGGCAGATTGTTGAGAACCTATAAACATAGTTGAAGAAGCAATAACTGATAATGCCAGAACCTTTAAATTCATAGATCATATTAGGAATATTTAAAGAACTTAATATGTATTTCAGAAAAAAGAAAGTAGTCCGGCTAGAAAGCTTGAAATAAAAAGAAATTTTTTGGTTTTTAAACAAGGTCAGAATCTTCCTAGTGGGCAAGATTATTAACTAAGCCTGCATTAATTTAAAAAAATAACTAGGATTATAATCATTTATATTTACAACTAAATAATGGAAAAAAGAAATCTAAAAAGAATTATTCATGACCTTGAAAATTTATTAATCGAACTAAAGAGTGAGGTCTACTCTGACAAAGAAGCGTACATTCACCCTTGGTACGAACAAAGCAAAAATGTACCTCATAGAGTTGAGTCTGAAGATGATGATGGATATGCAGATTAATAAAAAAGGAAAACCTGAAATGAATTACTATTTTTGCTTAAGTGTAAAAAAACTAGACTGAAAATTCAATTAAAGAGTTTGATATTTATGGATTGGCTCTATAAAGCCAGAAAGTTAAATCTATTATTTGAGAACTAAAATAAATTGAGAGTAAACTAGCACTCTGAATTTGCTATTCCCATACCTAATACTGCTCCTAGTGGAATTGACCAGCCATAAGCATCTTTTTTAGATAGAGCAGCAGCAAGTCCTCCTCCTAATAAGCCCCCTGTAGTTGAACTAGCTACACTACAAGCTGAAGATTGAGTCGATCGATAGGAAGATGAATGAGAAACTGGATAAGCTCTAGCAGGGTGAAGGTTATTTTGATGGAAATAAGATCTAGAAGTTCTTAGAGGAGAAGAGTAGCAAGGAACCTCAATCGTTTCGTGCCATGAGCGTACATAACCAGGGCTTGAATAAGTTCCTGGAATATATGTTTCTCGATACTGTTTTCTAAAACATGTCTGACTTGAAGAAAAACCTGGTTGATATTCCTGAGCAATAGAAGCCGTAGGTATAAATAAAATAAGAGCAGCTAAAGTGATTTTCATAAATCTCTCCTTAACTCAAACCTAATTTTAAAATAGTAATTTTCACGCCAAAAAAATGAGTAGACGGACAGTTAATTATTTAACTGGTTTTAAAAAGTTAACACGATACAAAATAGACCACTCAATTTTTTACACCTATACCTAAATTCCTAATTTCTAAAAAAGTTAGTTTCCTCCTCCATTACAGCTCCAAACCTTGTCAGGGAGGCCTTCAAATGCAATGGTTCGTTCTATACAATCATTTTGAATTCGGTGCCAATTTGCAATAGGTAGAAGTGAAAAGGCTATTGAAACTATTCCAATAGTACTTAACAAGGCCAAGACAGGATAGGTATAACCCTTGATAGACTCTTGAATTTTCATAAAAGATTGTTTTCAATAAAGTTAATAGTAAATACTAAAAAATCAAGCAAAATCACTAATAATTTACCGCTTGCTCAAATTACTCTCGAACGTGAAGTTCTTTTCTCAGGCAAAAGACAACATTTAACGAAGCGTTGTTAGTTAAAGCAATCTGTTTTTAAATGAAAATAATTTGAGTTACTTTGTTAGATCAATACTTGCACCAGGAGCAACTAAATGAATTATTGAGGGTATTAAAAAAAGTACAGTGATCAATCTAACTGCATGAAGAGCTGCAACAGCAGCCCCAACGCCAAATTCTGCTCCTACAAGGCTCATTCCTATCGTCCCTCCAGGTGCAGATCCTAAAAGAGCCACAATTTTATCTACTCCAAAGAATCTACTAATTAATAAGCCAACTAAAATTCCAGTGATTAAAAGTGTAAACGAGATAAGTAATGCAGGCTGCCAAAGCATTTTCAATTCTCCCAAAGTTTCTCTATTAATCCCGGTGCCAATAACTGTTCCTATACCTATACCAAGTGCTGTTTTAGTCCCCAAAGGCCATGCTGCAACTTCGATCTGACCACTAATGCTTAACAAACCAGCGCCAATCATCGCTCCCAAAAGTGGAGCTGCAGGAATACCAGTAAGAAGCATTAGAGAGCCAAAGGCAACTCCAGTAATGATGTATATCAGCAAAGAGAGAGAAGTGGACATTGGATTTCTTTGGCTATGTTTAATTTTGTAGTTTTTAGGGATGAATTATCAAGTCAATTTAATATGACACTCTTCCTAACTGAACTTAAAAACCCATATTACAAATTCATCAAGAGCGATTTTTAAAAGGGAAAATACTTATGTTGCAAAGGGAAATAGTGAAGTAGTTTAAATTAAAAAAGCTTTTACTTAAATATTCATGGACAATTCAAAAAACAAAAATTTTGACTTGTTGAAAATTTTTAATGTAATTAGTTTGTTTATTTGTGCTCTTTCTCTAGTATTTATTGGCTTTAGCTTAAAACCATTAGCTAAATGGGCACACAATCAGAATGTCTGTATTCAAGAAGAGATTGCAAAGAGTCAAGCACCAATTTCATGGGGGGTTAGAAAATGCAATGGTCGCTCAAAGGTTTATCAGGTGAAATGACTTAATTACTGTAAAGCTAGGCTGAGAAGCATTCATTGACGTTTTTAACCTTTAAAAAAGGGACTAGTCCTCAGAAGGAATGAAGATTGCCATCCCTATATATACAAACAATGGAAGCCACGCTATTAGTGTCAAAACAACAAAAATAAGTCTCCACCAAAAGGCGGATCCTTTACCAGCAGCCTCTAGACCTTTGCAAACTCCAAATACAACCTTTCCTTTTTTAACTAACTTAAGATCTGCCATAAACTTTGATTTTTCTTTAATAATGTTATCAGCAGCTAAGGATAATTGAATAATCCTTTTGGTTTTTATTCTAAAACATCAATAATCCCTTCAGTTATATATGCTGAGAGAGGCCTAACATGCTTTTGAATTTCTCTTTCGGAAGTTTTCCACTTTAAAGAAAGCTTCTCTATAAGTTTTTTATCCTTCACAAATTTGATCATCATATTTGCTAAGTAGATTGGAAGGTCACAATTATTCTTGGTCGCAAGTTCATTCCATACTTCTTTCGTAATATTTCCAATATATTCCAAATCGAAAGAGCTTGTATAATTAAATAACTCCTTCAAGCCAATATATAAATAGGTTTGACCTAGTTCATCTAAAAAACTTTCTGCTTTTTCTCCTTGCATATAATCATTTAAAATTAAATTTAACTCTTCCTTCTTGCTTGGGTCTCCTTCTTTTATAGCATTAAGGAGTTTATACACCTGGCTAAATTCAAGTGGTTTTTCCATATGAATTTTGATAATTGATTAGTTGACTTGATTAATCTAAGTTCTATTCTCTTTCGCAACCAAAAAATTAACAGAATCTTTTCTTAAAAATATATAAAAAAATTAATTTAAATTATTTAATAAATATTTAGTAATGTTTTTTATTACTAGCTTACGTGCAAAAAAATAACACCAGTTCAATTAACTGTAAGGAAATATTTCTGATTACCAGGGCTTCATGGCAGTTAAGCTATCAAATGCATATAACACCTTTAAAGTCCTCCTTGTTTAATTAGGTTAATAGCTATAGGTGCAATGCATATTGCTGCTATCAAAGCGGCTATAGCTATTTGGAAAATGGGTAAAATGCTTTCTGGCTTCATAGGCTCAACCACACCTTCTTGGCTTTTTTGAGTTCCTTCACTAGTAAAGACTTGCGTGAAGAATTTATCTTTCAATGCCATTAATAATTTTTTGAATTACTTAAAGATATCCTATTAAGTTTGAAAATTTACTAGTCTTACGAAAATCATAATTTTCTTATATAAAGATAATCTAGGGCAAGTACTCGTTCTAAAGTCTTTAAATATAAAAGTCCAAATGTCATAACCAATATCAAATTAACGGTTTAGAGAGTCAAGGTTTCGACAGAGGATAACTAATAGAATGCAGCTTTATTGTGTGATCTATTTATAGCTAAATAAAGTTGTCAATCAATACTAAGCAACCTATCTCTGTGGCTTAGTAAACGTGTCAATTCAAATTGAAAGCAGATTGTTAAAAAGTCAAGCTAATGGTGAGTACACCATATTGCACATGTTGTGGTAACAACGGCAATGATAACTCCACCCCACTTAAGAACTTTCTGAGGTGAATTAAAAGTTATTCCCACCAAGATGGCTGCAAGATTTATAACAATCAATTGATCAGAAGTAACATTTGTTCCAAAAGGACCAGTTGCAGCAATTAAATCCATGTTCTCATTACAAGAAACTTTTAAATGTATACTAGAATGTAAGCTGACGCAATCACTTAGAAGGGTCTTAAAATTAATATCCTTTAAACAAGAAAAAACAGCCTAATCACATTAACAAACGATTA
>QCFW01000018.1 GCA_003280135.1 Prochlorococcus sp. AG-363-N16 | reverse complement strand
ACTATGAGTTTACTAGATATACTTCCTAGTAGCGGAATATTAATAAAATATGATCCTGGGATACCTTTTGTTTACGTTGGTTTTGCTATTACCTTAATAGGAAGTATTTTAAGTATTATATCTACTAAACTTATTTGGGCTATATCAGATAAAAGCCTAGAATGTGTATATGTTGGAGGTTTATCCAATCGAGACTTAGCAAGCTTTTCCAAGGAATTCCCGAGGCTTATAAAAGAAGCTGATTGCTAACCATTAAAAAGTTTTAGCTTTTATACCATGGTTTACATTAATAATAGTATGAACATTTCCTCTTGGATTAAAATCAGCTTCAAGATGCATCCATATTGGAGAACATGAAATTATTAATTTATCCAATATCTCATTAACAACTGCTTCATGGGATACTTTAATATCCCTAAAACTATTGATATAAAGTTTTAGGGATTTAAGCTCTACAACTTTTTGAGCTGGCTGATAAGTTAGTTTTAGATTTGCGAAATCAGGATAACCTGAGAAAGGGCATTTACAAGTAAATTCTGGAAGTTCAATGGAGATTTCATAGGTCCTTTTTGGACTTGGATTGGGGAAACAGACTAATTCTGCATTTGCAATAACCCTTTCTCCATAAAGATTTTCATTAATATCTGACTCTTGTTTTTCCAAGATTTCTCCAGTGAAAACATTGCAAAATTATTCTATAAGCCCCTCCAAGCATGGCAATAAAAAGAAAAGCTCAAGGCTTTGACTCAACTGAGAAAACATCTCATTTTTTTGAAAGAAAGAAGTTTTTGTAGCAAAAAATACAAACAAAACTCTGAGCACACCCCCTAATAGGAGTAAGTCAATTATTTTGCATGGACATTTCGCTCATCAAATCTGAAGAATCATCCTTGATTAGCCCTACAAGTATTCATGGCATGCTTTGGCTTCAAACACATTTCGAGAATGAGTATTGGGAAGCAATCTCCTCGCATAGAATCCAATTATCCAATGAAGAGGCAAGCTATCTTTTTCAGGATGCTCAAAATGCAGGCCTAACAGTTGCTTTTGTACCATCAGTTGTAAATAGCAAGAATTTTTAAAAAATCCATCTATTATTTAAATTAACCCTCATTGATGTCCCATGAAAAAAATAGAAGCAGTTATTAGACCTTTCAAATTAGAAGATGTCAAAATCGCACTTGTCAATGCTGGCATAGTAGGAATGACTGTTAGTGAAGTAAGAGGTTTTGGTCGTCAAAAGGGTCAAGTTGAACGCTATAGAGGCTCAGAATTCACAGTTGAGTTTTTACAAAAGCTAAAAATAGAAGTAGTAGTTGCTGATAATAAAGTTGAAGACGTTTTAAAAGCTATTGCAGATGCAGCAAAAACAGGAGAAATAGGAGATGGGAAAATATTTGTATCTTCAATTGAATCTGTAATTCGAATCAGAACAGGCGAAATTGATGATGCTGCTCTTTAATTAAAGACTTTGTTTGACAATTTTTTCTAAATCAGGAAATTGATTCTTACCTGACTTGGCAAGCCAGAGCAAATACTCTTGATTCCCTGCTGCTCCTTTAATAGATGATGGGATCAATCCCCTAATAAACCATTCTTGATTCATAGAAAAATCAATTATTGAAGTCAAAACATCTATGTGATCTTTAGGGTCTCTAATTACTCCTCCTTTACGCACTCTATCTTTCCCAACTTCAAATTGAGGCTTTATCAAAACTACTAATTCAGCTGTTTCGGTTTTTAATAATGCTTTCATTGCAGGCATTACGAGCTTCAATGAAATAAATGACATATCAGCGACTGCTAAGTCTGCCCAAGGGTCTTGTTCTCTATATAAATCTATAGGTTTTAAAAATCTAAGATTAGTCCTTTCTTTAAGTATGACTTTGGGGTTTTCCCTTAATTTCCAAGCTGTTTGACCATAACCAACATCAATTCCATAGATCAATGATGCTCCATGTTGCAACAAACAATCTGTAAAGCCACCTGTTGATATTCCACAATCAAGACACACACGCTCAGAAACTTTAATTGGGAAAGCATCAAATGCTGCTAATAACTTATAACCTCCTCTTGAAACAAACCTTTCTGGTTCCTTGATATCTACTTCTAAATCAATAGAAACCATCGTGCCAGGCTTATCTAAGACCTGACCAAATAAATCACGAACTTTTCCAGCACGGATCAATTGCTGAGCTTTTTCACGTGAATCAACCAGCCTTTTGGTTAGCAAGTGAAGATCTAAACGCATTTTTTTGGACATATCTTCATAAAAGCAAACATGAAACGGAATAAAAACCGAATAAGTTGAGCAAAAAACAAATTTGGCACGAATATCTATTTATGTTGCCTGAGTATGAATTGGCAAAAATTCCATCCAACTCATCAAATATGGAAAAAATTCCAAAAAAAAGGTTTTTAAATTTAGTCCAAAGGCATGAAGGTGCAAAAGTCTTGGATCTTTTGCCTCCTGGCAGCTTTGCAAAATTAGATACTCAACCTAATGATTTGCCTCCTTTTCAAGTGATCAATTGTAAAGGAGGAAGGTGCCTGGTAAGACAACAGTCCTGGGGGAAATATGTGCATTGGGAAGTGGAACATCACAGACTTAAGTCAGCTTGAGAAAAAAGATCTAAGTTCAGAAGTGAAAAGATAATGAATGTACTTTGATTGAGCGATACACACTTCCAGAAATGGGGGATATTTGGACAGAAAAATCCAAATATCAAAGCTGGCTTGATGTTGAACTAGCTGCTTGTGAAGCAAACTGGAAACTTGGCAAGATACCAGATAATGCAATAAAAGAGATTCGAGAAAAAGCTTCTTTTGAACCAAGCAGAATTCTTAAAATAGAAGCAGAAGTGAGGCATGACGTCATTGCTTTTCTCACAAATGTCAATGAGTATGTTGGAGATGCCGGGCGCTACATTCATGTTGGCATGACGAGCAGCGACGTACTAGATACAGGCTTAGCAATTCAATTAAGGAAATCCACCAATTTATTGATAGAAGAAATTAAAAAACTCGAATTAGCAATATTTTCTCAAGCAAAAAGATATAAAGGCACGGCCATGATTGGTAGATCTCATGCAATACATGGAGAACCTATTACTTTTGGTTTCAAGCTGGCTGGTTGGCTAGCTGAAACCATTAGAAACAAAAAAAGACTAGAGAGACTTAAAGATGATATTTCCGTGGGTCAAATAAGTGGTGCAATGGGCACATATGCAAATACGGACCCTGAAATAGAGGAAATTACTTGTAATGAGCTAGGGCTAACGCCAGACACAGCAAGTACTCAAGTTATCTCGAGAGATCGTCATGCAAATTATGTTCAAACACTTGCCTTAGTTGGTGCATCCTTAGACCGATTCGCAACAGAAATAAGAAATCTACAAAGGACTGATGTTCTAGAAGTTGAAGAAAGCTTTTCTAAAGGTCAAAAAGGAAGCTCTGCCATGCCCCACAAGAGAAACCCAATTCGAAGTGAGAGGGTCAGCGGTTTGTCTCGGGTTTTAAGAAGCTATGTAGTGGCAGCACTTGAAAATGTTGTCTTATGGCATGAAAGAGATATTAGTCATAGTTCAATTGAAAGAATGATGCTTCCTGATGTATCTGTTACTCTACATTTTATGCTTAGAGAAATGACTGAAATAATACAAGAGCTTGGTGTTTATTCAGAGAATATGCTCAAAAACATGAATTTATATGGAGGTGTTGTTTTTAGTCAAAGGGTTTTGTTGGCACTTGTTGCTAAGGGAATGAAGAGAGAGAATGCATATCGTCTAGTTCAACAACATGCCCACTCTGCTTGGAACAATCAATCAGGAAACTTCAAGGCTAACCTTGAAGGCGATCTTGAAATAACAAAGGTTCTATCCTCCTCAGAATTAAATCATTGCTTTGATTGTGAGATCCATCAATCAAACTTGAATATAATCTGGAATCGACTAGGTATATAAAATAATAAACCCAATGAAGAACCCTACTCGAATTGAAAAAGATACTCTTGGCTCAATTGAAGTTGAGCAAAATTGTTTATGGGGAGCTCAAACACAAAGATCCTTAAATAAATTTTCCATAGGAAAAGAATATATTCCTATGGAAATTATCTACGCTATAGCATTAATTAAACAATCAGCTGCAATTTCCAATTATCAACTAGGTTTAATTGACGATAGAAAAAAAGAATTAATTATCCAAGCAAGTAATGAAATAACCGAAGGTCTACATAATAATCAATTTCCATTGAGAGTATGGCAAACAGGAAGTGGTACTCACACAAACATGAATGTTAACGAAGTAATATGCAATATTGCTTCTAGGAAAGAAAAACAGCCCTTAGGTAGCCATAACCCCTTACATCCTAATGATGATGTCAATTGTTCCCAATCCACTAATGATGTTTTTCCCGCAGCTATTCAAATAGCAACTGCAAAAAAAATTGTAACCAAATTAATACCTGAATTAGATCTATTAATTGAGGCTTTCTCACAAAAAAGTAAAGACTGGGAAAAAATAGTTAAGATTGGTCGTACACATTTGCAAGATGCCGTTCCATTAACTCTTGGTCAAGAAGTTTCAGCATGGAAAGATCAATTAACTACGGCACGAAGTCGCTTAGAAAAAAGCCTGAACGAACTCTATTCACTGCCTTTAGGAGGTACAGCTGTAGGCACTGGATTAAATGCTCCTAAACACTTTGACATTCAAATTGTTAAAGAAATTTCTATAGCTACTAAGCTACCTTTCTTATCAGCTAAAAATAAAATTGCTTTAATGGCTAGCCATGATGGCTTAGTAAATACCATGTCTCAACTAAAAATGGTTGCGGTTACTTTCTTAAAAATATTCAATGACATTAGACTTCTATCTAGTGGGCCTAGAGCCGGACTAGCAGAAATATGTCTTCCAGAAAATGAGCCAGGGAGTTCAATAATGCCTGGAAAAGTTAATCCAACACAATGTGAAGCAATGACTATGGTTTGCATGTATGTAATTGGCTTAGAAGTCGCAGTAACCATGGGTGGCAGTGGCGGACACCTTCAAATGAATGCATACAAACCATTAATAGGATTTAATCTTCTCCAAAGTATTGAATTACTTCATGATGCTTCTAGGAACTGTCGAAAGTTTATGGTAAATAATATGAAGCCAAATATCAAAAATATTGAAAGAAATTTAAGTCAATCATTGATGTTGATTACTGCATTATCCCCAAAAATTGGCTACAAAAAAGCTAGTGAAATAGCTAAATATGCTTACAAAAACAATCTAAGCTTAAAAGAAGCTTCTGCCAAGCTTGGGTACATTAATGAATCAGAGTTTGATGAAATTATCGATCCAAATGCAATGACTAATTTAGGAAACGATTCCATATAGATTACACAATTCTCTGAGTAGCAGGATGTGATTTCTTCTTCTCATGATTGCCTTGAATAAAATCACTAAGCTCACATACGGGGAAGCGATTAATAGCTTTTAATGCGGAACGAGCATTTCGACGTAACTGCTCACTCACTGCTTCGCAATAAGGAATTTGAGCTAATACATCGACGGTCCTACGCATAATTCTAACGACATCCCCCTCATCTAATGAAGTATTAGCAATTAAATTTGTCCATGATATGCCACATGCCCATTGTTCAATCAAACCCGTTACTTGTAGATCCCAATGAATAGGTATATCAATACCATCTCTCCCTTGGGCCTTCATCAATGCACGGCGAATACCCACCAAATCATTTAAAGCATCAACAGACTGTGATGAAGGAGGAAATTCATTCCATATATCTCTTCGTTTCAATTCAGTGCTAATTGACTGCATAACTCCAGCAAGAGAAGAAGAGTCAAGTTCATCTAAATGACCACTCATCAAAGCTAATCCTATCCAAAGTTCATTATCTCCTCTAAGACAAGCAACAGTTCTACCTATTTCCGTTAAGTCTAATTGATCTAAACATCCAAAGTGTTGAAGAATAGCTAATAAGTCAAGAAATGTCTCCCAGTGCCTATTTTCACGGTGCCGAATTAGTTCCTCACGATCAACTATTTCATTTTTTAATTCACTCATACGTCTACGGTGTTTCTTTAATTTCTTTCTATCACCCCACTTATGAGCCGGCATTTTTTCTAAGGACTGTTCCAATTCATTCACAAGCTCTGCTTGCAATAAGACTTCTCCCACCAGATCATACTGAGGTGTATACATATCATAGCCTTTAGCAATATGTGCTATAGAACTTGCTAGTTCAATCGTTTTTTCATCGCTATGACTAATTTGATTAGAACGAGTAAGTAGTGGATCAGTCCATTCGCCAATTTTCAAACAACTCAACTCAGCATGAAGAGCTACAACAGATTGACAAGAAATTAAGGCCCACATGTTCTCATCAGTGAGACATAAGAGTAATGGGAACTTACCTGATCCTTGTAGTTTATTCACAATAACTGCTGGCGTAATTCGACTCTTCAGTGAGGGTGATTTAATACTTAGCAAGGTTCCAATACTAGAGAATTGCAAAGCTAAAGTTAATTCATGAGCAAGTGTCTCAGCCGCTTGTTGCTTGAGTATACGAAGTAGTCGTTTTTCTTCTCTAAGTCGGCCCTTGGATTTCTCATATTCTTCAAAATCATTCCAAGGTATATCACCAGAAATCATTTCCAACTGATCTAATTGTTTTCTAAGTTTATCTAAGTATTTCTCATCATCTCTCATTTCTAAAATCGCCAAGTAGCGACCAAAGCTTCTTTGAACTAATTCTCGAGATTTATCTAAATCATAGTGTTGAAGCAAATTCAATACCATTCCATAACTAGGACTAAATTGGCTAACTAAAGGATCAGCGAAACTAGTCGCCAGCTGACCAGCCTCTCTTGCTCCTTCAAATCTAGTTTGCAAAGTGACCACATAGCCCTGAGAGTCAAGACCTCTTCTCCCAGCACGACCTGCCATCTGTAAAAATTCACTCCCAGTAAGTTGGCGGTGTCCATTATCTGTTCTTTTTGACAATGAAGAAATAACTGTCGTCCGGGCAGGCATGTTAATTCCTGCAGCCAAAGTTTCAGTAGCAAAAACAATTTTCACTAAGCCTTTCTGAAACAACTCTTCTATTAGTTCTTTCCATGCTGGTAGAACACCTGCATGGTGAGAAGCAACACCACGTAATAAAGCATCAAGATGTATGCCACCGCGAACCCCTTCAGGATTTTGAGAAATATAAGAGTTAAGTCTATTTTGAATTAATTCTTTTTCAGAACTAGATACTAGGTTAATAAGTCCCAAGTCTTTTACTGCTCTGTCACAACCACGACGACTAAAAATAAAATAAATCGAAGGCAGCATTTCTCTTTCTGCCAAGTTTTTTATTACAAAATTAATATCTGGAGTATCTGGTCTAGGAGGTTGCTTAGAAGGACGCCCCTTACTACGTCTATTTTTTCTAGGAGGTCTCCAGAATTTACAATTTGGATGTAGACCTGTACCTAAATCATTAAGAAGAGGATGCAGCCCTTTTGCGCTACAAAAACGAAAATCCAAAGGAACTGGTCGAAAATCACTAAAAATTAAATCTGTAGGACCATGAACTTGCTGAATCCAATCTGTAAGTTGCGATGCATTTGCAACAGTCGCTGAAAGAGCTACAAGTTGAACACTGGAAGGACAATGAATGATTGATTCCTCCCATACTGTTCCCCTTGTTGAGTCATTCATGTAATGACACTCATCAAGAACTACTGTTTCAACATCAGATAATGGATCGCCATATTCATCAACTTCCGCGTAGAGCATATTACGAAAAATTTCTGTAGTCATAACAAGGATGGAAGCATCTCTATTTAGACTTAAATCTCCAGTCAACAAACCTACATTCTCGCTACCAAACTGTTCCTTAAAATCCCTCAATTTCTGATTTGAGAGTGCTTTTAATGGTGTTGTATAAAATACTTTTTGGCCATGCTCAATAGCCCTGTAAATAGCATATTCTCCGATTAAAGTTTTTCCTGATCCTGTAGGTGCACTAACAACAATTGAATGCCCTTGATTCAAGGCATTAATTGCGTCAATCTGAAAATCATCCAAAGTGAATTGGAAAAGTTCCTTTAGAGAAAGATTATTTTTAACGGCATTTTCTGAAGTCGTTAGTCTAATCACTGAACTCACTAACGAGATTTTAATGGGCCTTGAAGTGCTTCTTATTAAATATTTCTATCAAGATGAGTGTTTGCAAATCAAAAATAAGCAAGCGTCAATGTACATCCATTGTCATTTCAATAGCAAACTAGAAAAATGCACAACATACCATTAGACAGAATTCGAAGGATCAGAGTCTGGGAACATAACCATGAAAATGGAATCCTAAATGGAACTACTGAAGATAAAAGAAAACTCTCTCTTATTGATTTAGCTAGTAATGATTACTTAGGTCTCAGTAGAAATCCAAGGTTAATAAAGTCTGCCAACGTATCAATGTCCTCACAAGGGGTGGGTTCAGGTGGATCGCATCTAATTACTGGAAGTCGTCCAATACATCAAGAACTAGAAAATGCTCTTTGCCAGTGGTTGGGGAGAGAACATGTATTACTTTTCCCAAGTGGTTTCCAAGCCAATCTTGCTGCAATACTCTCTTTAGCAGACCGAAAAACAATTGTAATAGCAGACAAATTAATTCATCATTCTTTATTGGTTGGCATAAAAGCTAGTGGAGCAAAACTAAAACGATATGCACACAATGACCTCAATGAACTAGAGAAATTACTAACTCTTTCAAAAAATCAAAGCAGTCTTGTTATTACTGAAAGCCTTTTCAGCATGGAAGGGACTAGTCCAAATATACAAAAAATCAGCAATCTTTGTTCGAAGTTTGGTGCCGATCTCTTAGTTGACGAAGCTCATGCTCTAGGAGTACTTGGTTCAGAAGGCAGAGGACTTTGCTATGGAATTTCAGGTCCACTAAAAATAGTCAGTGGAACTTTTGGTAAAGCGTTTGGCAGTGGAGGAGCATTCTTAGCAAGCAATAGCTCTATAGGCAATCACTTAATACAAACAAGTGGTGCTTATCGCTATACAACAGCTCTGGCACCGCCTCTAGCCGCAGCTGCTTTAGAAGCACTTGAACTTATTAAATCAAATCCTTCCTGGGGGAATGAGTTGCAAAAAAAAGCGCTGAAATGGCGCCAAAGAATTGCAAGTAAAGGATGGACTTACCCTCCTGGTGATGGGCCCATACTTTCAGTGGTTATAGGTACAGATAAACAATGTCTTGCGTATCAGAAACAGCTTGAAGAAAGTGGGTTATTAGTGGTTGCAATTCGTCCACCAACAGTACCTGAAGGCACTTCAAGGCTTAGAATTATTGTTCGTAAAAATCTTCCTGAAAATAGTCTGGAAAAACTTATTGCTTCCTTAGGTTCAAAATGAAAGAAGTCATCGCAATGCATGGTTGGTGCAGCGATAGTAAATTTTGGGAAAATTGGGAAACACTTTTCAAGAGAAATGAATGGTTTTGGGAGAGTGCTGATCGAGGTTATACAAAAAAAACACAGCCTGAACCTATTTGGAAACCCTTGCAAAATCCTAAAGCGACAGACAAAAGAGTACTTATTTGCCACTCGCTAGGAGCACACTTAGTAAGTCAAAGTTTAATAAAAAAAGCTACTCATATGATTTTCATTAATAGTTTTAGTCGCTTTATCCCAATAGGTAAGGACAGTCGCTCTTTAAAAGTAGGGCTTGTAGGGATGCAAAGGCAAATTAATGCAAAAAAGGAAAAAGAAATGATTAATTTATTCTGGCAAAAAGCAACTTTTCCAAACAAGCTAGAAGAATCCCTAGCATATATTTTATCTAATGAGTATTCATCAGAAAATATACAAAAATTGCAAGATGATCTTAATCTATTAATTAAGACTAAAAGATTACCTCATTCAATTAAGACAAATACAAAAGTACTTATTATTAACGGAGAAAGTGATAAGATTATTCATCCTAATGTTAGGAAAGAACTGATTAATGAGCTTTCTCAATATTTAGATACTCCCCCTGATCATTGGATAATAAAGAACGAAGGGCATGTAATATTATCAAAAGAAATAATTGAAAGAGCTAGGATGTGGTTGGAATCAAATTAATGACAGAATCTTGGCAAACAGAAATTCTAAAAAATTTCAATATCGCATCATTTAATTATGATAGTGAGGCAACTCTGCAAAAACATATTGCAAAACTTCTAGCTATTGAATGTGCAAAACAAAAAATAGTATCAGGACAGTGGGTTGATTTAGGTGCAGGAACAGGTTTCCTTGCAGATTTACTAGAAGAATTTACCCCCAATGAATCTGTTTTAAGAGTTGATGCCTCAGAAAATATGCTTGCACAAAACTCGAAAGGAAGCTCAAAAAAAGTTTGGGATTTAAACTATGGTCTACCTCCTGATTTAACGCAATCTCCTAATTTAATAGCATCTAGTTTTGCGCTCCATTGGCTAAATAATCCCCAGGCAAAAGTCAAAGAGTGGTTGTCCTATTTAGCACCTAAAGGCTGGTTAGCCATATCTGTACCAATCCTAGGAAGTTTTCCAGAATGGTACCAAGCAGCATCACTTGCAAAAGTCCCTTGTACGGCAATCAATTTCCCCTCACATGACTCATTGTTAAAAGTCGTAGAGGCAAGTCAATTCCATTATTACCGAATAGAAAAAATTACCCAAAAAGCATCAAAAGCAACTTCTCTATTGAAACCGCTAATACAAGTAGGAGCACAAGCCACTCAACAGAAAAGTCTTACAATTGGCCAGTGGAGAAAACTAGAAAATTCATGGCCAAGTTCAAGAAAAAAAAATGAAAAACAACTTACTTGGTTAATACAAATTTTACTGGCTCAAAAATGATTACTAACTGTCCCAATTTAGTAATATGTGGAACTGATACTGATGTTGGGAAAACTATTATCAGTTGTCTTCTTGTACAAGGGTTAAATGCAAGATATTGGAAACCAATACAAAGTGGCTTGGAAGATGGAGGAGACAGAGGCAAAGTCTATGACATTCTCAAACTACCTAATGAGCGTTTTATTCCCGAGGTTTATAAATTCAAATCACCCGTTTCGCCTCATTGGGCTGCTGAAAAAGAAAATTATTTAATCAATCCTTCTAAGTTAAAGGTTCCTGCAGGCACTCCTAAAGTGATCATTGAAACAGCGGGTGGTCTCATGGTTCCTTTAAATAGACAGTTTTTACAAATTGATTTATTGCAAAAATGGATGCTGCCAATAGTTCTGGTGGCCAGGAGTGGTTTAGGGACACTCAATCACACTCTATTGAGTATCGAAGCATTGAGAAAAAGAAAAATTCCAATTTTAGGAATAATTCTCAATGGATTACAGCATCAAGACAATCCAAAAACTCTAGAAGAATTTAGTAATGTTCCTATTATTGCAGAGCTACCTAAGCTACAAGAAGTTTCAGCGAAAAGTCTTTCTGAAGAGTGGATAAACCAGAAAATTGAACCTCGTCTTCAATCATTAATACACAGACATTACAAAAGTCTTTAATTCATATGTGCAGTAGATCCCTAAATTGATAAAGAAGATTTTTGACCAACTCCTACATCCAAGTTATTTTCAAAACTCTCTTATTAGATTTTTTTGAGTTAATTTCCACCCATTCAGTCATAAATTGCCTTAAAAACTAAACTGGTCAATCAATCGAACTTTATCTAATATCAGTTCTAAAACTCTGTAAAGACATATGGCAATCCTATAAAAAGGTGAAAAGACTAAGCTAAAAACAATAACCGCTATTCTTTTTAGTCATATGGAACACCTTTTGCAAAGTTCACAACTACTACATAAACTAGTTTTTTCAAAATGAATTATTCTCAGCAGAATCTCCATTCATCTATAGATGAATGGGATCGTAATCTGTGGCCACCATTTACACAAATATCAACTTCAAAACCACCACAAGAGATATCGAATGCAAATGGGGCTCTTCTTTTTAGAAAAGACCAACCTCCATTAATTGATGCTATAAGTAGTTGGTGGGTTACTCTACATGGACATTCGAATCCATATATTGCAAATGCTATTGCATTACAAGCAAAACAGTTAGAGCAAATTATTTTTGCTGATTTCACACATCCACAAGCCATAAAACTTGGAAAAAGACTTAGCCAATTAACTGGTCTCGAAAGATTATTCTTTTCTGATAATGGTTCAACGGCTGTAGAAGTAGCCATTAAAATGGCTTGTCAATACTGGCACAATATAGGTACACCAAAATACCAAATCATCGCGTTCGAAGGTGCATATCATGGGGATACATTTGGAGCTATGGCAGTTGGAGAAAGAAACTTGTTTAATGCACCCTTTGAAAAATTGCTCTTTCCTGTCAGCAGAGTGCCTTGGCCTTCAACATGGTTAAATGACTCAACAGTAGAAGAACGTGAACAAAAGACTCTTAAAAAGCTAATTGATTTGTTAGAAAAACCCACTGCAGCTGTAATTCTTGAACCGCTTGTTCAAGGTGCTGGTGGCATGCAAATGGTTCGCCCTTCATTCCTGGAAAGCGTTGCCAAGATAGTGAAGGAATCTAATACTTTGCTAATTGCAGATGAAGTAATGACGGGTTTTGGTAGATGTGGAGAAATTTTTGCGTCGAAAGCAGCAAAGGTTTCTCCTGATTTAATGACACTATCCAAAGGTTTAACAGGTGGCTTTCTCCCAATGGGTATAACCATGGCAAGTGAGGAGATCTTCAAAACTTTCTTAGGGAGTGATCCAAAGTTCACCTTCTGGCATGGTCATAGTTTTACTGCAAACCCATTAGGATGTGCAGCTGCTAATGCAAGCTTAGATTTATTAGAAAATGATAAACAAAGCTATCAGGCTTTTAAAGCTAAGCATTTACCATATATAGAAGATCTTATGAAAAACAAGAAAGTAAAGAAAGCAAGAGTTACAGGAACAATTGCTGCTTTTGATATCAATATCAAAGAAGAAAAAGGCTATTTAAATACTGCAGGCAAATTACTAAAAAAATATGCCTTAGAAAATGGAGTTTTCATTAGACCATTAGGAAACATTGTCTACCTTCTACCTCCTTTATGCATTAGTGAGAGTCAATTAGAGCACTGTTATAAAACTATCAAGAATGGCTTGGAAAGTCTTTATTAAGGACCCTGTTTCAAAGCTGCTTCCACATCCTGTCGAGATAAGCCATATGGAAAACTAAATTGGCTACCTTTCTCCCTAGAAAACCAAGTAACTTTCAGTTCATCTTGCATAATTTCTATTTCAGCCGAGCATTCATTCCTTACCCAAGTCCATAGACAAGGGTTCATTTCATTTTTATTTGCACCTAAACTATGAAGCCAAAATTCAATAGCCAGCAATGAATGCTGATTTAAAGGAGTTGTTGAGGATGGAAGTTGAGACATTTCTAATGTGACCCGAAGGAGATGAATTGAGAAATTGATTAATTACCAACCAACTTGGTCTAACTTGCAATTCCCTTCCATCTAAAAGTGAAACACTTATTCCTAAAAATACACTAGTTATAAGAGCTATAAATAAAAGAAGTAATGAAAACAACTCTCCTCCTGATAGTGGCCGTCTATTGTCAAGGAATGCTTGATTTAGATTTTTACTGTTGGGCACAGCTTTAGAAACGATTCTTGTATGAATTTCTTTGTTTTCAAGTTCCTTGTCATACGCTTTTCTTCTTAAAGGATCTGAAAGTAATTCATAAGCTTCATATACTTTACGAAACTTTTGAGCTGCATCATCACTTTGCAAAGAGGTCGTGTCTGGATGCAAGGCCTTACTTAAGCGATGAAAGGCCTGTTTTAAAGTCTTGATATCCGAAGATTTTGAAACCCCAAGTAGTTCGTAATAACTCTTCTCCAAGCTCAATAAATTAGCAATAACATAATTTAGATTAAAAACTTAGTACTGAGTTTGCAGTATTTGTTATGAATCTGAAAAGCAATTTTAAACGTAATATTTCACTAATTCAAGAATCAATGAATTGGGAACCTTCATTAATTCAAATTGAACAATTTACGCACTTGCAATTTCTACTATCCAAATGGAACAAAAAAGTTAACCTTACTCGACTTATAAATGGGAACGACTTCTGGGTTTCACAAGTTATTGATAGTTTGTGGCCTATCAGAGAGATATGCAAAGACCAAAAAAATTCTACAAAAATCATTGATGTTGGCTCTGGGTGTGGTCTCCCAGGATTAGCTTTTGCTATAGCTCTACCAAAAACATCATTAACTCTTGTAGATTCATTAATGCGTAAAACAAATGCCTTGCAAGAAATAACAAGAGAACTTGGTATGACATCAAGAGTTTTAATAATCAATGAAAGAATCGAAAATCTAGGCCAAGATATTCACTTCAGAGGAACGTATGATATGGCACTTGCTAGAGCAGTTGGCCCTTCACCTGTCGTGGCGGAATATCTTATTCCATTATTAAACCAAACTGGAGAGGCACTTATCTATAAAGGTAAATGGAGCAGCCATGATGAAAAGAGTTTAAAAAATGCACTCATTGAATTAAAGGCAGAAATTAAAGCAATTCGGCGTATAGATCTTCCCAAAGGTCGTGGATCTAGGCATGTAATTAGTATTAGTAAATCTGGTGAATGTCCCAGCAAATATCCTAGATCTAATGGAATACCAAATAAAAAACCATTAGGCACTTAAATCTCCGATAATCTTTTATTGGTCTCACCACCTAATTGATCTTTCAATTTTCGCAACAAATCAGGTATAACATCACTCCAAGGGCTGTCAGTAAGTACATCTTTTATATCTTGTTCAGTCACTTCATTATCTAAACAATCGGCATTTGCCCCTGGGAACCAATGACTGCCATTCCCTAACAACCTATAACGTGCTTTTGCAAAACCTTCAATTTCCCAAGATTGAAGAAGGTTATAAAGCCAAAGCAAAACAGGAATATTAATTTGACCAGGTGTTTGATCCCACGATGGCAATCCAACTTTCCACGTGCTGATCCATTCGTTTCCTAATGAATAGTAAGAAGCATCTACCAAACGTTTACAAATTGCTGGTAAAAGATCATCAGCTTGATTTAGCAATTGAACCGCTTCAATATGAAGCAACAAGTCTTCTGGAGTCGTTGTACCAACACTAATAGTATGAACTCGTTTATCAGATAAACAAAAAAGGTCATTAAAAATAATTGGATGCAATGGCTCGCACAAATTTGTTAACTTCAAAGATGGGGAATGTAGATGCCCACCTTTATCTGTTGGACTAATAATAAAAACTCCTAATCCAAGTTTTTGCGCTGCATCTAATGCTGGTTCATTATCTTGAAAAATGAAATACCAGTGAAGATTTACGAAGTCAAACTCATTAGTTTCAATGGCTTGGACAATTAAGTCTGAAGGAGCATGAGTG
>QCFW01000017.1 GCA_003280135.1 Prochlorococcus sp. AG-363-N16 | reverse complement strand
TTTATACAAAAAATTTCAACTAAATAAATTTCTCCTTAGAATTTGTTGTTTACAGGAAAGATTATAAATCAAATAATTTGAAGAATATGGAAAAAGTTTTAACTTAGTTTATTTATCGCAAGTTTTATTATTGGAATAATATTTTTTTCTGTTTCTTCTGCGAGTAGCTTTTCAAGATGCTTGAGTTGACTTTTTGCATCTATTCTCATTATAAAAAAAAGGATTTGCTTCCTAATCTCAGGCTCTTTATGATTTAGTTTATCTAAGATTTGATGAGGAGTTAATTGATTATCTAAAAGATGAGCTAGTTTAATTGCTTCTATTTGTACTTCTTCTGAAGAGTCACAAAGACCTTCTTTAATAATACTCATCACATCTGAATCATTGAATTGTTGTAGTTGATCTTCTAAAGCTGCTATTACTGCAGCTCGAACCTTTGGAGAGGAAGACTTTGCTGCTTTTTTTAATGCTGTTGATCCTTCTGCTCCTATAAAAGCTAGTCCCCATGATGCTAAACCACATTGAAGTGAAGTGCTAACTGGATTTTTTAGAACTTCTAAAAGAAATTCCACAGCATCTTCTCCAAAAATTACCATTGCACCTACTGACGAACCTTGTACGACAGGGTCATCATCTGAGATTAAAGCCTTGAACAAGTGAGGTAAAGCTTTTCGATCGCCAACTAGTTTTAATGTTTTAGCTGCAGCTCTACGGACGGTTACATTTTCACTTTTTAGTAGAGCATTTTTGAGTTCTGGTAGTGCTTTCTTACCAATAATTCCGAGATTCTCTGAAAAAGTTCTTCTTAGAAGCCCTCGGGAATCTCCTAATCCAGCAATGATTTTTTTTATTTGATAAATATCATCTTTAGGCTGTTTTCCAGCTATCAACCTTTTTTTTAATTCTTCAGCAAGAATAGATGCTTCTTCAGGAGTAAGGATGAGTTCAGTATTTGGAATATTGTTTCTGAATTCTTCTTTCAAATCGACTGATGAGAAAATTTGTGGTTTGCAATTAGCTTATTAAGTATGATTGATTATGCTTAAAAAAGCTACTAATGGAAATATAAGCAATTAAAACTATATTTACTTTACCTTCGTTCTTAATTTTCTAATATGACATTTTCACCATTCGATAATTTACCTCTACTAACTAAGGAAGATGCCTTGGAGATTCTTAATACTCCTGTTAATGATTTAAGACTTTCTAGTGATTATTATAAAGCAGTTTTTCATTTAGAAAAATATCCCTCTATAGAAACTGAAAAAGCATTAATCACCTTGATTAAATCTAAAGAAAGTCATATTTCTGTTTCTATTGCAAAACGTAAGGCGATTGAAGTTTTAGCCCGACTTGAATGCAAAGAATTAATTCCTATAATTAAAAACTTCTTAAACTCTCAAGATAAATATTTAGTTGAGAGCTCAGTATTAGCCTTGAAAGAACTTGGCTGTACTGATATTAATGTTCAGAAACATATTGGAACTTTATTAGAAGATACAAGGCAAAATCTAAGACCATTAATACAATTTTTATCAAAGATGAATGCCACTAGTGAACTGCCAAGAATTAGAAAGATTTTAGATAATAAAGACATTGCTTCTGGAATAAGAGGCGCAGCTATAGCAGCAATATATAATTTAACTGGTTCTAAAGAACAATTAGATGAATTAAAAGAATATCTAATCTCATCTAATCAAAATGATCGCCAATTAGCAGTACAGGACATAATAGATGCAAATGCCATATACTTGTTGCCAGAAATTATTAGAACACCAATTTCGCCTTCATTAAGGTTTAGAGCAATAGATCTTCTCTTTTCAGCATCTTCCAATACAATTGAGATTGAATACATCTTTTCATTAGTTGAAAATGTTTTGAATGATGATCCTTTATACTTAAATATTGATAATAACTCTAAAGATAGATTTGAAATTAGTGAATATGTAAGAAATCTTTTTTCTACTGATTTTAACCAAGCTTACTTTGCATTAAAGATTTTACGAGACCAGCCTTTTCTCGATGTATGGAATTTACTTGATGAGTCTTTGAACTTTTTTCAAAAAGATTATGGAGCTCTTTATTTTTTGGTTTTATTTTTGCGAGATAAAAAAATTAAAGACATTCAAATCAAAAATAAAATTTCAAATATTTTTTTATCATGCCTTTCTGAAAGATGGTCTAAATATATGAAGTTTAGGCCAATCGCAATTATTGGATTAATGAAATTAGATCAACATGCTTACATTGGTCATATTGTTAATTGGCTGGATAATGCTAAAGAACCCAATTGGATAGTTAGATATGCTACACTTTTTTCTATAAAAGATTTCACATTAATTACTGAAAATAAGCTAATTTTAAAAATGTTAAAAAGATCTTTAGATGATAATCATTTATTAGTTAGATCGAAAGCTAATTCTATATTAGAAAAGTATTACAAAAAATTTTGAACTCGTTTGAACTTTAGTTTTCCATTTTCTGAGCCCCATATTTTCTTACATGATTTTATGTCATAACCTTCATCAAGACTTATCCAAGTATCATCATATAACTCTACAGAACTTACTAAATATGTAATTTTACCTAATCGTTTTATTATACAATTTTTGCCATCTTCAATACTTCCAATATAGTGTCCTTCTTTATTCTCTTTAAATATCATATTACACCCCTTCCTTTTCAATAATTTTTCTAATCTTATATCTTTCAGTAGATCTTGGTTAAACCCTCCACCAGCAATCCTTTGAGAATCTTTGATAGAATAACCTTCCAGAATATAATTAACTCCTTGTTTGTATAACTTCTGAACCGATTGCCTATATGGGTTCCAGGGATCATAGTTAAAACTTTGTTCCGAATAGAAGCTAGTACAATTAAATAATTTATCTGGTAATGGCCTTATATATATATTTATATGGGCAAAATCCTTGGGACTTTTATGAGCTTGTTCTTTGTTGCTAAATTTTCCTGATATTGTTCTCTTAAACTTCTCGATACCATCACCTTTAATGTTATTTGGTTTATTCATTTATAAATAATCTTTTAATTTCTGAAGCGAATGATGTTTGTAAGATTGCTTTTGAGGATTTAGAACGAATTACTGAAGAACGACATCTTACATTTTCTGAAAGAAACCAAATCCTCTCTTCCGCAATAGTTTGCTTGTAATCTGTATTTAAAATAATTGTTCCATCATTAAGGAAATTAAACTTAGAAATAGCACTAACTTTTTCTGCATAGCCCAAGCTACGTAGTATGTAACCTTCATTATTCATTACATTTATAGGCACTAATATACTTTTCCCATTCATATTTTTTTCTTCTTTGTTATTATCCCAGGAACTTTCAGCTAACCATTCTATCGAAAATGGGCATATAGCTATGCATGAATTCAGCGAACTTTTTTTTATTGTTTCTTCAATTATAGTGTCATTTAGATCTACTGGCTTAATCTTAATAGTGCTAACAATTTCCTCGAATTGTTTAAAAGCTAGTGAGTGTCCACTCCTCATTGATCTCCATTCCCCAATACTCTGAGCAACAAATTGCTCAATCACTACTTTCCTTCTACATGTTGTTCATATTCTATATCTAATTCATCCTCACTTCCCTTTTGAATCATTCTTACCATTGAATCAACCATCATTGACATGGCCATTGGAACCTTTTTGCCAGATGGCGTTTCTGATGATTGATCTCCAGGCCTTTGTCTAGAAGTTGGCCTTTTTATACTCATTTCAGTTTAGACCTAGGTTATTTATACGTTATCACTTGATGCATACCCTTTTGCATAAGTTGCAGTTTTTATAAAGTCTACTGTCTTTGAACCGCAAGGAGAGTTCCAGGTCCTTATGTATGGAACAATATTTTCTCCAAATATTTCTTCATATTCAATAGAGTCTATTAATAAGTCGATGAAATGTTCAAAACCTTTTAAATGTATAAGCTCTACATATTTTATTAGCTCAGCATTATCTTTTATTGTTCTTCCCAAGATATGCATAATGGATAATTTAATAGATTTTTCTTGACTTATATTTTCAAAATAGTTTTTTATATAGAACTTAGATTTTGCTATTCCTCTAATAAATTCTCTAATAGGTATATCTCCATTTCTAAGCCTCCTTTCTAGATCAATAGATCTTTCTTCATACATAGGAATTAGATTCCCAAATACATGTTTATAACTAGCTATTATACTAATTTCTAGAGACTGATCATCAAATGGAATATATTGCTGAAAAGTAAATACACTAAGGCGATTGTTATAACTAAGTGGACCTAGTTTCTTTTTCTTAAGTTGAAACCTTTCCCGTTTGTATGCATCACTTATTCTGCTTTGACGATTGTTTATGTAAACATCTTTATTTGTTATTGATGAAATTGTAAAATTATTTTTTTGGCCAGGCATATATGCACTTCTACAATGCATATAGTAAGGCATATTAATACTTCCAGAAACTCTACACTTATCATATCCAATTCGTATATTAGAGGTGAATTCTGTCACTATATTTTCAAATTTATGTTTATCCATTCTTTGATTGATAATTGAACTCATTTAGATGGTTGCTTTCAAATTTTATAGTTTTCCTTTTTTGAATATAAGTCTTTATAGCTTCTTTAACCCAAAAGCTATAATCTGTGAAACTTTTATTTACAGAACTAATCACTTTAATTTTTCAAAAGGGATATTAAAGAAATATATCTCTCCATATGCCATTACTTCTTTCTCTATACCTCATCTAGTAATAGATCTCCCCAGGGAAATGTTTAACTTTATTGTTTAGTGTAATTATTCAATTTAAAGAACTTTCTCTTAATCAAAGATTTGAAAAAATTAATTATTTCTCTATTTAAATCTTTATGATTTAACTATTTTTATAGAGATGAAACTTATCTTTAATAGACTTTTAATCTAAACCAGCTATGTCTATGGAAAATAGTTCAAGGTGTTTAAAGACTACTGTCCTTTATCATCTACTTAAAGTTTCCAACTGATTTGTCAAAGCTGATGTTTTATAGACTAAGGTTACTATATAGTGGTTAAGGATTTAATTATTTCTCTGAACTTCTAGTTTAAAATATGAACATACTTGGATGGATTTGACTATGAGAAAATTTCGTAAGTTTATATTAATTGTATTTTTTGTAGGAGCAGTTGTGCTCTTACTGTCTCTTCTGCAAACTTATGGAATTGAACCACTACGCAATACTGTTGAAAATATGGGTGTGTGGGCTCCCATTGGGATTTTAATTCTTCGTGGAATCAGTATAATTTTGCCTGCCTTGCCTAGTTCTGCATATTCATTATTAGCCGGCTCTTTATTGGGCTTTAAAACAGGTTATATAACAATTGTTTTAGCGGATTTAATTTTTTGTCAGGCTGCTTTTTTTATAGCTAGGAATTTCGGAAGGGAGCCTGTTAGACGCTTGGTTGGTCTTAAAGCAATGAATAGAATAGAAGGTTTTAATCAAAATCAACTTGAGGGTAACTTTTTTTTGATGACTGGACTATTAATGACTGGGCTGTTCGATTTCCTTAGTTACGCTATAGGAATAGGAGGAACTAGCTGGAGGCTTTTCACTCCTGCGTTGATTGTAAGTCTCTTAATTAGCGATTCTATAATTGTTGCTGTTGGAGCTGGTGTTAGTCAGGGTGCTGGATTAATGCTTGGAGGCGCTCTCCTTGGCATGTTCGCACTTGCTACTATTGCAGGGGTGACTAAAAAGAAGGTATCTAGTTCATGAGAAATATTTTAAAGAATAGATAATGTTTTCTTGCAATGATTGAATTTAATAAGAGAAAATCTTTTATAATTAATTTTTTAAAAAATTTTGTTTTATAAAATGTTTTTCTTATATAAAGGAAACTATGGACGTTCATCACAGTAAAAAAAATGATTAGTAATATTTGTTGCATTGGAGCTGGTTTTGTTGGTGGACCAACAATGGCCGTAATTGCTGATCGATGTCCATCTGTAAAAGTTACTGTTGTTGATATTAATTCTGAAAGGATTAATGCGTGGAATAACTCTGATTTAAGTAAATTACCAGTTTATGAGCCAGGCCTAGATCAGGTAATTGAAAGAGCGAGAAATAGAAATCTTTTTTTTTCTATTGATGTCAAAAGTGCCATAGCGTCTGCAGATATGGTTTTCATTTCCGTTAATACTCCTACAAAAACCCAAGGCTTAGGAGCGGGGAAAGCAAGTGATTTAAGATGGGTAGAAGCATGTGCTAGGCAGGTCGCAAGCTTTGCAAAAGGGCACACAATTGTTGTAGAAAAAAGTACCTTGCCTGTGAGAACTGCAGAAGTTATCCAAAATATTTTAAAAGCAGCACAAGACGCTTCGAAAAATAAAACAAGTTCTTCTACTTTTAGTGTTCTTTCAAACCCAGAATTTCTTGCTGAAGGAACTGCCGTCAAAGACTTGGAAGCTCCTGATAGAGTTCTCATTGGTGGGGATAATAAGGATGCTATTGAGTCTTTGGTTTCTATTTATAGAAATTGGGTTCCAGAAAATAAAATCTTAAGAACCAATATTTGGAGTAGCGAATTAGCAAAATTAACTGCAAATGCTTTCTTGGCACAGAGAATTAGTTCTATAAATTCTATTGGAGCTTTATGTGAAGCTACTGGAGCTGATATCAGAGAAGTCGCAAGGGCTATTGGTACAGATAGCAGGATTGGCTCTAAATTTCTTGAAGCAGGCCCAGGGTTTGGGGGCAGTTGCTTTAAAAAGGATATTTTAAATTTAGTTTATTTATCTAGGTATTTTGGATTACCTGAGGTAGCTGACTTTTGGGAGGAGGTTGTTAAGTTAAATACTTGGCATCAACAAAGGATATCAAGCATAATTGTAAAAAAATTATTTGGCACTTTATCAGGTAAACGAATTGCAATTTTGGGTTTTGCATTTAAGGCAAATACAAATGATACGAGAGAGTCTTCTGCTATCCAAATTGGGAAAGATTTACTTGATGAAGGTGCAAATTTAGCTATACATGACCCCAAAGTAGATCCTAATCAAATTGAAAAAGACTTGGGTTTGCAACAAGTTAATAAAGATGAATTTGAGCGTATTTCTAATAATAATTATGGTTCTTGGTCATTTTTTAATGAAGCTTCTAAAGCTTGTAGTTCTGCTGATGCCGTCTTGATACTTACAGAATGGTATCAATATTCACAAATTAATTGGGACGAAATTGCTTTAGAAATGAGAAAACCTGCTTGGGTCTTTGACGCGCGCTCAATCGTGGATTCGGATAAAGTTGTGAATGCTGGGCTTAATTTTTGGAGAGTAGGTGATGGTGCTTAATGAGTCTAAAAAATCTATTCAGAGTTAAATAGAAATTCAAGTACTTTTGCTTTTTAAGTTAAATTCAATAGTCGAATACGAAATTTTGCAACTCTTCTTGCTTCTAGAGGATTATTTAACAAAAATGGATGATCACTTATTGATCCAATAACTTTGTCTAGTTTATTTTTTTCATTTTCCTTTTTGACTGTAAACTTTCCCCACGCTTCATCAAATGCCATTGCAAAGCTATCAGCATTATTGTAGTTATTGTTGTTATTAGTCATTAGTTTCTTTTAGCTTCTATTACCTAACACCTTATCAAGAATTGGACGATTATTATTTTATTAAAGAAATCGATCGGATATTTGAGCAAAACTTATAGATTAAAACCAGATCTCATAATCGTTTCTTTTTATTAATTATCTCAAACTTTAATCAATGCATATTAGAATTTCTAATTTTATTATTAGTTGGTAATTTTTTTTAGAATAATTCTTGAGTCATAAATAAGAAAACCCCTGCTATAGCAGAGGTCTTCATGCAGTTCTTCACTTTAGGTGAAGTGCCAGGACCCAGATTTGAACTGGGGACACGGCGATTTTCAGTCGCCTGCTCTACCAACTGAGCTATCCCGGCTTTTCTTTAAAGCAATGTATTGATCTTATATCAGTGTGAAATAAGTTTTTTGTTGGTGTAAACCTTATATTCTGAAAAATACACTTAAAATTTAGAATCTAGCTTCAATTGAGTCTTTAGCAATCTTTGCAACCCCTTCTGCGGGTTGTTTTGTTGAGCTTCGTATTGGGATTTTAATGAATCTTTCACGTATACGTCGCCATTGTGGATTTTTCGCACCACCACCAATAGTAATTATTTTTTTTGGTTTTTCTGCTCCTATTAGATTCAATTTTTCCCATCCTTGAGCCTCTATTTTTGCAAGTCCCTCAAGTAATCCATGGAGGTAGAGAGAGTCGCTTATTGGCCTAGGACCAAGAATTGGCTCCAAGTTTGGATTGTCAACTGGAAATCTCTCACCCTTACATCGCAGGGGAAGTAGGCTTAAACCGCTATCTTTTTCTGGATTTATTTGCCTGCTTAATTCGTTTAATTCTTTATCGGAGAAAAATTTCTTTAGTACTGCCCCTCCTGCATTTGAGGCTCCTCCAGCAATCCATTGCCCGCTCACTAAGTGATTGCTAACACCTGCGCTTAATAGAGGTTTTTGAACAAAGCTCTTTATTACGATAGTGCTGCCTAGTACCGTCACACCTTCATTGATTGATGGATTTGTTGCAATTACTGCTGCATTCGAATCTGTTGTTCCAGCAATAATTTCTAGACTTTCAGGAAGCCCAAGCTCTTTTGCTATTACTTTTGATATAAATCCAAAGGAGCTGCCGCTAGATAATGGTTTTGGTAACTTTTCTTTTATGGATAAATTTAGAACAAGATTTACCCATGTTTGATCTATTAAGTCCCAACCTAATCGAATATTGTTTCCTTCTTCTCCAAATTCCCAATTATTAAGTAACCATCCACTTATCCAATCAGCTTGATGTCTTAATAAGATGTTGTCCCCATATAAATCTATTAATTCCATAGCTCTAGGAATGCTACTGTATAGGTTTAGACTATTATTTTTATTTGGAAATTCTTTTTCTAGAAGTTCTTTTCCCCTGATGCTAGAAGAGAAATAAGGTATTGCTTCTCCTAAAGGATCTCCATTATTTTTGCATGCCATTAATGTACCAGATGTCCCATCTATAGAGCAAGCAATAAGCCTTTTCTTTAATTCAATTGGTATTTTTTGCATTAGTTCTGCACAACTCTTTTTCCAGTCACTACATCTCTTAAAACTTACTGAATATTGTGCTGAAGAACTATAAACTAAAGAGTTTTTGTTGTTTATAATTGCTATACGTACACCACTAGTACCAAGGTCTATCCCAAGAATTAAGGGACTATCACTTTTCATGATTTGTCTGGTTAGATTTTAATCTGTTTCAGCTCATCTGCTTTGTTTTGTACATCTTCCCAAGGGAGGTTTAAATCAGGTCTCCCAAAATGTCCATAGGCTGCAATATCTCTATAAAAACGACCTTTTCTTTCTTTAGGCAGTCTTCTAAGTCCAAATAGTTCGATAATTGCAGCAGGCCTTAGATCAAAGTTCTTTTCAACCAACGAAGTTAACTGTCGATTTGAAAGCTTTCCTGTGCCGAAAGTCTCTACAAGTATTGATACGGGTTTAGATACGCCTATTGCATAACTAAGTTGCACCTCGGCTTTTTTTGCTAATCCTGCAGCAACTAAAGACTTAGCTACAAATCTTGCAGCATAGGCAGCGGATCTATCAACTTTCGTAGGATCTTTACCTGAGAATGCACCTCCTCCATGCCTTGCATATCCACCATAGGTATCAACAATTATTTTTCTACCGGTTAAACCTGCATCTCCTTGAGGTCCCCCCACTACAAACTTGCCTGTAGGGTTTACAAGAAAACGTGTTTTTTCCTTTGATGGTTTTATTGAAAGATCTGCAGTGGCTTGTTTTACAACATGTTCCCAGAGGTCTGAAGTTATTCTTTTTCTGATTCCTTCTTCGCTAGAAACCCCATCAATTTCTGGAGCATGTTGAGTGGAAATTAAGATGGTGTCAATTGAAACTGGTTCATCATTCTCATAAATAACACTTACTTGAGTTTTTCCATCTGGTAGTAAGTACTTAAGAGTATCTTCATGCCTTACTGTTGCAAGTTGTCTTGATAATCGATGCGCAAGACTTATAGGCAAAGGCATTAGTTCTGGTGTTTCGTCACATGCATAACCAAACATGATTCCCTGATCTCCTGCACCAACATTGTCAAAAGGATCCTCTGTATGATCTTCTGCCTCGTCCACACCTTGAGCAATATCTGGTGACTGTTGGTCTAGGGCTATAAGAATTGAACAACTGTTAGCATCAAAACCACCAGCTCGTGCTCCATGATATCCAATATCTTTAATTACATTTCTTGCGAGAGAAATGTAATCTAAATTTGCTTCTGAAGTTACTTCGCCAGTAATTAGACATAAACCTGTATTTACAACAGTTTCACAAGCTACTCTGCTATTAGGGTCTTCTGAAAGAAGAGCATCTAATACGGCATCACTTATTTGATCGCAAATCTTATCTGGATGCCCCTCTGTAACTGATTCAGAAGTAAAAACAAAATTGCTCATTAAATTTAGATTTCAACTAAGTCAATAAAATCTTATTATTTTATTGATAAGTTATTTCATCCCAATGATGAATTAGATGGTCATGTTCATATAAACTGGGACGTATCGTCCAGCCTCCTGTATATCCAAGAACAATTTTAATTTTACTCTGCTTAGCCATTAGAAGATCATTATCAGAGTCGCTTATAAGTGCACACTGTGAACTTTGCACATTCAAGTGTTTACAAAGTTTCTCTATTGCCTTTGGGTTGGGCTTTGTTGGGTGATCTTGACTGCTTAAGCAGTGATCAAAACAATTTTTGAGATCATGATTTATAAGATAATTATTGAGACCAGCTTTATTGTCATTTGTTATTATTCCTAGGATAAATCCTCTTTTCTTTAAACCTTTTATAATACTTATTGAGCTAGGTAAGTTGACTTTATTTTTTTCTTTATAATTTTTATCTTGCATTATTAAATCTACTAAATTAAAAGCATTATTTGATATTTTAAAAGCTTCTGACCATGTAAGACCAGTGAGAGTAAGAATAGTTGCTGTTGAAATTAAGTTTTCTTCTCTTGAAGCGATGGCAATAGCCCCTTCAGGAGCTATGAATTTTTCTTTGATTCCATATATTTTTTCAAGATTATTCTTGGTATCTAGAATATTACTTTGACTGAAGCTAGAAAAATTTAGAATTTCAATTGTTTTCTCTATTCTTAATTTTGCAATGTCTATAAGTTCTTTCTCTTTATTTATTAAGGTGCCATCTTTATCAAAAATAATACAACTAATTTCTCCTAGCAGTTCGCCTCTTAAGTATAACTGAGGCATCTATTAATAACCTTTAAATTTCCATCGAAGCAATTGGGTTTTCACCTTCTTCGGCTTGCTCAAGCAGCATCTCTTTGTATTTTGCAGCCATTTCTTCTGCTTTGTCAAAAACTTTTTGAGGATCACTAAGCATATCTCCAGGTTCCGGTTCCAGCGCTTTTGTTGACAATGAAATCCTGCCTCTTTCGGCATCTAGATCGATAATCATTACTTTCATTTGATCATTGACGTTAAGCACAGAATGAGGAGTCTCAATATGTTCATGACTAATTTCTGAAATATGAAGAAGACCACTCACTCCACCAATATCAATGAATGCTCCATATGGTTTAATTCCCCTTACTGCTCCTACAACAACCTCTCCTACCTCTAAACGATTCATTTTTCTTTCAACAAGTGCGCGCCTATGGCTGAGAACTAATCTATTTCTTTCTTCGTCAACTTCTAAGAATTTTAATGGTAAGAAATCTGCAACAAGTTCTTCTTTTGGTTTTCTAGTACTTATATGTGAACCAGGAATAAAGCCTCTTAGGCCTTCGACTCTAACTAATGCACCACCTCTATTGGTTGCGAATACTTCAGAGTAAATAGTTGCATCTTCTTTTTGTAATTGACGTACTCTTTCCCAGGCCCGTTGATATTCAATCCTTCTAATTGATAAAGAAAGTTGTCCATCTTCATTTTCTTCGCTCATTATGAAGAATTGCCTTATCTCACTAGGTTGAAGAACATCATGTAGTGCTTCGACACGATTAATTGAAACTTCTTGCATAGGCATAAAAGCAGCTGTTTTTGCACCTATATCAATCATTGCTCCTTTGGTCTCAAGGGCAAAAACTGTTCCATTTACAATGTCACCAGGCTTGAAATTGTAATCATATTTACTTAGTAGCGAATCAAATTCTTCAAGACTAAAACCTGCACCATCAAAATCATATTTCTTAGCTCTACTGGTTGGATCATCTGCAGTTGGTATATCCTCTGGAATAAAGCTTTCTTCATTTAGGTCAGTTTCCTCTTCTCTTTCAGAAGTGATTTGATCTTGATTAGAAACTACTGTCTCATTTGGCTTGTTCTCTTCTAGATCTAATTTTTGAAAGGAATCTTGGGAGGTTTCAGACATGTTTTGATAGCAGTATGCCTAAGGCAATTTGAAAGGTGATGGTATCGAGAAGTTTAAGAGAACAATATCAGGAAAATTTAGCAACAAAGAACAAGCTCATAAAAGTCCCAAGGATTTTGCCCATATAAATATATATATAAGGCCATTACCAGATAAATTATTTAATTGTACTAGCTTCTATTCGGAACAAAGTTTTAACTATGATCCCTGGAACCCATATAGGCAATCGGTTCAGAAGTTATACAAACAAGGAGTTAATTATATTCTGGAAGGTTATTCTATCAAAGATTCTCAAAGGATTGCTGGTGGAGGGTTTAACCAAGATCTACTGAAAGATATAAGATTAGAAAAATTATTGAAAAGGAAGGGGTGTAATATGATATTTAAAGAGAATAAAGAAGGACACTATATTGGAAGTATTGAAGATGGCAAAAATTGTATAATAAAACGATTAGGTAAAATTACATATTTAGTAAGTTCTGTAGAGTTATATGATGATACTTGGATAAGTCTTGATGAAGGTTATGACATAAAATCATGTAAGAAAATATGGGGCTCAGAAAATGGAAAACTAAAGTTCAAACGAGTTCAAAATTTTTTGTAATACTTTTCTAATATAGAATTAGCTTTCGATCTAACTAATAAATGATTATCATCTAAAGATCTTTTTAACATTTTTAAAATTAGCTTATTTTCAGTAATTAATGTGAAATCTTTTATAGAAAAAAGTGTAGCATATCTAACTATCCAATTGGGTTCTTTAGCATTATCCAGCCAATTAACAATATGACCAATGTAAGCATGTTGATCTAATTTCATTAATCCAATAATTGCGATTGGCCTAAACTTCATATATTTAGACCATCTTTCAGAAAGGCATGATAAAAAAATATTTGAAATTTTATTTTTGATTTGAATGTCTTTAATTTTTTTATCTCGCAAAAATAAAACCAAAAAATAAAGAGCTCCATAATCTTTTTGAAAAAAGTTCAAAGACTCATCAAGTAAATTCCATACATCGAGAAAAGGCTGGTCTCGTAAAATCTTTAATGCAAAGTAAGCTTGGTTAAAATCAGTAGAAAAAAGATTTCTTACATATTCACTAATTTCAAATCTATCTTTAGAGTTATTATCAATATTTAAGTATAAAGGATCATCATTCAAAACATTTTCAACTAATGAAAAGATGTATTCAATCTCAATTGTATTGGAAGATGCTGAAAAGAGAAGATCTATTGCTCTAAACCTTAATGAAGGCGAAATTGGTGTTCTAATAATTTCTGGCAACAAGTATATGGCATTTGCATCTATTATGTCCTGTACTGCTAATTGGCGATCATTTTGATTAGATGAGATTAGATATTCTTTTAATTCATCTAATTGTTCTTTAGAACCAGTTAAATTATATATTGCTGCTATAGCTGCGCCTCTTATTCCAGAAGCAATGTCTTTATTATCTAAAATCTTTCTAATTCTTGGCAGTTCACTAGTGGCATTCATCTTTGATAAAAATTGTATTAATGGTCTTAGATTTTGCCTTGTATCTTCTAATAAAGTTCCAATATGTTTCTGAACATTAATATCAGTACAGCCAAGTTCTTTCAAGGCTAATACTGAGCTCTCAACTAAATATTTATCTTGAGAGTTTAAGAAGTTTTTAATTATAGGAATTAATTCTTTGCATTCAAGTCGGGCTAAAACTTCAATCGCCTTACGTTTTGCAATAGAAACAGAAATATGACTTTCTTTAGATTTAATCAAGGTGATTAATGCTTTTTCAGTTTCTATAGAGGGATATTTTTCTAAATGAAAAACTGCTTTATAATAATCACTAGAAAGTCTTAAATCATTAACAGGAGTATTAAGAATCTCCAAGGCATCTTCCTTAGTTAGTAGAGGTAAATTATCGAATGGTGAAAATGTCATATTAGAAAATTAAGAACGAAGGTAAAGTAAATATAGTTTTAATTGCTTATATTTCCATTAGTAGCTTTTTTAAGCATAATCAATCATACTTAATAAGCTAATTGCAAACCACAAATTTTCTCATCAGTCGATTTGAAAGAAGAATTCAGAAACAATATTCCAAATACTGAACTCATCCTTACTCCTGAAGAAGCATCTATTCTTGCTGAAGAATTAAAAAAAAGGTTGATAGCTGGAAAACAGCCTAAAGATGATATTTATCAAATAAAAAAAATCATTGCTGGATTAGGAGATTCCCGAGGGCTTCTAAGAAGAACTTTTTCAGAGAATCTCGGAATTATTGGTAAGAAAGCACTACCAGAACTCAAAAATGCTCTACTAAAAAGTGAAAATGTAACCGTCCGTAGAGCTGCAGCTAAAACATTAAAACTAGTTGGCGATCGAAAAGCTTTACCTCACTTGTTCAAGGCTTTAATCTCAGATGATGACCCTGTCGTACAAGGTTCGTCAGTAGGTGCAATGGTAATTTTTGGAGAAGATGCTGTGGAATTTCTTTTAGAAGTTCTAAAAAATCCAGTTAGCACTTCACTTCAATGTGGTTTAGCATCATGGGGACTAGCTTTTATAGGAGCAGAAGGATCAACAGCATTAAAAAAAGCAGCAAAGTCTTCCTCTCCAAAGGTTCGAGCTGCAGTAATAGCAGCTTTAGAAGATCAACTACAACAATTCAATGATTCAGATGTGATGAGTATTATTAAAGAAGGTCTTTGTGACTCTTCAGAAGAAGTACAAATAGAAGCAATTAAACTAGCTCATCTTTTAGATAATCAATTAACTCCTCATCAAATCTTAGATAAACTAAATCATAAAGAGCCTGAGATTAGGAAGCAAATCCTTTTTTTTATAATGAGAATAGATGCAAAAAGTCAACTCAAGCATCTTGAAAAGCTACTCGCAGAAGAAACAGAAAAAAATATTATTCCAATAATAAAACTTGCGATAAATAAACTAAGTTAAAACTTTTTCCATATTCTTCAAATTATTTGATTTATAATCTTTCCTGTAAACAACAAATTCTAAGGAGAAATTTATTTAGTTGAAATTTTTTGTATAAA
>QCFW01000016.1 GCA_003280135.1 Prochlorococcus sp. AG-363-N16 | reverse complement strand
TCTATTGGCAAATAGGAAACCTCAGAATTCATGGTCAAGTCTTTATGACTTCTTGGATTCTTATAGGTGCACTACTTACTCTTGTTGTAGTAGGAACCAAGAAAATGGAACGAGATCCGAAAGGAGTTCAAAATCTTCTTGAGTTTTTATGGGACTACATTCGTGATTTAGCCAGAACACAAATAGGCGAAAAGGTTTACAGAGATTGGATGCCTTTTATAGGTACTTTGTTCTTATTTATTTTTGTCAGTAATTGGGGCGGCGCCTTGATCCCATGGAAGCTTATTAAACTTCCTAGTGGTGAGTTGGGTGCACCTACTGCTGATATAAATACCACAGTAGCCTTGGCTTTATTAGTATCACTGTCTTATTTCTATGCCGGGTTGAGTAACAAAGGCCTTAGATACTTCGAATACTATGTTCACCCGACTCCAATAATGCTTCCTTTTAAGATTGTGGAAGACTTTACCAAGCCTCTTTCACTATCTTTCCGTTTATTCGGGAACATTTTGGCGGATGAATTAGTTGTTGCAGTACTTGTATTCCTAGTTCCTCTTGCTCTTCCAATTCCAGTTATGTTTCTAGGTTTGTTTACTAGTGCTATTCAAGCCTTGATTTTTGCAACTCTTGCTGCTTACTACATTGGTGAAGCAGTTGAAGAGCACCATTAACTTTTATTGCCAAAACTTTAAAACTATTTTGGCAAAACCCCTGCAAACAGGTCTGATTTTTTCAGGTCTAGATCTCATTAATTATGAGGTTTACCCCTTACGGGTATAAACTCCTATCTTCCGTTCTCTATGCGCTTTGTAAGCGCTTCTCTTCCTTAGCTTAATTATGGATTCCATTACCACCGCAGCTTCAGTTGTTGCAGCAGGTTTAGCTGTAGGCCTTGGCGCTATTGGCCCTGGTATCGGTCAGGGTAGTGCCGCTCAGGGTGCAGTAGAAGGTATTGCTCGTCAACCTGAAGCAGAAGGAAAAATCAGAGGTACATTGCTTCTTTCCTTTGCTTTCATGGAGTCACTAACTATTTATGGACTTGTGGTTGCACTTGTTTTGCTTTTTGCCAATCCTTTTGCAGGCTAAAAAACAAGGCCCGAAATCACTTGAAATTAAAGCTATTTATTTTGAGTCTTAATCGGGTCTTTGTTCTCTTCCCCTAATTTTTCCAAGTCGTTTATCGGCTCGCTTCAATCGCGATAGAAACTCAGCTTCATGACAAGTTTACTTTTGTTTGGTGCTAGTGAAGGAGGTCTTTTTGACTTCGATGCAACTCTTCCGTTAATGGCGGTTCAGGTTGTTCTTCTCACATTCATTCTTAATACTCTTTTCTTTAAACCTGTAGGCAAGGTTGTTGAAGAAAGAGAGGGTTATGTACTATCTAGTCTCGCTGAGGCTAAGAAAAAACTAGTGCAAGTAGAGCAACTTGAGTCAGATTTAAAAAATCAGCTTAAGGAAGCCAGACAAGCAGCGCAATCAGTTATCAATGAAGCTGAGGTAGATTCTGAAAACCTTTATAAAGAGGCCTTAGCTTTGGCTACATCAGAAGCTAACTCATCAAGAGAAGAAGCAAGGCTAGAGATAGATTCTCAAAAGGAATCTGCATTAAATCAACTTAAATTTGATGCTGACAAACTTGGAGAATTGATAGTTGATAGATTATTGACATCAAAATGACTTCTCATATTTTTCTAGCTAGCGAAGGATTTGGACTTAATCTCAATATTTTTGAGACTAATGTACTGAATTTAGCAGTTGTTGCTTTTGGCCTTTATAAGTTTCTTCCAAGCTTTTTAGGTGGAATTCTTGAGCGACGTCGTGCTGGCATCTTGACAGAATTGAAAGATGCTGAAGATCGTCTTAAAGAAGCAACAAATTCACTTTCTAAAGCCAAAAAAGACTTAGCTTCAGCTGAACAAAGAGCTGAAAAGATTCGTAGTGATTGTAAAGTTAGGGCAGAAGCTATTCGCTTAGAAAGTGAAAAGCGCACTGTTGAAGAAATGGCCAGAATTAAACAAGGTGCTGCATCTGACCTCAATGCGGAAACAGCAAGAGTTAGTACTCAATTGAGGAGAGAGGCAGCAAAACTAGCCATTCAAAAAGCCTTGGAAACTCTTCCAGGGAAGCTAGATGAAAATGCTCAGGCAAAATTCATTAAACAGTCCATTAATAATATGGGGAACGATTGATGCCACTTTTAAATACTATTACAACCCCATATGCTGAAGCCTTTCTTCAAGTTGCTGAGAATGGCAAAGAAGTAGATAAGGTTATCTCTCAAGCAAAGTCTATACTGGAGCTCTGGGCAGAATCTTCAGAGCTAAGTCAGGCAATGGCCTCTCCAGTGCTAGAGGTTGAAGCTAAGAAAGCAGCAATAGAGAAAATATTTGCAAAAAAAATAACACCATCATTTCTAAATTTCTTGAAATTGTTGGCGGATCGTCAACGTATTGGGTATTTAGATTCTGTGCTTAATCGTCTATTAGAACTCTATCGAGAGCAAAGAAATATTGCTCTTGCGACAGTTACATCAGCTGTTGAGCTAGATGAAGATCAACAAAAAGAAATTCTTAAAAAGATTCAATCTATTGCTGGAACTGACAACTTAGAACTAAAACTCAAAGTTGATAGTGATTTGATTGGAGGTTTTGTTGTAAATGTTGGTTCAAAGGTTATCGATGCAAGCCTCTCAGGTCAGGTGCGACGCTTGGCCCTTGAGCTTGCAAAGGTAAGCTAACTAAGCCTACTCAGCAAACTACCAACCACCCCAAACTTTCCCAAACCCTTTTCTTTTCAAACCTAACTCTCCTCAAACCATGGTTTCAATACGTCCCGACGAGATCAGCTCAATTCTTAAAAAGCAAATTGCTGATTATGACAAGTCAGTATCAGTTAGCAATGTAGGCACTGTTCTACAAATTGGAGATGGTATCGCAAGAATTTATGGTCTTGAGAAAGTTATGGCAGGAGAGCTTGTTGAATTTGAAGATGGAAGCGAAGGTATAGCCCTCAACCTTGAAGATGACAATGTTGGGGCGGTTTTGATGGGTGAGGCATTAGGCGTACAAGAAGGAAGCACTGTTAAGTCAACAGGAAAAATTGCATCTGTTCCTGTTGGTGAAGCAATGTTGGGAAGAGTGGTAAATCCTCTTGGACAGCCAGTAGATGGGAATGGTGATATAGCCACAAGTGATTCTCGCCTTATTGAATCATTAGCACCTGGAATTATTAAAAGGAAATCTGTGCATGAGCCAATGCAAACAGGCATTACTTCAATAGATGCAATGATTCCAATTGGGAGAGGTCAACGTGAGTTGATTATTGGGGATAGACAAACAGGCAAGACTGCAATTGCAATAGATACGATTATTAATCAGAAAGGTCAGGATGTAATTTGTGTATATGTTGCAGTTGGACAAAAATCTGCTTCAGTAGCCCAAGTTGTTGAGGTTTTACGAGAGAAAGGCGCTCTTGACTACACAATTGTTGTCAATGCTAGTGCTTCTGAGCCTGCTGCATTGCAATATCTTGCTCCTTATACAGGTGCTGCTATTGCAGAGCATTTCATGTATCAAGGTAAAGCAACTTTGGTTATTTATGACGACCTAACTAAGCAGGCGCAAGCTTATCGTCAGATGTCTTTATTGTTACGTCGTCCACCAGGTCGTGAAGCTTATCCAGGTGATGTTTTCTATTGTCATAGTCGTTTACTTGAAAGAGCAGCAAAGTTATCTGATGCAATGGGAAGTGGATCAATGACTGCCTTACCAATTATTGAGACACAAGCAGGAGATGTATCTGCCTACATTCCAACAAATGTAATATCTATTACTGATGGACAGATTTTTCTTAGCGCAGATTTATTTAACTCTGGACTGAGACCGGCTATTAACGTTGGTATTTCTGTAAGTAGGGTAGGAGGAGCTGCCCAAACTAAAGCTATTAAAAAAATAGCTGGAACTCTAAAACTTGAGCTTGCCCAATTTGATGAACTTGCAGCATTTTCTCAATTTGCTTCTGATTTAGATGAAGCAACCCAAAAACAATTAGGTCGAGGGAAGAGATTACGTGAATTATTAAAGCAGGCTCAATTTGCTCCATTGAATTTGGCAGAGCAGGTAGCAGTTGTTTATGCAGGAGTTAAAGGACTCATTGATGAAGTTCCTGTTGAACAAGTAACTCAATTTGCTCGAGAACTACGAGAATATTTAAAAACAAGTAAGCAGGAATATATTTCCCAAGTTTTAAAAGAGAAGAAATTAACTGAAGATATTGAAGGGGTTCTTAAGGAGTCAATTAATGAGGTTAAATCCTCTATGTTGGCTTCCAATTAGTCCTTCTTACAGGTTTAACAACGCAATTTTCTTATGGCCAACCTTAAGGAGATCAGAGACAGAATAGTTTCTGTAAAAAACACAAGAAAAATCACAGAGGCGATGCGACTTGTTGCGGCAGCAAAAGTTCGTAGAGCTCAGGATCAAGTTCTGAGAAGTAGGCCTTTCGCAGATCGATTAGCTCGAGTATTAGAGAATATTCAAGGTCGAATAAAGTTTGAAACGGCTGATACTCCTCTATTGAAAAATCGTGAGGTAGAGAAAATTACTCTTCTTGCTGTGACAGGAGATAGAGGTTTATGCGGTGGTTATAACACAAACATTATTAAAAAGACTGAACAACGTTATGCGGAATTAAAAAGGCAAGGATTGCAGCCTGAGTTAGTTTTAATTGGTAGAAAAGCGACTACTTATTTTCAAAATAGGGCTAGTCAATATACCATCAGGGCCTCTTTCCAAGACTTGGAACAAGTCCCTACATCTACTGATGCAGAGAAAGTTACAAGTGAAGTTTTAGCTGAATTCCTTTCGGAAAGTACTGACAGGGTTGAAGTGATATATACGAAGTTTGTAAGTTTGGTGAGTTGTAATCCTGTTGTGCAAACATTATTACCTTTAGACCCTCAAGGTATAGCAGAAGAAGACGATGAGATTTTTAGACTTACAACTAAAGATAGCCGTTTGACAGTTGAGAAAGGAAGTGCACCAATGAATGAACAAGCTAAGTTACCTTCAGATATTATTTTTGAGCAAAGTCCAGATCAATTATTAAATGCATTGCTTCCTTTGTATTTGCAAAATCAACTCTTAAGAGCGCTTCAAGAAGCGGCAGCTTCAGAACTTGCTAGTAGAATGACTGCGATGAATAATGCTAGTGATAATGCAAAGGAGCTTGCTAAGACGTTGAATCTTACTTATAACAAAGCTCGTCAAGCAGCTATAACTCAAGAAATCTTAGAAGTTGTTGGTGGCGCAAGTTCATAGATTGCTAGAAAGTACTAAATGAGAGTAAAGACCCTTGAATTAGAGATTTCTTGGCCTAGTGAGATAACGATATTTAATCTAAGGAAATTTATTTTAGATGATATAAGGAAATATGGTTATCCTTTAAGGTGGGCTATTACGCAAGTAAAGAAAGCTGAAAATTCTTTTAATGCTCGCAAATTGTTTGTTGAAGCTGTAGTAATCATTCTATAAATGCTCAATAATTAAATCCATATTTATTTTCCAATTTGCCTTTGACTACTTCAGTTATACCATCATTGTTCCTGGTCCCCACTGGTATAGGGTGCTCTGTTGGTGGGTATGCAGGAGATGCAATACCTGCAGCTCGACTATTAGCAGCTGCAAGTGGTTGTTTAATTACCCATCCAAATGTAATGAATGGGGCGACACTGTATTGGCATGATAAGCGTATTCAATATGTTGAAGGATTGGCTATAGATCTTTTTACTGCTGGAGAAATAATTTTAAATCCTATACACCAACAAAAAATAGGCATTTTGTTTGATAGGGGGATAGAGCTAGAGCTTATACAAAGGCATAGGCAAGTGATAGATGCTTGTCGGGCAACTTTAGGACTCAATATTGGGCCCATAGTCACTACAGATGAAGACTTAAATGTATCTCTAGTGAAAGGAACTAGTGGATCGAGTTGGGGGGAGGTTGGAGAACCAGCTTCTTTATTAAGGGCTGGAGAACAATTAAAACAAGCCGGAGCTACGGCAATCGCAATGGTAACAAGATTCCCTGATTGCTTGCAAAATTATGAATTGGATGACTATCGCAAGGGGAGAGGAGTAGATGTTTTGTCAGGAGCAGAAGCAGTGATAAGTCATTTACTTGTTGACCATTTGCGAATCCCATGTGCACATGCCCCTGCTTTGTCTGTTCTGCCATTTAAGGAGGATATCAACCCTCTTGCTGCGGCTGAGGAACTTGGACATACATTTTTACCTTGTGTGTTGGTCGGATTGAGTAGAGCTCCTGATTTACTTGACGCAAAAACAGTCCGAGAAAACTACAAGTCTTATAGAAATTGTTTAAGCATTGACCAGTTAGGAGCTGTTATCGCACCTGAAGGAGCTTTGGGAGGTCCTTCGGTTTTGGCTTGTATTGAAAGAAATATTCCATTAATTGCGGTTTCTAATAAAAGTGTTTTAAATGTTAATCGTGAAGCGTTGGATTTAGACAAATACTTTGTAGAAGAGAATCAAAGACTTTCTATTTTTCATGCTAGAAATTATACAGAAGCAGCAGGAGCATTGATAGCTTTAATGGAAGGTATAGATATATCAACACTTGATAGACCTTTGCAAGACATATCCCAACTGATTTGAAGAAAAATCAATTATGCTTACTCTAAATATTCTGCTGCAATAGGGATTCTCCAACCACTTCCAAATGCTTGTTTACTTACTTTGAGCATTGGAGGTGCTTGTCTTCTTTTGAACTCAGATTGTTTTAAAAGTCGTTGAATGTGCTTAATTAAATCCTCATCATACCCTTTGTCCTTAAGATCGTTGATAGTGCCTTTCTTTTCAATGAGCACTTTTAATATTGCATCCAGAGTTTCGTATTCAGGTAAGGAATCACTGTCAAGTTGATTAGGCCTTAGCTCCGCACTTGGTAACTTATTTCGAATAGCTGAACCTATAACTTCTCCTTCGATTAATCCTAAGCCACTTTTGTATTTTTTGGAAGAGTCACTATCTATCCAAGCACATAATTTAAAAACACTAGTTTTATATAAATCACCTATAACAGCAAGTCCCCCATTCATGTCTCCATATAGTGTGCAATAGCCAACTGCAAGTTCTGATTTGTTACCGGTTGAAAGAAGTAAATGTTTCTTTTTATTAGCTATTGCCATTAAAAGAGTTCCTCGAATACGAGCTTGAAGATTTTCTGCTGTTAGCCCTATTGGTACTTCTCCCAGGACTTTTTCAAGTGAGGTGTCATAGGTTTTCATCAGTGATTGAATAGGTATTTCATCTAGTTGAATACCAAGTCTTGTTGCTAGTTCATTTGCATCTTTGATGGAATGAGGTGAACTCCATGGAGAAGGCATTGAGACTGCAGAAACATTCTCTTTACCTAAGGCAGCTACAGCAATAACTGCTACAAGAGCTGAGTCGATCCCTCCACTTAAACCGATTAGGGCACTTTTGAAACCACATTTTTTTGCATAATCTTTCACACCTAGTATTAGTGTTTCTAGTAGCATTTCTTGTGGATCTTGTTGAGAAATAGGGAGAGTTTCTAAACAAGAACTGCTATCCCAGATGCCAATAAATTCCCTGCATCGTGGGAGAGTCAGTATTTGATTCCCTTTTTCATTAATAATAAAACTTGCGCCATCAAAAATTAGCTCATCGTTTCCTCCAATTTGGTTTACATAAGCAACGGGACATTGAAGTCTTTTCGCAGCATGGATTGCTAGTTTCTCTCTGATCGATTCCTTTTTGTATGTGAATGGTGATGCTGAAAGATTTAAGAGTAAGTTGATTTTATTTTTTTCAAACTCTATTAAAGGGTCTGGCCCTTCCAGCCGATGACCTTGAATTTTTTCATGAACCCAGAGGTCTTCACATATGGTTATTCCTATATTCCATGTTTTATTTTCGCGCATAAGTTGTATACGCCCACTATTTTTTGCAGGCCTGAAATACCTCTTTTCATCAAAAACATCGTAAGTAGGGAGAAGTTGCTTTCTTGCAACAACTTTCCAACCTGTTTTATCTACAAGTGCTATTGAGTTAAATAGTGATGGTAGCTGTATATCAGTCGTCGTCTCTGCAATTCCTATCAGTAATATTAAACTTGGAAATTCATTAGCAATCCTATTGGCTATGTTTTCAAGGATTGGCCATTGCTCTTTTATATGGTTAGGTTTTAAAAGGAGGTCTTTAGGCGGATAGCCCCATAACGACAGTTCAGGAGTAATTATCATGTCAACATTGTCTTGGGAAGCTTTGTAGCACGCTTTAAGAATTAAATCTCCATTACCTTTCAGGTCTCCTATTACTGGATTTATTTGCCCTAATGCTAGTTTCATTGTGTTGTAGTTGATAAACCGTAGAGGTTTTTTTGGATAAGAATGGGCAAAATTGCTTTTGGAATGTCGACAACTTTAGGCTTATTTCTAATCGATGAGCTTGCAGTTGCAGGGATATTTAAAGGTAGTAGGTCTATTTCTCCTCCTAAATCTTTGATTGTTTTTATAGCTAATTTCTGAATAGGCCACCCTTCGCGTGGAGCAATGCCAAGACGGGCTTTTTTTAATAAATCTTTAGAGCGAAGCCAAGTTGGTATTTGATGTATTAAGTCACTTCCAATGATTAAGATCAACTCTGAATTTGGCCAGTAATGCTCAGCCTTTTCAATGGTTTTAAGAGCCCATGGGCTACTAAGATTGTGATTTACATCTAAATTTGGAAGGTTTAAGTCATTGACGAGAATCTTTAATAATTCTTGTCTTTGTGAAAGACAAACATTGTGAGTTTTAAATGGGTTGTCACTTGCCCAGGTGATGACCATTGGAAATAGTTTAGCCAAACCCTCTAAAAGGACCTGATGTCCATGTGTTGGAGGATCAGCGCTAGTGCCCAATAAAGCTAATTGGTTTGGTGTATTTGTCACGGAAGAAGAACTTGCATATTTCTGTTTTTTTTAATGCTCCATGTGGGCCAATTATTTATACAGTCTTTTACTCTTGGGTCTATGGAGGCAAGACGACAAACAATTGAACTGGGTTGGTATCCTTTGTGATGCTTCCCATGAAGGAATTCTTCTGCTGCAAGCCTACCAGTAAGTTTTGTTGTTTGAACTGCAACAGCTGCTTGAGCTAATGCAACAGGAGCAGTTGATATAAAGCTTATTCCACCTGTAAAGGGCGCTGCTAATAAAAGAATATGACGTATTGTTCCTAACAAAAGTTGAATACCAACTTGTGCTCCGCCTAGTAATGAATTGTGTAATGAGAGTTGCTTTAATAAACGTCTTGCTGAAGGACCTTTTAACTTCAATTCATATAACTTACTTAACTGTATAATTAAGGCTGTATCGAGTGCTACTCCTGTAGCTAAATCAAACATTAATAAAGGGTTTATTGCAACACCCGAGGCCTTAATTGCTGCAAATTTGCCAATGATACTTTGTGCTTCTACTTTTCTTCGCTTTAGGCGTTCAATTTTTAGAGAATTAGAGAAACGCTCAGCTTGTCTAAGAGCATTTAATGTAAGAAGTAATTCGCCCTGATGATCTAAAAGATTTTTCAATGTTGTTTCTAAAGATCTTATTCTTGGTTTGGAAATTTCGCTTCTAATAATTCCATTGGCTTTTATTTTTGGTATACGTGGTGCTGCCGATACGGCTTCGATTTTAAGCTGCTTTGCATTGTAAGGAAGCTTATTTCTAATACTTTTAACTACTTTCCTTATCTCATTAGATTCCCACTGGTCACATCGGTTTAGAACTAGCAAAAGAGGTTTGCCTGATTGCATTAAAGTTTCTATTGCATCTATTTCGACAATACTTAAGTCGTTATCAACAACAAAAAGAACCAAGTCTGAATTTAGAGCAATTCGAGATGCAAGACGAGCTCTTCCTATAGCTGCTATTTCATCAATACCAGGTGTATCTATTAATTCTATTTTTTTTATTCCGTTTATTTCTTTATGCCAATCTGCACTTTTTGTTTTTCGAGTGGACCCATGAGCGACATTTGTTTTAAAGGTCTCTTTTTTTAGAATTGCATTTAATAGACTTGACTTACCTACGCCTACTCTCCCAAAGATAGTAATTCTTAAATGTCGATTAGATAATCGCTTTAATTGCCGGTCTAAAGCTATTAGGCTACCAGCTTGTTGTGATGTTTCAAGTGTGCTAAGGACTAACTTCCTTCGCCATTCGCTAAGGAGTTCTTTGCATAGCTCAGGAGTTGATAGCTTTTTCATTTATTTAGACTTTCCCCACCACCCTGCTAAAACAGCTAAAACAGCTTCAGCTCCAATTAAACCAACGAATCCCCCAAATTCATCTACAACAACTTTTACATCATTTTTTTGTTTGTGAAAACCAGTTAGCAAACGATCAACTCGTATCATTTCCGGAACAAACTCAACTGTTCTTGAAAGTTCTTTCGGGGTTAATTGATTATTGCCTTGAAGTAAAGCTGTTAACAAACTTTCTCGATCAACTATACCAATAACTTTATCGACACCTTTGCCGAGCACAACCCAAGATTGGACATTACTCTCAAGCAGAATAACCTTTAATTGCTCTAGTGTCATGTCACCATCCAATGTAGGCGCTGCAACTCTAGGAATCATTAAATCTCGAGCAGTTAAGTCATTTAGTTGAAATACCTTTGAGATCATTGCTGCCTCATCAGCTTCTATTTGACCTTTTTGTGATCCGATGTTTGCCATTTGTCTTATCTCTTCTTCATCAGTAGAGATTTCATTTTCAGTAGTTAATACAGGGAGTAGTTGTTCTAACGGAAGAATTATGGGTCTCATTAAAATGCTTAATAAGTCTAGTATTGGTGCACTTGCGAGTGAAACTTGTAAAGCAAGTTTTGTTCCAATTGATTTTGGTAAAATTTCACCTAAAAGTAATATCAATATTGTGAGCCCAATTGAAAACAAAGGTAATGCAATGGAACTGTTATTTTGAAATACTTTTGTAGCGTATATTCCCAGCACTAGACTCCCAAATATATTAAATCCGTTGTTTGTGATTGTTAGTACAGTTAGTGTTCTACCTAATCGGTATCTAAGCTTTGCTAGCTTTTTTGCCCTTTTAAGAGGCCTTTGCTTTGCAGCAAGTTCATGAACTCTTAATGGATTGACGGCTAAGAAAGCTGCTTCTGTTCCTGAACATAATGCAGAACCGATTAGCACAATAACAACAAGAATTGCGAGGAATGGAAGTTCAGGGCTCATGCCTTAATGTTGTTCAAGGGATAATGAAGGGTATTTAGACTTTATTTTTCCATTAACTTCCATCTCTTGCCACTTCAATAGTTAAATCAATTTCTTGTGATCAATCAGAGCATTTTTAGAAAGCGTAGAAATCGCTTTATGGAACAATTAGGAGGGAATGCGGCTATTATTCCCGCGGCTAAAATGGTTACTCATCATGCTGATTGTGAGTTCCCTTTTCGGCAGGATAGTAATTTTTGGTATTTAACTGGGTTTGATGAACCTGATGCAATAGCTTTATTCCTTCCTTATAAACCTAAAGGGGCACAATACATTTTGTTTGTATTACCAAAAGACTCTTCTCTGGAGGTTTGGAATGGCTTCCGGTGGGGTGAACAAGGAGCTCTTGATAATTTTCAAGTTGATATTGCTCACTCTGTTGATCACTTTCAACATCTTTTAGCAGATTACTTAGAGGGTGCTGAGGGGATTGCTTTTCGAATTGGTCAATTTGATTCCATAGAAAAGCTTGTTCTTAAGACCTGGGCAGAGAAACTAGATAAAGCACCGAGAACAGGATTTGCGCCTAATTCATTATTTTCCCCTTCTCTTTTTTTAGACTCTTTGAGACTTCGAAAAGATTCTTGGGAAATAGAGAGAATGCGAGAGGCTGCAAAGATTACTGCAGAAGCTCATGAATTGGCTAGACAAATAGCCTCTCCTGGAGTTAACGAGAAAGAAGTGCAAGCAGAAATAGAAAAATATTTTCTACAGAAGGGAGCCAGAGGTCCAGCTTATGGTTCAATTGTCGCTAGTGGAGATAATGCTTGCATTCTTCATTACACGTCAAATAACTCTTTCATGAAGGATGGAGACCTATTGCTCATTGATGCTGGGTGCTCTTTGCATGATTATTACAACGGTGACGTGACAAGGACTTTCCCTGTAAATGGACGCTTTACATATGAACAAAAAGCTTTATATGAGATTGTTTTAGCTGCTCAAAAACTGGCAATTGAACAAGTTGTTCAAGGTAATGATACAGAAACCGTTCATTTGACAGCCGTAAGAACTTTAGTTGAAGGTTTGATTGAACTTGGATTACTTCAAGGAAGTCTTGATGAGTTAATTGAATCTGGAGATTATAGTCATTTGTATATGCATAGAACTGGACATTGGCTTGGTTTAGACGTTCATGATGTTGGAGCATATCGTCTTGGGGATTACCAAGTAAGCCTTGACCCTGGAATGGTTTTGACTGTGGAGCCTGGAATATATATCAGTGATCGCTTGCCAATTCCCCAAGGACAACCTTTGATAGATGAAAAATGGAAAGGTATTGGAATTAGAATTGAAGATGATGTTTTAGTAACTAAAACTAAACCTGAAGTCCTTTCAGAAAAGGCATTAAAGGCTGTAGATCAAATGGAGCAATAGTTTTATGTAGTTACTTATTCAATATTTCTTTGTCTTCTATTAAGTCATTAATTGATTGAAGAATTTGATCTGCACCAGCCTCCTTAAGGCTTAACTCATAATTTAATCTTTTATCTTTTTTGTCTTTAAAATGAAGATGTGGTGGTGATATTGCCAAGCTAATAAATTTTTGGCTGGGAATTTCTTTGCGAGCATTTTTAATTGTTATTACATCAGCAACCGTATCTCCAAGATAAGCAATCGCAGGATTATTTCTTCCCAAAGGGTTTTGTAATATTCTCTTTGCCAGCTTGATAAGTCCTGTTGGGTTGGGTTTATCAGGGGCATCTCCCATTGCTATTAAAGGAGGATTGATTAGCCCAAGCTGATTTTCTAAAACAAATTTTGCTGAAGGTAATTCTGCACCACTTACAAAGCCCCATCCAATTTTTTGTTTTGTAAGTTTAGTGAAAAATTCGCTTTGCACTAAAAGAGTTTCGTTTTTGATAAACCCTGCCCATGTACTTTGGTTTGTTGTGGAACTTTTGCCGAAGTAAAAATCATTGAATATTTCTTCAACTTTCTTTTTTGAAGGGCATTTTATACCGATGGCATTTCGTTCTAGATATCTTTTTATTAGTTCTAGGCTTGCATCCCAGTCATTATTCCAAATTCCTTCCATTTTCAAGTTATCGATATCTTGAAAACTTGGTTCCCAATTGCAAACTTTTTGTACTGTTTTTTGTAATGCTAGGCGGTAACTGGAGGATACATCTCTAATAACCCCATCAATATCAAAGAGGATTAGTCCTTTTAAGTCCAAAAAGAATAATGGTAACTAATACTGATAGCCTAGGTGTTTGTTAGATGTGTACAACTTTAAAATGACGGTTTCTGATGATCCATCTTCTAAACAAGATGGGCAAAAAGCAGCTTCGTTGGAAAATAAGCATGAGGCTAAAAGCAGTCGACCAGGAATGCTTGGAGCAGTAGAGGCTTTAGCAACAGCAACTTTTGATGCAGATGGAGTCCCTTCCGGCCAAACGCCTAAGGCAGATGAAGGCAGATTTTTATTGAAAATCCTTTGGTTACCTGACAACCTTGCATTGGCAGTAGATCAGATAGTTGGTGGTGGACCAAGTCCTTTAACTGCTTACTTCTTTTGGCCTAGAGAAGATGCTTGGGAAGTGCTTAAGACAGAATTAGAAACTAAAGGTTGGATTACAGATAACGAAAGAGTTGAGATTTTAAATAAAGCAACCGAAGTAATAAATTATTGGCAGGAAGAGGGTAAAGGAAAAACTTTGGAAGAAGCGAAATTAAAGTTTCCAGAAGTTACTTTCTGTGGGACTGCTTAGATATTATTTGGGATATTATTTTTACAAATTAAAGAGAATTCTTGGATTAGGATTTAGTAGCTTGGTACCTTGCTCGAGCCTTATTAAGGTTTTCTAGTGCTTTAATTTTTTCTGTAGAGCTTTCTTGACCTTCAAATTGATTTAATTGGTTTTGAGCTTCATCAAAGGCTTTTTCTGCTGAAGAACTATCTATTTCACTATCTAATTCTGCCCCATTTACTAAAACAGTTACGTCATCTGCTTCTACTTCTGCAAATCCACCCATGAGAGCAATAGAAGCCCATTTACCTTCATTTTTTACTCTTAAGACGCCTATTTCAATTGCGGTAACCATTGATATATGTCCAGGAAGAATTCCTACTAGACCTGTAGTGCTCGGTAAAATAACTTCTTCAGCTTTACCATCAAAGACACTTTTGTCTGGGGCTAGTACACGGAGGGTAATTGACATTTTGAAAAAATCGTGAATTGAAATCAACAAAGTAAATCTCCGAATTTTTCATCAAAGATTTACTTATTCTTTTAGAGCTAATTAATCTTTACTTTCAGTCTTTAATGATTCAGCCTTTGCTTTTACTTCCTCTATGTTGCCAACAAGGTAAAAAGCTTGTTCTGGAAGGTGATCCAATTCACCAGAGAGGATCATGTTGAAGCCAGTAATTGTTTCTTCTAGCTTTACATACTTACCTGACATGCCAGTGAAGATCTCTGCAACAAAAAATGGTTGAGATAAAAATTTCTCTATTTTGCGAGCCCTGTCAACAGTTCTTCTGTCTTCTTCAGATAGTTCATCTAGTCCAAGAATTGCAATAATATCTTGAAGCTCTTTATATCTTTGAAGAGTAGATTGTACTGCTCTAGCTGTTTTGTAATGCTCATCACCAACAACAGATGGTTGAAGCATTGTGCTTGTTGAATCTAGAGGGTCTACCGCTGGATAAATTCCTTTTGCAGCAAGTGCTCTTGCAAGTACTGTTGTTGCATCCAAGTGTGCAAATGTTGTAGCTGGTGCTGGGTCTGTAAGGTCATCAGCAGGGACATAAACAGCTTGAATTGAAGTGATTGAACCTTCAAGAGTAGATGTAATTCTCTCTTGTAACTCTCCAACGTCTGTACCTAAAGTAGGTTGATAACCCACAGCTGATGGCATTCTGCCTAAAAGTGCGGAAACTTCAGAACCTGCTTGAACGAATCTGAAAATATTGTCAATGAATAAAAGAACATCTTGTTTATTAACATCTCTAAAATGTTCAGCCATAGTTAGCGCTGAAAGACCTACTCTCATCCTTGCTCCAGGTGGTTCATTCATTTGCCCAAAACATAGAGCAACTTTGGATTTGGTTAAATCTTGTGCATTTATAACCCCAGATTCTTTGAATTCTTCATATAAATCATTGCCTTCTCTTGTACGTTCTCCAACTCCTCCGAAAACAGATACACCGCCATGCTCTTTAGCAATATTATTAATAAGTTCTTGAATTAAAACAGTTTTACCAACACCAGCTCCTCCAAAAAGTCCTACTTTCCCACCCTGCCTATAGGGAGCTAGAAGGTCAATAACTTTAATGCCTGTTTCGAAGACTTTAGGTTTAGTTTCTAAGTCGGTTAGTTTAGGTGCTGATCTATGTATTGGAGAGGAAGTAGAGCTCTTTACTGGACCTTGTTCGTCAACAGGTTCTCCTAATACATTAAATATTCTGCCAAGAGTTGCTTCTCCAACAGGAACGGATATTGGAGCTCCAGTATCTAATGCCTCCATTCCTCTCACTAAACCATCTGTTCCACTCATTGCCACTGCCCTTACGCGATGATCACCAAGTAATTGCTGAACTTCTGCAGTAAGACCAATGCTCTGGCCGGCAGGGTTTTTACCCTCTATTCGAAGGGCATTAAGTATTTTTGGTAGTTTCCCTGCGGGGAATTCAACATCTAAAACTGGTCCAATTACCTGACGAACAATGCCTTTTGTTCCAGTAGAGGCGGTAGCAGCAGGAGCCATAAGAATCTGTAAAAAACTGAGTGAAGATCTGCTTTAGGCAAATCTTCCTAGATCGAGCAAGACTAACATTATGAAGGCAAACTATGTTGACCGGTTCGGTCAACCGCACAGAACAGTAGTAGTCGTCTTGGTGCTTAGGTGAATATGTTGTTGATCATACGTTTCGAGGAAAACTCGTTTCAGTATTAGGCGCATTGCGCCCTGTTCTTGTTTTTGAATTAATTTCATGGCGGCTGTATCTCTCAGCGTCTCCACTGTTAAGCCACTTGGAGATCGTGTTTTTATTAAAGTCTCTGAATCTGAAGAGAAAACGGCCGGTGGAATTTTGCTTCCAGATACCGCCAAAGAAAAACCTCAGGTAGGAGAAGTGGCTCAAGTTGGTCCTGGCAAAAGAAATGATGATGGTTCTCGTCAGGCTCCTGAAATTGGTGTAGGGGACAAAGTTCTTTACAGCAAATATGCAGGTACCGATATAAAGATCGGTTCTGATGAATATGTTCTTTTGTCAGAAAAAGACATTCTTGCCGTCGTCAACTGACTTTTCAGCTTTAATAAAAGCTTTTATTTTTAACCTTTTCACCATTCTTTTTAAGAACGCCACCCATGGCCAAGCGAATTATTTACAACGAGCAAGCACGCCGAGCACTAGAGCGTGGTATTGATATCCTGGCCGAATCTGTGGCCGTTACCTTAGGCCCTAAAGGCCGAAATGTTGTGCTTGAAAAGAAATTTGGTGCTCCTCAAATAATTAACGATGGTGTAACCATTGCAAAAGAAATTGAGCTCGAGGATCATATTGAAAATACTGGTGTTGCATTAATCAGGCAGGCAGCATCTAAAACTAATGATGCTGCTGGTGATGGCACAACCACAGCGACTGTTTTAGCTCATGCGATGGTTAAGGCAGGATTACGCAATGTTGCAGCAGGTGCAAATGCAATTACCTTAAAAAAAGGTATTGATAAAGCAGCAGATTTTCTAGTAACTAGAATTCAAGAGCAAGCAAAGCCCATTAGTGATAGCAATGCAATAGCTCAGTGCGGAACAATTGCTGCTGGGAATGATGAAGAAGTAGGTCAAATGATTGCCGATGCAATGGAAAAAGTAGGAAAAGAAGGTGTGATTTCCTTGGAAGAAGGTAAATCTATGACTACTGAATTAGAAGTAACTGAAGGTATGAGATTTGATAAGGGTTATATATCTCCTTATTTTGCAACTGAT
>QCFW01000015.1 GCA_003280135.1 Prochlorococcus sp. AG-363-N16 | reverse complement strand
TTTAAATCAGTAAAGAAATTTTTAGGAAATTAATTAAGATTTAGAAGCTTTTGCTCCATATTTGGAACGTCCCTGGCGTCTATCTTTGACGCCTGCAGTATCCAAAGTGCCTCTAATGATGTGATAGCGAACTCCCGGTAGATCCTTAACCCTACCTCCTCTTAGTAACACAACAGAGTGTTCCTGGAGGTTATGACCAATGCCTGGTATATAAGCAGTCACTTCAAAACCAGATGTCAAACGAACACGTGCAACTTTTCTTAATGCAGAATTAGGTTTTTTAGGAGTTGACCTCTTCTTTCAGGACAAGAACGTAAGGCAGGCGACTTGGTTTTGCGTGTAAGGCGCTGTCGCTCAGTTCTAATTAGCTGTTGGATAGTTGGCATCGACTAAAGACTCTTTAGATCAAATTGATGACCTAATACAAAAATCCCACTTTACTTGGTCATCAACCCAAAAGTCTTAAAAATCTAATTTAAATTGATCAAAAGCACTTATTTAAATAAAAAGCTATAAAATAAATAACCTCCAAAAAATTGATTTTTAACTTCGTTAAAGTTTTAAATCATGAAAAGCAGGCGTTATAGGATCATTTGATACTCATCGAACTGCTTTTCGGTTAACCACGAAGAATCTAAAAAATTTTCTTTCATTGATGTCTCACAAAAACAATAATAAGAACTGGCCTTACTGCGATAGCAGTGCTCCTAACTCTATAAGCGGGGAAAGAGATTCTTGTGGAGTAGGATTTTTAGCTCAAATTGATGGTTTTCAAAGTCATTGGGTTTTAAATCAAGCTCTTAAAGGCTTGGAATGCATGGAACATAGAGGAGGCTGCGGAGGAGATAGCGATTCTGGCGATGGATCAGGAATATTATGTGAAATCCCATGGAATTTCTTAGAAAATATTTGGCCAGCAGCTAAAAGCAATAGCTATTCAAGGGGTTTAGGTATGATTTTCATGCCTAAAGATGAAAAACTAAAAAATAAAGCTAAAGATATTTGTCAAGAAGAAGCTAATTCAATTGGATTAACTTCTAAAGGCTGGAGGGAGGTACCTGTAGATGAGTCCAAGCTAGGTCCTTTAGCAAAAACTACTGCTCCATATATTGAGCAATGGCTTCTTGAGAGCTCTCTAGACAAAAAAGATCTTGAAAAATTACTTTTTCGTTTAAGAAAAAAAATAGAAAAAAAAGCCAAAATAGCTTTGGGTGATTCTGGGGGAAATCTGTATATAGCTTCTTTAAGCACTCGTACAATTGTCTACAAAGGGATGGTCAGATCTGAAATTTTGGCTGATTTTTATAAAGATTTACGTGACAAACGCTTTGAAATTTCTTTTGCTGTCTACCACAGAAGATTCAGTACAAATACATTACCTAGATGGCCATTAGCTCAACCCATGCGACTACTAGGCCACAATGGAGAAATTAATACACTTTTAGGAAATTTAAATTGGGCTAAAGCCCTTGAGGTTCATTTAGATGAAGTATGGGCTAATGCCAGTAATGATTTAAAACCTGTAGTCAATCCATTATTCAGTGATTCTGCCAATTTAGACGCTACCCTTGAACTTCTTGTAAGAAGTGGACGACCAATTACAGATAGCCTTCTTACGCTTGTCCCAGAAGCATTCAGAAATCAACCAGAATTAGAAAATGAAAATGAAATTAATTCTTTCTATGAATACTCAGCTTGCACACAGGAACCCTGGGATGGTCCAGCACTACTTGTTTTTGCAGATGGACGTTTTATAGGGGCCACTCTTGATAGGAATGGATTACGACCAGCAAGATACTGCGTAACTAAAGATAATTTTGTAATTATGGGTTCAGAAACAGGAGTCGTCGATCTAGATGACAAAAACGTCATTGAAAAAGGACGTCTTGGTCCAGGACAAATGCTTGCTGTAGACATAGACAAAAAAAGATTACTAAGAAACTGGGATGTAAAAAAAGAAATTGCACATAGATATCCCTACCAACAATGGCTTTCTACAAACCGTTTATCCTTACACAAACAACCATGGATAAATAAAAGCAAACTCGAAAGCATAGATCTCCTGCAAAAGCAAACTGCCTTTGGATTCTCATCAGAAGATTATGACCTCATAGTGGAAGAGATGGCTAGCAATGCTAAAGAGCCTACCTACTGCATGGGAGACGATATACCTTTATCAATACTTTCTAGTAAGCCTCACATCCTATACGACTACTTTAAGCAAAGATTTGCACAAGTAACCAATCCACCTATTGATCCATTAAGAGAGAAACTTGTAATGAGCCTAGAAATGCATTTAGGCGAAAGGGGATCTCCACTTCAGCCAAAATCCAATGCATTCTCAGTTATTCACCTAAATAGCCCCATCCTAAATGAATCAGAATTGAATTACTTGAGTACTCAAAAAAATCTTCTTACAACAAAGCTGTCTACTTTAATTCCAATCAAAGATGGGTACAACGATTTTGAGAATGGTCTTATCAAGCTTTGTTCTAAGGCAGAAGATCTAGTAAGAAAAGGAACAAAATTACTTATACTGTCAGATCAAGGTATAGGTCCAGAGACAACATACATACCTCCTCTTTTAGCAGTTGGAGCAGTGCATCATCACCTATTAAGAAAACAACTTCGTTTAAATGCTTCCATCATCATAGAAACGGCTCAATGCTGGAGCACTCATCATCTTGCATGCCTAATTGGCTATGGTGCTAGTGCGGTCTGTCCTTGGTTAACTTGGGAAACCACAAGAACTTGGTGGGAGCATCCTAAAACTCAGAAGTCAATTCAAGCCAATAAAATACCAAATCTAAGCATTGAAGATGCACAGCAAAATGTAAAAATCGCTTTAGAAAATGGATTACGAAAAATTCTTTCCAAGATTGGAATATCTCTTTTAGCTAGTTATCATGGAGCACAAATCTTTGAAGCTATCGGAATAGGCGCGGACTTAATAGCCCTAGCCTTTACTGGTACTACAAGTAGAATCGCAGGGCTAACTCTTAAAGAACTAGCAAATGAAACCATTTCATTTCATTCAAAAGCTTATCCTGAACTCAATAGAAAAAGACTTGAGTTTTTAGGCTTTGTACAATACCGCAACGGGGGAGAATTCCACCTAAACAACCCCGAAATCTCAAAGGCATTGCATACTGCAGTAAAGCAAGGTCCTACATATAATTACTTCCAAACATACCAAAAACTGCTAGAAACAAGGCCGCCAACTGCATTGAGAGACTTACTCACCTTCAATAGCCCAATTAATCCAATACCAATTGATGAAGTTGAAAGCGTCGCAAATATTTGCAAAAGATTTTGTACAGGAGGCATGAGCTTAGGAGCTCTATCAAGAGAAGCTCACGAAGTGTTAGCCATAGCAATGAATCGAATTGGAGGAAAGAGCAACAGTGGTGAAGGTGGTGAAGACCCTCAAAGGTTCAAAATCATAACTGATGTAGACAATAGTAATCAATCATCTACTTTGCCAAACCTTAATGGTCTCAAAAATGGTGATACTGCATGTTCAGCCATCAAGCAAATTGCCTCTGGGCGTTTTGGAGTTACGCCCGAATACCTAAGAAGCGCGAAACAACTAGAAATAAAAATCGCTCAAGGAGCAAAGCCAGGAGAGGGAGGGCAATTACCTGGTCCCAAAGTAGACTCATACATTGCCAAGCTACGTAATAGCAAGCCTGGGGTAGCACTTATTTCACCTCCCCCTCATCACGATATTTATTCAATCGAAGATTTAGCTCAATTAATACATGACCTACATCAAGTACACCCTGAAGCAAAAGTAAGCGTTAAGTTAGTTGCAGAGATTGGCATAGGAACCATTGCTGCCGGTGTAGCAAAAGCTAATGCTGATGTAATCCAAATCTCTGGCCACGATGGAGGAACAGGAGCTTCTCCTCTTAGCTCTATTAAACATGCTGGCTTACCTTGGGAACTTGGATTAACTGAGGTTCACCGTGCTTTGCTTGAAAACGGTCTTAGAGATAGAGTACTTCTGAGAACAGATGGTGGTTTAAAAACAGGTTGGGATGTAGTAATTGCAGCCTTACTAGGTGCTGAAGAGTATGGTTTCGGCTCAATCGCAATGATTGCCGAGGGATGCATTATGGCCCGCATTTGTCATACTAATAAGTGTCCAGTCGGTATAGCTACTCAACAAGAGGCATTAAGAAAAAGATTTCCTGGAATACCTGAGCACGTAGTTAATTTCTTCTTCTTCGTTGCAGAAGAGGTTAGACAAATTATGAGTGTACTTGGTATTAAAAACTTCAATCAACTCATTGGTAGAGTCGATTTGTTAAAAGCAAAAAGTATAAGCTTAACCAAAACAAAACAAATTGATCTGACTTCCCTATTGCATAAAGTTAAAGAAGGTAAAGACAGATCATGGTTGGACCATCCAACTCAAGCTCATAGCAATGGAGCTATTCTTGAAGATCTCCTTTTAGAAAATCAAGCGTTAGTCAAAGCGATTAAGAATCATGGTACCGCTTCTATCAATTCTTCAATTCTGAATACAGATCGTAGCGTATGCGCACGTATTGCAGGCGAAATAGCCCAGACACATGGAAACAAAGGTTTTCAAGGAAATCTTGGATTAACTTTTAAAGGTGCTGCTGGTCAAAGTTTTGGAGCATTCTTATTACAAGGAATGAATATCGTCTTAATAGGAGAAGCAAATGACTATGTCGGCAAAGGAATCAATGGAGGCAGATTAGTAATCATTCCTCCTCAAAATGAGAAGAGCTCAACAAGACAAGTAATCCTAGGCAATACATGTCTTTATGGTGGTACAGGAGGGAAATTATTTGCTCTTGGCAGAGCCGGGGAACGCTTTGCAGTGCGCAATAGTGGAGTAAAAGCAGTTATAGAAGGAGCAGGTGATCACTGTTGTGAATACATGACTGGCGGCATAGTAGTTGTACTTGGATCTACTGGCAGAAACATAGGTGCAGGCATGACCGGTGGACTTACTTTCTTACTTGATGTTAATAAAAAAGCCAACAGCCTTGTTAACAAAGAAATTGTGCAGGTGTACTCACTTACCACAAATGAACAAGAGGCTCTTTTGAAACCATTGATTGAAGAACATCTTGAACTCACTAAAAGTTATAAAGCAAAACATCTGCTTGAAAGCTGGGAGCAATCGAAAAAACTATTTAAAGTTCTTGTGCCACCAAGTGAGAAAGAAAAAGTCGGTCTATAAAAATAAAAAGGAATTTTCCAGAGATGCCTTTATTTGTAAAAACTGAGAACTTCACTAAGGCAACTCTTAATTTGCCAATTGAAGTTAGAGGTAAATTTTTAGCCGATCATAAGCACTGGGCTGAGAACCTTAGAAAGCAAGGAAAAATTTTATCTTCTGGATATCTTGTCAACCAAAATAAGGAGCCTGGAGGTGGAGGTTATCTTGTCCTGCAAGCAAATAGTTTTAAAGAAGCGCTATCTGTTATAAAGAAGGATCCAATGATTAAAAATAACTTAGTTTGTTGGCAACTTAATGAATGGATACCTATCGCTGGGAACCTTTTAAATTGAAATTATCGAGGATAGGTTTTCATTAGTTTTTGAACTTCTCCAGCATGGTAACTACTTCTTGTGAGAGGTGAACTGACTACCTGTAAAAAGCCAAGTAAAGATTCACCGTGATGGCGAAAACTTTCAAATTGTTCAGGTGTTACAAATCTATCGACAGGAAGATGACTTGGACCTGGAGAGAGATATTGACCAATAGTGACAATGTCTACTTGATTCCTTCTTAAATCAGACAATACTTGCAAAACTTCATCATCATTTTCTCCAAGACCAACCATTAAGCCTGATTTGGTATATACCTTTTGCCAACCATTCCGAACTCGATTTAAAAGTTCTAAGGAACGTTCATATTCACCTTGAGGTCTAACCTTTCTATAAAGTCTTGGCACTGTCTCAATATTGTGATTTAAAACATTCGGATGAGAATCTAAAACAGTTTTTAAAGCTTTCCAATTCCCGCAGAAATCTGGAATTAATAGTTCAATTGTTGTATTGGGAGATGATTTGCGAACGCATTCAACACAAGCTAAAAATTGACTAGCCCCTCCATCTTCCAAATCATCTCTATTAACTGAAGTTATCACCACATGCTTTAAAGACATACGTGAGACCGCCTCAGCCAAGCGAAGTGGCTCAGTAGGGTCTAATTCTCTTTTGCTTCTATCAAATGAAATATCACAATAAGGACAAGCTCTAGTACAAGCAGGTCCCATAATTAAAAATGTCGCTGTTCCTCCTGCAAAACATTCACCAATGTTCGGACAACTTGCCTCCTGACATACAGTCTTGAGGTTTAAATCAACCAATAGATCAGCAACATTCCCAATACGTTGATATTGGGGGGCTTTAACTCTTAGCCAATCAGGTTTCAACACAGTCATTTCGGAAAAAATTTAATTTAAAAAGTTTCCAAACCTTTTTTAAACCTAATAGCCACGTGGTGTAAGAAAAAGTCCATTTTGTACAAAGCTTGAACTATTGCCAATCAATAGGATACTCAGCATATTCACTTTATTATCAGGGAAATCACTCAGTGTATGAAGTGAAACCTCCTCTGTTTTTCTACCAAGTTGATGGGCGAGCAGTACAGGTGTATCTACAGAACGATGCTCGAGTAGAAGTTCTAATGCCTTTTGTAATTGCCAAGGTCTAGCTTCAGATTTGGGATTATATAAAGCTATGACAAAATCTGAAGCTGCTGCTGCTTTCAAGCGGGTTTCAATAATTTCCCAAGAAGTTAAACAATCACTCAAGCTAATTGCACAAAAATCATGCATTAAAGGTGCTCCTACCTTTGAAGCTGCTACTTGAAAAGCACTAATCCCTGGATGCACTTTGAAATGAGGTCGATCATTAGAAGCAAGCTTTAACCAGTATTCCAAAGCCAATCCAGCCATTCCATAAATTCCACTATCTCCAGAAGAAATCAAAGCAACTTTCGCTCCCTCTATTGCTAGATTCAGCGCTTTCTGACATCTGTCTCTTTCAAAAGTTAATTCACTATCTACTCTGACCTGATTAGGCTTTCTTAAAGGTTCTAATAAATCTAGATAACGCTTATAACCCACCCAAACAGCACTTTTAGACAATGCAAAGCGTGCATCCTGAGTTAAAAAACTTAAATCACCTGGTCCACTACCTATTAAATGCAGTTCTCCTCGATTAGGAGCAAAAGAGTTTCTCGATTCTGCTATAGCAATCGTTACTGCACCAAAATCATTTTCTTGAGAACTAAAAATAGTTTTTTCTAATCTCAATACTGCTCCTTCTCCTGCAGCCAAAAAAGCAGCTGCTTCAGCAACAGAAGGAGTTCCTACTGTTTTTTTTACATAGTCTGAAGGGTTAGGAATAATGATTTTTTCAAGATCTTTGCTCCTAAAAAACTTGATTGGTAAATTTTCCTGCTCAACTAATAAGTTCAAAGCAGATTCATTTTTTTTAATATCGATACTCGCCAATCCTGCGATTGATTTTCTAGCTAACCCAGATTTTTTTAAAGCTGCTTTCAAAGCTTTTCTTAAAAGATTTTCGCTTGTATTTCTTTCGCATCCAATTCCTACCCAAAGAACAGGGGGATGCCAAGCACAGCAATCAACACAATTGGAACAAATTAAAAATGATGGTTCTTTCTTGCTATCACGAAATTGTGAATGATCAAAGATTTTGTCTAAAGCTCCTTTGGAGTTTTTCCATAAAGAATTTCCTGAATTCTGCAAAAAAGTAATTTGCTCACCTTTTGCATAATCGATCATCAATTTATTCCAAGAAAGGGTTTGAGAATTTCTTTGCCAACCCCAAGCAGTTCCAAAGTCATCTAAAGAAATAGAATTATTTACTCCTGAAAATCCTGTCAATACAGCATTCCCGCCAAAATCTTCAGCAAGATTTTGAGCAATCTTTTCTGCTCCAGCTTTATGGCCTCCTAGAATTGGAACAAAATTTTGGGCTTTATAATCGACAACTATGATAGCTGGATCATTTTCTTTATTTGTAATCAAAGGATTGATCAATCTAATTACTGCTCCAATCGCTCCTATACAAATAAATACTGAATCATTTTGCCAAAATTTCTCAAAAACCTCATAAAAAGGATTAAACAATAAATTCTTTTGGGGTTTTTCAAAATTAGAAATTGAAGAAGGAGATAATGCCAATAAATCAACATGTCCCCTAGAAATAAGCCTTTGCATCAATTCATAAGACGAAAATGAAAGGCCTAGAGCTATTCGAGTAACAGTTTTAGAGGTTTTTGAATTTTTCAGAGGATTTGGAAGAAATAAGAAGTTTTCGAAAGCCTGAGTGGATCTCGCTCCATGCAATTCTAGTCATAACAACAGGTTAGAACAATTCCAATCACCATGTTTATATTGATTGGTAAGTATAAAAAGACACGTTTAATAAGTTGATTTGCAAAAAAAAAAAACTGGGGATAGAACATTTGTTACTTCAATGCGTAGTAACTGGCTCACGGATCTATGCTTTCTAAATTAGGTCCCTTAATTTGGGATCCTGTTTTAAAGTGTTGGTGGATTATTCCATCAAATTTCTTTTAAACCTTTGGTGGTAAACCACCTGGAATCCAACCCCTCGAGGAATTACTCGATGACCATTAGCCCACCAGAACGTGGGGAAAAAGCTAAAGGAGGAGTACCCACTCCTTATGACCAGCCAGTTGACAGAGGCAATGCCCCTATCGACTATGAAAAACTCAACAAACCTGGGTTCTGGTCTTCCAAGCTTTCCAAAGGTCCAAAAACCACAACATGGATTTGGAACCTCCACGCTGACGCTCACGATTTTGATACTCATCTAGGAGATCTAGAAGAGACAAGTAGAAAGATTTTTTCTGCTCATTTTGGCCATTTAGCAGTTGTATTTATATGGATGAGTGCTGCTTTCTTCCATGGAGCGCGCTTTTCTAATTACACTGGCTGGCTGGCTGACCCTACAAACGTAAAGCCTGGCGCACAGGTTGTATGGCCAGTTGTCGGGCAAGAAATGCTAAATGCTGATTTAGGGGCAAACTACAACGGCATTCAGATCACATCAGGTATCTTCCAAATGTGGAGAGCCTGGGGAATCACAAGCGAAGTTCAACTAATGGCATTAGCCATTGGTGGAGTGATCATGGCTGCATTAATGCTTCATGGAGGCATTTACCATTATCACAAAGCAGCTCCGAAACTTGAATGGTTCCAAAAAATTGAACCTATGCTTCAACACCATCAGATTGCACTGATAGGTTTAGGTTCAATTGCATGGGCAGGTCACCTCATTCATATAGGCGCTCCAGTCGCAGCTCTTTTGGATGCCATTGATGCTGGCAATCCATTAGTTGTGAACGGTGCTTCTATTGCTACTGCAGCAGATGTTACTAACCTTGTTCCAAAACTATGTGATCCAACTGTCGCAAGTCAGATTTTCCCAAGCCTTGCAGGGCGAACGGTAGAAAATTTCTTCACCTTGAATTGGTGGGCCTTTACAGATATTCTGACTAACAAAGGTGGCTTAAATCCTGTCACAGGAAGCCTTTGGATGACAGATATCTCTCACCATCATCTTGCTTTTGGTGTATTTGCCATTTTTGGTGGACACATGTGGCGAAATGCAGTTCATGGAGTTGGACATAGCATGAAAGAGATTATGGATATTCATAAAGGAGATCCAATTCTTTTTCCCGCTCCAAAAGGTCATGAAGGGATTTTTGAATTCCTAAGTAATAGCTGGCATGGACAATTAAGTATCAATCTTGCAATGGTTGGTTCTGCAAGCATAGTTGTTGCTCACCATATGTATGCATTACCTCCTTACCCATATATAGCTATTGATTACCCAACAGTTCTTGGGTTATTCACTCACCATATGTGGATTGGAGGATTATTTATATGTGGCGCAGCTGCTCATGCAGGCATTGCAATGATTAGAGACTATGACCCTGCAGTTCATATAGATAACGTTCTTGACCGAATGCTGAAAGCTAGAGATGCAATTATCAGTCATTTAAACTGGGTTTGCATGTGGCTTGGATTCCATAGTTTCGGTCTTTATATTCATAACGACGTAATGAGGGCATTAGGTCGTCCTCAGGACATGTTTAGTGATACAGGGATCCAACTTCAACCATTTTTGGCTCAATGGGTTCAAAACCTTCAGCATAGTGCTGTAGGGACTGGTCAATTAGTTGGCGCAGGTAATTTGCCTGGGAATGTCCTTAGTGAAGTCTTCAATGGAAATGTAATTGAAGTAGGTGGAAAAGTTGCTATAGGTCCTATTCCATTAGGTACAGCAGACTTGATGATTCATCATGTTCATGCTTTCACTATCCATGTAACCCTCTTAATACTTCTAAAGGGTGTTCTTTATTCAAGAAGTTCACGTCTAATACCAGACAAAGCTCAGCTTGGATTTAGATTCCCATGTGATGGTCCTGGAAGAGGTGGTACTTGCCAAGTTTCTTCATGGGACCATGTTTTCCTTGGTCTTTTCTGGATGTATAACAGCCTTTCAGTTGTTATTTTCCACTTCTCATGGAAAATGCAAAGTGATGTATGGGGTTTAACTGGTGGCAATTTTGCACAGAGCTCCATAACCATTAATGGATGGCTTCGTGACTTCCTATGGGCTCAATCTTCTCAAGTGCTAACAAGTTATGGACAACCCATAAGTATGTATGGCCTGATGTTCCTAGGAGCTCATTTTGTATGGGCATTTAGCCTTATGTTCTTATTTAGTGGTCGCGGCTATTGGCAAGAGTTATTTGAATCAATTATTTGGGCTCACAATAAGCTGAAAGTTGCTCCAACTATTCAGCCAAGAGCTCTTTCAATTACTCAAGGCCGCGCTGTGGGTGTAGCCCACTTCCTTCTAGGTGGAATAGCAACCACCTGGGCCTTCTTCCATGCCCGCCTTATTGGGCTCGGCTAACCTTTCTGATCCTCTCCCTTCAATGGCAACGAAATTTCCATCGTTCAGCCAGGGTCTGGCACAGGACCCTACAACCCGTCGTATTTGGTACGGCATAGCTACCGCACATGACTTTGAAAGTCATGACGGAATGACCGAAGAGCAGCTTTATCAAAAGCTCTTTGCTACTCACTTTGGTCATCTAGCCGTTATTGGCTTATGGGTTGCTGGAAACCTGTTCCATATCGCCTGGCAGGGCAACTTCGAGCAATGGGTTACCGACCCACTCCATATTCGTCCAATTGCTCATGCAATTTGGGACCCTCATTTCGGTCAAGGTATTACAGACGCCTTAACTCAAGCAGGAGCAACTTCTCCTGTAAATATTGCTTATTCCGGTTTATACCATTGGTGGTACACAATTGGAATGAGAACAAATGAGCAATTATTTCAAGGTGCTATCTTCTTAAACATCCTTGTATGCTGGCTCTTATTTGCAGGTTGGTTACATCTTCAACCGAAATTCAGACCGTCTTTGGCATGGTTTAAAAATGCCGAAGCACAACTTAACCATCATCTATCTGTTTTATTTGGATTTAGCAGTATTGCCTGGACTGGACACTTAGTTCATGTGGCTATACCTGAATCTAGAGGTCAACATGTTGGATGGGATAACTGGTTAACTGTTCTTCCTCACCCTGAAGGTCTAGCTCCATTTTTCTCTCTAAATTGGGGGGCTTATGCTCAAAATCCTGATTCAGTAGATGCAGTATTTGGAACTTCACAGGGAGCTGGTACAGCAATCTTTACTTTCCTAGGAGGACTTCATCCACAAAGTGAATCTCTTTGGCTAACTGATATTGCTCACCATCATCTAGCTATTGGTGTGGTGTTTATTATCGCTGGCCATATGTATAGAAATACATTTGGGATAGGTCATTCACTCAAGGAAATCACTGAAGCTCATAACACTAGCCATCCAAAAGATCCCCATAAAGGTTCCTTTGGAATTAACCATGATGGAATTTTTGAGACAGTTAATAACTCACTTCATTTCCAACTTGGTCTTGCTTTAGCTTCATTAGGAGCAGCATGTAGTTTAGTTGCCCAACATATGGGCGCACTTCCTTCCTATGCATTTATTGCTAGGGACTACACAACTCAATCTGCTTTATATACTCACCATCAATACATAGCAATGTTCTTGATGGTTGGTGCTTTCTCCCACGGCGCTATTTTCTTTGTTCGAGACTATGATCCAGAATTAAATAAAGATAATGTTCTAGCAAGAGTCTTAGGTACAAAAGAAGCTTTGATTAGTCATCTGAGCTGGGTCACCATGCTCCTTGGCTTCCATACTCTTGGACTTTACGTTCATAACGACGTTGTAGTTGCTTTTGGCAACCCTGAAAAGCAAATCCTTATTGAACCAGTATTTGCTCAAGCTCTTCAAGCTTTCAGTGGAAAAGTTATGTATGGCATAGACGCACTTCTTGCAAATAGCAATAGTGCAGCAACATTAGCTGCCAATAGCATGCCTGGTAATCATTATTGGATGGACATGATTAATAGAGAGGATGCTTTAACAAATTTCCTACCTATTGGTCCAGCTGATTTCTTGGTTCATCATGCTATTGCACTGGGATTACATACAACAGCTTTAATTCTTATCAAAGGAGCTTTAGATGCTCGCGGTTCTAAGTTAATTCCTGACAAGAAAGACTTTGGATATGCCTTCCCTTGTGATGGTCCAGGAAGAGGAGGTACTTGTGATAGTTCTGCTTGGGACGCAACTTACCTTGCAATGTTCTGGGCATTAAATACTATCGCGTGGATTACTTTCTATTGGCACTGGAAACATCTAACCATATGGCAAGGGAATGTAGCTCAATTCAATGAATCTGGAACGTATTTAATGGGCTGGTTCAGAGATTACTTGTGGCTGAATAGTTCACAGTTAATTAATGGATATAACCCATTTGGTGTTAATGCACTATCTCCATGGGCTTGGATGTTCCTCTTTGGACATCTAATCTGGGCTACTGGCTTTATGTTCTTGATTTCCTGGAGAGGTTACTGGCAAGAACTCATTGAAACGCTTGTATGGGCACATCAACGTACTCCGATCGCCAACTTAGTTGGCTGGAGAGATAAGCCTGTTGCATTATCAATTGTTCAAGCACGTCTTGTAGGACTTACTCACTTTACAGTTGGTAACTTCGTAACATTTGGTGCTTTTGTGATTGCTTCCACTTCAGGTAAGTTTGGTTAAAGGTCATTATTAATACAGCACTTAATTAAACAAGTGGAGAGGAAAAAAGACTCGCTAGTTATAACTAGCGAGTCTTTTTTATTATCGTGCAAAATGCCATTTACTTAATTCATCAGCGAAAGCAGGGAGCAAAAAAGTATCCTTCGCTAATATGTCACTATTACAAAAAACAACCAGCAACATTTGTTCTCCATTTGGTGTTTTAAACCAAGCAGCATCATGCCTTACTTGACTCATTAATCCAGCTTTACTCCATATCTGACTACCTTTAGGTAAACCTTGCCCCAGAAAACCGTCAATCTGGTTTTCTGGGTCAGCTTTTCTTTTTTCACTATCTAAAGATCTTAAAAGCAAAGTTTTTAATCTATTAGAGGAAGAAGTATTTATAAATTCATTTGTCATAATTGCCTCTAATAATCTTGCAATTGCGGCAGTTGTAAGTGCATTTCTATTCTGATTTTGTTCTCCATAAAACTTCTTATCTCTTCCATATGGACCATCTTCCCAAGTTTTTTGAACACAATTAACAGCTTCAAACTCGGGCCAGTCAAAACTTCTTAACCAGATATTCACTAAATTCCTTTGTTTTTTCCAAGCCTCCCATCTTTCTCCCTCCAAATCAGAACCACTTGACGTTCCAGTAAGGAGATCAACTATATAACTTGTTGCATCATTACTTGAATGCATAATCATATTTGACTGAGCTCTTCTTAATTCAGGACAATCAATAAGGGTATCCTTCTTCAACCACACTTCTATTGCGCATGCATAAATTAATTTAACGATGCTTGCTGGATAAATTAATTTATGATTCAGCCAACCTGTACCTATGCCACTTCCTACCTTTGGGTTTCTAGCTTGATAATAAATCCAAGTAATAGATATACTCTGGTGAAGATTTGTTCGTCCTTCGCTTGCAAACCTATCTATAAGTTCTTCTAAGAACTTTTTCATCTCAAGGTTTGATGCGTAAAAAGCCATTAGGGCTAATTTAATTAATGTTGCCTATTAGACAAACTATTACAAGCGATATTATGCTGCCAGGAAGCTCTTGGGAGCTAATAGTTGATGTGAATGGATATAAAAATGAAGTGACTGATCAGTTAAGTACTCAAGCAAAAAGCGGTAGAAAATTTGAAATATTAGATACTCTTCAGCAGAGTAAGAAAGATTCTCAAAGGGTCAAAGTTAAACTGCTAGAAGATGGTTATATTTGCTTTCTTTCGGTAACAGACCTTGAAAATAAGGCTTTATCAATACAAACCTGGCATCCTCATTTATTCAATAGAAATGAAATAAACTCTAAATTACCAAAAGTTCTTAAATGGATTGAAAAAGCATCAAAACATAAAAATCATTACTTATGGGGTGGGACTATAGGGCCTAATTTTGATTGTTCAGGTTTAATTCAAAGTTCTTTTGCAAGTGAAGGAATATGGTTACCAAGAGACGCTTATCAGCAAGAGAAGTTTTGTAAATCAATTAAATTCAACACTGACACTTTTGATGAGCTAATCCCTGGGGATTTAATATTTTTTGGAAATAAGAAAAAATGTACACATGTAGGCTTATACAAAGGAAATCAACTGTATTGGCATAGTTCAGGTTCTAAAAATGGAAGAGATGGTATTGGTATAGATCACTTGCAACCTACAAAAAACAATAAGGTTTCGATTTTTTATCGATCAATTTTGCGTAGTATAGGTAGAGTCAATGTTTCTCATAATGGGAAGACTCTTTCTTAAATCTCTATTTTTCAATCTTAGCTAAATTAAATAAATGTCTAAAAATATAGACCTATCTGTCGTTGTCCCTATCTATAACGAAGAAGAAAGCCTTCCTCTCTTAGTCCAAGAAATCATGAAGGCAATGATCACAAATTTTAAGAATTTTGAAGTGGTTTTAGTTAATGATGGTTCAACAGATAAAAGTGAAGAAGTTCTAGAGAAGATTAGCAATAATTACCCAGAACTTAAGTGTATTATACTTAGAAAAAACTATGGACAAACTGCTGCTATGGCAGCAGGATTTGATAATTCGCTAGGAGATATTATTGTAAGCTTAGATGGAGATCTGCAAAATGACCCGGCAGATATTCCTATACTTGTAAATAAACTATGCGAAGGTTATGACTTAGTAAGTGGATGGAGATTTGACCGTAAGGATGCAAGGATAAAAAGGAAGCTTCCTTCAAAAATCGCAAATAAATTAATTGGATATGTGACTGGCGTTAAACTACATGACTATGGATGCTCCTTAAAAGCTTATAGAAAAGAAGTTTTATATGATATGAGGCTTTACGGAGAATTACATCGATTCTTACCTGTATTAGCTAACATTGAAGGTGCAAGAATAACAGAGGTCAAAGTAAATCATAGGCACAGAAAGTTTGGGGAAAGCAAGTATGGAATAGATAGAACATTCCGAGTGATGATGGACTTACTTACAGTATGGTTTATGAATAGATTTCTCACTAGACCAATGTATATTTTTGGATTTGGAGGAATTTTGGCAATATTAGGTAGCTTCTTAGCAAGCTCCTATTTGTTAATTAATAAGTACTTAGATACCCAACAAGATATTGGTCTTTTCTTAACATTCGCCTTGATACTTGGAATCGCTGGCGTACAACTCTTTTGCATTGGACTTTTAGGAGAATTACTAATTCGGACTTACCATGAAAGTCAAGGAAGGCCAATTTACCGCATTAGAAAAACATTACGGGGATGACGGTTACTTTTATTAGGCTTAGGGGTTTGATAAAAACATTTAAATTTCTCAATACCTTTAGCAGCTTCAAAAACAATTTGACTGTCAGAATCTCTCAAGCCAATCTTCAAGACTGAAAGGACTGATTCATCTTTCCATTTAGATGCAATAGTTATTGCTTTTCTTCTTTCTTCTGGACCTAATTTAATCCAAGTATTTAACTTTCTTCGAAGTTCTGTGCGCTCTTGCGTGGTCTTTGGAGGATCCCAATTATTTACAAAACTCTGATGAAAAAATTCTGAGGCAGGTTCTGAAAATTTCTTTTTTAAAAAAAGACTCCTCTGAGCAATAGCAAAAGATTTCTTCAAAGAATGAGACTCTAAGCTTTTAGGTCTTTTACCTAGTCCCCATAAGACTCCAGCAAGGATAAAAGTAGCTCCAACGGCAAAAAATTGATTCATTTTAGAGGTGATTGATGTTTCATAGATTCGTATTGGATTGAACTTTTATGTCACCAATGGACTTTAATGGTAACTAATAGAACGTCACTGATTACAGTGATAAAGGATTTAATTTGGTATATCCGAATGTCTAGCGAATTTGCGGCCACCTGGCTACCTGCAGTTTTCGTCCCTCTTATAGGGCTAATAACACCTGCAGTCTTTATTGTGCTAGTTGGGCGCTATATAACAGCAGCAGATTAATTCAAACTGCTTTTCACCTAAGTCAACCCAGTTCTTTACTTAGCCAATGACTGAATTCCAAGACCCTTTTTTAAAATCAGCCGAACCTGTCAAATTCAACAAGAAGTATGTTGACAGTACTGTTCGCCCAGGTGATATAGGTATAGCCGATCAATGGGCTGTAACTCCTGTATCAGACCCATGCGTTGGAAATCTAGCGACACCAGTCAATACTGGATATTTCACAAAGGCTTTCATAAATAATCTACCTTTTTACAGGTCTGGCATTTCACCTAATTTTAGAGGCCTTGAAGTAGGCGCAGCCTTTGGTTATTTACTCTATGGCCCTTTCGCTATGACAGGTCCTCTAAGAAACTCCGACTTTGCATTAACGGCAGGATTGTTAGCAACTGTTGGGGCTGTTCATATCCTTACGGCTTTATTCGTGCTATATACCGCTCCTGGTAAAGCTCCTAATGTTCAGCCAGCTGATTGCACTGTAGAAAATCCTCCATCTGACTTATTTACAAGATCAGGTTGGGCAGACTTTACAAGTGGATTCTGGCTTGGTGGTTGTGGAGGTGCAGTTTTTGCATGGCTTCTATGCGGCACTCTTCATCTCGATACAATCATGCCGATAGTCAAAAACGTTTGGGCAGCTGGATAATTCAAAAAATCCCTTGATTATTAAGACCAAGGGATTTTTACTAAAACAATAGCCTTAACTTGCTTATTTAAACCATTCTTATCAAAAAAGAATTAAAGGTGAAACCCTTTAGTTTGATAGTTATTGGGTTACTTTTTTTGGTTTTGCATAAATAATATTAAATATATGCATTCCCAGTCAAAGGTAAATTTTTGCTGAGAATGAAAGTAAAACTTCAAGATATCGTATTTTTGTTACATCAAAAGTTATAAGAGTTTTGATCTCCTGTGAGCTTTACTGATTTTTGATTTCAACGGAGAGGGAGGGATTCGAACCCTCGACAGAAGTTGCCTCCTGTAACTCCTTAGCAGGGAGCCGCTTTCAACCACTCAGCCACCTCTCCAAAGGGTGAAAATACCCTCTTAAGGATATTCAAATGAGAATAAATACATATTATTCCTCAGAATCATTAAATTAGCACCCTAGGCAAACGATATTTAAAACTACACAGTATTTCCCATGGAATTGAACCAATCACTCTGCTCCAATCAGAAGCAGTTATTGCTTTTTTGCCATCTGAACCAATCAGGGTAACAATTTCCCCAACGTGGATATTAGGAAAATTTGTTATATCAATTAAAAGCTGATCCATGGTAATTGATCCAACTTGAGGACAAAATTGACCCTTTACTAATACAGAAATCTTTCCTGACAATGATCTTGCAACTCCATCAGCATATCCAATTCCCACAACTGCAATTCGCATAGGAACCTTAGTTATAAATTTGTGACCATAACTAAGACCTGTTCCTGGAGCTACATCTCTAACAAAAGTAATTCTAGCTTTAACTGATATTGCAGGTTGAAGTTCAACATCTTTTCTTTCTTGATTAATTGGACTATATCCATACAAAGCCAACCCAACCCTCACCATATCGTAATGCAATTGATCGTCTAGGAAGGTGCCTGCTGAATTAGCAAGATGCTTACACAGAGATCTAGATCTTTTTGCAAGCTGACTAATCAAGTTGTCAAATTTCTGTTTTTGCATTGCAGTAACTTGAGCAGATGTTTCATCCAGGTCACCATCAGCCAAAGCAAGGTGACTATAAATTCCTTGCAAATCAAGACTACTAAGATTATCTATTTCATGAATTAAAGCTGGTGCTTCATTTAACTCACAGCCCAATCGTGTCATCCCTGTATCAACTTTTAAATGGACACGGACCTTTACATTTTTTTGTTTAGCAAGCTGATTACATAATGATGACTCTTTGCTTCCACTTAATGTAGGCATCAAATCCCAATCAATACAAGCACCTAACTCTTCTGGATTCGTTAAATTGCCAAGCACAAGAATTGGGCATTCAATTCCACTTTGTCGAAGGTCTATCCCTTCTTGCAACGTTGCTACACCTAAACTTTGAGCGCCACCTCTCAAAACTGCCTTTGCAACAGTAAATGCTCCATGGCCATATCCATCTGCCTTAACTACTGCCATTAGTAAACAACTTTTAAAAAGTACATTTTTAACAACCTTTGTATTAGCTTCAATGGCATCAGGATTAACTTCGACCCAAGCTCTATGGCGAGGATCAACATTTGGAACTAATTTGGTTTTTTTAATCAAGGAAATCGCCACCTTGTTTTAATGCAGTTAGCATGACAACTAATTAGGGAGCTTGCATGGGAAAAGTTCTCGTTCTCAATGCATCGTATGAACCGTTAAATATCACCACATGGCGAAGAGCCATTGTTTTAATGCTTAAAGGAAAGGCAGAGAGCCTGGAAGAAGATCAAAATCAAAGTATTCGAAATGATACAAAACTACCTACTGTAATTCGACTGAGATATTTCATTAAGGTTCCTTATAGAGAATTAGCTCTAACAAGAGCTAATCTGCTTCAAAGAGATAACAACTCTTGTCAATATTGTGGTTACACAGGAGACAAACTTTCTATCGATCATGTAATCCCTAGAAGCAGAGGAGGTGATGATAGCTGGGAAAATGTAACAATAGCCTGCTTAACTTGTAATGTCGAAAAGGGTAATCGCACCCCTCAAGAAGCTAATATGCCTTTAAAAAGACCACCATATAAGCCTTTAAGTACTCTTAGTTTTGAAGCAAATAAACAAATAAGTACAGGACTTCACAAAGAATGGAGTAAATATGTAATTGGTTGGGCCGCTTAAGTTAAATAAAAAATTTTTAAATTGGTTGATCTCCTAATTCTTCTATTTGCAATCTTTGTTCTTCAGCTATACATGCACCAATTAGATGTTCTAATTGTCCCTCAAGAACAGGTTCTAAAGGGAAATTAACTCCTAAACGATGGTCAGTAGTTCTATTGTCTTTAAAGTTATAAGTTCGAATTTTTTCACTTCTGTCACCAGTACCAACTTGAGCAAGTCTTGCAGATCTTTCTTTAGCATTAGCCTCTGCAATTTGCATTTCTAATAATTTTGCCCGCAAAATCTCCATTGCTCTTTCTCTATTTTGCAATTGCGAGCGTTCTTGAGTACAAAAAACCCTTATTCCAGTGGGCTTATGTAATAGATCTACAGCGGTTTCAACCTTATTAACATTTTGACCACCTGCTCCACCTGAACGCGCTGTACTAATTT
>QCFW01000014.1 GCA_003280135.1 Prochlorococcus sp. AG-363-N16 | reverse complement strand
GTAAAAAGCTTTATCTGTAGAGCCATAAACCAATGCCTTCAAAACTCTATTTGTTTTACTTCGATCAAGAACTCTAATTGTATTAACACCTCCTATCTCTGGAAAAGCTTTTCTAAGTTCAATTGGGGTATATTTCATAGTCCATTCAAAATTAGGTGAATTCTTATCAAAATCTTTAACGCTACTCAAATAAGCTACTTTTTTGCCCCATACAGAATAACTATCTTCTGTCTGACCACCTGAGCTGCTGTGAAAAAGAGCATCAATTAAACTTCCTTTATAAACCATTACCAGCGACCTAGTTGCATTAACTGCTCTACGTATCCTTGGGGTTTCAGATTCAAGACCTAAATAAACTTGGCTTTGTTCAGTTGCCCTAATATCGTATTCTTTTGTTTGTTTATTTTTTTTCTTAAGCGCATAAGTTCTTGCAGCTATAGCCTGGGCCTTAAGTGCCTCAATAGGCCATCCTTTTGGCATCTCTGCCCCAACTACACTTGTTAGATATTTTTCCAGTCTTAAGCGATTTATTACTATTATTTGCTTTCCTTCTCTTTTAACCAAAATTGTTCCCCCATATCTTCTTTTACCAAGCCAAATTCCTCTTTGATCTTGAGTTGTTAAAGTTAAATTAATTTTTTCAGACAATTTTTCAGTATTTTCTAGCCTCCCATCTACAAAAAACTCTATTTGATCATTTTTAACTCTTATTTTTAAAGATCTAATTCTTCTTTGCCCATTAGCTGTTTCTATATCTTTGAGTGAAAAAAGTTTTTGCTTATCTGCCCTAAAAGCTATTTCATTTCCTTTAGCTATCAATACTCTAATTTTAGGTTCCTCCAAAGCATCAACCTTTCCTATTGGACATAAAGAAAATAAAAGTAACGCCAAGTAATACTTTGAGAAAGTCCTTTCCAAAGAAAAATTAAGAGCATTTATATTCCTAATCTAGTTTTTTAGGGGAGACAGTTTTACCAAAAAGAGCCAGACTCTTAAATGTCAGATACTGATCAACAAATCTAGTAATTTGCAAATTACTTTTCTAGGGACAAGCTCAGGAGTCCCAACAAGAAGCCGAAATGTTTCAGCTGTGGCCTTAAGGCTTCCTCAAAAGTCTGAGTTATGGCTCTTTGATTGTGGTGAAGGAACACAGCACCAGTTTCTTCGTTGTGATTTAAAAACTTCTCAACTTAGAAAAATATTCATCACTCACATGCATGGAGATCATATATATGGTCTTCCAGGCCTATTGGCAAGTCTAGGACTTGCTGGGAATAGTTCTGGTGTTGAAATATATGGTCCACAACAATTAAAAGGCTATCTACAAGGGATTTTACAAAGTAGTTTCAGCCGTATTTCTTACCCAATTACAATTCATTCAATAGAAAAAGCTGCTTCAGAAAGAAAAATAATTTTTGAAGATGATGACTTCTCAGTACGTTGTATACCTCTAATACATAGGGTTCCAGCATTTGGATATCGAGTCGATCAGAAGCCAAAGCCTGGTCGATTCGATATAGAAAAAGCCAAAGAATTGAATATTCCTCCAGGACCTATTTATTCAAAGCTTCAGAAAGGTGAAATTGTTCAACTAGATGATGGACGATTAATGAATGGTAAAGAGTTTTGCGGGCCAAAGAGAAAGGGTAAAAGCATTGTCTATTGCACAGACACAATTTTTACCGAATCTGCAATTGAGTTAGCAAAATATGCTGACGTTCTGATTCACGAAGCAACCTTTGCTCATCAAGATTCAGATATGGCCTATCAAAGAAAGCATTCAACCTCAACAATGGCAGCTCAAACAGCTTCAGAAGCTTCCGTAAAGCAACTTATTCTGACGCATTTAAGCCCCAGATATGCGCCTGGGAACCCTTTAACTCCTAAAGATTTGCTTAACGAAGCAAAACAAATTTTTCCAAACACCCTTCTAGCAAAGGATTTTCTACAAATTAATGTAGAAAAGCCTGAAACAGTTTGTGATACCTAGGCCTACTAATCCCACATCATGAAAGAATGGGCTTGTTCGGTAGTTCCGTAAGTTTTTGGTACCCTCAATGGCCACTTTTATTTCTTCTCTGAAACGGTCCCTTTCAAGATTATTAATCTTGTTACCTATAATTGTCGGGCTAACTTTTAGTCCAATCACTGCAGACGCGCTTTATCCAAGCGATCCATCATCCGTTGATGGACTTGATACTAGTCTTAGTGGTCAAAATCTTCAGAACACTGAATACGTCAAATACGACCTTTCAGGAAGAGACCTAAGTGACACAGATCTAACAGGTTCTTACTTCAGCGTATCTAGTCTGGAGAATGCAAATCTTTCTGGAGCAAAACTCAATAACGTAATTGCTTATGCAACTCGTTTTGATAATGCAGATTTGACTAATGCAAATTTCAGTGGTGCTGATCTAATGAAAAGTTATTTCAACGGAGCAGTGATTGACGGTACTGATTTCACTGATGCTGTTCTTGATCTATCTCAAGTCAAGTTATTGTGTGAAAGAGCTACTGGCAAAACCTCTGAAAGCCTTCAGTGTGATGGTTTAAACCAAGATTATGTCCCAGCTTCTAAATCAGAGAACAAATTCAACCCTGGCATAGGCAGGTAAAACACTTTTACAACAAAGTAAAAAAAAAGGGCCTAAGGCCCTTTTTTTTTTTACTTTTATAACTTCTATGGAGCAGTTACATAATAAAAAGCTGCTGCAGCTGCACCAACAACAAACATAGGCAAACCTACTAGAAGATGTGCACCTCCAAAACCTATGCCTTTAGCTCTCAAAATGTAATAGCCGACACCTGCTGCACCCGCAGCCAGAGGAATGGCTGTATGCAAAATTGCTGCAACTGCGTGGTAATCAAAATTCATTCGTAAATTAAACCTTTCTCAGAAGAGTATCTCAGTAAACCGTTAATAAAAGGAGTGAAAGTGCACAATGATGCACAATATCTTCACCTTCATTTATTTTTCTACAAACAAAAAATCTAAATTTCAACAAAGCTTTTTTGGAAAAATATTAGATAAATCCCTTGAGGATGGGTGTTTGCTATACCACCATTCCTGCATAGACGCAGTAAAACGATCTGAAAAAAAAGTAAGCGTTGTTGTAATTGATCTTGATCCTGGTTGCAAAATTTCAACAGAATAAGAAGGAGAACGTCTTGCCCCTATATCAGGTACAAAGCGAGATCCTATCCTTCTCCAACTAGGCTCTTTACTACGCCAAGCTATACGAGAGCATGGCCAGGGCAACTCTTCTCTGTCAAAAAGACGACAACAAGGACCAACCACCCTAAAGCTAAAATTCCCACCAACACTAGAGTGCACACTTCCATGCTTCATTATCGAATCAACTTGATCTTTTGAGGCTGATAGAGAAATCACAAAAATTTCAAAAAAATTAATTCAGAAGGCCAAAATAAAAGCCACCCTATGAGGGTGGCTGATCCAAGCTCTAATAGCAACTATCTAATTGAGAAATGAGACAGAAAAAATTAATAAAGCTCTTCCTCTGCATGAGTGGTAATTGTTACATCAGAAGTTGGATAAGCAACACAAGTAAGTACAAAACCTGCTTCTAACTGATCATCATCCAAAAAGCTTTGATCAGATTGATCTACGCTACCAGCAGTAATTTTGCCTGCACAAGTTGAGCATGCTCCAGCCCTGCATGAATAAGGGAGATCTATCCCTTGCTCTTCAGCAGCATCAAGAATGTACTGGTCATCAGGGACCTCTATAGTCTGATTCAAACCCTCTCCTTCATTGACGAGAGTAACCTTGTAAGAAGCCATGGAGTATAGAAATAGGGACTTTGTTGGGTGAAGGTAATTTTTTTTACCTTTATAAGGATCCTTTTTACAATGTAATGGGTCAAAAGAGACTTGAAAATGTAAAAATCAGCATGCAGCCCAATCAAAAAGCCTTAATTGATAAGTACTGCTTATGATTCAAGGGGGCTGCTGAGTCTCTGCAGCAATGGATTAAGGCCCATTTTTGATCTTTTTGAGAAGCAATAAAGCGCCAATCATATTCTTCAAGCACCTGTTTTATATCTTGAATCTGATCAGCTAACAAGCCACTAAAAAAACCATGCGTTTGTGAAGACACAATGTCATTCAGTTGGGGCACCAAGTTCTCAATAATTGGCGCGAGAGTATTGCAAAACAAGAAATCAAGTTTCTGGTCTTTTAACAGTTTTTTCACCTCTTCTACTGAACCTAGTGAAGTCTTTAGTCTGGGTGAGCTGAAATTATTTAACGCACTATTTTCAAGAGTAGATTTTATAGCCAAAGAATCAATATCAACTGCTATCACTTCTTTTGCTCCAAATTTAAGAGCCGCCAAACTTAAAATACCGCTGCCACAACCAATATCAGCTCCAACACAATTGTGTAAGTTTGTTTGTTCTATTGCCTTCAAGCAAAGCCTAGTGGTTGGATGGCTCCCAGTACCAAAAGCACTGCCAGGGTTTAATTTTAAGACTACTTTCTTTGAAAAAACCTTAGGCAATTCAAGCCAAGAGGGCAAAATTAAAAGATTTTCCCCAACAGGATCAGGTTGCCAAAGCTTTTTCCATGTTGAATTCCAATCTTCATCATGAATCTTCTTCAGCAAGGGAGTCTTTAACTTTATTTGAAATGTTTCAGCGATTGGTTTTAAAGATTTAACAAACGTTTCTATTTCTTTTTTGGACCATTCAAATGAAGGCAACCAAACCCAAAAGATAATTTGATCATTCATACCTTCCTTAAGCTCAATTGCAAAAGTCCTAATTCCCACTTTTTGACAATGCCATGTCAAAGATTCTTCGAGCTCATAAGGTGCAAATATTTTCAACTTCCACCAAAAAAAACCTTGAAAGTTATTAGTCACTAAAGCTTTTTACAAAGTAATAGGATGGGCTTCATTAATTCCTTCAACTTCAAGAATTGAAGTCAAAAGCTCACCAGGGATAGGATCGTCAATACTTAAAACCATTACGGCTTCTCCTCTCACTATCCTTCTACCTACCTGCATCGATGCAATATTTACATTATGAACACCTAATAAAGATCCAAGTTGTCCGATAATCCCAGGCATATCACGGTGTCTGGTAAAAAGCATATATCTACTTGGAGCAACATTTACTGGAAATTCATCAATACTGGTAATTCTCAGTTCTCCATCAGCAAAGACTGTCCCTGCAAGACTATGACCACCATCATCAGACAAAGTGTTTAACTGCAAAGAACCTCCAGAGAAATCTGGAGCAGACTCATCCTTTACTTCTACAACATTAATCCCTCTAGCTTTGGCCTCTAAAGAAGCATTTACATAGTTAATTCTGTCCCCTAGAGCTGTGGAAAGGAGTCCTTTTAGAGTTGCAACAACTAAAGGCTGAGATGGATGCTGAGTAAATTCTCCTTGCAAACGAACTTCCAATTTCTTTATATGTGGACCTGAAATTTGACTCGCTAAAAGGCCTAATGTTTCTGCTAATTGCAAATGTGGTTTCAAACTATCCATAATTTCTGCACTAAGCCCTGGAATATTTACTGCACTTCTTGCAGACAAGCCCAAAAGAACATCTCGTATTTGCTCTGCAACATCTATAGCAACATTTTCTTGAGCTTCTACAGTAGAGGCTCCTAAATGAGGAGTGAGAATTAAGCCTTCTTTTATTAATCTCAAAGGGGAGTTTTCACTGAGTGGTTCTTCCGCATAAACATCTAAAGCAGCTCCTGCGATAACTCCTGAATTCAATGCATCAGCTAGTTCATCCTCAGCAATAATTCCTCCTCTAGCACAGTTAATTAATTTTGCAGAAGGCTTCATTGTTGACAAAATCTTTGCATTTACAAGATTTTCTGTTTCTGGAGTTCTAGGCAAATGCAAAGTAATAAAATCCGCTGCTTTAAAAACATCTTCAATTGAACTCAATGCCACTTGCATTTGCTGGGCTCTTTCAGCTGAAACAAAAGGGTCATATGCAATTACTTCCATACCCAAAGCATTAGCAACCTTTGAGACATGAGAGCCTATTTTCCCCAAGCCCACGACACCAAGTTTTTTCTTGTATAACTCATTGCCAACAAACTTCTTTCTATCCCAAGCTCCTCTGTACATGCTTGCATGAGCTTGCGGAACATGACGAGCCAGAGATAGCAATAAAGCAAGTGCATGCTCTGCAGCAGCAATGGTATTTCCACCGGGAGAATTGACGACTAAAACCCCTCTTTTAGTAGCAGCTGTAACATCAACATTGTCCACGCCAACGCCAGCTCTTCCAATAATGCGGAGTTTCTCTGCAACTTCAATTACTTCTTCAGTTACTTGCGTCCCTGAACGAATCATTAATGCTTCGTATTCACCAATAATGTCCTTCAACTCATTAAGTGAAAGGCCCAAGCGTTGGTCAACTTGTGCAACCTGGCTAAGAATATCAATGCCTGCCTGGTCAATTGGGTCAGAAACTAAAACTTTCGTCATTTAAGGCTAGTAAGTGCCTACATGAACTTTAATAAGCAAATGGTTTCTAATCAGATTTGTGATGCACTGGGTCAGTATTTAAACAATTGAGGAATGATTAACGATGGCCATTGCAATACTTGTTCTTACATCAGAAGCACAAGCTTATGCATTTAGCAAAAGGGTTCAAAATGATCAAATTCCAATTGCCAGCATTGAGCTAGTTGAACCATTGCAGTTAAAAAAAAATATAAGTCAAAATGAAATTCCTGATAAAGAAAACGAACTTGACGCCCAAAAAAGATTCTTAATTAAAAAAGTAAAAATAAATGATGTGAAATTATTGAATCCAAAGCTTTCCCAAAAAATTCGGCAAAAAAACATGTCTTTATGGTTAATGCCCTTTGGCTTAATTGCAGGATTGACTTTTGCTGGAATGACAAATTTAAATACCTTTTCAAAGTTTGGTTTCAGTCAATTAGGAGAAGTAATTCTTGGAGGTCTTTTAGGCATGGGCTCAGGATGGATTGGTAGTTTCTTTGCATCATCTAGCGTCAACCCTTACAAAAAAGATATAGAAAGTCTTAGAAAAAAACATGAGCAAGGGAAATGGTTATTGATCTTACAAACTGGTTTTGAGGTTGATTTACCATGGGGGATAATTAGGGAAATTGAACCAATTGAATTAGTGAGATTAAACGAGCTTTGAAACTTTCAAGAACTGAGCTACTTAAAAATTCTAATAACAAAGAATCATTAGCAAATTTATTAGCACTTGCAGAAAAAGCATTCAAAAATTGCCAACCAATATGGTCCCCCTTTATTTGTGCTCCCACTCTTCAGGAAGTCACGAAAATATTTGATAAGCTCAATGAGATTCACTGCAATCAATATGGAGGGTTTTCTGGAGCAGAAAGAAAAAGAATTCTTTTTCAAAGGAGTTTTAATTCAGAAGCAAAAAAAACTAAAAATATTCCAATTAGTGCAATACAAATTTCAGGTAATTTTTTATTTGACCCCACTTCTCCTAAAGACTTCTTAAATGATCTAAAAATGGAAGGCGTCTCTGAAGAAAATATAGGTGACATTTGGATCATTGGAGACCGTGGAGCTCAATTGGTTTGCACTCCAGAAGTAGGTGCTTACTTAAACCAAAGGGAAAGTTCAATTAGAACTGTCAAGATCAAATATGAATTATTAGAAATCGATCAATTAAGACTACCTAATCAAAGAAAACCAAGGAAAATTTCTACCGTAGAAGCTTCTAAAAGATTAGATGCAATTGCCTCTGCTGGGTTTGGAATCTCCAGGTCAAAAATTTTAAACCAGATAAAACAAGGAAATCTAAGGTTGAATTGGGTAGAAGTAATCTCTAATAGTCAGCTTTTAAAAGAAGGGGACCAACTACAGCTTGTAGGGAAAGGGAGCCTAAAAGTGCTGAGGATGCAACTAACAAAAAAGGAAAGATGGAAATTTGAATTACTGCGAGAATAAAAACATATCTCTTTATTAGGAGTTTAAATCTCCTACAATATATATATGGAATCTAAGGGCGATTAGCTCAGAGGTAGAGCACTACCTTGACACGGTAGGAGTCACTGGTTCGATTCCAGTATCGCCCATTTTCTGTGACCAAAAATAATTCTAAAAAGCCAATCAGAGTTGTAGTAGGACTTGGGAAGTCAGGCATAGGAGCTGCGAGACTTCTTGAATCTGAAGGAGAAAGTATTTTAGTGCTTGAAAAAGCCAATCAATCTGAATTTAAAAAATTATCTAACGAGCTCACCAAAAAAGGCATAAGTATTCAGCATAATAAAGATCTTTCATTGAACAGTTTTGAAGATTTACGACCTAAAATTTCATCAATAGTTATTGGCCCAGGAATTCCTTGGGACAACAAAACCCTTAACTCATTAAGAGAGAAAGGAATTAAAGTAGAAAGTGAAATATCATTAGCTTGGCAAAGATTAAAACATATTCCATGGATAGGGATTACGGGGACAAATGGAAAGACTACAGTTACAAAAATGCTAAATCATGTTTTAAATAAAAATAAAATTTTTTCGTTAGTGGGAGGAAATGTAGGGATTTCTGCTTCAAAGATTGCATTGAATTGTAAGAAGAGATCAAACAAGGTTCCAAAATTTCTAGTAATGGAATTAAGTAGCTATCAACTGGAAACTTTAAACACAGTAACTCCAGAAATATCAATATGGACAACTTTTAGTCCTGATCATCTAGAAAGACATAAGAGCCTTGACAAATATTTCAATATCAAAAAAAAATTATTCGAAAACTCTTCTTATTCAATTTATAATCAAGACGATAAATACTTAAGAAGTTTTAAATCAAATCTTCCTAAAGGAATCTGGGTTAGCTCTAAAGGACCAGGCTCAGAAAGTTTTCCAGCAAAGTTTTGGATTAATTCTGAGGGCAAAGTTTGCGAGGGTAATAATGAGATACTAGACAGCTCAAAACTTAATATAATTGGCAACCATAATATACAGAATCTTCTATTAGTTGTGGCAGCATCAAGAAAAATTGGGTTGAAAGGTAAAGAAATAGAAAGAAGCCTAGAATCCTTTAATGGAGTTGAACACCGTCTAGAAAAAATAGGTGAAATTAGTACTATAAATGTTTTTAATGATAGCAAAGCAACTAATTATGATGCAGCAATTAATGCGTTAAAGGCTATAGAGGCTCCATCATTAATAATCGCTGGAGGTCTCAAGAAATCTGGAGATCCAAAGCAATGGATAGAAGAGCTAAGTTTAACAGCTAGCGCTATATTGTTATTTGGAGAAAGTAAGGAAGAATTGTTTGATATAATCAAAAAGTCAAAATACAAGGGCCTCATTTATTCGTATAAAAATCTTGAAGAGGCAGCGAATGCTTCCATTGATATCGCTTTAAAGTTAAAGGTAAAAAATATACTTTTTTCTCCAGCATGTGCAAGCTTTGATCAATATAAAAATTTTGAAGAAAGGGGTAATCATTTTAAAAAAATAATAAGACCTTTTTTAGAATAAGAATATTTTGAATACAAAAGAACATACTAAGATCATCTTTTAAGATTTTTGATCGGTCATCCGACCTCATCTTAACTAGCGACAAGTGACCATTGAAGCTAAATTAAATTAAGAATTGGCTGATCTTTTGGAAGAATTAAGACCAATCCCTGACTCTATTAGTCATAAAAAGCTTAGTGGACTAATTAATAATGCCAAAAAAGAACTAAGTATTACCGAAGACACAAATCCGAATAATTCCAAAACTGATCTCGAGGAACTATTTACTTCATGGCAGAAGTTAAGCAAAAAAGTTATTAAAGAAATTAATAACAGCAACCCTCCTATTATTAATGAAAAATCACCGAAATCGCTTATGGCGTTAGGCGCTATGGAAGTTCATATAAATTTAGCAATTCAAGCCCTAAAGGCTTACGAAAAAGAGTAGTGCAAACGTTTACATGAAAACAGTTCATTTTTTAGCAATAGATCCTCTTTAAAAATAATCACTACATAAATCTTATAGAAAAGAAACAGTTTGATTTGACAAATGGCTTAATTTTTACTAAAAAACTCTTATGGATAAACCTAAGAAGAAACTTCTACAAAAAGCTTTTTTAAAGAAAGGCTTCGAAGAAATTGACCATCGCTTAGCTTGTGGTTGGCATGTAGAAATTGAAAAAAATAGAAACAAGAAAAAGTTTCTCAACGGAATAGAGCAATTAATTAAATAACGATCTCTTCATTTATAGAATTTGCTCTACTAGCTTCTTTAAAGTATGTCTGATCATCAACTCTTTTTGAGAGTGATGTTATATTCATGATAGTAATAGCAATTAATCATACTTACTTATTATTCTTGGCATTTTCAAGTTTATAACTGAAGGATTAAATTAAATAATTTAAGATTTGAGGCTATTAAGAAAAGCAATGAAAAGAACTTTTATAATTAATATGAATCTCTAATAACCTTTCACAATAATCAAAATGGACCCATTTGACCCGGCAATTCATTATGGACCAAATGATGCTGGTGTCTCAGCGCTTTCAATAGCCCTTACTGTGATAGCTATATTGATTGGCTCGTGGGCGTTTGGCGCCGCTTATGCTCTAATAGTCAATTATTTCAAAGGTAGAAAGGAAGAATAAGTGCAATTAATCCATCTTCTGCACACCTTTTTTATACTGATTCCATACTTAGACCTAATTCATTACTGATCGTACTCCACACGATTAAACCATTCTATTTACGAGTTTTAATCACTAAAGTCTTAATCTATTTCTGATTTCAAGTGAACCTCGACGCATTTAGTAACGCAATCAACTCCTTCATCTCCTAGGCTACAGGCAGTGATACATTCAAAATAAGAGTCAACCGCATCAGCTTCCTCAAAGAGAGAATTATGGTCCAGTTTAATAGACATTTTAATAGTACAAGCTCTAAGGTCTTACATATTTAGCATACAAAACAAAAACAAATCACACTTAGTTAATGGATATAAAGTACCTAAGTACAAATAACTAAACAGCCTATTAGGTATATATGACAGGGATTCTTGAGAAATTGGGAGATGAATAAAAATAAAGAGTTACTAAAGCTTGTATTCGAAAAATAAGATTTCGATTGTTGACTAAAGAAAATAGAATATTCATTCAAGATTATCAAGTTGATTCCTAAAGCCTAAATATTTTAAAAATAAATGGAATATGTTCAAATTATAGATGAAAAGCTAGTGGAGATTCATCTACAAGAAATGAAACTCATAATGAAATTATGGAAAGTCGGTATCGCTCGATCTAAACCTGACACAAATACACCTAAAGAAAAAAGGATTACTGATGCTTTTTGTGCCCAATGTAGGCTAGAGGGGTTTGTCAAATCTGAATTCATTACTAAATACGTAAATTTTTAATAAATTAGCTTATCTTACAAAAATGCGAGGGTAAAAAGGTAAATTGTTATAGAAAATTAAATAGATAAATTTTTAGCTGAAGTCGTTTCAAGTAATTTCATCGTAGCTATAAAGTATTATTAGATAAATAAAGGGAAAGTAATTATTCATGAACTCAATTAGCCAAATAGATCTTTTAGGACTAGTGGCGGGAACACTTACAACCTTAGCCTTTGTCCCACAACTGATTAAAGTTTGGACTTCCAAATCTGCAAATGATATATCTTATGTGATGTTTATTCTTTTTATAATAGGAATAATACTATGGGAAATATATGGTCTAGAGATACATTCTCTTCCAATAATATTATTTAACATCATAACCTTCATACTAGGTGCAAGCATTCTTATACTAAAATATATATTTGAAAGCAAAAATGTTAAAGCTACTGAAATCAATCAATAGCTTCCTTGTAGACACTTTTCAACTAGATTTTCTATCCTCGATATTAGGGAGAACTAGCCATTTAATTTCCTGAGATTCAACTATCTCAATATCTGAAATAGACAAGGCTGCTCCTCCCAACAAATATTCTTGTTGTTCATATTTTCCCAAATTGTCTAGGATCTCCATAATAAAAAGCTAATGGTGTAATGTCTCTTCTAGTTAAAGAAGTAATAAAGAACGTAAAGATTAAATCTTAGAAACTAAATATCAAACTATACAAAATAAAGCAAATAAATACATATGATGCAAGTGTTCTGACAATATTATTTAGCAGTTATTAAAAACCTCTATTACTTGCGTTCATGAATTAATGATCTTCTTTTCCAGATTGCCAAACCTCCTCCTTTGCCTCTAGCCGCAATAGATTTATATTCGCTGTGTATTTCTATAAAATAGAAGAAAGCTCTGGTCCCATCATCAGCTGCATGAAGTTTATTTAATAGAAATTTAAATTCATTAATCACTATACGTAATTCTCTAAATGAAAAGAGTAAAAAAAGTTTATTTGATAGGTCACTAGTAGTTCCAATAAACTCTAGCTTGAAAAAAGGTATATAAATATATTTTATGATTTGTATGTCTTTCTTCTTATTATTAGGTCTCCTTAATAAAAGACTTGCAGAAACAATTTTCAAAAATATACTTGATATCCTATTCTCATTAGCTTGGCCCTTGGTCCATTATTGTTCTAATCTCCAATAACCTAAAATATCTTCAAGATGGATAGTCTTAGATAATTTCTTTGAAGAGGATTCAATCTCAATAAGCTGATTATAGGTTGGAAGCTTATGGTTAATGATAGCTATTTCTTTTTGGCTAATACAGCAAAAAATGGATCATTTTGTATCCCAATTAGGGACTTTAGAGTATTCTTGTTCTCGTTATAAATAATCTTTTCTGGAGATTTCCACCCATTATTAATTAATACATTAATAATATAATCTAGTCGTTCTATATCTGAACTTTCTATCCATACTCTTGTTGCCTTTGTCCAAAAAGCTCTATTAGAGAATGAAATTATTATCTGCGAATTTGGCCTTGCTACTCTAGTTAATTCTAAAGTAAGAGCTTCTGGATATTGTAAATATTGCCATGAAGCAACTATTAAAATTACATCTATTGATTCTTTATCTAAAGGTAAAGTTTGAGAAATATTCAAATCTTGCACCCAAAAGCTATCCAATCTTTTATTGTTCTCTAACTCAATAATGTTAAGACCATGACCTATTACTCTATGATAATCAATATTCTCTGGTAAATGGCTATTCCAACTACTCATTAAATCCAAGATAATGGAATCACTATTTATTCTCTGAAAATACAAGTTAGTAAGTCTAGCGCGAAAAGAATGGTCTAAGTGATTAACCAATCTAGGGCTTGCATAAAAAACAGAATCTTTATTATTATCTTCCTTCAATCGCTGATATTCGCTTAATGTATTTTTAATCATTAAAAAAGGTTTTGTAATTTGTTGTAAAGGCTATAACATTATTTTCTAGTAAGAAATAGTTTACTATTCATTTACTAGAATAGATTATAAAGAAAGAATTTTACCAAATTTTTGAATCTATTGAATACCGATATTATAAAAGGCAAATGTTTTGATTATTAATTTATAAATAATTATTTAATTTTCGATTAACTCAAACCAATTCCCCTGGCCATTAAAGTTGCAAAGAAAGGAATAAAAGCAAATCCAAAAAGCTCTATATTAATTATTAGGCGAAGCCTTGAAACTAAATTTAGGCTTACATCTGGTAATTTATTTTTGCTTAAAGGTATTGCCCAAAGTATATATGTGATGGTGGGATAAAGAGATAATATACCTACGAATATATATAAGCAAACTTTAACCCAAAATATAGGGTTATGTGTATAAAATTCGCCTCCTTGTCCAAAATATTTTACTCTCAAAATACCACTTATTAATAATGATAGGCCAGCTAATCCATAAACGATGTCCGCGACAACCATTCTTATGGCCTCAAATCGGTTTGGATCAGGTTTTAATTGAATTCGTTCAAAAAGCAAAGCACTTATACAAAGGATAATGCTTAAATAATGCACATAAGCAACTAATGCACTATTTATTGAAGCTGTAAGTCCCATCCCAGAATAAACAAATTACTATGTGATCTTTATAACATTAGCTAGTAGCTTTTAGAAGGGTGGCTTAATTCCAAAAAAAATAAGGTATTGAGACTTTGTGACTCAAAGGAAACAATTAAATCAAACTAAGAATTTAGTAACTAGTCTGAAGAAAAAATGAGAATTCTCAGCTACTTCCAAGAAATAATAAAATGAAAGTTTTTTATAAAGATCGAAAAATTAATAAAGAGACCTATTTCTTTGAAGCGCCCTTACTGCCATTATTTTTAATATGGATAATCTCATGCTGCATTTTATTTTTTGCATTAGGAGATTTACCATTAAGAGACTTTGATGAAGGTACAGTTGCAAGAGTATCTTATGAGCTAAGTCAACGTTCAGGTATAAATAAATTACTTCCAACTATTTGGGGTGAGCCATATTTAAATAAGCCTCCTGGATTGCATTGGTTAATTGCAAATTTTATTAATTTAAGCACTGACAAAAATGGAACTGGTCAGTTACCATCTGAGTTTGTAATACGTTTTGTTCCTGCTCTTCTTTCAACATTTGTTGTGCCTATTGGAGGACTCATACAATGGAAGTTAAGGCCTTCTGATACCACGAGTTGCTTAACTACTAGTGCTATTTTATTAACATTAATGCCAATAGCAAGACATGGTCGACTAGCGATGCTTGATGGGACATTGTTAACAGTTATGGCCTCCTTCTGGCTAATAATTATTTCAATTCATAATCAAAAAAAGAATAGATTCAGTTTATTTTTAGCAGGATTAATCTCTAGTTTCTTGTTACTGTTAAAGGCTCCATTAATGATTCCTATAGGCATTAGTGCCTTAATACCAACTTTGTTAAATACAAAAAAGTGGTCTTATTCTGGTTTTAAATGGTACTGCCTCGGAATTATTCCAGGAATTTCTTGGCATGTATGGCACTCATTTCAAAGAGGAGCTGGAGCACTATGGCTATGGTGGGGGGATGGTATTGGCAGAGTATTACTTGAGACTTCATCAGGAAGTGGTCAACGATTTATAGTTCCTTTTATTGAAATATTAGAAGGAGGTTGGCCATGGCTTGGGCTCCTTCCACTAGGAATATATATTGCCTTCCAAGAAAGAACTAAAATTTCAGGCCAATGGTATTTGAGTACTGCAATTATTATGGCATTAGCAATAGTTCCATTAAAAACACAGTATCCATGGTATGTCCATCCATTGTGGGTTCCTTTTTCTTTAATTTGTGGGCCTGCCTTATCATCAATTTTAAAGTATAGAAGACCAAAGAGCGTTCAATTAATATTAACTAAATTTTTCCAGAGTACACTTTTTATTATAAGCGTAGCCACAACTTTATTTGGTATTCTAGCCTTTTTTGGAATAGCAAAGGGACTGGAATCTTATACATCTATAGCTTTATCCACAGGCATATTTTGGCTAATTGGTTCAATTTTGTTACTTGGAAATAGATTACGAATTAAAAAATGTGCAATTATATCTCTTATCACAGGAAATATAATAGGCCTTCTTATTCTCATGGGATCCAATTTTTGGTTATGGGAGCTAAATGAGAGCTGGTCTGTCATTCCTATTTCAAAAATGATAAATGATTCAGAAGCTATAAATATAAAGATGTATGGGAGTTATGGTAGGCCAAGTTTGAATTGGTACTCTTCCCAATTAATTAAAGATTTTAGCAATAACAAGTTAGTGCCCAAAGGTTGGATACTATTAAATAACCAAAATAAAGTCCAAAATAATAAAAAATTGACTAGCTGTAAAAGTGTAAATGAACACATAGATTGGTATCTTTATTACTGTGGCGAACAGATTAAATCATTTGACTCAAAATAAGTGCAATAGTGAAAATGACTTAAAGCCCGATATCTTCTTATATTTTATATCCTTTAATTTTTCTATATGAGATAATGAACTATTGCTAGTTATAATATAAATATTATTCTCTATAGAGTTTAGAGGTTGAGTATAATTCTCCCAACTTGGTAGATAAAATTCTAATAAGGTCTTTTCCTTGGAAGGTAAATTTCTATCAATGATATAAACTTTATGGTTTGCCAATATTTCATATACAGAGGGCTCTTTAAGGAACAACTTAAGTTCCTTATTTGGACTTCCAATAATACCTCTATTAAAAAGTATTGTCATAAGGAAAGACTGAGCAAAAAATATAGATGCAAAGGAAATACTTAATAAGGAAATATTATTCCTAGATTTAAGAAGAAGGGATCCTGACAGCAAATATACTAAAGATGTAGATAGTAATGAAATTAATATTAGAGAGTTATTAAGTTCTCTAAAAATAAGCCTATAAGTTGTATTGATTAGAATAAATATAAGTAGGGCACTTCCTATTCCTAGAAATACATATGCTACAAAGTTAGTAAATTTATTTGATAAGCTATTGTTTTTTTGAATCAAAGAGTCTATAGAGACGCCACAAAGTATAGAAACCCAAGGGAAAATTATAAGACTATAGTGAGAAAGTTTTGTTGAGACTATTGTTAATATAAACAGATTAATCAAAGGAAAAGCTAATAAAAGAGATTTGTCGTAAAAACTTTTATTCTTTAGAATTCGAATAAAGCCAAAAATACTGATTAATCCAACAGGAAAAGAAAGAAGAAAAACGATTAAGGGATAATATAAGTTACTATTAATTATGGAAATAAAGCTAAATTCTGACTTGCTAGAAAATGCCTGGTCCTGAGCAAAAGATGTTAGTTTTTCAAAAGCAACTGGCCCATAAAAAGAATATGAAAAGTATAAATTTAATGCAGTAGGAATCAATCCTATAATTAATCCTATAATTAAATATTGAATAGATTTACCATGTTGGTTACTTAATGATATATATATATAGGGGGCTAATCCTAATAATGGAAGGAATAGCATAAAACTTCTGAGAAAAAAAGAAATCGAAAAGAAAATCCCTACATAAAACCAATAGAATGAATACCTTTTCTCATTTTTCCTTAAAGATAAGTTACTTTGAATCATAAAGTAAACGGAAAGCAAAATAAAAAATATAAAAGCCATGTCAGGGCTTGCATAATGACTGTATTGAAACCATATAGGCATTACTGGAAGACATAGTGAAGATATTAATGCAGCTCTTTGAGAAAATATTTTAAATACTATCTTATAAATAATTACAGCAGACAAACTAGAAAATAAAGCACTTGGAATTCTTGCTGCAGTTTCATTAAAGCCAAAATATTTAAAACTTAAAGCAATAAGCCAATAACTACCTATAGTTTTGTGATGAGGTTCTGGGAAAGGAGTAAACCAATTCCCACTATCTAATATTAACCTAGCCCTTCTTGCATAAAGACCTTCATCATGGGCTGTCAGACTATGAGTTGTATTATCAAGACTAAAAATAAAATAAATAAACAAAGAAGAAATCAAAACAATTAAAATAGATCTATTATTTATTAAGAATTTCGCAAATTTTTCTGTAATTCTAATAGAATTCGTTTGTTTTGTAGTTTTAATTTTAATCTGATTCATATTATTTTTTTAACGCAAAGTAAACTAGCAAATATTTTATTTAAGCCTCTCGGCCCAATAAAGATAATACCTTTCTGTGTCTACCCATGATTTTTGAAAATTAGCTATAGGTGAAATTTTGAAACTTTTATAATACTCTTCATTATTCTGTATATTGGTAATTGCTGAACCTCTACTTAAAACTAATAGAAACTTATCTATCATCTGATTATCTTGAAAAAATTCTTGAATTTCATACAAAACTTCATTTGATTGAATCGGTTTTCTTTCTTTCCATTTTGCATAACTACCAAAACCTTTTAATTCAGGGTAATAGAGTTCCTTACCTAAATAGCCAGATACTGTAGAAACTTCCACATCTCTAGTAGCAAAAATAATTTCATTTTGCCAACCATTCTTCTTTATATAATTTGCCGCTTCCTTGGCAGCTGAATAAGGTATAAAAAAGTCAGCTATCGTTCTATGAATACCTGCAGCAAAATGTACTGACAAAGTAAATGTAAGTAAGTAAGCAAATAATTGATTTAAATTCTTTTTCTTAAGAGATGTGGTTTCTAGTATTGATTTGGCATCATTTTCAGAAGGGTGTAAAGCAATCCAAACAGAGGCAATGAAAATCAAAAAATAATATCCATAATGACGAGAACCTATTCCTAGATATACATAATAGTTAAACAAGAATAGAGAGCTTATTCCAGAAAGAAAGAAGATCAAGGAAACTTTAGATCTACGTAAGAAATTTATAGTTACATAGAGCATGAATCCACCAATTAGAGCGCATATTGACAAATCAAGCCAATTTCTATAATTAGGTACTATTAATAGATACCCTCCAAATATTCGACCAAAGACTCTTAATAAATGTCTCAAGTCAAACTCTAAAAGGTTAATGCTCGCTGAATCATTAACCTGCATTAAGCTGAAGGCCGCAAAAGATACAAGCGATAAAGCTATTAAAAAGCTAATTAATAGATCTAAAGCCCAAAAATTATTTTTTTTAAAAGTTTTTCTTTGATAAGAACTAAATATCCATTCAATTATTAATGTTGCGAAAATAGCAAATGCTATTGCCCAAGCAAAAGCATGCGTATTAGTTAAAAGACCTATGCAGATGGCCGCAGGTAGATAGCTCTTCCTGCGCAATTGATAGGTCGCACAGAAAATAAATGTTAGCAATTCAGCTAACACATAATGACGAGATATAAAATAGTATTCCCAAAAAGGAAAGTAGCCAAATGTAAAAAGAGCTTTTTGCCAAATTGGTAATGGGTTAAATTTCCAGAAAATAACTATTGCAGAACTAGCTAGAAACCATTGAAGCAACTGCATACTTAAAGGTGTTCCAGTTAAACCCTTAATCAAATAAATCAATGCTGACCACAATATCGGATGTCCTGAAGGAGCGTTATTTTTCCACAAATCAATCCAAGTATTGCTGTGCCAGGCCACAAGCCATCCTTGCATTTCATCACGCCATAAAGAATGATGAAACAACCCAAGAAAGCCAATAAATATAAAAACAAATGGGAATAAAACATTTAAATTTATATTTTTTAATCTCAAGTCAACAGTTAACGAATTCATAAAATTTAGATCTCTCATTTTGCCAGATTAGTACTATTTTCCAAACTATTCATTTCCATATTCCAAATACAAAACTTTATCAATTAATTCACTCTTTCTAAGTCTAGAAATCTTTTCCTGTCCCTTTAACAAGTTCTTTAGTTCTAGAACTGTTTTGACACTTAACTCTTCCTTCCTTTTCTGCAAAAAGGATTTCTTTAATGTGTCTGGATTATCTAATATAAGATCAATTAAATTATGCTTACTTAAGCCATTAAGTAATTGACAATCTTTAAGTATATGCATTAACTCTTCATCATTTTTTCTTGTTAAGTAATCTCTTAAATTATTTATCTTATGCAATTCATAAGATGTCCCCTGAGATAATTCTTTAACTGAAGAGATAGATTTTATAGCCTTTAAAGAAGCTTCGTAAGTTAAAAGAGTGGCCAAAATGCTATGCTCTATAAGGCTATTTGTATTAATAGAAGTTTCTTGGAATAGATTATAAAATTGTTTTGCGAAAGGTCTCCTAATAGATTGATCAGCAGAGATATATTCTACAGCCATATTGCTTATATTAATTGCAGATTTGATCATATTTTTAGTCACATTTTGTTGAATTTCGCTTTTAGCAATTGATTCTTGAACAATTTCATTATCTACATCTGATTTCACTTGTATTTCTTTCAAAGGCTTTCTATAAAATCTAAAAACAAGTATTGACCCAAAAATTAGTGCCACTAAAGCTATAAATGAAAAAAGTAAGATTGTATTAATGGAAGAACCCATAAAACTTTGTTCATTATCTAATAATTCGCTATATATTCTCGCTCCTTCTTGGCTCCAACCAAGTAAGCTTAGTTCTTCAGCTCTTTTAATTAGTTGATCTGACAAACTAATAATTTGCTTTTATCTATTATCTTGAAAACAGATTTACTGTCTATTTTAATTTTATTCAATGAAATAATGAAAAAGGAACCTTGTCTTGGAGACAAGGTTCCTTTTATCAAAAAGTACAAGAAAAAGTTTTTAAGCAGATTAAATCTTAATGACTTATCACTTAAGAGTGATTCTTGAATTGTCCAAATTGCTTATTGCATTTGTAACTCTCTTGAAATCAAAGCCTAATGCACGAATTGCATGCCATAGGTGTCCTTGAATAAAGAAGAATCCAAGATAGTAATGAACATTAGTCAACCATGCTCTTGAAGTATGGCCGCTTATGACTCCATCCATGTTTCCTGTATCAATCCAATATGGAGAAATACCAAACTTAATGGCCAAAGGCTCGCCATACCATGCTTCGGGATAAACAGTGGTATTTGTAGCACACCAAAATGCTGCAATAATTGCCATCCAGCCAATACCTGCTAAAGACCAAGACAAAATCGCTTCGGCAGATAAAACATTTTTACCCTTGAATTCTGTGTATTCACCAAGGAGACCTGAACCCATTTTGGTTGCAATATGGTGAGCACCACCAAGGATTTCAGCAAAAGCCAAGAAGGCATGGCCTCCCATGACATCTTCAAGGCTATCTATTGCTAAGAAATCAAATTGATGATTCCAAATAGCATTTAAATTCAAGTTGTACTCAACTTGTCGAACAGCTCCTATGGCTGGGTCATAAATTCCATGCCATTTAGCCCACTCAACAAACCAAATACATGCAACACCAAAGAAAATTAGGTGGTGGCCAAGAATGAAAGTCTGGTTATCAGGATTTTCCCATTCAAGCTTGTAGCGTGCTGCTTGACGATGCTCTGGCCTACCCTCAGCAAAAAGACCTGAAGAGTTTTGAGTATCTTCACTGAAAACAATCGAGTGTAATAAACCCGCTAGTCCATAAACAAAGGAACAGATCAAATGGAAGATGCCAATAAAAGCAACATCTTGACCAGTCCAAGCTCCAGCCTGGTCAAAACCAATACCAATTGAAGCTAAGTGAGGAATACTTACCATGCCCTGGTGGCCCATTGGGATGTCAGGGTTGTAGCGAGCAAGCTCCCAAAGAGTGTTTGCACCAGCGGTGAAAGCAATTAATCCTGTATGCGCTACATGCGAGCCAATAAATCTACTAGACTTGTTGGTCACTACAGAATTACCAACCCACCACCCATAAGTGGGGTTTGGATTTCCATAGGATTGCATAGGTTAAAAAATACTTGAAACGTATAGAGGATACAGGCAATTTGGCTTCTCAAGTGAAGCTGTTCAACATCCGTAAAAATTAGAATCTTTTATTAATTGAATTTCAAATTAAAAGTTTATGCTCTTTATATGATGTTGAGAAGTTCTAGCCCTAGTGCTATTCCCAAGGTTGCTTGGCTTTATCCCCAGTCATCCCTTCATTTATAAAGCCTTTTACCCAAAGCCAAATATAGTAAAAACCTGAAACGCCCAAAAAAACCAAAGAGATAATCATTAAATTATCTTGATCCATTCCGAAAATCATTTTTTAAAAGGACACTGAAGGTTTGAAAGCTAAAAAGCCTTTTGAAATATAACCGAAAGATTATTAGCAGGCATTTCAAGGATCTCTAAAGTTTTAAAAGAGTTTTCGTTAGCAATCTCAGTAACTTCTTCTAAGTCTCTAATACCCCAATGTTCATTTTGAGCTTTTAAAAGCTGATCAAACTTTTTATTGCTAATAGAGGTATCGGAACCCTCTCTTTTAAAAGGCCCATAAAGAAATAATCGAGAACCTTTTTTTAAAATTTCTCCAGAATTAGCGAATAATGATCTAGTCGCACTTATAGGGGAAATATGAATCATATTTATACATGCTATAAATCGAAGAGTATTACAAAACTCATTAGTTAATGGCCAGGGGTTTTCTTGGACATCAATTTCCAAAGGCTCTGGCATTTTTCCCCTTAATCCAGATTGGTTTATCCATGAAGAGATGCTTTTTCTACAAAGAGGATCTATATCACTTGTTTGCCAAATGATATTTTGAAAAATTTCTTGAAAAGCAATGCCATGTTCTCCACTCCCACTAGCAATTTCTAGAACATTGCCTTCTTTAGGTAAAAAAATCGACAGGACTTCAGCAATTGGTTCCTTGTTGCGTTGAGTTGCAGCAAAAAACAATCTTTCATCCATTTTCATATTGAGAAAGAAATGCTATTAATATCAAGAAAGTACTT
>QCFW01000013.1 GCA_003280135.1 Prochlorococcus sp. AG-363-N16 | reverse complement strand
ATTGGGAAATTGATATAGCTCTAACATTAAATTTTTCCGCAAAGATACTCAGAGTAGCTATTAAAGGTATGGAATATTTAATCAAATGGGTGAATTTTTCTCAAATGTTTCGAGATATCCCAAGTATCTCATCACAATAATACTAGGCGTTTTTACAGCATTACTAGAGCCTTTAATTCAAAGAAGCAAAAATCCTCTTACTGGTATATCACTAGTTGGAGCTTTGATTAGCGCATTAATAACCTTTTATTTTGTTTTAAAGGCAATGGTGCTACCTTCATCTCTTAATTAGTTATGCCTCAAAGTTTTCGTGTTAAGAAAATGTCTTCACTCATTCGAAAAGAAATGAGTGACTTATTAATGCGTGGTATTCAAGATCAACGAGTACATAAAACTCTTATTACTATTACTGAAGTTGAGGTTTCTGGAGATTTACAACATTGCAAAATTTTTCTAAGTATTTATGGTGATCAAAATCATAAAGATAGCGTCTTACAAATACTTGAATCAGCTAAAGGCTTTCTTAAAGGGGAGTTGGCAAGAAGATTGCAAATGCGACGAACACCTGAAATCCTTTTTAAACTTGATAAAGGTATGGAAAAAGGTACTTCAGTACTCAATCTCTTAGACAAATTAAAAGAGGAGCGAAAAGCTAAAAACACACTCAATGATTCTATGGAGTAGTCCTTTGACGCTTTACACGAGATCAGAATTGATCAATAAGGTTGCAGAGCTTTTTATTGTTAGAGCTAGTGGATATGGCTTAGATTCTTTGAGAAAATATCCACAATGGGAATTATCAAATAATGAATTAACAAGATTGTTAGCCAAAGGCGTTGGAGGAGTGATTTTATATGGAGGTACTATTCTTGATATTAAAAATAGAACTCAGCAATTAAAAAGTTGGTCTCATAAGCAAATTCTTTTATGTGCAGATGTAGAAGAGGGAGTTGGCCAGAGATTTGAAGGTGCTACATGGTTGGTACCTCCAATGGCTTTAGGACTTAGATTTTTAAAATCTGCTCAAGAAGCAATTGCTTTTGCAGAACGGTATGGAGAAGTAGTAGGTGAACAAGCAAGAAGTTGTGGACTTAATTGGGTTTTGGCGCCAGTTTGTGATATCAATACAAATCCAGAAAATCCAGTAATTAATATGCGTGCTTGGGGGGATGATCCTCATTCAGTAGCACAACTTGTATGCGCTTTTAATAAAGGCTTATCTTCACAAGGTGTTTTAAGTTGTGCAAAACATTTTCCAGGACATGGAGATACAAGTTGTGATTCTCATTTGTTATTACCAATTTTAGAACATGACTTTTCTAGATTAGAAGAAATTGAATTAGTACCTTTCAAAGCATTAATTAAACAAGGTTTAAATAGTGTGATGACAGCTCATTTGCTTTTGCAAAAGATTGATAATAAATTTCCTGCAACTTTATCTGAAAAGATTTTATCTAATCTGCTAAGAAAACGAATCGGATTTAATGGTTTAATTGTTACAGATGCCTTGGTGATGAAAGCTATAAGTCAAAAATATTCTTCTAGTGAAGCTGCTTTAATGGCTTTTAAGGCAGGTGCAGATTTAATTATGATGCCTGAAAATCCTGATGAGGCTATTAATGCAATTGTAAATTCTTTGAGTAATGGGAGTATTCCTATAGAGCGCTTACATCAATCTTTAGAAAGACGCCAAAATGAGATAATGAAATTGAATGAATGCAAACTTCATGGGCCTTCTGATTCCTTTAAAAGTAGTTCTAAAATTTTCGAGGAGGGTTATAAATTTTCAGATCAATTAATAAATCTATCTATTCAAACTAATAATATTAAGTTAAAAGATTTCAAGGGTGCAGTTAATTTAATTCGAGTAGATAAAATTTTTTCTAATCCATTCTTGAATGAGTTTTCGCCAGCACTTTCAATTCCTCGTAGCTTTGGCCTTGACAACATTATATCTCATAACATGGCTCCTGATATTTTTAACAATGATCTTAATAGTCCTCTCAAAACTAATATTTTTGGAGACAAGAAAATCATTTTACAGCTATTTATGAGAGGAAATCCTTTCGTTGAAAAAATATACTCTAAGGATTTTTGGATTTCAGTTATTAAATATTTACAAAGTGAAAGTCGACTTTTAGCATTATTAGTTTATGGTAGTTTTTATGTATGGGAGAGTTTATTTGATGTTTTAGATTCTTCTATACCAGCTTTGTATAGCCCTGGTCAAATGTCATTAGCTCAGAAAAAAGCTTTAGAATATTTATTTAATGAGAATTCTTCAAATGAATTCTCGTTAACGATTAGCAATTCCGAAGTTGAATTTACTAATTAATTGTTTTTTTAATTCAGAGTTAAATAAATGGATTTCAAATCTGAATCTCCTTTACAAGGAAAAACCATAATAATTACTAGATCACAACATCAAAATTCTCAAACTAGAACATTATTTGAGAATATTGGTGCTCGAGTATTAGATCTCCCTGCATTGACTATTGGTCCACCAGCTCAATGGGGTCCTTTAGATGATGCATTGTTAGATTTAGAAAGTTTTCATTGGGTTATTTTCTCTAGTATTAATGGTGTTGAATCAGTTGAGAAAAGACTGGGCTTAATCAATAAATCTTTAAAAAAGGATTTTAACTCTTTAAAAATTGCTGCTGTGGGCCAAAAGACATCACAATTTTTAGAAAGATTAGGAGCAAAAGTAGACTTTGTGCCCCCTCAGTTTGTGGCTGAAAGTTTAATTAAAAACTTTCCAAACTCATTTTATGGATTAAAAATTTTGATTCCTAGGGTGCAAAGTGGTGGTAGAAGTGTTTTGCTAGAAGGATTTACAAAATCAGGTGCTAAGGTAACTGAAGTTGCTGCTTATGAGACAACCTGCCCATTAGATATACCTGAAATTACACTCAATGCACTATTAAATCATCAAGTAGATATTATTGCGTTTACAAGTTCTAAAACTGCAAAGCATACTTCTCAATTAATAAGAAAATATTTTGCTAATGATTGTGAGCAAATCTGTAAAAATATAAAGATTATTTCCATTGGACCTCAAACTAGTATCAGTTGTAGAAAATATTTTAATAGAGTTGATAAAGAAGCAAATCCTCATGATATATATGGTTTAATCCAAGCTTCCATTAATGTATTTTACTCTAATGCTTAGCGCTGGCTTTCAACAAGATTTTTGAAGTTATCTAAATTCTTTTGAAGTTCATTAGTTACAAGATTTCCTAAGATATTTTTTTCCATAAGCCTTGCAACCATTTTAGGTAATTCATAGGAAATAGTTAGATTTACTTCAGTTCGATTATTTTCTATTTGATGGAATAATACGCATCCCTTAGTTGGCAAACCACCAACAGATTCCCATTTAAGCTTTTGATTATCGATTCGCTCATTTATTTTTGCTTTCCATTTAAAACGAAATCCATTTGCAGCAAGTGTCCATTCAGTTAAATCAGGCAAAACGTTAGTTTTGTCATTTATAGTTTTTACTGATTCAATCCATGTCATCCATAAAGGCATTGAATCTAAATCACTCCATTTTTCCCATACTTCTTCTATAGGAGCATTAATATTAGTGATTACTTTATGTTCAAGCAAACGTCCCATTTTATTTAAGAAACTGATGAATTTTTTTGTAGATTTATCTTTTTCTTCAATATTTTTGCAGCAGCCAAATGGCCACTCATAGTAGCACCTTCCATTGAATCAATATAATCTTGCTGAGTATAACTGCCTGCCAGAAAGAAATTATTTATTTGCGTTGCTTGATTTGGTCTAAAAGGTTCCATCCCAGGGGCTTCTTTATACAGTGATTGTGCAAGCTTGACTACATTCCCCCAAGTTAACTCAAGATCTTTTGAGGAAGGAAAAAGTTCTCGAACTTGTATGTCGGTATGATTAATAATTTCTTCATTTGATTTAGAAATCCAAGGATCTCCTGGAGTTAAAACGCATTGTAGAAGTGAGCCAGAACCCTCTAATCGATAATCTGCAGGACTAGTTAACGCAAGATCTGCAAAACAGCTGAAATCAGCATCAGCTGTATATAAAAGATTATTTAATCCTTGAGGTGCCTTTAAATCTTGGATTGATTCCTCATTATTTAATTCTGTTACCCAGCCGTTATAGCGTAGTTGCACTGTTGCTACAGGAACAGTTGTAAGTTTATTGATTTTTTCAAACTCTGAAAATCTTTGCCATTGTTGAGGAATAATTTTTTGTATTCCAGGCACATCACATGCTGCCAGGTAATTATCTGCCTGAATTCTTTTTTCACCTTCTGGAGTATTTAATAGTAAACCTGTAACTTGATAATTATTTTTTTCATCAAAGAATATTTCTTTTACGCGATGCCTAAGAAAAATTTTCCCACCTTTTGATTCGATATATTCTTGAATTGGTTTGCTAAGCCAATTGTGTGGAGAACCTTTTAGAAGGTTTAATTTTGATGCTTTTGTTTTTGCTGCAAACATCATAAAGATAGTAAGCATGCATCTTGCAGATATTGTTTGACAATCAATAAATCCCAAGGCATATGCAATTGGATCCCACATCCTTTTAATACTTTTGATACTTCCTCCATGATTTAAAAACCAGTCTTGAAAACTTATTGAGTCAAGCTCTCGAATTATTTTCATCGCGCCTTCATAGTCGACCAATCCTCTTACTATTGGACTTGTTCCGAGCGCTAAAGCATTTCTGAGTTTGTCTATCCAATCCAATTGAGATGTCGTAAAAAACGCTTTTAATCCATTAAAAGGAGCCCCTAAACCAAAACGAAAATCTAGGGACTTCACTTCACCGCCTTTATTAACAAATAAATGTGTATGTTCTTTGGGTAAAAGATTTTCTATGGCACCAACTTTTTTCATTAGTGCAAAAAGATTGGCGTAGTTAAAGAAAAAAACATGTAAGCCCATTTCAATATGATTTCCGTCAGTATCTTCCCAACTTCCTACTTTGCCTCCAATGAAAGGCCTTGCTTCATATAGATCTACAGAGTGCCCTTCATCAACAAGATCAACAGCGGCTGAAAGTCCTGCAAGACCAGTTCCTATAATCGCTATTTTCACTTGTACTTTTATAAACAACATCTTTACTCTATGTATAAGTGGGTAATTTAGGTAAAGACAAAACCGTATTTTGCTGAATAGAGTGTGAAATAAGTTATGGAATCACATACATGACTACTGATCAATCGACACTAGGTACATGCTTGGCCAATGATGGCAAAGGCATTCTCATTACTGAAACTGCTATGAACCAATTGGCGCATCTATGCCGTCAGCAGGGCCCAGAGAAAATATTACGCGTGGGTGTGCGTTCTGGTGGATGTAGTGGAATGAGTTACACAATGGATTTCATTGATTCTAGTCAGGTAAATCAATCTGACGAAATGTATGAGTATTCTCCAAGCGAAGATATATCTTTCAAAGTTGTTTGTGATCCAAAAAGCCTCTTATATATTTATGGGATGCAATTGGATTTCAGTACTGAATTAATAGGAGGAGGTTTTAATTTTACAAACCCAAATGCAACGCAAACATGTGGTTGTGGAAGTTCTTTTGCCGTTTGAGTTTTCTTTCTTAGGGTTTAATTTTTATCTAATTTTCTATGACTTCAGAACAAGAAAATGCATTTGATATTGCAATGGCTAAATACCAAGCTGGTGAAGAAGCTATTAATTTGATTAAAGATTTCGAAGTTATTACTGCTTCATCACCAAATCAGTCGGCAGGTTGGACTTGCTTAGCTTGGTTGCAATTGTTATGTGAAAAGCATGAAGAGGCGCTTCGATCTGCTCGAATAGCAGTCAAATTAAATGCTCAGGACCCTCAGGCTAGAATTAATTTAAGCTTGGCACTGTTGGAAACAAAGTCTAAAGGAGTGCGAGATCATATTGAATTTGTTCAAAGAGCTTTGGTAATGGTTCCAGAATTCGAAAAAGAATTGAAGAACTCTTTCGATGATGGTTTAAAACGAAAACCTGATTGGCAAGCGTTAAAAAAAATTCAAAATTGGCTAAGCTTATAAATATTTACTATTAATAGATTTGTTCGAAATTGTTTTCATTGCAAGAGAAATTTCAGGATATTTAAATTCGAACTTTAGTTTTTTTAAACGATTGCAAATTACGTTTTGACCTTCTAAAACAACTTTTGCTCCATCACCTAGTAATAGTTTCAAAATTGGCTGGGGTACTTTTAAAAGAGTTGGACGATTAATACTCTTGCCTAAAGCTTTTGTGAAATCATTCATCGAAACAGGATTAGGAGCGACAGCATTTAAAATGCCAGACCAAGAATTGTTAATAAGTGATTGAATAATTATTTGGCATAGGTCTGTTCTATGTATCCAGCTCATCCACTGTTCTCCTGACCCAATAGGTCCTCCAAGACCAGCTCGAAAAATGGGTAACATTTTCCCTAAGGCACCACCTTCCTTGTCAAGCACAATACCTATTCGAATAATTACAAGTCTGGTCCTATTCGGTTTTTCTAATGCTGCTTTTTCCCATTCTTGGCAAACGCTCCCTAAAAAGTCATTACCTGCTTGGCTCTTTTCATCGAATTCTTTGGTTTGACTAGTCCCATAAAAACCTATTGCTGATGCATTGATAAGAACTGCTGGAGGTTTTTTTTGTTCTTTAATTGCTTTGATGAGATATCTAGTTGTATCAATACGACTATTGAAAATTTTGCGACAATGGCTCTTTGTCCATCTCTTCTCTGCAATTGGTTCTCCTGCAAGATTAATTATTCCTTCCGATTGTTTCAGAACTCTTAAAAGATCAATATTTTCCCAGCTTGAAGGAAGAGATGGATCAATTCTTATATGGCTTATATGGCTATGTTGGAAATTCTTTTTTGAAAAATTGAATTTTCTTCGACTTATAATTGTTAATTCATGATTGGCTTCAATTAGCTTAGGAATTAGTTCTTTACCTACGAACCCTGTACATCCAAGAAGAAGTAGTTTCATTACTCTTTGATTGATAAATTTTTCTAGATTGGATGCTAGAAAGGAATTCCTTATTAGCTTATATCTAAATACTCTTTGCTATGAATGATCAATCTTCACAATCAAATGTTGCTAAACCTCTGAAAAAGGGTTCATTAGTCAAAGTGAACAAGGAGTTATATCAGAATAGTGTGGAGGCTCTTGCTAGTGATCAATCTCCTCCTAGATATATTTTTGAAGGACCAGGAGAGCTATTGGCTTTAAAAGGTGAATATGCTCAAATCAGATGGCGACTTCCAGTACCTGATGTATGGCTCAGAATTGATCAACTAGAAGCTTGGTTATAACAAAAACTTACTTATAGTTATTAACTAATTAGCAAGGTCTTTTTTTCTTGTTTAAGTAATATCCGCATTTTTTTTGCTATTCTAATCATCTCCTGGCCATCATGTAAGTATTGGTCTACATAACCTTGAGTGTAAATTTCGAACTCATTTAAAGCATCTTGAATTTCTGAAAAGCATTGATAAAGCTTTAGCGCAAATTGTTTAGACGAATGAGGAGTAGTTTGAGATTGATAAATATCCTGTATTTTTTTGATTTTTTTTTGACTAGTTTTTATATAAGAACAAAATGAATCCATTAAAATATCATCATATGGGTCTCCAGATAGATCTTTTAGTTTTTGTGGCAAAGGCCTAATAATATCTCCAATTAAACGATCTATAGGATTATAAACTAATTGAATCCAATATGTTATTTCCTTATCTCTATCTTCTAATTTAGAATTATATATTTTAGCCTCCACTGTTGTTTTTGCTTCTTGACCTTTACCCTTTTTTATTAATTCATTAGATCTTTGATATGTATTGTCAAAAATTGTTCTTTTTCCCTTATCTTTAAGAATCTCCCATGCTTGATTTATTTCAATTATTTTACTTTCACTGCCTCCTTTATCTGGATGATGTTTTTTTGCTAATGATCTAAATGCTGTCCGAATTTCTTCTAATGTTGCATTCTTACTTATTCCAAGAATTTTATATGGGTTGAGTGTCATTTTTTAAAATTTATTTAACTATTTTCTAAATATATCCATCTAATCTTGGCTTTATTGAAGACACATTGTTAAACATTGGAGTTGATAAGTATCTCTCTCCAAAGCTTGGTAAGATAATCACAATTCTCTTGTTAATAAATTCATCTTGAATTCCAATTTTTAATGCAGCCGCAACAGCCGCTCCGCTACTTATACCACTAAGAAGTCCTTCTTGATATGCCAGCTCTCGTCCAACTTCCAAGGCGTCTTTGTCATCAATTTGAATAATTTCATCAATCATTGATGAATCAAGCACACTAGGTTTAAAACCTGCCCCAATTCCTTGAATGATATGTGATCCTGGCTTTCCTCCTGAAAGAACTGCGCTCGCAGAAGGTTCCACCGCAAAAATTAAGATATTAGGATTTTTATGTTTTAAAGTTCTTGCGCAACCTGTAATAGTGCCCCCAGTACCCACTCCTGCAACTAGTGCATCAACTTTTCCTGAGCAATCATGCCAGATCTCTTCTCCAGTAGTTTTTGCATGGATCTCAGGGTTTGAAGGATTATCAAATTGTTGTAATAGATAAGCATTTGGTTTTGAATTAACTATTTCTTTTGCCAAGTTGATAGCTCCTTGTATACCTTCTTTTCCTGGAGTTAATTGCAATTCCGCTCCATACGCTCGTAACATCGCTCTTCTTTCGGTACTCATAGTGTCAGGCATTGTAAGAATGAGTCGATATCCTTTAGCGGCTGCCACCATTGCTAGGGCTATCCCTGTGTTCCCACTAGTAGGTTCAACTAAGGTTGTTTTGCCTGGAGAAATGGTTCCTTCTAATTCTGCTGCTGCCACCATTGCCCCTGCTATACGATCTTTAACTGATGCTGTTGGATTAAAGCTTTCTAATTTTGCAATTAATTCAGCTTTGCAGCCGTATACCTTTGTTAGTCGATTTAATCTAACTAAAGGAGTTTTTCCAACTAGCGCGGTTATATCAGGAGCAATAGTCATTCTTTCTTATGGAATGCTGACTGAAGTTGAAATCTAATTTTTGCATGAAGAAAAAATTACCTTAAGTACACAAAATAAATAAAATTGATGTGTTTGAAAGATTTATTGTGTACGTAATTGAATTAGCTCTCAAATTGAGCCCCTTGCCCTTATCTGTTCAATGCAAGCATAAGAAGGATGCTGAATCTCTTTATAAGAGAGTAAAGGAATCTATGGAAAGAAATAATGCGAAGCTTCTCGAGCTGAGTTGCGAGCAATTTGAAGATAAAAAAATTTCAGTTTTAACAACTGAAATTTTGGCTGTACAAATTTATGAGAAAACAGCTTTGATGGGAGGTGTGAAGAGACCAGGCTTTTCCTTTAATGCTTAACAACTCTTCTGTTGGGATTTAGGTAGCAAATTTTATGATCAAAAATGACAGTCAACTTACTTTAGAAAATGTTTCTTTTTCTTGGCCATCTGGAGTAAATGCTTTAGATCAGTGTAATTTTTCAATTTCAAAAAAGGGATTGTGGATGATAGTGGGCAGTAACGGGAGTGGTAAAAGTACTTTATTTCGTTTGATAAGTGGAATGATCACGCCCCAAACGGGAAAACTTGTTTGTACTTTTAAGCCCGCCTTGATTTTTCAGAATCCAGAACATCAAATTCTTTTGCCCAGTTGTGGAAGTGATTTAATGCTAAGTGCCCCAAGGAATCTTAAAAGAAAAGAATTACATGCAAGGATTAAATCAGCCCTTGCTCAAGTTGGCCTTGCTGGAATGTTTACAAGACCAATCCATACGCTTAGTGGGGGTCAAAAACAGAGGTTGGCTATTGCAGGTGCAATCGTTAGTGAAGCTAACTTACTACTTCTTGATGAGCCTACTGCGTTATTAGACCCTGAAAATCAGTTATCAATATTAACTATTGTTCAAGACCTTATACAACAATCTAAACATCAGATGGCAGCGCTTTGGATTACGCATCGATTGGAGGAACTTGCTTATTGCGATGGTGGAGTTTTGATGAAAAGAGGGGAAATTAGTAAATGGTATAGGGGAGATGAATTAATGAAGAAATTAAAATAACTTGCTCTTAGTCCTTATCAAGGCTAGGTTCATCAAGTGCTTTCCTCGGTAGCTCAGCGGTAGAGCGATCGGCTGTTAACCGATTGGTCGCAGGTTCGAATCCCGCCCGGGGAGTTTCTTTTGCCCCCTTCGAAGACCCCCTGATCCGTCAGGGGTCTTTTTTTTACGGGATCGTGATATTTTTAATAGATCAGAATTTCATTTCAATACTTCAAGCTTTTGTTTAAGTTATTTTTTTGATGATATTCAATATTGCTGAATTAGCACTAAGTAAAATTTTTTCGACTTTGAAAAAAGTAGAGATTCTTACTCATTCATAAATTTGGTAACAACGGCTACACTTTTATTACGTTCGTCCCTTAGGTGGGATGCATGCAATGGCAGTAAGGAACGGGATTGCTATTTTTTTAAAAAGATCATGAACAACCTTATTCAAATTCGGGAAAAACAAAAAAAAGCTGAGCGGCTTCATCAGGCCCAACTCTTGGCTGAATCCAATGGCCACAAATTTCACTATTCTCGATCTAATTTCATTGAAAGGCAAGTAGAAGCAAGAAAAGATGTTTTGTCTAAAGAAGAGTAGGTTTCTTGTCTAATTAAAAAATCAGTTGCAACCTTCTTAACTTTTAAATATTAATGCTCCTTGGTTTTCCAGTTTAAAAAGCAAAAAGCGAGGTTTATTTGGTTTGATTTTTTACATTTTCAAGAAAATCCTTAACAGTTCTGATTACAAATCTAAAGAAATCCTAAAGAGCTAGTTCTTCGCGACTGATCTTTATTGATTCAAGACTCAGTTATTGCAACTAATCGTGAGGAATTTGTTTTAATCAAAACATTTTTCTAATTCTGCAAAAAAAATGAAAACTTGAGAGAATCTTTCAAATTCGATATAGCAGCTATTTGCTGCAGTATTGCTTAATCTGAGTTTTTCTAATGAAGCCTTGCATTTTACTAATTGAAGATGACAAGGATATGCGTGAATTGATCACTGGTCATTTACAACATACTGGTTTTGATGTGCAAAATGCAGAAGATGGGATACAGGGTCAGGCCCTTGCCCTTCAATATGCTCCTGATTTAATTCTGCTTGATCTTATGTTGCCAAAGGTGGATGGTTTAACCCTGTGCCAAAGGCTTAGAAGAGATGAGAGGACTTCTGCTATTCCTGTACTTATGATTACTGCTTTAGGAGGAACTAAAGAAAAGGTTAGTGGCTTTAATTCAGGTGCTGATGATTATTTAACTAAGCCATTTGACCTTGATGAGCTGCAGGTTCGTATAAAAGCTTTATTAAGAAGGACTAATCGAGCTCCCTTAGGTAGTAGCAATCAGAATGAAATACTTAGTTATGGTCCTTTAACATTGGTTCCAGAAAGATTTGAGGCCATCTGGTTTGATTTACCTGTAAGACTTACTCATCTTGAATTTGAATTGCTTCATTGTTTACTTCAGAGGCATGGTCAAACAGTTGCACCGTCCTTAATTCTTAAGGAGGTTTGGGGTTATGAACCAGATGATGATATTGAGACGATTAGAGTTCATGTAAGGCATTTAAGGACCAAACTGGAACCAGAGCCTAGAAAACCTCGATTTATTAAAACAGTATATGGCGCGGGTTATTGTTTAGAATTGCCTACTGGTACACAGATTCAAGAAGTTAAAAGTTTAGTTCTTCAGTCTCGTCAGCAAAAAGATAAGGTGGCAAATAATAACTTGTCTCTAGAAAAAACTAAATTAATTTAATTCAGATATTTCTATTAATGCCATTTCCCAAGCAATTCTAGGCTGTATAGATCTCAGAAGGTGCGTTCTCAATTTTTCCAGTCTTTTGATCGTAAAAGAGCAATTTTTTGTTAGCCAGAAGTGTTCTTGAAGAAAGTTAATAAGCATTACTTGTTCTTCTGTATCTAGTTTTTCTGAAATTTTCTTTGCTGAAGAAAGAGCTTCTAAGTAATTACTTGGTCTCTTCTGTACCTCTTCTAAAATTTCTATTGGACAATTTTCTAGAAATAAGATGTTTTCTTTCAATAAATCAGGCGAACCCTTTGAAAGCAATAAGATTTCCTCTTGATATTTAGTAATCAAAGATGTTGACTCATAAGACATTAAATAATCTTTAAGTATAGATTTATTTATACTTTTAAATGGTATTTCTTGACAACGTGATTTTATTGTATTTAAAAGCTTTTCTTTTCTGCTGGATATAAGTATTAGAATTCCATTAATAGGTTCTTCAAGAGTTTTTAAAAGTGCATTAGCAGCAGACTCATTAATATATTCTACATCTTCTATAACTATCATTCCAAGCCTTGATTCGAAAGGTTTTTTCGATAAGAAAGATTTTATTTCTTTAACTTGCTCCAATCTAATTTTAGGAAGTGTTTTAGTTTTTATTCCTATATCTTTTGCATGTGACTTTTTAATTAATTTACCTTCATTTAAATAAGTTGGCTCTACCCATAACAAATCAGGGTGATTTAGTTTGACTAATCGAGAGCGCACTTCTTTATTTTCTGAGCCTTCTAAAACCAAACCTTCTAAAAATCTAATTGCACATTCTTTCTGCCCTAACCCTTGAGGCCCTGAAAAAAGATAGGCTGGTGCAATTCTATTTTGTTTTATAGATTCTTCTAGCAGATTAACTGCGATTGATTGATTTTCTATACCTTTAAAAAGATTAGTTAATTGATTTTCAACCATTTAATTATTCTTTAATAATGAAAATAATTTTTTTTCAATTACATCATTAACTTTAGTTGGCTCTGCTTCAGCAGCAATCGTAATCCAATTGTTTTCTTTAGAAATTTCTGAAAAACCAAATAAGACTTTTTCTAGGAATTCTTTACCTTCTGATTCAATCCTGTCATTTACTTTGGCTTCCCTCCTCTTTAAACTTGTTTCTATAGAAATATTAAGGAAAAGAGTTATATCTGGCAATAATCCACCGGTAGCTATTCTTTCTAAATCTTGAATTAAATTTATATCTAAACCTCTTCCATAACCCTGATATGCAGTCGTTGAACCACTAAATCTATCGCTAATTACCCAATCACCTTTATTTACTAATGGTTTAATAAATTGATTGATATGCTGCGCCCTATCAGCGGCATAAAGTAAAAGTTCAGTCAAAGGTTCTGGAGATTCTTCTTGACGAGAATTGAGCAATAATCTTCTAATTGATTGTCCTAATAGTGTCCCTCCAGGCTCACGTGTGATGTGTAACTTTGCGTTTTTTGGCATTAATCCACTAATAGGAAGCCATTTTGATAAATGATTTATTTGAGTACTTTTTCCGCAGCCATCAATTCCTTCTAGAGCAATAAAATAACCTTTCATGTCATTCTTAAAGAAAGAGCATTAACAACAACAGTTATTGAACTGATTGCCATTAAAAGGGCTGCAACAGGTGGCGAGAGAAGTATTCCAAAACCTGGTAAGAGTATTCCAGCAGCAATTGGTAAGGCAATGATGTTATATCCAAACGCCCAAATTAAATTCTGCTTTACTTTTCTCATTGTACTTTTTGCTAATAAAAGTGCATCTGGAAGACTTCCTAACTTATCTCCCATTATTACTAGATCTGATGAATCTTGAGCAACTTGAGTTCCAGTCCCTATTGCCACCCCAAGGTTAGATGCTGCAAGCGCAGGTGCATCATTGATACCATCCCCTACCATGGCAACTGGACCTGCTTTTTGTATTTTTTCTAAGAAATTTAGCTTTTCTTCAGGCATCAATTCCCATCCTAAGTCATTAGATTGAAAACCCAGTTCCATTCCTATTCTGGAAACCACCTCTTTTCGATCTCCACTTAAAATTTTTAAGTTTATTCCTATTCTTTTTAATTGAGAAATTGCTGGCTTAACGTCTTTTCTGAGTTGATCATCAATAATTATGAACCCTAGAATTTGATGATCAATTGAAACTCCAATTATTGATAGATCTTTGAAATTTGACTGCTCTAACTCTAAAGACTTTTCAAAATAGATTTTATCTTCCATTATCCAATTTAACTTACCTACTTTTATCATTCCACTAATACCTTCTATTTCTCCAGAGATACCTTTACCAGGAATTGTTTTAACTAATTTAGTATTTAATAGAGTAACTTCTTGCTCTTGAGCATTTTGAAGAAGTGCATATGCAATGGGGTGTCTACTTTTATTTTCAAGACTTGCTGCTATTTGTATAATTCTTCTTTGATCCTTTACCCCTACAAATCCAATTACTTTTGGTCTTCCTATTGTAAGAGTTCCTGTTTTATCGAAGATGACTTGTTTAATTTCAGCAGCCTTTTGAATAACATCACCTCCTTTAAAAAGCCAACCTTTTTTTGCAGCTTTTCCTGAGGCAACCGTAATTACGGTAGGAGTGGCCAACCCAAGGGCACATGGACATGCAATTACTAATACTGCTATTGAAAGTTGAATAGCAAGACCTAAGGGTGTTTGTGCTTGTGATCCTAGAGATGAATGCAACATATTTGCATGACTATGTATTAAATTATGCCCAGTCGAATTCAAGACTTCTGGCCAGAGAAAACTCCCGATTTTCCACCAGAAGAAAAAGGTCAATAAAGAAAGTCCAACAACTCCATAACAAAATTTTCCTGCTACTTGATCAGCAAGACTTTGGATAGGTGCTTTTCTTGCTTGTGCTTGCTCGACTAACCCAATAATTCTTGCAAGGGTTGTTTCTTTTCCGATTTTTTTAACCTTAATGATTAAAGTTCCGTTTAGATTCAAGCTCCCTGCAGCTAGCTCTGTTCCTGGTTCGGCCTCTAAAGGCATTGTCTCGCCTGTGATGTTTGAGATATCCACTGCTGAGGAGCCTTCTTCAACAATCCCATCAATAGGATTTCGATCACCAGCTAAAAGTTGAATTCTTTCGCCAGGTTGAAGAGCACCAACTCTTATTTCTCGAATTTTATTACTATCAATTACTAATCTTGCTTTATCTGGTTGAAGCTTAGCTAATTCTTTCAGTGCTTTATTTGTGCGAAATCTTGCCCTTTCTTCGAGAAATCTACCTAAAAGGACAAAACCTAGCAACATGACAGGCTCATTAAAAAAACATGGCCATCCAACTCCCGGCCATATTAAAGAACTTAAACTCGAAAAATATGCGCTTAATACCCCAATACCAACAAGAGTGTCCATATTTGGACTAAAGTTCAAACCGGACTGAATTCCTCCTTTTAATATTTCTCGACCAGGACCTATTAATGCAATCGTTGCAAGAGTTGCATGAAAAGTTAAGGACCCAATGATTGGGATATCAAGACTACCGCCTTCAGCTAGATGGCCTAATACGGATAAAATTAATAAAGATAACGCGGTCATTAATTGTTTCCATTGAGTCCACCATTGATGAATATTTTTTTGCTTTTCTTCTAAAGAGCTATTTAATTGAGTGTTAACTCTTTCTTTTGCAGCAAAGCCTCTGTTTGTAAGTTTTGACAATATATCTTCTAAGGAAAACTCGTTGCTTTGAACTTCTATTAATGCAGTTCTTTCTACTAAATTCACACTTACATTCACAACATCTTTATGAGAAAGAAGTGTTTTCTCAACAGTCTTTACACATCCACCACATTTCATTCCTTCAACGTCCAGTAAAACGGAATGAAGATGTGAAGGTATTTCTCTAAGATTCAAGTGATTAAAGGAGGTTTCATATAGATTAAAGGTAAAAATTATTTTTGAAGCTTTTTTTCGTGTTTTTAAAAAACAATAATTTACCTCTAATCTACTCCTAAATTAGGAGAAGATGGATGACATATAAACTTTTTTTGTACCGTGCCAGGAAGTAATAACAAAGACAATTTTCTAGATAAAGCCTTCACAGTAATTGCTGAAGGCATTGTAAAAATGATGCCCATAGCTTCAAAAGAGAAGCAAGCATACATTTACTATCGAGAAGGCTTTGCTGCTCAAAATAATGGTGATTATTCTGAAGCACTGGAAAACTATGAAGAGAGTCTAAGGTTGGAGGAGAATGCTGTTGACCGAGGCGAAACCTTAAAAAATATGGCAATCATCTATATGAGTAATGGAGATGAAGACAAGGCTTTAGAGACCTATATAAAAGCATTAGAAGAAAATCCTAAACAACCTTCTTGCTTAAAAAATATGGGCTTAATTTTTGAAAAGCGTGGAAGGTTAGCTCAGCAAGATGGCAAACAGGATGAAAGTGATATTTGGTTTGATAAAGCTGCAGAGGTTTGGACTAAGGCAGTAAGACTATATCCTGGGGGATACTTGGACATTGAGAATTGGCTTAAAACAACTGGTAGAAGTAAAATTGATGTTTATTTGTAAAAGACTAGTGTTTAGAAGTTCAAGCCTAAAGCAAAACTTAAAGCTTCAGAGATTGTTGAAGCTTCTATTATTTCAAGATTAAATTCTTTTTGAGATATCTGATTTTTTGGAGTTTTCCCTGGAATAACTGCTCTTTCAAAGCCTAAGCGTTCTGCTTCTTTCAGTCTAATGGAAAGTTGACCAACACTTCTCAGTTGTCCACCAAGACCTATTTCACCAATTAAAATTGTTCCTGGTGGTAGTTGAACATTTTTGTAGCTCGAAATAACTGCTGCAGCAATTCCAAGGTCTGCTGCTGGTTCATCTACTTCCAGTCCTCCTGCAACAGCTAAATAGCAATCAAAACGTGATAAAGCTAATTGCATATGTTTTTCAATTACTGCAAGTATTTGGTGAAGTCGATTACCTTCAATTCCTGTAGCAGTTCTTTTTGGGCTTGCATAAGTTGTTTGATTTATCAGAGCTTGTATATCGATTGCAAGAGGTCTAGTCCCTTCACAAGCGACAATAGTTGCAACGCCTGTTGCATTTTCATCACTTAAGAAGAGTTCGCTTGGATTAGAAACTTCTACAAGGCCTTCTCCTTGCATTTCAAATACTCCTAATTCATTGGTTGCTCCAAATCGGTTTTTTACAGCTCTTAAAAGCCTATGGCTTGCGAAACGATCCCCTTCAAAGGTTAAAACTGTATCAACTAGATGCTCCAGTACTTTGGGGCCTGCAAGCATTCCTTCTTTTGTGACATGCCCAACAATTAATAAGGTAATGTTCTTTGACTTTGCAATTTGTTGAAGAGCAGCGGCACATTCTCGAACTTGAGTAATAGATCCGGGAGTGCTGCAAATCGTATGGTCTTGCAAGGCTTGGATGCTATCTATAATTGCTACTGAAGGTCTAAACTTTTCTAGTTCTTCAATGATTATTTCTAAATCGGTTTCCGACAGAATATGAAGATTGGAATCAGTTTTTTTTAGACGATTCCATCGCATTTGAACCTGACTAGCTGATTCTTCAGCTGTCATATATATAACTGAATGCTGTTGAGCTATTTGATTGGCGGCTTGTAATAGCAGGGTACTTTTACCAATGCCTGGATCCCCTCCAATTAATACAAGAGATCCAGGAACTAAACCTCCTCCAAGGACACGATCAAATTCCATGTAGCCACTTGATAGCCTTGTGATTGGATTTTCCTGAATCGATGAAATTAATTCGGAGCGATATTTCCCTTTTTGTTGCGATCTAGGACTATTTTTTGTAATTTTTTTTGATTCAGAAGCAAAGATTTTTTCTTCAATAATAGAATTCCAAGCCTCGCAACTAGAGCATTTTCCAAAGAATTGAGAGGTTTTTGCCCCACAATTTTGACAAATAAAAATAGTACTAGTTCGTTTCACTCAGTTGTGTAAAGAAAGTTGAATGTAGTTGAATACAGTAAGGGTTTAGAGCATTCTTTTAAACTCCTAATAAAATCGACTCCTTTTGTTGAGCAAGTTAAAGATCAAATGACTGCTTCCAGTCAATCTAAGGAAATCATTCTCGTAGCTGATGATGAGGCGAGTATCCGGAGAATTCTGGAAACTCGCTTATCAATGATCGGCTATCAAGTTGTTACTGCATCTAATGGGAATGAGGCTCTTGAAAAATTCCGAAATTACGAGCCTGATTTAGTAGTGCTCGATGTGATGATGCCAAAGTTGGATGGTTATGGTGTCATTCAAGAGTTAAGAAAAGAGTCGGATGTACCCATAGTTATGCTAACTGCCTTAGGGGATGTCGCTGATAGGATCACTGGCCTTGAATTAGGTGCTGATGATTATGTTATTAAACCGTTTAGTCCTAAAGAGTTAGAGGCTCGCATTAGATGTGTTTTACGAAGGATAGAAAAAGAGCAAATAGCTGGATTACCTAATTCAGGTGTAATACAGGTTGCTTCTTTTAGAATTGACACAAATAAGAGAAAGGTATTTAGAGGGGATGAAAGAATCCGTTTGACAGGAATGGAATTTAGTTTGCTTGAACTTTTAGTAAGTAGATCAGGTGAACCTTTTAGTAGAGGAGAGATTCTCAAAGAAGTTTGGGGTTATACACCTGAAAGGCATGTTGATACTCGTGTGGTAGACGTTCATATTTCCAGATTGAGATCAAAATTAGAAGATGATCCCGCAAATCCTGAATTGATCCTTACAGCAAGAGGCACAGGTTATCTTTTTCAGAGAATTGTGGATCCAATGTCCTCCGATAAAGTTTAAATATTGTGGAAAGTGATTCTCGAAACAAGACTAGTCGACCAAGAGCTGTTAGGCGTTTAGCTATTTGGTATAGACGAAATGCTGCAGTAACAACTTTTGTTGATACTGCAGCAAACTCTGCATCTGCAGCAAGTAATGTAGCGGGTTCAGTTGTATCTAGTGCAGGTTCAGTTGTATCTACTGCTGGCTCTATGGCCCGCAATACTCTTCAACCTCTTGTATTTGACCCTTTAAGAAGACTTCAAGGGGGAGGGAGTGAACTTGATAAGTTGGATATTAATGATTCTGAAAGAGTTTGGATAGCTGTTGATGGTATGGGCGGTGATCATGCACCTGGACCAATTTTGGAAGGTTGTCTTAAGGCGATAGAGAGGCTTCCTTTGCGTATCAAATTTGTAGGAGAGAAAGAAATTGTTCTTAATTCAGCTAAAACAATTGGAATTTTAGATTTGCTTAATCAGGCAATAGATGATGGTGTTTTCCAACTTGTTCCTAGCGGCGAATCGATTGGGATGGATGATGAAGCTACAGCGGTTAGAAAAAAAAGAGATTCAAGCATCAATCTTGCTATGGATTTAGTGAAGAAAGGTGAAGCACAAGCCGTATATTCTGCTGGTAATTCAGGTGCATTAATGGCAGCTGCCATTTTTCGTCTAGGTAGACTTGCAGGAATTGATCGACCAGCTATAGGAGCTTTATTTCCTACTAAGGATCCAGGACAGCCTGTTTTGGTTTTAGATGTTGGAGCAAATATGGATTGCAAGCCAACTTATTTGCATCAATTTGCATTATTAGGAAATATTTATTCAAGAGATGTATTGCAGATTAATCAGCCAAGAATAGGTTTAATCAATATTGGCGAGGAAGCTTGTAAGGGGAATGATCTTTCGCAGAAAACATATGAATTATTGGATACTGAAGAACGTTTTAATTTTGTTGGTAATTGTGAAGGAAGAGATGTACTTTCAGGGGAATTTGATGTTGTTGTTTGTGATGGTTTCACAGGAAATGTATTATTAAAATTTTTGGAGTCTGTTGGTGGGGTTTTGTTAGATGTTTTGCGAGCTGAATTACCAAGAGGTAGACGCGGAAAAGTGGGTTCTGCATTTTTAAGAAGTAATTTAAAAAGAATTAAAAAACGTTTAGATCATGCTGAACATGGAGGTGCTCTTTTGTTAGGGGTTAATGGAATTTGTGTGATAGGCCATGGAAGCAGCAAAGCCCTTTCAGTAGTAAGCGCTTTACGTATAGCTCATTCAGCTGCAAGTCATGGTGTGATGGAAGATTTAGCTAATCTCCAGCAAACAAAAGCAATTACTATTTAGTTCATCAGTGCTTGCATTGTGATTGACTGATTGCAGGTGAAATTTTCTTCGGTTGACTGAAAAGCAAAAAAATCAATTAGGGGTTTTGCTCGTGGGCAGTGGTAGTGCTGTTCCTGAGCAAATCATTAATAATAATCAGCTTGCTTCTAGGGTTGATACCAGTGATGAATGGATTACCACTCGAACAGGAATTCGAGAAAGAAGGATTATCTCTAATCAAGAATCTTTATTGGACCTTTGCTCAACAGCAGGATCTCATGCAATTTCCATGGCTGGTTGGGATCCTCAAACGATTGACCTGGTGATTTTAGCTACTTCCACGCCTGACGATTTGTTTGGAAGTGCAGCTAAGGTTCAATCAGCCATTGGAGCTCAGAAAGCCTTTGCTTTTGACCTTACAGCAGCATGTAGTGGCTTTTTGTTTGCATTAGTTACCGCTGCGCAATATTTGCGGAACGGTTCTATTCATAGAGCATTAGTAATAGGAGCTGATCAGCTTTCTAGTTGGGTGGATTGGGATGATAGGAAAAGCTGCGTTTTGTTTGGCGATGGAGCAGGGGCAATTGCCCTTGAAGCTTCGCAGTCTGAAAATGGGTTAATAGGTTTTAAATTTAAATCTGATGGTAGGAGGGGGGATTGTTTGACGCTCCCGCAGAAAAGAAATTTTGAACAACTAGTTGAGGGAAATGATTTTCAGCAGGGAAACTTTTCTACAATTCAGATGAATGGACAAGAAGTTTATAAATTTGCTGTTAGAGAAGTTCCTGCAATACTTGAGGAGCTTCTGAATATTCATCAAATTAATTCAAACTCTTTAGATTGGCTGCTTTTGCATCAAGCTAATCAACGAATTATTGATGCTGTTGCCGCTCGATTTAAGATTCCTCAAAGTAAGGTTTTAACTAATCTTGCTAATTATGGGAACACTTCTGCAGCCACGATACCCTTATTGCTTGATCAAGCAATAAGGGTGAAAAAAGTGAAAAAAAATGATCTTATTGCTACTAGCGGTTTTGGTGCAGGCTTAAGTTGGGGTGCTGCTTTAATAAGATGGCACGGTTAGGTTTAATCTGTAGTTTTCTTTCTTCATTGGTTTTATGAGTATTGCTTGGGTTTTTCCTGGTCAAGGATCTCAAAAAATAGGAATGGCTGATTCAGTCAGTTCTCTCAATGGGGCTTTAGAGAGATTTGACTTTGCTTCAAATTTATTAGGTAGAAATCTGCTGGAAATTTGCAAAGGCGAGAGCCAGAACTTAGGTCAATTAGATGATTTAAATGACACACGCAATACTCAGCCAGCAATGTTTATTGTTCAGTCGTTATTAATTGATGATTTAAAGCGCCAAGGTAGAAAGCCTTCTTTAATAGCAGGACATAGCCTAGGAGAAATTGCAGCTCTCTATGCTGCAGAAGTTTTTGATTTTGAAAATGCTTTAAGTTTATTAAAAGTTCGTTCTGAATTAATGGCTTCTGTTGGTGGTGGAGCAATGACTGCTGTAATGGGTTTTAATCAAAAAGAACTTTTTGAAATTGTTAAAGATACTGAAGGAGTTGTAATAGCTAATGATAATAGTTCTGAACAAGTTGTTCTTTCAGGTACTCCTGCTGCAGTAAATGTAGTTATAGATAAGATTGATTGTAAGCGTTCTATTGCATTAAATGTCTCTGGAGCTTTTCACTCTCCATTAATGCTAGAACCTGCAAAATCTTTTTCTATAGAATTAGATAAAATTGAATTTAAGGATGCTATTTTTCCAGTTTCCAGTAATGTAGATCCAACTCCATCTCAAGAAGGATCCTTACTTAAGTTAAAACTTAATAAACAAATGATATCTGGTGTTCGTTGGCGAGAAACAATGGAAGTTTTTCAGGAGCAAGGAATTAATACAGTAGTTGAAATAGGACCAGGTAAAGTACTAAGTGGTTTAGCTAAGAGGTCTTTAAAGGATATTACTATTAGTCAAATATCTTCAGTCAATGATTTAGGGTATTAACAATTGTCGAAACATAATTCAAAAGTTAAAAAAGAAGAACTGTCTCTATCAAATCCAAGACAAAGTATAGTTTATAGATTGGTTAGTTATTTCATAGTTTTCCCACTTTTTCGTTTTTTGTTTAGAGGTCATACTTTTGGTATTAAAAACGTACCGAAGACAGGATCTTTGGTTGTAGTAGCTAATCATGGATCACATTTTGATCCTCCTATTCTTGGCCATGTTTTAGGAAGACCAATAGCTTTTATGGCAAAAAAGGAATTATTTGAAATTCCTTTTTTAGGGTGGGTTATTAGTTCATGTGGTGCATATCCTGTGAAGAGAGGTTCTAGTGATAGGGAAGCACTCAGAGCTGCTACTGCAAAGCTTGATGCGGGTTGGGCGACAGGTATTTTTTTAGATGGCACTCGACAAAAAGATGGAAGGATCAATAAGCCTAAAGCTGGAGCTGCCTTGTTAGCGGCTAAAAGCGGCTCTTATCTTCTTCCTGTGGCTATTACAAATAGTCATAGAGTGCTCGGAAAAAAAGGTCTTTTCCCTAGATTTCTGCAAATTAATGTTTTGATTGGTAAACCAATACCACCTCCTGAAACAATAAAGAAAATAGATTTGCTATCTACCACTCAAACTCTTCAATCAACGATTAATATGATGTTAGACCAAGGTGTATTGTCTGAGTAAATTAAACTTAAAGTATCATTTAATCTATAAAATAAAATTCGAACCCCTTAGGTATTATAGTTTTAATATCTTTACCTAATGTGATCCAAGTAATAGCTCTAATTAAGTCAAAATAGTGTTTCTTTTGCTTTTCTTTTTTGCACAAAGAAGCACAAGGTACAGATATACTTGTTAGGCGAATCCCTCTGCTACCTGCAACAATATTGCCAATTGTCATTGCTCGATTTATATGATCTTCACTAGTTATTAAAAGTGCATGATTAATACCCTCTAGAGATATTTCATCAACTAATGATGTGAAATTAGTTAGCGTATCCTTTGCCCTATAATCTCTTCTGACTTGATCATATGGAATACCTTCTTCTCCTATTAACCAGTCTGAATATTCAGGATTACTACCTCCACTAATTATAATTGGTAGATTTAAGTTTTTTGACATTTTTAGCCCTAGCTTTTCTCTATCTATATCTCCGCCTAGAACTAGTATTAATTGTGGTGAATTATTATTGAAAAGAGTTCTAATAAATGGATTCAAAGGACCGTAAGAAGTTGACCAGAAAATCGCAAATATTAAAGTAAAGAAAATATATTTATTATAGTTCAACTTTTTATTTCAACTGGAGAAGTTGGATATATTGGGAGAACAAGATTTGAATGACTATTTTTATTTTCTAAATGAAATTTTAAACACATATTGATTAGGATTTTTATGTCTTGACTTACGTCCTCTATTGCATCTAATGCTGGTTCAACCTTTTCGTCTTTTTTTAAAAGATAAGGTTTTTTCAGTTCAACAATTTCTATACTACTTGCTTCTTGATTTTTTGAAATTTGATATTGACCTGCAATAATTCCTCTTCTTTTAAGTTTTTGGGTGATCCAAAAATTGTTTTTTATTTTTTGAGTCTTGAGACTTTTTGATAGCCTTGTAGCAATTAATTCAAAACTACTAATTCCATCAATTTGACAAGGTAGTTGCTGTGCCAGAGTTCTAGCCATAGCAATTGTAATTCTGGTTCCTGTAAAGCTCCCTGGACCTGTTGCTAAAGCTATCCTGACAATGTTTTGCCACTTATATGCTGGCAATAGACTTTCAATATATTTAAATAAATTGTTTGATAGTTTTATACCTGCTTCAAAAACTGAACTTTTTATTATTTTTTTTGGATCATTTAAATCGAGAACAGCTACACCAAAATTTTTTGTTGAACTGTGAAGTGCAAGCAAATATCCTGCATTACTTTTGTTTTGCATATCAATACTATGAAGGGAGTTTTTCCCCAGGTCTTAATTTCAACCATTTACCTTTCTCTTCTAAAAAACTGCTGCATTCTCTTACATCCCATTCAACTTCAATGTCAGCATTGTTTTGTTCTTTAAGAAGAATGTGAATAGATGGATTATTTCCTTGAAAGTCTGGGTTTGGATTTAAGTGCTTTACTCCATGTTGCCTTTCTACCGAGTGATAAGTCTTGCATCGATTTACCCAATGGCAGTTCACACAAATACACATGACACTAATGAATTCTAAGTTTTCTTTTTTTGAAGATGATAAAGCATCTATATGCAGAGAGATTGTAGGAAGACTAGAACCATCTCAATGGCCTTTTAGCATAGAGGATTTACCATTTGGTTCAGCTTTAGTTGGCGGCTCGATTAGAGATGCTTTGCTCAATAGAATTAAGCATAAGCCAGATCTGGATTTCATTGTCCCTTCTAATGCAATTGAAATTGGACATCAATTAGCTCAAACTATAGGAGGAAAATGTGTTGTCTTAGATGGAGATAGAGATATTGCAAGATTGGTCATAGATGGATGGACTATTGATTTTGCAAGTCAAATAGGAAAGACTTTAGAAGAAGATTTATCTCGAAGAGATTTTACAGTTAACGCAATTGCTATAAAGCTAGATTCTGAACTGGAAATTTGTGACCCTCAATGCGGAATTTATGCTTTAAAAGAAAAGAAGCTTATAGCTGTAAGTGAGAAAAACTTGAAAGATGATCCTCTGAGACTATTACGAGGGTTTCGTTTAAGTTCTCAATTAAATCTTTCTTTAGCTGATCAAACAATTGAACTGATAAGCAATAACGTAAATTTATTGAAGTATGTTGCTCGCGAACGAATTAAAGCAGAACTTGAGAAGCTTGTTCATGGTTTCTATGCTGACGAGGTGATACCAGTCATGCAAAGAATTCGACTTTTAGAACCTTGGGAGAATAAAAAAAATGTGGCAAATCCTAGGTTTCTATCTTTAAAAAATATTTCTTCTTTAACTGCTAATGAAAAAGATATTGCGTTGCCTTTGATTCGTTTGACAAATTTGTTGAGTGAAAAAGGTTTAGAAGATTTAGGTTTTAGTAGAAAAAAAATAAAAGATTCATATTACTTACGTTATTGGAATATGAGAAATGATAATTTTTCTTATCAAAGTCTTAGTGAGCTAGAAAGAATTACATTGCATAAACAGCTAGAAAATGTTTTACCAGCCTTAATACTTCAACTTCCAAAAAATGAACAGCCAGTGGAAACAATTGAAGGCATTCCAGTTAGAGCGCGCTAGAAGCTGGTTTGAACGCGCTGAAGAGGGGATAAGGTGGCTATCACCAGATGCTCGCTGGCCGGTCTGGACCTCTCTGAGACTCTACAGAGGCATTCTTAACGCAATTGAACAACTGGACTACGATGTTTTCAATAATCGTGCCTACGTAAATCAATGGGTGAAAATTTTTGAAATACCTATCAGTTACCTAATAGCCCAAACCAAATAAAATTCAGAAGTATTTCGACTTAAAGATGAGAATTATCAGACCGCAGTTTTTTGATTAGCTAATAGTTCTTTGAGTTTGGACAATTCACCTGCCCATCTTGGATCAGGTGCTTCTTTCATAGGAGCATCGCTATGTACAACCTTCTTTACATCTTTACGATTTCCAGCTTTAGATTTATTTCCACCAGATGAGTTATTTCTTCTACCTGCTCCATTACTTGACTCCTTCTTTTCGGAACGCTCAACCCTTAAGTTATTCCCTTTAAAATCATAGCCATTCAGCTGCTCAATTAATGCATTTGCCACTTTCTCATCCTCAACATTGGCGAAACCAAAGCCTCTACAAGCTTTTGTATCTCTGTCCAAAACGGCTTTAAACCGTATGCCCTTGCCGACTGTGCCAAAGAGTTCTTCGAGCTCTTTGTTCTTCAAAGTTTGCGGCAAATTACCGATGTAAAGACGAATACTCATGAAACAGAAATGATATGGGGAATGAACCTCATCAGTAAAAAACTGAATTCCTTTTGTGTAGTTAATCACAAAAGGGTTGATTCTGTTTCCACCAGGAAATAGCTAATT
>QCFW01000012.1 GCA_003280135.1 Prochlorococcus sp. AG-363-N16 | reverse complement strand
CTCACACTTCATTCGACTTCTTAAACTTGTTCCTTTTGAGGTTCTGTATACATATTGAACCTTGATGATGATATAGAAGAACCTTGATTGAATCGTCGTAGCTGAACCACGGTTGAGCGTCTCTAATCTCTTGTGTGCTTTAAATTTGTATTGGGTATTAATTGTTTTTATCTCCCTACCTGAGTTTTCGAGGTGTGTCACGGGGTTAACTAAGTCGTTCGCTTACCTATTTAAACCCCGAGAGATATTTACAATATTTTTTTGGAATTAACGGCTTATTTTTTAATTTTTTTGAGCTGTCTTTGGGTATTGATCTATATCTGATTGCTTTACTGGATAAGTTTTCTTTGGATTAGAAATGATCTAATTTCGGAACTGAAGTACTGTTTTGCAGCATACAAAGATATATGTCCAGAATTATCTCTATATAATCTTATGCTGTTTTTATGACTTGGACATTTAGCAGAATCGCATAGAAATTCATGAATAGGATAAACATGAAAGTTAGGAAAAGATTGATCAATTTTTTTCAAGGTTTTTAGGGTTTCTTTATTTGTTTCGTTATAAACTTTCCTATTGATTTCAGAATAAAGTCCACAATCCTTATTTCCCAATGGTCTGAACCATTCAATTTCAGGGTTTCTCCCACAAGTAGAACTAATTCCAGGTTTTAGACGTTCCCATCGAGGTATTGGGGTGAGATAGACAACATTTATATTTTTGTTGCGAGCAATTTTTGCAGTCTTGACTACACTCTTTTTAAAAAACTTATCAAACTTAAGAGGTGAGGTAGCTAATGTAAATAAAATATCTCCTTCTTTTGCATTTTTCTTTATATAGGATATTCTATTTTTGTTGCTATCTTTACATGAAAAGCTATCATTTCTAATGCGAAGCAATGGATCTAGGTCGCAAGCTGCTTTTGAAATCATTGAAATACCAATTCCAAATTCATTCCTCAAATCTTCAAAAACTGGCGAAAAATGGTGAGCATAACTACTGCCTGCAACAAAGATAGTAGGTAATGTTTTTACTTTTGGCTTAATTGTACATAAATCCATCACTTCATCGGTAATTGGACCTCTGTACATAAAGCATTTTTTTCGTTGAATTTTAGTTCCTTTTATAAAAGGAGTTACTGCCCTATGAGGATGATTTGCTGATGTGCAGGTTTTATCTTGATAAGGCTTACATTTAGATTTTTTCCCTAAGTAGATCCTCCCTTTCAGAGGTTGACTAAGTGTATATAGAGCACCTGAAAGAGTAAGCAAAACCCCACCACCAACTACTAGTGTTTTCCATCGTTTCCCAAACCAGTTACCCTTGCGAAGTGGCGTTTCAATGTATTGATATGAAGCGATAGCAAGACCCAACATCAGAGCAACTTGGAAAGGTACTGACCACCAATGAATACCGATTGTCCAACGACTTATCGAAAGAACACCCCAATGCCATAGGTATAAGGAATAAGAAATGAGACCTATATAAATCACTTTAGGATTAGTAAAAAATGTGTATGCTGTTGTTCCTTTTTTCACGGAAGCGATAAGCACTGATGTTAAAATAACTACTGCAATTGTTGATGTTGTTGCCCAAGACATTGGCAAATACATTATTCCGACTATCAATGTCAGAACAAAAATTGGTGGCACCTTTTCAAGGATCTGTTCAATAGTTTTTCTTTTCTGAAATCCAATAAAGATCAGGCACCCTGCTGCCATTTCCCAAAACCTTGTTGGCATTAGAAAATATGCGGCTGATTGGTTGATTGGATAGAGATAGAGAAATCCAATGAGCGAAGCAATTGTAAGTCCTAGAACTATCAGAAATAAATTGCGAGCACCATTCTTGGTTTGGCGTCCAAATCCAGAGAACCATATTAGGAAAGGGAATAGAATATAAAACTGCTCTTCAACACCAAGAGACCATGTGTGCGTGAAGACATTGAGTTCTGTTGTTTGTGCAAAGTAGTCCGTTGATTGTTTGAGTAGGTAAAGATTTGATAATCCAAACAAAGAGGTCAGACCTGTTATCAAAGATGTGATTGGTTGTGGATTAAATAAGCAGATCGCAATACTTGTTATCAGGACAAAAACTGAAAGTGCTGGCACTAACCGCTTGATCCTTCTTTCATAAAATCCACTAATAAAATCCCTGAAGTTTTTACTGGGTCTTTGATAAAGAGATGATGTTATGACGAATCCTGAAATAACAAAAAAAATATCAACCCCAAGGTATCCACCAGGCAAGATATCTTTGTTGAAATGATTAATAATTACAGCTACTACTGCAAATGCCCGTAGACCATCAATCTCTGGACGGTAGCAACTTTTTATAAATAAATCTTTTTCCTTGATATTGATCGACATCAAAACTTATCTAATAATCTTAATAAGTTTATTGGACAGCCTGTAAACTCTCAAAAATATGTCACTTTTCATTATTTCCATAAGTCCTCATAATGATTGATTAGTGTGGTTTTAAGATGATTGTCTTTGCCAAATATTCGCTGCTAGAGATATATCTCGACAAATATGTTGGGGTATCTCGATGAGGTTTGGACGAAATTTATTTTATATCTAAAAAAAATAGTCATATCAAGCTGCTATGCTGTTCATTAGCTAATAGTTGATCACAGTCATAGACTTTTATCTTAGTGATTCTTGATAGTTGGAATAAAACCTCATTCTTCCATCTCTTTTCTTTATTCTATTTCAATTAGGTTTCTATTCCTAATAATCAAAAGATCGAAACTCATAGAAAAACATTTTCATTACTAGAACAATTATTTTGGTCGTTCTGCTTGGCATACTTTTATTTCTTTTCTGATGCTTGCCTTATTTTAATCTCCTCTTTAGTCATAGGTATGTTCTTTCGATTAATCATGGGCTCAGTCATCTTTTTAAACTTCGCTTCGTAATAACGTTTTCTTATAAGATCAAATTCTGAAAGGTATGTATCGGGAGTAGCTCTGAGTTCAATCTCTTCGCTAAATTTCCTTTTTGCTTTTTGCTTTTCGATTTGTGCTTGACGCTTGAAAGCGAAAAAGCAACCAATACTCAAACCTAAAAAGAATGTAATTATTGAGATCATGGAAATCTAGCTACTTTCATTGCATGATCTTACCTGTTGAGATCTTTTTGAATTAGCTCTGTTGGGATTGCCCAAACTTCGTTATTAATATTTTCTCCTAACCATTCCTTATATTCGTGGAAAATGCAACGTCGATCAGAAGATTCTTGTAATGTTTCCATTCTTGATACAGCATTCTTAACAGCTAGCTTCAAGATCTCTTTTAGTTGTGAATCAACATCCATTAATGAATGAACTTATCTTTTACTATATACATAGTTAGGGATATCAAATTTGGAATGGGGAGAAATACCTTTTATGTTTTAATGAATACTCTTTAACTTGCCGTACATATAGAAAAAGGTTTCTTAGTCTGAAGATAAAAACTATGTAGAATGATAAATTTTCTAGTTTGTATAAAGCGTGTATAGAAAATTGAGATTCGCTTAGAATGGTTTATATCACTTGAAGAAATTTTTTATTAGTCAATAATTGATTTCAGTTATGCCAAGGGATTTGGGTGAAAATAGGGGTGTGAATTGAGCTTGACTAGAAGCTGCTTGTCAAGGTTCACCCTTTTCCTCATTCTCACTCAGTGGCTTCATAGTTGACTTCTCGCCAATGAATCTATTCAGATCCTCTGGTGGTAGCCAACTTCTATTAGCCCCATTCTTGAAAGCAAAGCGCAGAAATTCCGCTGCGTATTGGATTTGGAGTCGTCGACTTGCTGAGCCAGGCTCTCCCCCATGACGTTCAACAAGGGTTTTCAAACTGTGCAACCACTTTACACAGAAGTCTCGCCAGTAAGGATCAGCAAAGTGCGGGTCATAGGAGTTCGGTAGTTTCTGTTCCAAGCTCGTGCCCCTTCCTTCCAAGTACTTGTTTTGTGTGATTTGAATTTTCTAGCTAGTTTTTTCCCGTCGAATGCCCCATTTAATCCAGATTCGTTCTTGAGTTTCACTAGCTTATAGGCTTCAGCTAAACGCTTCCCTTGAGACTTCATTATTAGTGAAATCTCCGTGGAGATTTTTAATATCCATCCTGCGCTGGTCCCAACCCATGGAACAAAATCTGGATCACTCTTGGCCTTTGGACCAAGAATAATGCTGGCTCTGTTGCCATCCTCAAAACGAACTGTCAGCTGAACCTTTTGAACAAGACCTTTCCCTATGCCGCGAACCATCCACCCCTCGCCCATTCCTGTCGAATTTTTTCACGCAAGGAGGTAATCCATTTTGAAGGTTTATCGGGCATTATTTTTTGTTAATATAAGAAAGAAGAAATGGTGGTACTTGTGATTTTTTTAGGAATAATTCGACTATTTAGATTCCTCTTTAATCCATTCTCTATACCACTGACGATCATCAAGCCATCGGATTACTGGCCAATTAATGAGTGCGGAGGCAATTAGGATTCCGAAAACTGAAAACTTATCAGAGCAAGTAGCAAAGAGAAGAGTTGGTATACCGGTCATTACTGCGGCAGTAAATAAGGCTCTTCTGGGTGACATTTTTACACGCATGTTTGCTGACTAGAAAAGTTCGCATAGAGATTGGAAGTAAACTCCGTTCTAAGCTGTTGATTTCTCTTTATCATCTCATCGTATATATACCTAATGAAGCGTTGACTTTGACCAGTTGCATTGACTTGCATATCTTTTATAGATGCTTGCTAAGCCTTTATCAACTAGATGTTCTTGAATATTCATTCCATCTATAGATAGTTCGGCGACAGTTCTTTGATAGCGATCTTTGGTGATTCGATGAATAAAGACTTCTTTCCCAGCGACTAATCTATTCAGATAGTCTCTTGCTGCTTTGGCTGGTATGAGATCAGCATTCTTGCCTTTGAGTTCTGGAGTATCTATGCACGCGAGTCTGATATTCTCTCCAGTGATTGTTGTGCAGGTATCTCCGTCATAGCATTCTTGAATGACTACTCTATGTTCTTTTAGAGGCTTTGTACAACCTGTTAATATGAAAAATACAGCTATGATTGATATTATTTTCAAAAGAGAAATAAGGGAAAAATGACCTAGATCAGTTGTTATGACTGTGAAAACCTACTGAATCACATTTCATGATCCAGTAGGTGGGTTCCTGTTGTGCCATGGGATCTTGAGTGGGCCGGGAGACTTGAAGAAAGTTTGAGTAAACCGATCCTTTAGGTTGTGTTTTTTGTAGTCTTTCTTGATTGATCCTCTTTGTTTCGTCTTGAATAATCATCTGAAGAAGTTAAATAGATATTTATTTAAGACTTTGAATAGCCACGGCATTCAGGAAAGTCTCGTTTAAATCTTCTAAAGAGTCATTGGACCATTCCATTAGAGCAGTCCTCATTGCGCAAGATCCACTCCTATATGCCATTGTCATTTCTGAACCTGTTAATTTATGATTACCTAATAGGATTTGGAAGATTAGTTCGGGAAAACTATGAGGGTATTTTTGGAGAATGACAGCTAATTCTTTTAACCCTTCTTCTCGAGAAAGTCCCTTCTTTTTTAGGTGTAACTCAAACAATCTCTTAGCGACCTCACCATATTTCTTTGCTCCATGATTAGTAAAAATTGAGCCAGTTGTTCTTTCTGAATCATCATTTGAATCATTACTGAGATTTAGATGATTTTCTATTTTTGTAAGTCTGGCCTCAAGAACTTCAATCTTTGATATTGATTTGACTACTGATAGTTTTGAAGTGACATATTGGGTTAATGTCATTTCATTTCTCATAGCTTCTGCCTTTAATTTTAGGAGTAGTTTTGGATCAATATTTATATTTAGTTGAGTTCTGTCTCGCGTCATTATTGTGTTGGAACTAACTTTGCTCTACTTTATTATTCTGATGTATATATGTATTAATATTGTCGTTTCATTTAACTTTCCAATGCAATTCATGAGAAAGATCATATTCGTTGTTATTTATTCTCTGCTTTTGGTTCTCAATGTTAGCCCTGCTTTCGCAGACTCTGCAACTGAGGAACTTCCTAAGTGCGTTGTTGTTACTCATTGCGTTCGAGAGAATTGGCAAGTTAGTGAGATAGAAGATTCATTTAGAAAAGCAGTAGAGGTAGTTACTAACTCTCCTAGAACTAACATTATTGAACAGACTGATTCTTATATACATGCAGAAGCGAAAACAATATCAAGAAGATATACCGATGACCTTTTGTTAAAAGCACTTCCAGAAAGTAGTGTGATTCAAGTTAGGTCTGAGTCGAGAGTTGGTATAGGGGATATGGGTGTTAATCAAAGGAGAGTTGATGATTTAGCTAAACGCTTATCAATATCTAAAAGATTTTGAATAAGTCAGTATGTCTACATACTGAATCTTACGATCCTAAGGATAATTGCTTTTTTATTGCTAAGTGATAGAAATAAGTATCCTTTCATATGAGAAATAAGTATGCATGAATTTGACGAATCAACCCCTTTTATCTTGATTGCTCGTATAAAAGTTAAGCCTGGAAAAATTCTGGAATATATAGAACTTGCTACTAAAACTGATGCTGTTGTAGAAGCTTCTGAACCAGGCATGTTGCATCACACCTTTGATCAGGACCCAGAGAACCCTCTTTGTTTTACATGGTCAGAAGTTTATAAAAATGACGATGCTTTTCTTGCACACTTAGCCAATCCTACCGTTGGAGATTATTTGCAAGCTCATGCTGAGCTAGGAGATGGATTCACTGTTGAGGTTTATGGAACCGTAGGAGACAAATGCAGGTCTGCAATGGTGGCAACAGGGCTTCCTGTCAAAATTTTTGAAAGTAAGTGTGGATATAGCAGGGTATGAGGATGCTCATATGGTTACGAGTAAAGTTCGAAGGAAAATCATCGATTGCATTTAATCTCTTTTAAAAACCAAGACTCACTGTTTATTAGGAATTCCATTGTATTTTTAGTAATAATAAATTTCTGTTTATCATTACAATGACAATTACAAGATCTCTCGCAAGCTTCTAATACCTTTCCATGATTTCTTATATGGCACTCTCCAGAAAAAGAGAAGTACTTATTTTGTTTGTGTCCATGTAAATTAATGACTCATTGGAGAATCTCAAAGAAAAACCATACTGAAAATCAGAATATTAGAATCATGCTTCAATAAATGGCCTGATTTATTGCTAATCAAGCGCTTGACGAAAAATTATTTCCTTAACTTAAGCATATTAAGCAACCTTTTCTTCTTCTTCAGTAATTACTTTAATCACTTCCGGACTGAATGAAGAAAGCATAGGATCTTCTTCAGTTTTCTCATCTGAGGGGATCGCACTTGTTTTTTCAACTGCTTCTATTATATCAAAAACTTCTGATGGATTTGTATTTAATTCACATGACTCATTAGGAGTGGTCTCAATGAGTTCAGAAGATGAAGAATACTTTGCTAATATCACTATCAGGCTCTTTAGAGATGAGAAAAATAACTTACAAATATCAAGTAAGTTTGCGAGCTCTTCTTTAATGAACTTTTTGGAATCTTCTTTGATTAAGTAAGTTGCTATTGTCCATCCAGTTAGACCAACAACAATCATAGAGAAAGATACCACTATAAGAGTAGACATTATTAATGTAGACATGGTTACCTACTATATATCTACTATTTTCATTTATGGCAAGAGGATTGTCTTTTTATTAATGCTGGATGTATCACTATGGAACTATTTGGCGACTATACGAATCCAATAAGAGTTGATAAGTCTCATCATATAAAAGCCCCATTTTGTCAATGAGGTAATTCTTATTTACGCTCTTTTTTTTTTTTTTGAATTACTCTCTGGAGAGGTCCTAACTTTAATAGAAAACATCTTGTTGATTGGACATGTACAGCACTCAAGCTTTTATCTTTACTAATAACCCATCACGAGGCGTTGGACTGGGAATCTGCCGCAGGCTGAAGTCTTGATCCGGGATGACTTCAAGTTGTAATTTACCTAATAATCCAATTACCATTAGTCGGATCTCAAGCTCAGCCAATGATTTGCCTAGGCATACACGTTCGCCTGCACCAAAAGGCATCAGACTTGAAGAACATTCGCCCTCTAAATGACGTTGTGGTCGAAAGACATTGAGATCACCAACTCCATGACGGTTGGAAGCAATTAAAGCTACTTGTACTACACGATTCTGAGGCACAATAATATCATCTAAGATTAATGATTGCTTAGTGCGGCGAAAAAAACCACCTACTGGTGGAGTGAATCGCATCACTTCCTTAACCAGCGCATCGAGTCTCGGAGCATTAGTAGGGTCATAGACAATGGCTGCCTGATCAGGAGTTGGAGGCCAATGCAGAGAATTTATCTCTTCACGAAGCCATGATTCTATTTGTGGATTGAGAAGTAATTCCCGCATTAAACAGCTCAGTGCAGAAGCTGTGGTTTCATATCCAGCAAATAATAGTAGAAGTAATTGTTCTCCCAAGTCATCATCTGAGAAAGGAATGTCTACTTCATCAAGACCTCCTGCTAGTAAATCTAAACCTCCTTTGCTATTTATAGGGGCATTAAGTATCTTTTTAAGCTTTTTAAGTAAACGTTTTCTTGCTTTGAGAGCCCTGTTAAAGGGACTGCCAGGAAGAGGTATGGGAACTGAAAAGAGAGCCTTAGTCCAGATCTCAAAATCAGAAAATAACGTGTCACGATCTTTGCCATCCACTCCAAGAACAGTTGTAGCGATTACGGAAAAAGCGAAGCGGCGCATTTTTTCCGCTAAAGGGAGAGGATCTGTTGCAGTTTTTAATTCTTCTCCGAGCTCATTAATTAACTTGATAATGCCAGGGCTATAGCGTTGTAGTGCGGAAGAAGAGAATAATTGTGCTATGACTCTTCTTCTTGCTTTGTGAGGTGCCCCATTACGGTTTGCGAGTGAATGGCTACCTAAAAGTTGCTGAACACTGGCTGGCCACCAACCTTCAACTGCTTTTGGTTCAGATAACAAATCAGCAATAGCTTTGTCACCTTGAATGAACACCATTGACTGTCCAAGCATTGATGTCTCAAAGACATTACCAAGACGATCAAACCGCTTTTTAGCGAAGTCAGGATCGCGGAAAAATGATAGAGCCTCAAGAATTCCAGTTAGAGCACCAGTGTTTGGTAAAGGACGAAATTTCGACATAATAAACAAACTTTGTTATCTGATGGACAAACGCCCCAAAAAGTTCGAGTGCTTTTCAAGAGTAATCCTTTAGTGATATATCTTTTATAGGGATCTGAATTTAAGGATCTTTTTTTATGATCCAGTTGCTTGGTTCTTATTTGGTAATGATATGATAGGGAGATGGTTCTAAGAGTAGAAATTTGAAGAGTGTTTAAGCACCGTGATAGCTGAGATTTTAGTTGAGAGAATGTTTTTTGTATTATCTTTTATATGGCAACATATAAACCTAATCGTCTGAAGAAGAATTAGCAGAAATGAAAAACTTTTTGCTTTTACTACTGTTGTCCTTTTTTATATTTCCTTACTCAATTTTAGCTAGTTCCTTAAGTCAAGAACAATCAAATATTTTAATTAAAAGGCGCCTAAGTGATTGGCCAGAATGGAGATTACCTGGACCTTTTAAACATATAGCTTTAGAAAAAGATATTGTTTATCCATCTTGGTTTAATGGTACGTGGATTGTTAAAAGTACAGATTTGAAAAATAATGAAAAAGAATCCCTAAGATATGAGGCAAAATTTAAATTAAATAGTCTTAATGAGGTAATTGGAGATCGCGCATTTAATGCTTTATCAGTTGGCAAAGCTGTTTTAGGAGATCAGCTTTTGCGTGTTCAAGATGATCCGAAATCTCCTAACAGGCAAGTCGCTACTTTTGATAAGCAAATTTTTTTAGAAAGTAAAGTAATTGGTAGGCATCAATTTTTTGAGGATGAATCATCATTTTTTGTTGATGAATTGGTATTACAAATTTTCCATAACTTTGATATTTCAAGAATTAAACGAGTGGAAACATTGTCTAAGTTTCAATTGTGTAATGATTCAATTTCTGACTTTGAAAAATTATCTCAACAGATAATTTGTGGGGAGCAATGGCAAGCTGTCTATCCTGGACCTGGGGAAAGTTTGGGATCCAAGCCAACGCAAACTAGCCATTATTACTTAACTTTTAGACGCAGTCACTAAAGTTTGATTTCTTTTGAGTTTCAAGGTTTCATTCTTTAGAGCTTGGATCCCAATTTATTTGATAAATTCTTTCTAATCTTTTAATAGCACAACATTTACTTCTCTTAGCCTGTATTTACTTTCCTATATTGTTTTGGGAGCTCATCCCCACAAATTGTTTTTATTTGGACCTTGGTTAAGCTTACTTTGCTATTCGATGGTGCATGCCCTCTGTGTAAAAGAGAGGTCTCTTTTCTTCGGAATAGAGATAGACTGAACTACATTTCATTTGTAGATATTGATTCCTGCGATTACAACTCAGATCTTTATAAAGGGATTAGTTATCGAGAAGCTATGGGAAGAATACATGGAATAACTTCTTCTGGAGAGATTCTTAAGGATGTTCAAGTTTTTCGAAAGGCATATCAATTAGTCGGACTGGGTTGGGTTTATTCTCCAACTACTTGGCCACTTATAGGATCATTAATTGATAAAGGATATAACTTTTGGGCCCGATGGCGCTTATTTTTTACTCTTCGTCCCTCATTAGATCATCTATGTAGCTCTCGTGAGTGTATTGACGATTAACAGCCTTTTCCTGAATGCTGCAATGTTTGGACCAGAGCTTCCTTCCATTCTCCTGGCATGAATTGATGAGCATATCCATGCCCTGGTAATAGCCAGCCAATATCTAGCTCTACAAGCCTTTTTACTGACTTCAATTGTTCATCCCAATTCCACCAACAATAGTTTTTTGATGCAACGACTATGGACTTTTCAATATTCCACCAAAGGTGATCTCCACTAAAAAGAATTTGTTTTTTTTGCCCAAGGACAGCGACCATCGAACCTTTTGTATGTCCAGGTGTAGGTATTAACTTAAGGCTCTTGCTTAAAGGAATCATATCTAGTCCCATTACTTTCTTTTCTGCGCCAGGTGCTGCTTCAGCATCATCATGGTGAATCCATCTTATACAGTTAAAAGATTTAGCCCAATAAGCATGGTCTGCCACATCGTCTCGATGAGTTAGAACAATTTGCTTCAGTCCGCCCAGTTCTTTAATTCGTCTAGCAAGCGGCGCACTCTGGCGTGGAGAGTCGATAAGCACATTTCCTTCTGGACTAACAATTAGCCAACTACTCGCACCAAAACTACGATGAGAACTCCATCCGCAGTAATAGATATCTCCTGCAAAATGTTTTGTTACTAATATTGGGAAGACATCAGTAGATAAGTTCGAAGTGAAGTTTTTGGGAGCACCTATTGCCGCCACAGGGCAATCGATCAGAGCCAAAAGAGCCTTTTGAACTTCTAGCTGCCCATTTGGCTGAGTGTGAACATAAGAATTCTTTTCAGTGGGTGCAAAATGTTCCGGGTCTATTTGCCAGCAACTACCACAATCAATGCAGCTAGAGTCTACAAAAAAGGGACCCGGCGAATTGTTTTTTAGACGATTTTGTATTCGAGCCATCTCAATTTAATCTGCAAACATTACATCTACAGATAGTTCTCTTCTCACTTTCTCAAATGGGAAATGATCGTAATACAAAACTATTCCAAAACTAAAAACCATTGAAATCATTAGCCAAGGAATTAGAGAGTTATTTTTGTTTATTCTGCTTTGTTTGCCTTTCAATTCAGGTAGACACCTGGTCACTTGAATTAAATCCCAAATTTCATTTCGATCGTATGAAAATAAGTCTTTTCCAGGAATCCCACTTCCTTCTTGTAACCCCTCAGCTTTCATCTTTTTCCTCATCAAAGCTTTTCTCTCATCGCTAGACATTGTCTTGAAGCGCTCCTTTCTTTCTTCATTAGTTTCTTCCTTTGTCATTTCTTTTGTTGGCTCTTGTCTAATTGCATCTTTTTTAAGCATGTAGAAATTAATGCTTGTGTCAGTAAAGGCTCAAGAAATGATAGGTGAGATAAAAACTTTACGCTAAATATGTAATTGTAATTTTATTCGCAACCTTTTTGATGAGACTTGAAACTACGGTTGTTACTTTTAGGATTAAGGGAACATTTACTGAATGGACAGATATTTTTGATAGCGATGAAGCTAATAAAAGGCATGCAGAATATGAAATCAAGCCTCTATATAGAGGTGTTGATAAAACAGATAGTCAGAAGGTCATTGTTATTCATCAACATAAGGAAGGTGACTTAGATAAATTTCTTGAAGCTAATGGTGACTGGATTTCTACGCATAATGTGGATATGAGTAGCTTTAATCAATCAGTATGGATTGCTGAGTAGTTTCTCAGGAGGAAGGTAACAAAAACAGGTGTTTGTACTCTTTGAAGTTAGCTTTTTGGTTGCTAAAAATGAAATAGGAGTCCAAGCTTGTTGATATGTAAATAAAAGCTGGACTCAAAGGGGGACATCGAAATACGTCCCCCTTCTTCATTTTTAAGAATGCCCTTACGTCATACTCTTTTTCATCGAACAATTTAGCTTTTCTCGTAGATATCCCAGAGGCTTGCTGTAGGTCTCCAACCATAGATAATCTAAAAGCTTTTAGAATGAATTAATCCAAGAACTGGAAGAAGGAATTTTGCCGGTTATTGAAAAAAAAGATGTTAACAAAATCCTTTATTCAAAAGGGATGATACATCCCCAAGGTTGCTTAAATATTAGATGATTTCCCTTCATCTGTAGAACAAAATTTTATTACACTTATATCTACTTTTTTTAGGTATATAGAAAAAAGGATGCATACTTATCTCACGATGGGAACTTTCTATTTCCTTGAATACTTTCATGCTGAGTAACTTTGAAAGGCTGGGATCATTTCTCCGCGGTCTTGGTCATCATCATCAAATATTTTCATTTCTGAAATTATACTTTCAGGACATGGTGAAGTGATGGTAATACTGATTTAATCTTTTTGCTTCTCGGCTCTATTATCCCTTATATGGAAAAAATTAAATGGAAGCTCACATTACAAGAAAGTGAAAGAATGGAAGTGGTGTGGATGCAAGTTAAAGGTGCATGTGAGAAGTTACAAGAAGAAATTAACGCTAAAGATGAAGATATCTATTTTTTCCTGCATGAAATGGCACATCGCTATTAATCATGAAACTATTGCTAGTCACTGTTTTAATTGTTGCAGTTAAGTTGCAGTTTTTGTTAGCTGAGTAAAGGGAGTTTTATTTGTGAGTTTAATTAGTTTAATTAATGCCTCAAAAGACTTTGGTATAAAAAGCCTTTTCAAGAATCTAAATCTTCATATCAATAAAGGGGAACGACTTGGGTTGATTGGTCCAAATGGATCTGTTAAATCAACTTTGCTAAGAGTTCTTGCTGGGATTGAACCATTATTGGAAGGAAAAAGGGAAGCTTTATCTTCTTTGCGGATATCTTTTGTAGGCCAAGAAACAATTTATGATAGTGAAAAAAGTATTTTGGAAGAAGTGCTTGAAGGATGTGGAGACAAAAGAAAATTATTATTGGAGTTCAATTGTCTGAGTAGAAAAATAGCCAAATGCCCAAAGGATGAAAATCTTTTAAAAAAGCTTGGTCAAGTTAGTGAGCTTATGGATGTTGCGGGAGCATGGAATTTAGAGCATCAATGCCAGGAAATACTCCAAAGACTTGGAATTAAAGATTTGGATAAACCAATCAAGGAGCTTTCTGGCGGTTATCGCAAAAGAGTTGGACTTGCATCTTCATTGGTAATGCAACCTGACGTTTTACTTTTAGATGAACCTACCAATCATCTAGATGCAGCAGCAGTCGAATGGTTTCAGAGCTGGTTAAACAATTATAAGGGAGCTCTTGTTCTAATTACTCATGATAGGTATGTTCTCGATCGTGTTACAACACGGATGATTGAAATAAATAATGGAGAAACTTATAAATATTCCGGCAACTATCGAGAATTTCTTCAACAAAAAGTTTTAGAAGAACAATCAGAAATATCGATAGCAAAAAAATTTCAGGGAGTATTAAGAAAAGAATTAGCTTGGTTAAAGCAAGGACCTAAGGCAAGAAGTACTAAGCAGAAAGCAAGACTACAAAGAATTGCTGCAATGCAGTCGAGACCAAAACCTGTAGTAAAAGCACAACTAGAAATGGATAAATTTAGTAGAAGAATAGGAAAGATAGCTATAGAAGCTGAGGATGTAAGTTTTATGAGTCATGATAAAAATAATACTTTGCTTATAGATGACTTCACCTATAGTTTTAGTCCAGAGGATCGAGTAGGAATTATTGGTCCTAACGGGAGCGGCAAATCAACTCTTTTAGATTTGATTGCTGGCAGAAGATTGCCCAGTAGTGGCAATATTAAGCTAGGAGAAACAGTTCAAATTGGCTATCTTGATCAACATACCAATGATTTAAAAGAAGGGAATGGTCTTGATCGCAAGGTTATTGAATTTGTAGAAGAAGCAGCTTTTAGATTCGATCATGGAGGAAAACAAATAACAGCTTCTCAACTTTTGGAAAAATTTCTTTTTCCTCCAAGTCAACAATATAGTCCTTTAAAAAAACTTTCAGGTGGTGAAAAAAGACGACTTGCTTTATGTAAAATGCTCATACAGGCTCCTAATGTATTGTTATTAGATGAGCCTACAAATGATTTAGATATACAAACACTAAGTGTGCTTGAAGATTTTCTTGAAGATTTCAAAGGGTGTGTTGTAGTTGTTTCACATGATCGATATTTTCTTGATAGAACTATAGATAAAATTTTTAACTTTGAAAATTGTAAGTTGAAAAGGTATGAAGGCAATTATACAAGATTTCTAGAATTAAAAACATTATCTCAATTTAATAAAGAAAACAAAGATTCTAATGATATTATTGATAATCCAACCCAAAAGAATTATAAAAATAAAAAGATTAACCATAAAAAAGACTCAAATAAAATTAGCTATAAAGAATCAAGAGAATTAGAAAAATTAAATATTGAATTACCTCAACTAGAAGAAAAGAGAAATATTATTGAAAGAAAAATATCAGAAGGATCTGATAATATTATCGAACTTAGTCATGAATTGGCATTGATTATAGATGCTATTGAAGTATCTGAGAATAGATGGATTGAATTAAGTGAGATTTCTGAATAAGTAAGACATCAAAAGTACATCTTGCTCATTAGCTTTTTTTTATAAAGAAAAAATTGCTTTAATTAACGATGAAAATTTTATGAATTAAAGATTCGTCCTTTTATGACATTCATTGGCTTAGATTCATTATTCTCCATGCAAAGATTGATAACTTTTAGCTATTTTCAACACTTAGGTTTTAATTGAATAGAGCTCCTTTTAAAATTCTTGAAAAATTGAGAAGATTAAGCCTCCGAAGGTTGAAGCTACGAGCAAAGATACCATCACTACAACAATGATTTTGACAAGGTTTTTAGGCATACTTTTATTTTAATCGATTTTCAACACCTCAACTATTTTTAGCCAATTAGCAATATGATGAGAATTTAATTTCTTTAGAAAATGGATTTTTCTGGACCCGATGCAATTGATAAAGCTATTGAGGGTGGACATGATCTTGATGGAAGCCCAATTCCTATCAAGATGCTCAATCTTTATAAGGCCGTTATGGATAAAGAAGGCTTAAGAAAAAGAAGTGGAGTGAAAAAATCAATGCGTAATCGAATTGTGCGAACTGGAGCAAAGCACTTTGGACAAGAAACTTTGAATGAGCTGCTCATTGATGCTGGTTGGGAAGGGCTAAAACAAAAGGAGATTGATTTCTTTTTTTAAGTTAGCTATAGATGAATAGCTAACTTTTTAGCAAGATGGATAATATGGAATTTAAAAATGTTCTCGGAACTGATCTGCAGCCCTGTAATTGCAGTATTATGACTGGATGGTACAGAGATGGATCATGCAAAACAGATCCCACTGACATGGGAATGCATACAGTGTGTGCCGTTATGACTGATAGATTTCTTACTTATAGCAAAGCCCAAGGAAATGATTTATCGACTCCAATGCCTCAATATAACTTCCCAGGATTAAAAGCAGGAGATCATTGGTGTTTATGTGCTCCGAGGTGGAACCAAGCTTACGAAGATGGAATGGCACCCTTAGTTAATTTAGAAGCAACGGAGTTAAGTACGTTGCAGGTTGTCGGATTAGAGGTATTGCAGCAGTTTGATTATCGTAAATAAACAGCTCACTATTTTTCAATTTTTATCCTTGAAAAATTATTGGCAACTCAAGGTTGGCGACTTTAGGGAACTTCTTATGACCTAGTTACACAGGCTCAACATAACTAATCTCTTCGCTACTTATGGTTTTTCTTTTTTCTCAGTTGATTTATTAATCCTCTCATTGATAGAAATATAATGAGAACCAAGGCCAAGCTTAGTATAGGTAAGAATGTAGCTGATAATATTAGTAAGACTGAGAGAATGTCTTCCACAATTGTAAATATTGGATTGCCTAAGCCTCCTGTGGTTGCTGTAGATAAACCTCGAATTACTACAGTAGATATTTGAATACTTCCGGTCAACCCTACCCCTGTAATTACAGCAAGGATCCATTGCAATGATGGATCAATCCCATCAAGGGAGGCACATGTCATAACTGTTCCAGCTGTTATTGCCAATGGTGTGGCAAGACTGTCGAGCAAGTTGTCAAGCCAGGGTATGAAATAAGCAAAGATTTCAAATAATGCAGCTGTTGCAAATAAAGCAATAGCCCAATCAGAAGAAAACCACTGCCAAGAATCGCCAACCGTAACCAACTCTGCTCTAGTAAAAATACCAATCAATAAAGGAGGCAAGAAGGCACGAAAACCACATGCTGCTGCCAGTCCTAGGCCAAGGGAAACTACAGTTACGGAATTCCATGGATCCATAATTATGTTATTGCTTTATTGACATTAAAGAAATTACTATAATTTTAAAGAGTATCAAAACAAAAATGTAAGTCTTAAACTTGTATTTTTAGTTAGATTGATTTGATTTTTAAAAAGTATTAGTTTACTTTAAGATTAACTTTCCACAATTTCATAATAAGGACGATCTTCATAGTCAGCATCTGAGCAACACATGTCTTGATAAATTTCATTTAAACAATCATATGCATCATCGTAGTTATTGAACTCTTGCGCAGTAATTTTGTCTTCTTCCCCATCCTGTCTTGTAATGCGATAAGCCATTTCTGTTCATCCTTTATTCATTATCACAATCATATCTACACTCTTTAATTAAAAGGAGTGTGTATATGTTTAGTTTAGTTTGTGCTGGGGTTACATTCTGGTGTAGTTGGATTTTTATCAATTTTAGATATATCTAAATCGGCTATCTCTAATCCGTAAAGATCGGCAATTTTTGTCATAGCTAAACCTTCTGCCCCGGCCCAAGATTCTGCTAAAATTTTCCATGTTTTTTGACTGAATTCAACTCCAAGGTTTTCATTGTCATTTCTTTTGTTGTCAATGTCTAGAACTTTTTTTAGGCCTTTTTCGGATAAATGACTTTTTATTCTTAGGAAGACAACTTCTAGCATTGAGTAGTAGAACTTTTCCATTGCATTGTTATATGCCCATTCAGCTTCTTTTTGAGCTTTCTTGGCATCTTCTGCTGTAACGATCTTTTGATTCATTGTTTTTGTTCTAGTTTAAGAGAATCCCTTGGGAGGCTCTTTAGTACGCACTTTAAATTCCCAAACGGAGACAACTCCTTGTGAATTGAACGCTGCTAGAGCGCAGTCATCAGGTCTCCACGAACGGTGCAACAAATGCAACCGTTGGACATTTCAAAGACTTCTTCGTCAGCATTAATGACCAGACCCTGATCAAGACCTACTTCACCATATTCATTTTCGATTACAGCGATTCGTTTACCGTGTTCTTCACTCAGAATCCGATTAAGTAGAGTGGTTTTCCCAGAGCCGAGGAAGCCTGTAGGGATGGTGACAGGTACTTTTGGTTTGATAGTCATTTTGTTAGTGCCAAGTCTTAGTACAACTAGAATTTGTCAAGCTCATATTGATTAAGTCATTTTTATCTATGCCCAAGAGTTCGATAGCCTTTAACTCGAAGTCATCAATCTCAGAGTAGTTGTATGGAACTTTTAAGCGTAAAGTTAATTGCCCATCTTCTCTTGTAAGAGAGTGATTAGAGAATTTAAGCTCTTCAATGTTTTTCTCACAATTATTGGAGAGAGTTAACTTTAAGATTGTTTGCTGGTTCCATGGTGATTGATCCATAAAACTTGCTTGATCTTCCCAGTAATTTTTATAAATTTTTAGTCCTGTAGCTTTAGACATTTTACTTGGAATTGCAGGTCAAACTCTAAAGGAAGATTTGGGATTTTTACATTAAGGTTTATTTAATGCATCCCACTTATTAACTAATTTATAACCTTGTTCCTTATTACAAGAACCACCCAAAGAATCAACAATTGTACATGTGTTATGAACAGCAACAGAAATAGTATTTCCTGTAGGCATTAAACCATCAACAAAAATTTGTTGTTTTGCTAGAGGAGTGGAAGTTTGTCTGCTCAAGTTCTTCAATAGCTTTGAAGGAGGTTTTTGTTCAGAGAAAAGGACTTTTACATTTTTTTCCTTAAGCTCTGTTATTACTGTTGAAATGGTTTGTGGTCTAAGGGTGGATGAATGACCAAGAAAATCTAATAAGCTAATAGTTTTTAAACCAAAAGCATCCCCATAGTATTCCATAGCTTTGTGCTTAGAAACTATGGTTCTTTGGTTAGAAGGGATTGTGGCTACTTGTCTTTGAGTCCATTGATCTAAATCTTCTAAAATAGAATTAACAGATTGAGTTCTTTCTTGTAAAACTTTTTTAGTTGCTCTATCAAAGACTGAGGTTTTCTTATTGAGATTGTTAGAAATGACATCTCCCATCTTGATGATGTTATGAGGATCATGCCAAATATGTGGATCTAGTCTTCCATGATCATGGTGATGATGACCATCGCCTCCATGATCGTCATGCTTCGCAGATGAATGATCATCGTGGTCGTCATGCTTCGCAGATGAATGATCATCGTGGTCGTCAATTTCTATTGCACTTACACCGACAACAACCGTTATGGGATTATCCAACCATCTTTTTATTGCGGGAGTCATCTCTTGCCCAAGAGTAAAGACTTGGCTTGCATTGTTTAAAACTTGTGCTTGCTTAGGAGATATCTTCACATCATGTACGTCTTGTTTTCTATCAAGCAAGCAAGTGACTGATTTTGAAGGTGGTGCAATTGCGGATACAACATCACAAACTAGTGGCTCAACTGCAACGATAGATTTCGGTTTTGCTTGGAGGCTCTGATAACCTCCAGAGAGACTAATAATTCCTGCTAAAAAAGAATACCTAAAGAGTGCACTGGTACTTGAAATTATTTTTCTTTGAACTGCTTCGTTTTCAAAACTTTTCATCGAATACAAAACTCATTAATCACGTACAATGAGAATGATAATGATTTTCATTACACCTAGTCAAGTGTATTCTTATTTTGTTAGGGAACCCTCTAATACATGACTGGTCTGATTGCTGAAAATTTGAAATATTTCTATTCAGGCCAAAGCCAACCTGTTTTGGATGAGGTTTCGGTCGAACTCTCAACAGGAAGTTTGACGGCACTTGTTGGTCCCAATGGTGCTGGGAAATCAACCTTGTTACGTTTGTTGCAGGGCCAAAACCAGCCAAGCTCAGGGTATATCAGTATTAATGGTATTCCCTTAATGAATGCCCGCTCTCAAGTTTCTCTTATGCCTCAAAGGAGTTCAATTAATTGGGATTTTCCTATTACCGTTGAAGGATTGGTTTCTTTAGGTCAATTGAACAGGTCTGGTGCAACCTGTTGTGAATTAGAAGCTGCAATGCAACGTGTTGGAATATCTGATTTGGCTAAAAGGAGACTCGATTCATTGTCGGGAGGACAACAGCAAAGAGCTTTACTTGCAAAAACCTTGATAAACCCAGCAAAAATATTCCTCCTGGATGAACCTTGCGCTGCTTTAGATCCTCCTGCAAGAGAAAAGTTTTTGGTGATTATTCGCCAATTGGCTGATGCTGGGTTAACACTTTTTGTGAGTAGTCATGATTGGGGGAAATCTCTAGATGCTTATGACAAAGTTATTGCTCTTAATAAAACTATTTTAGCTTCAGGTAGCCCTCAAGAAGTCCAGGAAAAAATTTATTTTATAAGTTCTATGGGTAATCAATGCTGTGGTTAATATCGTTTACAAGCTCATCAAGACTCTTTTTTTCGCAAACAATTTTGGCAAAGGCCAAAAAACTCAAGTGTATGAAACAAGAGTTCAAATTTTTCCGACGTTTGCGTTGGTACCTTCATTGTTTCTACCGGACATCCTTTCAAGCGTGTTGTTTCTCCACAATCTACACAAGTCAAATGATGAATGTCTCTTTCTACAGGTGTATAAAGGACTTCACCTGTTGGAAGATGTCTAGAGCGAACCAACCCTTGTTTAATAAGAACTTGCAAATTTCTATATACCGTTGCCAAGCCCATGGCATTCTGGCTTCGGAGAAGTTGTCTATGCAATTCTTGACCACTCAATTCGTCATCACATTTCTTGAGTTCATCAAGCAATTGTGTTTGACGTTTAGTAATTTCAGGTTGGCTGCTACTCATTGGCAAGATCTTTTGATCTCTTCTAATGACCATACTGAATCATTTGCCTAATGTCTTTTATCAGTACAAATTGGTGGATAATACCCTTACTTATAACCTTTTTTTCAGGTGTACTTTGTCCCGCCATGGGGACTGTATTAATTACCCATAAGCGACTTTTACAAGTAAATCTCATCTCTCATTGTGTGTTACCAGGATTGGCGTTGGCATTGGCACTTGATATTGAACCGTCTATTGGGGGGGTTATTAGTGGCCTTTTAGGGGCTATCGCAGCAGAAAGCTTGACTCATAAAAAAAATGAAAAGTATGAAGCAGTTATGAATACCATTCTTGCTGGATCAATTGGCCTTGGTGTTCTTCTGATTCCTTTACTTGGTATCAGAATTGACCTAGAAGCTGTGTTATTTGGGGATTTATTAACTGCAAATTTTGAGGACTTATTAAGAACTTTTATCGCCTTTGGGTCATTTATAACTTTAATGGTTTTTGGGTATCAAAAACTTGTACATATAGGTCTTGATGCAGAAGGTGCTGCTGCAACTGGAGTAAACGTATCTTATTTAAATTTAGCTCTAGGACTAACAACTGCTCTTGTTATCGTTAGTTCCATGTCTGCTGTTGGAGTTATTCTTGTAATAGCTTTATTGTCTACTCCACCTTTATTGGGATTACATAAAGCTCCATCACTAAAAATTGCAATGGTAAGATCTTCTGTCTTTGGAGCTTGCATCTCAGTGCTCGGATTTATGCTTGCGATTATTTTTAATATGCCTCCAGGTCCTCTTATAAGTATTGTTTGCGTTACTTCCTTGATATGCCTACCAAAGAAAAATAGATATACTTAATATCTATTTTCATCTTTTTGAGTTGATAGGTTGCCTTTTATATTGATATCTTGTATTGATTGTTTTTAATGTTTGATTTTGACTCGTGGCTTAACAGCATAAAAATTTAGTAAAGTATTGTAGAGGACTTTTGGATTTTGTTTGGTATTATTTCTGCTTTAGCAGCAGCTAGTTCTTGGACATATGCTTGCCACTTATGGAAAATCCAAACTAAATATTTACTTGCTTCGCAGATAAATATTATAAAAAATATTATTGCATTTATTGTCTTTTCTCCAGTTTTATTCACTTTTGAATTTCATTCAAGCTTTAAAGCAATAGCCATTCTCTTAGTAAGTGGAATTCTGGGTATTGCCATAGGAGATACTTTTTATATTAGAGCTCTAAAGATTTTGGGCACACGTAGAACTCTAACAGTTGAAGCACTTTCTCCCATTATTGCAACACTTTTAGGTGCTTTCTTTTTGAATGAGATACTTCCGCTCAAAGTATGGTTGGGTATAGCAATAGTAAGTATTTCTTTAGTAGGAATAGCTTTTCAAAAAACTGGAAATAGGCAAGACATTCGATTTAACATTGATAAAAAGAAAGGGTATATATTTGCGATCCTTTCCGTGTTATGTGCTGTAATAGCAGCAAGCTTGTCGAGATTAGTATTAATAAGTTCCGATCTAAATCCTTTTCAAACAACTGAAATAAGATTATTTGGGAGTATTGTTGCTTTGCTCCCTTTTATGCAAAATAATCTCACTAGATCAATTAAAAGCCTTAAATCTGAAAATATGATTAGCTTCTTATATGCAACGATTTTAGGGACAAATATAGGAATATTATTGCAGCAAAATGTCTTTAGAATATTGCCAATTGGAATAGGTTGGACACTGTTAAGTACTTCTCCACTGATGGCACTTTTCTTAGCAAGATCAGAAGGGGAAGAGATTAATTGGAAAACCTTAGTGTTAACTACAATGATAATTTTTGGAGTAGGAATAGTGTTTTTTTGAGAATGCTCAGTAGTCTTGAAATAAAATACTGTAGTATCTTCTTTTGATTTAAGAAGTCAATGAATTGGTCAATCAATTCAATTCCTAGTCAAGAAGGTCGCATAGTTTTGGTTACAGGTGCCAATAGCGGTTTGGGTTTTGATACAGCCCAAGTGCTCCTTGAAAAGGGAGCGACAGTAATTCTTGGTTGTCGTACTTTAAAAAAAGCGGAACACGCACGACAACAAATTTTAGAAAAAATTGATTGTGAAACTATTGATTTATTAGAAATAGATCTTTCTGATTTAGAAAAAGTTAAACAGGCTTTAGATCAGATTACTTTTAAATATAAAAAGCTAGATATTTTAATTAATAATGCTGGTGTGATGGCACCTCCAAAAGAATTAAGTAAACAAGGTTTTGAACTTCAGTTTGCTGTTAATCATCTTAGCCATATGGCTTTAACTCTCAACTTGTTGCCATTACTTGCTAAACAAGCTGGTGGGCGAGTTGTGACAGTGTCTTCTGGAGCTCAATATATGGGGAAAATTAATTGGGATGATCTTCAAGGAGAAGCTAAATATGACCGTTGGAGCTCTTACTCCCAAAGCAAGCTTGCAAATGTCATGTTTGCGTTAGAACTTGGCTATAGATTACAGCGATCAAAAGTAGATATTGCATCTCTTTCGGCTCATCCAGGTTTGGCTCGCACAAATTTACAATCAACATCTGTATCGGCAAATAGCTCTTGGCAAGAGGGTCTTGCTTATAAGTTAATGGGCCCTATGTTTCAAAGTTCTCGGATGGGAGCACTCCCTCAACTTCTTGCTGCAACTGACCCAAGTGCTAAAAATGGAGAGCAGTATGGACCTAGATTTAATTTTAGAGGCAATCCTGAAATTTGTAGGGCAGCCCCATTAGCTCTAAATATTGAAGAAAGACAAAGGTTATGGACAGTGAGCGAAGAGTTGATTGGAGACTGGGTTGATTTAAGTGAAGGTAAAAAACTTTTGAGTCAATAGAAATAAAGCCCTAACTCTCATGGAAACAGGTTAATATGTTTTTAATTTCAAATACACAGTGAAGCGAGTACTTACACTACTATTGGCGTTTTCAATTAGCACCACATCTGTAATGGCTTGGGGTTGGGGTAGTGAAGGTAATTGCCCTTATTCCAAAGATCAGTCCAGTCAGGAAGAGACTGAGCAAGTAGAAGAATCAGAGAATTAAAGTGCAAAAAAATAGATAAAATTCATACATTTCTATGCATTCTGTAGAAAGTGATTTCTCAAGATCTCCTAACCGTCAGGAATAAACCCTATATAAGAAAATTTCTTTTTAAATGATCTAGCCAATTTGGCTATAGATGCATTTTTTTGAAAAGCTATTTAATTTGATACTAATACCTGCTAAAAGTCTTACTTTTGGATTTAATCGCTAGTTACCGTAATTCTGGGTTTGAATCTGTTGCTGATGGAGTAATAGCATTCTTTGACCGTCGCTCTGACTTGCAACGTAGTGGAGTGGCATTTGGGAATAGTGCTGGTACAGAAGTGTCTGAACCAGCCAAGATCTCAACTGATATAAGCTTGGTCGCAATTGATCGTACGGATCCAGAGGCATTTGCTCTTTCAGATGTAATTATTAGAGGAGTGACAGCTGCTTTAAATAAATATCTTCAAGAACGCCCTTTGTTTAAACAGTGTGCTCCTCATCAGTCTCTATTTGTAATACCTATTTTCAATATTCAACGATATAGACCTGGGGAAGGCTTTAAGCAATGGCATTGCGATTGGACTATTAGTGATGAAGCAACAGAGCCTGTGCATAGAGTTCTTGCTTGGATTCTTTATTGCAATGACATCGACTCGGCTGGGACTGAATTTTTTTGGCAGGAACATTATGAATCTGCAGAGCGAGGCAAACTAATTATTTTCCCGGCAGGCCCATCTTATATTCACCGTGGACGTGTTAGTGAAAGAGATGCTAAAACAATTGCAACAGGATGGATTAATGCAGGAACTAAAGAGTCATATCTTTCTCGGTTAGCACTCTCTTGAAAACTGTTTAAAAAGCAATCTCAAGGTTAAGCGACATAACTTTTCGCCAATTTGTTTAAATGCTAATTCTCGGATTATTTATTAAATTATTTCCTTTGATTGCTCTGGGGTATGTAATAGGTCGATTTAAACCAGGGATTTCCTCTCAAATAGCTCAACCACTTGTGAATTTTGGTGTACCTCTAAGCTTTATGGGCTTTCTTCTTAGAAGTGGACTTGATTGGTTGTTAGTGGAAGCTTTAGCGATGGCGCTATTTGGGATTGGATTACTTATAGCTTTAATTAGAATTTTTCCAAAACTTAGAAGGCGTATAGGAAGTCAAAGCTTGCTTTTGGGCAGTGTTTTTGGGAATTCTGGATATTTTGGAATACCTGTTTCATTACTTCTTTTACCAAGTACTTCTCTTAGCTTTAGTATTGGTTACGACATTGGTGCGACCTTACTTATATGGAGCTTAGGTCCAATACTATTAGCAGGTAATTCGAGTGAAAGTAAAGACAATTCTTCGTGGGAAAACCTTTTAGGTGCTTTAACTACTAGTCCTGCGAGTAAGGGATTAATAGGTGCATTGTTTATACAGTGGACTCCTTGGAGTCAACTGATTACATCAGCTCTTTGGATTCCATCTAAAATAGTAATTGCCTTGGCGCTCATGGTCCTTGGAATTCGCTTGGGTTCTTTTGACCTAATGAACAAATATGTTAACCAAAAGTTGCTTTCATTAATTCTACCCAGCTTGTTTATAAAGCTAATAATGCTGCCCATTTTAATGTCAGTGCTTACTATTATTTTTGGATTACCAACTGCTATGTCTAATGCACTTGTAATTCAGGCTGCTACACCTACAGCGATTTCTGTTTTGTTGTTAGCCGAGGCAAATGGTAAAGAGGAAGAAGTTGCTGCTGCTTTAGTAGCTTGGAGTACTGTAATTGGTTTCATTACAGTACCAGTCTGGTTCCTATTTCTTTCATATATAAATGAATTTAAGATTTTTACATCATTCTTAAATCATTAAAAAAGAAAAGATTCTTTAGGTCATTAATGAGGCTGTGAACTACTTAGTTGATTATTTGAATTTGTCTGGTGCACCAAAGACAACTAAAATAGGCATTCATAATAAGATGCCTATTTTAAATCAAAATTTTGCAACTAACTATTGTAGAGAGATTTTTTTGCATGCAGCCTTAAAATATTGCTGCAAAGGCTTGAAAGGATTAAATTCCATAATTACAAGATGCCAGGGATAATTTGACCAGTAGTGATGTAAGCGCCGAATGCAGCTACGAAACCAATCATTGCGGCCCAGCCATTAAACTTTTCTGCTTCAGGAGTCATGATTAAAAGAATTAGGTTAAAGGATTTTAAAAGTTACAGGTAACCGGGGATGATTTGCCCTGTAGATAAATAAGTGCCAATTAGAGCAAAGACGCCTACTAGTGCTAGACGACCATTAATCTTTTCGGCCTGTATTTTAGTGTTTTCTAGCGGATCACCTAAATAGGTCTCTTTTTGAATGGAATTATTCCGTTTCATCAGATGACACCAGGGATAAGTTGACCGGAAAGAAGGTATGTCCCTAAAAGAAGGACGAAACCCATCATTGCTGGACGACCTATTGATCGCTCAAAAATGGCAAAATTTGTTTGTTCCATACACATGGGTTGCAGACATGAAGAAATATAACACAAATTATTACTAAGTGTGAAGAGGAGCCGTCCGATGACTCGTTCTTTTCTTGAATTTAATTTCCTATTAATTCTTGGAATTCAGTGTTTATAAGCTATTTAATTTGAATTGATTACTAAAATTTATCTAGAAAATATTAGATAAAATAAATATTTTTACTCTTTTAAGGGTAAAATGACTTAAGGAAAAGAGCTACTTCCTATATTTAGACTAGCTTTTCTAAGGATGTGAGGGAACAGGATTGAGGGCATGTAGATGAAATTTCTAAAAAATTCTCGAAGTAAGTATTTAGTTAACTTGTGGTTAAAACCGTCTATGGGTTATAAAGGTTGCCTTCGTATGCTTATCAATGCAATCTCAAGGGGACCTGTCAGGCTTTCTTTCAAAAGAACGAATAAAACAGACTGCTGAAACTAAATGGAATTCTCTTTCGGATCGGCAAAAAAAATACGCAAAAAAGGCGTGGGGTGTGATTACCTATAAATGGCGTTGGCAGATCGCTATGAATATTCCATATCTTGCGGTTTTTCTTTTGGATAGGACGATCCCAGCAGTTCATGAATTTGACATGGCATTGTTATCAACAATTACTTCTAAGCTGCCATTGCCAAGCTTTCTTGTCTCATGGATGGGACTTGGATAGTTTTTGGCCACAATGTTTTTATTGGAATGATTGACTATGGATCCTTATATTTATGAGCAATGCAAGCAAGATAAAGAGATATTGAAAGTCAAGATAGGTAATCTTGAGCATGCTATTAAGCAATCAGAGGAAATGATTGCTGAGTCAAAGATAGATGAGGCTGCATTGAGTTTTTTAAGACGAAGAATTGCATCTTCAATACAAGACCTGGAAACTCTTTATTTATTGAATCGCAATATTCAGTCATAGTCTAGATCTTTATGATTTGAGTTGAAGATACAGTTTTTAGGAAAAATTATTTTCCTTTTCTTTTAAATTTGTCAACTAAATGAAATTTGGAATGCATATTTTTCGTTAGTAAGTTTTTAGACTGTTCATTAATTAGCAAGTAAATAACCATTGCTGACTAACACATCAAAAACATGCGCTCCTCTTGCTTTTGTTCCTATGGCAGGCGGGTTAAGCTTATCTAGTACAGCAGCTAAACAGGTAATCCAGATACTTCCATTGCAAACAAATGAAGCATTGCAAATGTGATCCGGGGCTATTTCCAGACAACCTTGACTAGAAGATACTGTTATACTCTTTATCTGCGAGGAGAGCTCTAACTCTAAGAGTTCTACTTCTAATGCGTCAATGTCAATTCCGGAGGCATAGCATTCAAGTAGGAGTTGATAGTTCATTTAAATCATTTCTAAATTGCATCAATGCTTGATTGTGCCTTTAGTTAAGTAGAACATCCTTGAAACATTACGAGAGAATTTTTATTATATTGAATTTTCTAATAGGAAAGTAATCAAAATAAAAATCGTAAAATGAACTAGATGTAATCATACAATTTTTTTGCTAGGAAAATAAAAATTAATTAAATAGGCTCTGAAATCAGTGGGAAATCTTAAGATAAAGAGTAGCCTTTACAGTATTACTTAAGCCTAGTAGTTATTACCTAAGTACTTTATTTTTTTTATTAATTCTCCGTGAATTAGAAAAAGTGTGGTATAAAATTTGACCCCTATATGGAGGCTAAATTCATGATAAATACAAAGCTTGAAAAAGAAAAAAAAATAGAGTTTGATACTTTTAGTGATTTATATCTTGAGTGCGTTACAGCTTGTTCTTTATCTGAGGATGAGATTGACTGCATGACAGAATGTGTGGCTATTTTCTTCAAGGAGGAATTTAATCATGATTAGAACTACTCCTATTTATATAAGTTCTAAAGGAGGGTCTATTGTTTGCTTTATTAAAGCAAGTAGGAGACTTTTTCAGTCTTGTTCAGGATCTATTTGTAGATATTCCTTTGATCTACATTCTGCTAAGAGAAACTTAAATGCCATTGAGTCAAATCGGATTCTTGAGTCTTATACTCAAGTACCTGTTCCAAAACAACCTAAAACCACTCTTAAGTGGAATAAAGATGGTGAGCTCTCTGCGATTGATAAAGCAAGAATATTAAATTTACTTGTAGAAAAAGAATTAACTCAATGTGAATTAAATGAAGAAGTTGCTTAATTATGAGAAATAAAAATAAAAAATAAAAACTCTCAGGCTTTTTATGAATGCTCGTTAGAGATAAGAGTTAAACCAGAAGGAGGAAAGAATGCATTGATCTTATTGCTAAATCATCAGTTAGTTCTGGTTATAATGTTTTTAAAAGACAACTTGAAAATGTCACTTTTGAATTGAAGAGTGCTTGAA
>QCFW01000011.1 GCA_003280135.1 Prochlorococcus sp. AG-363-N16 | reverse complement strand
ACTCTCTCCAACTTATGAACTATATTATCTTCAATGATTAAGCTCTCATCGTTTTGGTCTTAAAAAAAATTCCCTTTTCTTTATTTAGATTTTCACTAAAGCCCTTTCTCTTAGCACCATTCCTATTATTAGGGACTTTACCTCCAAATGCTTTCTCTGAAGAAACGGTTAAATTAAAGCCTGCTGGACCAGAAGAATTATTTCTCTATAGAGCTATGGGGGTAAGTTTTTTTTGTAAGGCGAGAAATGTCGGCCTTGAGTTTAATGATTCTCTTCTTATTCCTGCAGCTACTTATACCGAGGTTCTAGAAGGAAAACATGGAGGGAAAATTTCTGGGGTTAGTAACGAAAAGCTATCAAAAGAAACTCTTTTTAAAGGAGCTCAGAATCAGTTAATAATAGAAGCTATGAATCTTTGCCCTAATGAGGTACCAGATGATATTCAAGAAAAGGTTAAAAAAGCTTTGAAAGAAAATAATAAAGCAAAAAAAAGGTAGATAAATAAATTTTATCTAAACATAGAGCTTACAGAGCTTTCTTCATGAATACGCAAAATGGCTTCTCCAAGCATATTTGCGACTGATAAGACTTTTAGTTGTGGAAAGTGGTTTTCTTTTTTGACAGGGATGCTATTAGTTACAACAACTTGTTCGAATAAGCCTTCTGTTGAGAGTCGCTTAGAGGCAGGAGGAGAAAAAACAGCGTGGGAGGCACATGCTATAACTCTTTTTGCTCCTTCTTTACGTAACAATTCTGCACCCGCACAAATTGTGCCTCCAGTATCAATCATGTCATCTATAAGAATGGCTGTTTTGTTAGTTACTTCGCCAATAACAGTAAGACTTTCGGCAACATTATGAGCGGAACGACGCTTGTCAATGATTGCAAGTGGTGCATCTTTTATTTGTTTTGCAAAAGCTCTTGCTCTTGCTACCCCACCCACATCAGGAGAAACGACAACAATATCTTGAAGTTTTTTTGTAGATAAGTAATCAACTAGAACAGGAGAGCCATAAATATGATCACAGGGTATATCAAAATATCCTTGTATTTGCGCTGAATGAAGATCCATAGCAAGAACTCTATCTACACCAGAGCTAACCAGAAGGTTTGCGCTTAGTTTTGCTGTTATGGATTCTCTGCCAGCAGTTTTCCTATCTGCACGAGCGTAGCCATAATAAGGGATAACAGCGGTGACTTGTCTCGCAGAAGCTCTTTTACATGCATCAACCATAATCATCAATTCCATTAAGCTATCGTTTACTGGCGCGCAGGTTGGTTGGATTAGAAAGACATCACAACCTCTGATTGATTGTTGGATTTGAATGTATAACTCTCCATCAGCAAATCTCTTTGAGACAAGAGGTACATTCTCAATGCCGATATAAGAAGCTATCTCGTTCGCAAGAGAAGGATTGGATGTCCCGCTAACAAGCCTTAGCCTTCTTTTATCTTGGCTAATGACTTTTTGTTGTTCTTTAAGTGCGGTGATAAAACTTGTCACGGTCGCCGCAAACAATATCCTTTATATAGATGCTAATGCTCATATGCCCACTCACCAAACATATTAAGAATCTAAAAATGTGCAGACCATGACTTCTGGGATTATTTTTCTTGTTAGCATAGGTAGTTTGCCAAATAAATTAGTGGCAAAAATATCTAAAGCTTTGTCTGAAAAATGGGAATTAAATCTTAAAAAAATCTCTTTTACGCAATTTCCTGATGAAACAATAAGCGAGTTGCTTCCATTTGCTGGATTAGTTCAATTTGATGGAGACATTGCAATGATGCATCCTTCTGGATGCTCTTGGTTGGAAGCCTTAGGCAATTCGAAAGTACCTGTTGCTTTAATGATTGAACCATCACCTTCTGGTGAGATTCCAGGACTTGCGGCTTCTTATGTTTCATTATGCAAGGAGTTTTCTGTCCCTTTGCTTGGTTTGATTCAAGTAGGCGACCCTTGGATCAATAAAAATAGAAAATTGGACGGACTTCCTTGGTGCGGCTATCTTCCATCCAAGTTGTTTTTAAAAGACACTGAAGAAAACGATTGTTACCTCCTAGAAGAATTGGTTATAAAATTAAAGCAACAATTACGATATATTGATAAATATTTTTAAGCTAATATTAAGTTAATTAATTATACTTAAATACTAAAATTATCAAAACTTCTTTTGATCAAGATCAGTTCTTTCTATACTCTTTTGAGTGGAATAGATTGGCCAAAGATTATTTATAGTTTGAGATGTTATCCAGATCCCGAAAAGTGTTAATACAATAACATGTAATAATCTGCCAGGATGTCTCCACATTTTATCATTTATAATTTAAGATATTATAGTTAAAGAAATTGAAAATATAAGTTATTTCTCTCTAATTTCATTTATTTTATTATCTAATGAGTGATAAAAAATCAGATTATGATCGCTTTAGTGGGGTTTTAATGCACCCTACATCTTTGCCTAACCCTTATTGTTTTGGGGGCTTCGGCAAAGAAGCAAGGGAATGGTTAAAATTGTTGTCAAAAAATGGCATTGGTGTTTGGCAATTTTTACCACTTTCACCAACAGATGAATCAGGCTCTCCTTATAGTTCTCCTTCTAGCTTTGCCATAAATACATGGTTCTTAGATGTAGATGATCTTTTAATAGAGGGCTTTTTGTTAGAAGAAGATATTAAAAATCTGCCAATAAAGAATGATGTATCCAAGGATACCTTAGATGAATATTTTTTGTTAGCTAATAAAAGAAGTAAAGCAATTGGCAGGGCATTACGTGAATGTTGGGAAAGTCAATCCTCCCAAGTTCATAATGAATTTAAAGATTGGAGTTGTAAACAATTATGGTTAGAAGATCACACTTTATTTATGCAGATAAGATATGAAAATAAGCAGCTTCCATGGTGGGAGTGGCCATCTGAACTTGCAAACTATAATAAATTGACTTTAAGTAATTACAAAAAACAAAAAAAAGAAGCTCTTCTGGAGCATTCTCTATTGCAATGGCATTTATATAGACAATGGAATTCTTTAAGAAATCTTGCTAGAGAACTTGGTGTTTTACTTTTTGGAGACTTGCCTTTTTATGTTTCAAGAGACAGTGCAGATGTTTGGAGTAATAGATCATTATTTTCTATGCTATCTGATGGAAGTGTTTATCAACAAAGTGGTGTACCGCCTGATTATTTTTCTGAAACTGGACAATTATGGGGAAATCCGGTTTACAGATGGAAACGACATCAACTTAGTAATTTCAGATGGTGGAAACAAAGATTCGCAAGGCAATTTGAACAAGTTGATTTGCTTCGAATAGATCATTTCAGAGCGTTTAAAGCATTGTGGAAGGTTTCAGGAAGGGATGAAACTGCTCAAAATGGATATTGGTCTCCTTCGCCTGGTTTAAAAATACTTTCTTTATTGCGAAGAGTTTATGGAAAAAAACTTCCTTTAGTTGCTGAAGATCTTGGCGTTATTACGCAAGATGTAGAAAAGCTAAGAGATTACTTTAACTTACCTGGAATGAAGATTTTGCAATTTGCTTTTGACGGAAATCCAGATAATCCTTATTTACCAGAAAATATTAATACTTATAACGCTGTTGTTTATACGGGAACTCATGATAATTCGACTACTGAAACTTGGTGGAATCAACTGAATCAAGATATAAAAGAAAAAGTCAGTCAAAGAGTCTCTGGAGATTCACTCGAGCCTTCTTGGAGATTAATTGAAATAGGTCTTTCAACAAAATCTATATTATTTGTTGCCCCTATTCAAGATTTATTATCTTTGAACGATGAGGCTAGATTTAACACTCCTGGCACTCTCGGTGGTAATTGGATATGGAAGCTGGAAAAATTTGATGATACAGTTATCAAAGCCATTGTTAGGTATGGTCAGAAATCTCGTTTTTATGGAAGATTTTCTGAGAATGTTCAAAAATTAATTGGTCAATAATCTTTCAATTTAGTATTTTTTATTAATCCCTTTTTATTTCTAAAGTATTAGGAATAGTTGGTTTAATCTTTAATTCTTCAGGTAATAATGGTGAAATAGTCCTTGTATATTTATTAGACAATAGCTTTTGCTGCCTATTTAGTAATAAGATACTTGATAAAATTAAAATAAAATATAAAAAAGTACCTTGCCAGCTTGAAAAAAAATATATATTTCCAGGAGTCACGAGATTTCTCGTCGAGGCTTTTCCCCTAGTATTAGAGTTACTTATATAAACATTTAATGAATTTTTTCCTAAATTTAAATGATTTTCTAGTGCAACAAGCATTGTTGAAAGATAGGCATCTTCTGGTAAGTTTTTTTTCCAGCCTTTTTCAATAGCTTCTATTACGGCTACAGATATCTTTGTTTTTATTGAAAGTTCAGATCTTGTCATGCCGAATAGTTCTCGCTTTTCTTTAACCAACTTACCTATTTTATTTAGAGATACTAAAGAGTCTTTGTCTAAATTTGAATTCTTTTGGTTTACTTTAAATATATTAAACATTTTAATAAAATTATAGATTATTATTAGTTAATAGAGGGTACCATTTTTCTTTATCAACATATTGCCATGAACCTTCTGGAAGACTATTAAGCTTTATGTTACCAATTGATGTCCTTTGCAAATCAATAACTTTGTAACCAAAATATTGAGCTGACTTCCTGATTTGTCTATTTCTTCCTTCAGATAGTTCAATCTCTATAAACGATTTTCTTTCTTTAATACTAACCAAATTTATCTTTGCTGGCATTGTTCTTAAGCCATCAATAATAATACCTTTTTGCCATTCTTTCAGATCTTTTTTTGATACAATACCATTTAGTATTACTTTGTAAGTCTTTTTATGTTGATATCTAGGATGAGTTAATTTGAGAGTTAGATTACCATTATTGGTAATAAGTATTGCTCCCCTAGTATTATAGTCAAGCCTGCCTACTGGGTACATTCCTTTCCTTAAATTCGATGGGATTAGATCTAACACTGTTATTCTCCCGAACTGATCATAACAACTGCTAATAATTCCTGCAGGCTTGTTTAATAGAATAACACTTTCATTATTGCATTGTTTGAGAGAAACGCCATTAACTTCAATTCTATCTATATTTGGATCAGCTTTGTCTCCTAGGTTTGCCAAGCGGCCATTGATATAAACTTTATTTTTAGTTATTAGTTCCTCAGCTTTTCTTCTTGAGCATATTCCTGCTTCAGCTATTATTTTTTGTAATCTAGATTCTGCCATTTATTAGTGTATATATATTTATTGTATTGAAAATTAATTAGCAAATGGTTTTTGTAAATCTTTTATAACACTATTTGGCTTTATAGTTTTGTTTGCCAATTCAAGAATTTTCTTTAATTCTTTAGTATTTAACTTTTTATCCTTAATAAGAGACCGTAAAATTTTTTTTCTAATTGTCATACCTCGTGAGCTAATAAGCAACTTCATGCTATCTCTTGCAACAGGAAGAAGTTCTTTTGAAGGATCTTTTGACTCTGCAATTAATACTGAAAGAAGTTCTTCTATTCTATCTATGTTCAGCATATTATCTTTATCAAAAATAATATCGATAAGGATTTCAATCATTTCATCATTTTGATTAACTAGAAGTCTTCTTGCAACATAGGGATATGCAAATCGAATAATTTTAAAATTCGGGTCTAGCTTTAAAGCCAAACCTTCTTGGCTAACTACGGCTCTAATAATTAACGCAAATCTTGCAGGTACTCTAAATGGATAGTTGAACATTAAAGCTGAGAATTTATTTGTTATATTCTTTAGGTTGAATGAACCAACATCTTTTGTAAGTACTCCTCCAAGAACTTTTTCTAATATTGGAGATATTTTCTTTAGATTCTCCCTTTGGTTTAGGAAACCAAGTTTTTTGAAATCTTCAGCCAATGAATAGAAATCATTATTTATTAAATGTACTATTGCACCAGTAAGAGTTATTCTGTCTTGATCTGAAATACTATCCATCATGCCAAAATCAACATAAGCTAGTTTTCCTAAATTTCCATTACTGCCATAAATAGCAAACATATTTCCAGGATGAGGATCGGCATGGAAATATCCAAATTCTAGAAGTTGCTGTAATCCACTAATTACAGCTGTTTTTATTATTAACGTTGGATTTATTCCTCTTCTTTCAATCTCATTTTTATTACTTATCTTTACTCCATTAACCCAGCTAGTAGTTATTACTTTCTTGGAGGAATAAATTCTTTCTACACTCGGTACTTCTACTGAGGGATTAGTTGAAAAAAGTGTTGCGAATCTTTCAGCATTATCAGCCTCTTTAATATAATCAATCTCATTAAGAAGACTTTTCCCAAATTCATCAATAATTTCAGCAATGCCAAATCCTAGATTTAAAGGAAGAATAGGAGATATAATTTGAGCTGTAAGCCTTATTATAACTAGGTCTCTTCTTATAACAAAGTCTAGATTTGGTCTTTGTACTTTTACAGCAACCTCTTTATTATTTAGCAGGATTGCTTTATAGACAATTCCAAGGCTTGCTGAAGCTATAGGCTTTTCTGGAAAGTACTTAAATATTCTATTTACAGATGCCCCGATTTCTTTTTCTATAATTTCTATAGCATCTTTATGCTGAAAAGCAGGAACGCTATCTTGAAGTTTTGTTAGGGTATTCAACCAGTCTTTACTTAGTAGATCTGGCCGAGTAGATAATGCTTGTCCTGTTTTTATAAAACATGGACCAAGTTTTGTAAGAGTCCTAAATAATTCTTTTGCTTTTAGCTCTTCACAATTTTTATTTTTTATAAGCGAAAAAAAAATCAATTTAATTCCCAAATTGATTAAAGATAAGAATATAGTTATGGTTCTAGGTATCAATATCCATGGAGAAAATATTAACCAATAAAAATCTCGTCTAGCGTTATATAACATTTCCAAAGTATCAGGTTCTTTAATAGGAAATTTACTACTGATTTTAATAGGATAATTTATAAACACTATTTAAGGAGCTCAGACAAGCCACTTTATTCATATGAAGTTATCTGCCTTACTTCAATCAAACAGAGGTGAAAACCTTTTTTTACCAGCTCATGGTAGGGGTAAGGCATTACCAAGTGACTTAAAAACTCTTTTAAAAAAACGTGCAGGTTTATGGGATTTGCCAGAATTGCCAGACCTCGGTGACGCAATATCCGGTCATGGAGAAATTGCTTTAAGTCAAAAAGCTATAGCTTCTGAGTTTGGTGTTGATAGATGTTGGTATGGAGTTAATGGAGCCACAGGGCTTCTACAAGCAGCAATTCTTTCTGTAGCCAGACCAGGATCAGCTGTTTTGATGCCTAGAAATGTTCATAGAAGCACTGTTAATGCATGTATTTTTGGAGACATAACACCAATATTATTTGATTTGCCTTTTTTAGAAGATCGAGGACATTTTTCTCCTCCCGATTTGACCTGGCTAGATAAGGTTATTAATGAGGTAAATAATTCTTCTCTTGATTTGGCGGCTATTGTCTTAGTTAATCCTACATATCATGGTTATTCAACTGATTTAGAACCTCTTATAAGACGTATTCATTTAGAGGGATTGCCTGTATTAATTGATGAGGCTCATGGAGCTCATTTTTTATGCTCATCAAGTAATTTATTACCAAGTTCTGGTGTTCAAGTTGGCGCTGATCTTGTTGTTCATTCTCTTCATAAGTCTTCAGTTGGGCTGGCTCAAACTGCGGTGTTATGGTCTCAAGGAGACTTAGTAGACCCTGAAGCAATAGAAAGATCTATTACATGGCTGCAAACAAGTAGTCCAAGCTCTCTTTTGCTGGCGTCATGTGAATCTAGTTTAAAAGAATGGCTTTTAAAAAAAGGCCAAAGAAGATTAACTTCTTTGTTGGAAATTGGAAATAACATTCATAGAGAACTGCAGTTGTCTGGTGTTCCATTATTAGAAACACAAGATCCACTAAAACTAGTTTTACATACTTCTTCTAAGGGCATAAATGGTTTTGTCGCAGATAATTGGTTTATAAAAAAAAGAATAATCGCAGAGTTACCAGAGCCTGGAACTCTTACATTCTGTTTAGGTTTCTTTAAACATAAAGGTTTAGTCAAATTAATAACTAACAAATGGAATGATCTATTAATGTCTAATAATACAAATTCTTTATCTCCACCTTTTTCTCGACCAGAGTTCCCATTGATATCTTCTCCAAAAGTTTCCTCTCTATCAGCTTGTTCTTCCAAATCCTATAAAGTTTCATTGAGTGAGTCTGTTGGCTTAATCTCTGCACAAATGATTTGTCCTTATCCTCCAGGAATACCTTTGTTGATTCCTGGTGAACAATTAGACAGAAATTTTATAAATTGGATTTCTTCTCAAAGAGAATTTTGGCCTGATCAGATTCCTTCAGAAATAAAAGTTTTGCACTGATGTTTCAAAGATTCTTTACTAAAAGGCTAGTGAGTGGACTAGTGACTGGATGTTTTGGTTTGCTAGTAGTGATCCTTGGAGGTTGGTGGTTCACTTTTGCTGTTGGAGTAATAGTTCATCTTGGATTGCTTGAATTTTTCAAGATGGCTGAGTTTAAAGGTATTCGTCCTGCTACCAAGACAACACTTTTGGCCTGCCAATTACTATTAGTTGCAACGCAATGGGATTGTTCAGTAGGGTTTTCTAGTGATATAACAGCAGCCGTTTTACCTGTTTCAGGAGCTGCAATTTGTTGTTGGTTACTTTTGCAACCTAAAACAGGTTCAATTGCTGATATAGCAGCTTCAATTTTTGGATTATTTTATCTTGGCTTTCTTCCTAGTCATTGGATTAAACTTAGGAACCTTCAGAATATTGATTTTTCAATCTCTTTACAATCTATTCAAGAGCCAATGGGAATATTAACTATAGGCTTTTACATTACTTTGATCACCTGTTTAATGATTGTTGCATGCGATATAGGTAGTTATTATTTTGGAAAAATATATGGAAAACATTCACTCTCACCAATTTCCCCTTCTAAAACTATTGAAGGGGCCTTGGGCGGATTTTTCTCTGCAATAGTAGTCGGAATATTTTCAGTATATTTGATTGATTGGAAATTTGACTTAATTGTTGGAGCAATACTTGGTCTTTTTGTTGCTTTATTTGCATTAGTAGGAGACCTTACTGAATCAATGATGAAAAGAGATGCTGGATTAAAGGATTCAGGGAACGTTCTACCTGGACATGGCGGAATATTAGATAGATTTGATAGTTATCTATTTACACCAGCTATTGTTTATTATTCTTTTAAAGTACTTACTCAAGTTATCTATTAAATTGACTTTTAACTTACTTTGGCATGAAATCTTATGATCATCAAATCTTTTTTTGTATCGAAGCTATCTAGAAATATTGAATTGTCCTTTGGGAAATAATCATTAATTGATAATTCATAATTTATAAAGAATAATTTGCTATTTATTATTGATAAATTAAGTGGGATTAAATATTTACCTTCCTTTTCTAAATCTATATACTCTATAACAATAGTGTCATTAAATATATTTAAGCTCTTTACAATATGTATGTCTTCATCTAGTTTTAGTAATGATGAAATAATACCTGACCATTTCGTTGATGTTATTGTATTATATATATCTTTATTGGTAAGTTTTAAGACCCCATTTACTTCGAATTTGTTTACTATTTCTATATTTTCCATATTCAATTTATTTCTGATAGTAATCTCAGTTGTTTTCAACTCAGCATTATTGATCGATATATCTTGATAATTAATTTTATTAGCAGTTAAAATAATATTATCTATTTTTCCTTTAATAATATTTCTTATTGAGGTGTTTATTTTGAATAAAATAATTTCAATAGATGTACACTGTTTCTTTATCCAAAATATTAATGCAAATTCTATTATTGAAATCACTTATCAAGCCAGTGTGTGCTAACTATTTCTGGTTTATCTAAATGCGGTAAATGTCCGCAATCAGAAAGCTCTTCATGCATACAATTTATTGTTTTTTTTGTTTCATCTCTTTCAGCCTTTTTTATAATTCTGTCTTTGTCACCCCATAGAACTTTTATAGGCTGGTTTGGTTGAGGTGAACCGCAATTAGCAACACCTCCAGAACGTGCAAAAGCTGCTAAAGAAAGTCCCCAGCCAGGAACACTTAAGTGTATTGATGCTATTTGCTCCTCTTTGGGACCTACACTTTTATCAGGATAGGCAAAAGCTGCTTGACAGAGTTTTTTTCTGACAAGTTTGTTTTTTAATATACATACTCCCAACGAGTCGAAAGGCCTAGGAACTCTCTTTGGCTCTCCACAAATTCCTGCAGGTGATAGTAATAGTAATTTATTGATTAGATTAGGATTACTCCTTGCAAGTTCCATCGCAATTCCTCCTCCCATGGAAGCACCAATAATTCCAAATTGCTGAAATTTTGAAAAATGTGCCAATATTTTATTTAGTTGAAAAATGATCATATCTAAATTGCATTTATGATGATTTTTTCTTGGCGTGAATCCAAAGCCAAATAAATCTGGAATAAGTAAAGTATGTTTATTTTTTAGATATGGAACTAGTCTTCTATATTCAAGGAAGCAACTATCGAAACCATGGATGAGAATAATTGGGGGACCCTTGCCTATTATAGTAATAGGATATAGATCAGTTTTATCTTCAGATAATCCATTAATTAGTTCCCAGGTTACATTTTCTGCTAAATCCTTTGCATCAGGGTCTAATAGTTTAATTGTAGTTTCATTAAATATATCTCTTGAGCTTAAATTTATACTGTTGTTAACTTTCAAAGTAATGAAGTTTCCTTTTTGCCTTCTTTCAATAATAACAGATTCTCTTTATCTGTTTGCTTTATTGCATCAATTAATATATCTGGAGTGACATTGAAAGGCATGTTATGAATTTCCGATTCTTCTTTACAAGCAAAATAACAAGCTTTATATAACTCTTCATTGCTCGATTTCTGTAGGCCTAATGAATTAATAGTGATTGGTACTTTTAGGTCTTTAAGCAAGTTAACTAATTGAGATCTAGATTGATTTTTCAATTCATTTCTTGAGAATGCTTCTTCAAGTTTTAATTGAACTAAAATACCGAATCCAACAATTTCTCCATGTAAGGATTTTTGTCGAAAGTTTAGTTGCGTAAATCCATTATGTAATGCATGTGCAGCTGCTGTTCTACATTTTTTACCACCAATACCACCTATTAAACCTGCTGTGAGGGCGCAACTTTCTGACACTCTTTCCCAGGCTTTCGAGTTGGGATCATTAATTGCTTCTACACTATTTAGTAGTAATTGATCTCTTAAAACCCTAGCCATTTGAACAGCTTGCTGAACTAAAGCGTCTGTTGAATCATTACTAGTTACTGAAGCTTCATACCATTTTGCTAAAGCATCAGCTACACCACTAGCGAGAGTTCTTGTTGGAGCTGTTTTAACAAGATTGTGGTCAAAAATAAGAATCTTAGGACAGGTTTTAAGCTCTACATCATTTATAAACTCTCCTCTATTAGAATAAATATTTGATAATGCTGTCCAACCAGCACATGTCGAGGCGCTTAGAGGAATAGTAATACAATAAGCTTCGACTCTTTCTGCTACAAGTTTACCTGCATCTAGTACTTTACCTCCTCCCGCACATATTACCCCATCACAATTATTTGATTTATATGATTCTTCCAAAGCTAGAATGTCTTCCTCACAACAGTCTTTATTTATTTCTACAAATACAGGAGAAAGATTTAAGTTCTTAAGGTCTACAAACAGCTTTTCCCTTAAATATGTTGTGTTTTTACTACGGCCAATAAATAAAGGCTGTTTGCAAATTGATGCTATTAAATACTTGCCTTTTGACCAAGCATTCTTCCCTCTAATTACCCTTTCTGGAGAAATTGTATGATGAAAAACTTCTTTTCTCATCTAAAATAATTTGACAATTTATTTAGTTATAAGCCAGCACTGGCAAGTTGTTTGTTTAGCTTGTCCCCTTCAATATGTTTAACAATTACTTTTTTGTTTTCATCGATATCTACTACAGCAGTATCACCTTCTTTAATATTTCCTGATAAAACTTCTTCTGCAAGGCTATCTTCTAGTAATCTCATTACTGCTCGTCTAAGAGGTCTTGCTCCATAGGACGGATTGTAACCTTCTTCTACTAATCTTTCTTTAAAGGAATCTGAAACAGTTAATGTTATACCTTTATCTTTTATTCTTAAGAAAACTTCTTTTAACATTATTTCTGCTATGTCTTTAACTTCCTCTTTTGTTAGCTGACGGAAGACAATTATCTCATCTAATCTATTTAAAAACTCTGGTCTGAAATATTGTTTTAGCTCTTCATTAACTAATGATCTAATTCTATTATATTGACTTTCTTCTTGATTCTCTCCAGAGAATTCGAATCCCAATCCTCCCCCACCTTTTTCTATTACCTTAGAGCCTATATTGGATGTCATAATTATCAGTGTATTCTTAAAGTCTACTGTCCTTCCTTTTGAATCAGTTAGTCTTCCCTCTTCCAATAATTGTAGAAGTAGATTGAATACATCTGGATGAGCTTTTTCTATTTCATCAAATAAAACAACAGTATAAGGTCTTCTTCTTACCGCCTCTGTTAACTGCCCCCCTTCATTAAAACCTACATAACCAGGAGGAGAACCTATTAGTTTACTTACAGTATGACGTTCCATAAACTCCGACATGTCTAGCCTAATCATTGCCTCTTCGCTTCCAAAGAAGTAGGAAGCAAGTGCTTTTGTGAGTTCTGTCTTTCCTACACCCGTTGGACCTGAGAAGATAAAACTAGCAATAGGCCTGTTTGGATTTTTTAAGCCAACCCTTGCTCTTCTAATTGCTTTTGAAACAGATTTTACAGCTTCATCTTGGCCAATAAGTCTTTGATGAAGTGTTTCTTCCATATTTAGTAATTTGACTGATTCACTTTCTGTAAGTTTTTGAACAGGAACACCAGTCCATGAAGCAACTATATGTGCAATATCATCTTCATTAACTATCGGAGTTTTACTTTCTTGTTTAGAACTTTCATTAATATTCTCTTCTTTTTTATTTGCTGAGACTTCTTGATTTGATTTTTCAACTGAAGATTCTTGTTTCGAATTATCTAAAATTGAGCGTATGTTATCTCTTAGCTCAACTTCTTTTTCTCTCAATTCTCCAGCTTTATTATAATCTTGTTCTCTTACAGCCTCTTCTTTTTCTTTTTGAATCTTCCGTAGTTCTTTGTCAACTACTTTTGCTTCTTCTGGCAACTTGGAATTTAATAGTCTTACCCTGCTTCCAGCTTCATCTATAAGGTCTATTGCTTTATCAGGAAGAAATCTATCGGAAATATATCTATCTCCTAAATTGGCTGCTGCTTCTAGTGCATCATCAGTAATCTTCAATCGATGGTGTTGCTCATATCTTTCTCTAAGTCCTTTTAAAATTTCAATTGTGTCTTCAATTGAGGGTTCTCCAATCATTACGGGTTGAAATCTTCTTTCCAATGCAGCATCTCTTTCAATGTGTTTTCTATATTCATCAAGTGTTGTTGCTCCAATGCATTGAAGTTCTCCTCTTGCTAGAGCTGGTTTGAGAATATTAGCTGCATCTATTGCACCTTCTGCAGCACCAGCTCCTATCAAGGTATGAACTTCATCAATGACGAGAATTACATTGCCTGCTGATTTAATTTCTTCCATTATTTTTTTCAATCTTTCCTCAAATTCACCACGATATTTTGTGCCAGCGACAAGAAGTCCAATATCAAGAGTTAATACTCTTTTCTCTTCAAGAATATCTGGAATATCTCCTTGCTGAATACGTTGGGCAAGACCTTCGGCAATAGCTGTTTTGCCTACGCCTGGCTCCCCTATTAGGACAGGATTGTTTTTAGTTCTTCGTCCTAGGATTTGAATCACTCTATCGATTTCTTCAAATCTTCCGACTACTGGATCTAATTTTGACTCGCTTGCAAGTTTTGTGAGATTTGTTCCAAATTCATCTAGTGTTGCTGTTTTTGCAGAGCTTTTCCCTCCTCCTCCTCCTCCTGTAGTTACTTCTGCAGTTTCCCCAAGCATTCTTATAACTTGTGTTCTTACTTTACTGAGGTCAACGCCTAGATTTTCTAGAACTCTTGCTGCAACTCCTTCTCCTTCACGAATAAGGCCTAGTAATAGATGTTCTGTTCCAATATAGTTGTGACCAAGTTGCCTAGCTTCTTCAAGAGAAAGTTCAAGAACCCTTTTTGCTCTTGGTGTAAAAGGTATCTCGACGGCAACAAAACCTGAGCCTCTACCAATTATTTTTTCAACTTCAACTCTAGAATCCTTAAGATTTACAGCCATAGACTTTAGAACTTTTGCTGCAACACCAGTTCCTTCCCCTATTAAGCCCAAAAGGATTTGTTCTGTTCCTACGAAATTATGACCAAGTCTACGAGCTTCTTCCTGGGCCAGCATAATGACCTTGATTGCCTTTTCAGTAAACCGCTCGAACATTTTCCGGGCCAACTTGTATTACTAACTAACTTATCAGGATTAAGAAGGGAATGCGCTTCCGATGGGCTTTCGTGTATACCGTAATTCGTAATATTTCACCCCATAAAACAATGCATTGAACTTTTTAAAATGGATTTTTATTTAGTTTAAACTCTTTTAAATGTAGTAAAAACTGTTGTTCTTTATCTTTTTCAGATTTTTTTAAGCATAACTCTAGCATTAAAGCGATTTTTGTAATACTTTTCTCTTATACTAACTTCTTTAAAACCAAGATTTTTGTATAAGTTTAGGGCTGCAATGTTCTGCTCATTAACTTCAAGTATAGCATTATTTACCAATGATTCTTTTGCTTTAATTAGCAAAGTAGACAGAACAAATTTTGCATACCCCTGCCTTCTGAAAGAGGGATGCACTGCTACAAAAGTTATATCTAGCATCTCTTTGGCTAAAGATCCACATGCTAGAGAGACTATTTTTGATTCTCTTTTTACGCCAATACACATTCTTGAAGATGAGCTAAGTTCATATTCCCATTGGCTTTTTGACCACAACCCATTCAGCGCAACCTGGTCAAGCTCAAAGCATTGAGAAAGGTTCTTCTTGTTTAATGCAATTAATTCAGCTTTAAGAAAAGAGTTTTCTGTTTCCAAGTTTTTTTGCCACCTTAATGACTAAAGTTAAATTCTTAGAAATATTTAGCTCTCCAGTTTCAGTCTAAGAGATCATGATTATTGACAAACCTTTCGAATTTATTGAAGATCAGTCGAGTCCTAACAGGAATATTTACCCCCTTACGTCTGAGATTGATGAGAAAGGCAGATTAACAGTAGGAGGTTGCTTGTTAAGTGACTTGGCTGAGCGATATGGAACGCCATTGTATGTACTAGATGAATTTACTTTTAGAAGTTCTTGCAAAGCATATAAGAATGCTTTGAGTAAAAATTATAAAGGTCTCTCATTACCCCTTTATGCATCTAAGGCGAATAGTTCTTTGGTTATTAGTAGTATCGTAAAATCAGAAGGTTTTGGCTTAGATGTTGTTTCTGAAGGGGAATTGATAACAGCACTTAATGCCGGAGTTCAAAGTCAAAATATATTTTTTCATGGTAATAATAAATCCAAAAGGGAATTACTTATTGCTTATCAAAATAAAGTTAATATTGTAATAGATAATGAATATGATATTGATCAACTAGATAATTTAATACCAACTGAAGGCCATAAAGCAAAACTGATGTTGCGCTTTACACCTGGCATAGAATGTCATACACATGAATATATAAGAACTGGTCATCTTGATAGTAAATTTGGCTTTGATCCAGATAAGTTAGAAGACACTTTAATTCGTTTAAAGAACTATCAATGGGCGCATTTAACTGGACTTCATGCTCATATAGGCTCTCAGATTTTTGAATTGGCACCTCATCGTGACTTATCAAGTGTACTTGCCGATGCGCTTAAAAAAGCAATAGAAATAGGACACCCGATTAACGATATAAACGTTGGAGGTGGTCTTGGTATTAAATATATTTCCTCTGATAATCCTCCTTCTATCAATGATTGGGTTAAAACAATTGCCTTAGGCATGGAAAAAGCATGTAAAAGTAGAGATCTTGATTTGCCAAGATTATTGTGTGAACCTGGTAGATCTATAGTTGCAACATCTGGAATTACTCTTTATAAAATCGGTTCAAGAAAGGAAATTCCTGGATTGAGAACATACATTTCCGTAGATGGAGGAATGAGTGATAATCCCCGTCCTATCACTTATGACTCAGCATATACAGCATGTGTTGTGGATAATTTTTTAGGAGATGAGAAAGAGTTAGTAACCGTAGCGGGGAAGCATTGTGAATCTGGCGATGTCTTGTTAAAGGATTATCTATTACCTAAAGCTTCGAGCGGTAATGTTTTAGGAATTTTCTGTACAGGTGCATACAACTTATCAATGAGTTCTAATTACAATCGAATTCCAAAACCAGCAACGGTTTTAGTTGGAAATGGACAGGCTGATTTGATACAAAAAAGAGAATTACCTGAAGATCTATTGCGATATGACATACTTCCTGATCGCTTTATTGACCATCGATAGGTAGATTAACCTTAGATGGGTTGATTGAGTGATTTCTTGGTGGCTAAATAATTGGCCTTTTTTACTCGATCTATTATTAGCTGCAGGCTTAGCTGTTTTACTTTTTTCAAGAGTTAAAGAGACAAGAACTCTTTGGTTGTTAAGAGGATATTTGTTCCTTGTTTCTTTAGCATGGTTCGTCAAACGTTTTGACAGTCTTCCTATAACTTCTGAATTAGCAGGAGGTTTGGTTTTGGTTTGCTCTTTATCTCTTGCAATTTTATGGCAAGGAGAACTAAGACGCTTAATGGAATTGCTTGGAACTGGAAGGTTGGCAGTTCTGCTTGGTGACACTCAAAAGGAATTTCAGTCAAATACTAGTACTGTTTCATACCTAACTGAAGCAGCAGGTAAATTGTCTCAAAATCGAAGAGGCGCTTTGATAGTCCTTGATATGGGTAGTGACTTGCGTCCTGAGGATTTCTTGTATCCTGGAATTCCTGTTGATGCATATGTCTCAAGTGAACTGATTTTAAATCTTTTTGCCGCAGACACTCCTCTTCATGATGGAGCTTTATTGGTTAAAGGTAATAGAATCATCTCTGCTGGTGTCATACTACCCTTATCAAGACAAGGCATTAGTCGCTATGGCACTAGACATTTGGCTGCCTTAGGCATTACTGAACGTTTCGATCAATGTATTTGTATAGTTGTTTCTGAAGAGACAGGTACTTTGTCTCTTGCAAGTCAAGGTCGTCTTGAACGACCTATAACAAGTAGTAGATTACTTGACTTGTTAAAGGACTACTCAAACTCAACACCAGTTAAACTTGTAAGCAAGTCCACAAATAGTGCTAATTCTCCGGAGAATTCATCGACTTCAATCACTCCTAAGGACAATTTGCAATGACGAAATCTTCGTCACTTAAATCTGAAGATAAACAACTCACTTCTTCTATCCCAGAAGAGTTAGATCCATTTCGTATGCCAGATCATATTGCTGTAATTATGGACGGTAATGGTCGTTGGGCAAAGGCAAAAGGACTTCCTAGGTCAGTAGGACATTCAGCGGGTGTAGATGCATTGAAAAATACATTGCGTTTATGTAGTGATTGGGGAGTTGGAGCATTAACTGTATATGCTTTTTCTACAGAAAATTGGTCTAGACCATTAGAGGAAGTCGGTTTTTTAATGACTTTGTTTAAGAGAGTTTTAAAGAAAGAGTTGCAAACATTAAGGGCTCAACAAGTTAGAATTAGTTTTTTAGGGGATTTAGTAAAACTTCCAAATGAATTACAAGATCTAATTATTCAAGCGACAGAATTAACTTCTGGGAATACAGGAATTAAATTTAATGTTTGTACTAATTATGGTGGCCGACGAGAACTTGTAAATGCTGCCAAGAATCTTGCCATTAGATCATTAAATGGTGAATTGGATCCTTCACTTATAGATGAGAATATTTTTGCGGCTGAACTTCTAACTGCTAATGAAGTAGACCCTGACCTTCTTATTAGAACTAGTGGTGAAAGAAGAATTAGTAATTTCTTACTTTGGCAATTAGCATATTCAGAAATATATATAACAGAAACTCTATGGCCAGATTTTGATAGAAATTCATTACTACATGCTCTATCTGACTATCAATCTAGATGTCGTCGCTTTGGAGGATTAAATCAAATATCTCCAAAAGAGGAAGACTTTCAATCTTAAATTATGACTTTTATTGACTCCAAATCTGATGGTTTAAATGAAAATGACCTGAAGCATAATTGGACAACTCAAGAAATAAAAAATTTATTAGAGAAATCCTTAATGGATCTTTTATGGGAAGCTCAAATTATTCATAGAAAAGCTAATCCTGGTTATAAGGTTCAGTTAGCATCTTTGCTTAGTGTAAAGACAGGAGGGTGTGAAGAGGATTGTGCTTATTGTCCTCAGTCAATTCATAATGCAAGCGATTTAACTACTCAGCAAGGCCAACTAAATTTGGACGATGTACTCACTCAGGCGAAAGCTGCCAAGGCCTCTGGAGCAGATAGGTTTTGTATGGGTTGGGCGTGGCGTGAAATACGGGATGGAGCAAGTTTTGAATCTATGCTAAAAATGGTTAGTGGAGTTAGAGAATTAGGTTTAGAAGCCTGTGTTACTGCAGGAATGCTTACGAATGATCAGGCTTCTCGCTTAGCTAATGCTGGATTGACCGCTTATAACCATAATCTTGATACTAGTCCAGAGTTTTATGATGAAATAATTTCTACAAGAACATATCAAGAACGTATTGAGACATTAGAAAGGGTTCGTTCTGCTGGTATTTCAGTTTGTTGTGGTGGAATTATAGGAATGGGTGAATCAGTTAAAGACAGAGCTTCATTATTGAAGGTCTTAGCAAACATGAATCCCCATCCAGAGAGTGTTCCTATTAATGCCTTAGTAGCGGTTGAAGGCACCCCTTTGGACAACTTGTCTTCAATAGATCCTATTGAAATGGTAAGGATGGTAGCTGTTGCAAGGATCTTAATGCCTTTTAGTAAAGTTCGTCTTAGTGCAGGGCGTGAACAATTAGGAGAAGAAGCTCAAGTATTATGTTTTCTTGCCGGAGCTAATTCTATTTTCTATGGCGACTCTTTATTGACAACAAGTAACCCTGCAATACTTGCTGATAGAAAATTACTTACAAAAGCGGGAGTTAGCGTTAATTGGAAATTATATGAAAGACAATAGAGATAAAAATCCTTGTAATTTGAAGGTGGCTACTTTTTATGGTTTTTTCTCCTTGGGAAAGACTACTCTGAACAGTTTGCAATTAAAGCTTGCAACAATAGCCGAGGAATATGATGTAAGGGGGAGTATTTTGCTCGCAATCGAGGGTGTGAATGGAACGATTTGTGGAGCCAAAGAAGGTGTCTCTGTGGTTTTAAAGCAAATTAATCGGTTTATCGATCTCAATGAAATTGAAATTAAATATAGTTGGACACAAAAACAAGCTTTTCGACGATTTAAAGTAAAAATTAAAAATGAAATAGTAACTATGGGAGTAGAGGGTGTTAACCCTTTAGAGTTTTCAGGAGCCTATATAGAGCCGAAAGACTGGAATAATTATTTGGAAGATCCAAGTACATTAGTAATTGATACTCGTAATGAATATGAAATTGGTGTCGGTACGTTTTCAGGCTCTGTTAATCCTCATACTGATATTTTCCGTGACTTCCCTTCCTGGGCTGATAACAATTTAAAAATACTTCTAGAAGAAAATAATGCAACTAAAATTGCAATGTTTTGTACTGGTGGGATTCGGTGTGAGAAAGCTACTGCTTATTTGACAAAACAGGGCTTTCCTGAAGTTCATCATCTACATGGTGGAATCTTAAGATATCTAGAAGAAATTCCAGAAGAAGAAAGTAAATGGGATGGCGAGTGCTTTGTTTTTGATCAAAGAGTTTCACTAAGCCATGACCTTTCTCCTGGTATTCATAAACTTTGTTATGCCTGTGGGATGCCCTTATCTCCCAAGGATTGCGATAGGTCTGAATATGTTACTGGCATTCAGTGTCATCATTGCGTGAATAGCTTTACAGATGAAGATCGCGCGCGATTTGCTGAAAGACAAAAACATATTCGTGAAATTTCCAAACGTCAACCTGGAAATACTCAGTGGCCAAATTCATCATGGACGTAAATTTATCTATATTAGAAAAACAAGCTTCATCTGAAGCACTTTTGCTAAGACTTCAAGTAAGAAGACCTCTTAATTTGTGGACTTTACGACTAGTAGTCGGCACTTATACATCTCCAACCAAGATTAAGCTTCTTGGTGAAATGAAAGCCTGGGCTTACTCAGGTTTAAATGGCTTACAGTTAGATACGATGAAAGTGGGTGAAGACTCTCCTGAATGTATTGGACATTTGATATGGGCTGCAACAATGGCTTGGGCAATTGAATCGACACCATGCAGAAATGCAAGACTGTTAGCAATTAACGATGATCTTTTTCAGCATGCTAAGTTAGTTCGTTATTTTCGTAAGAGAGGTTTTGAAACTATTAAACAAGTTGGTTCTGCACCGAATGATTTACCTTTAAGACTTGTTTGGGGTGGTGCCGGAACTTTGATGAAATGTGAATGTATTAATGTTTATAAAAAAAGTCTTCAACTTTGGGATAGTTATAGAGAGCGAAAAGGTACTTTGGGTTAGCTTTTTTCGGCATGATAACTACTTCTAACGAGAGGACCACTATTTATTTTTTTGAAACCTAATTCCTTAGCTTTTTGAGCAAACTCTTCAAACTCTGCTGGATGCCAATATTTCTCGACTGGCATATGTGCAAGGGAAGGCCGGAGGTATTGACCAATTGTTAGATATTGACAGTCTACCTTTCTTAAATCTTTAAGGCTCTGAATAACCTCACTATAGCTTTCTCCAAGTCCAAGCATGAGTCCTGACTTTGTAGGGATGGTTGGAGCGATCTCTCTAGCTGTTTTCAATAATCTCAATGAATGCATATAAGTTGCCCCTCTTCTAACTACGCCCTGAAGCCTCTCCACTGTTTCTAAATTGTGGTTGAAACATATAGGATTCGATGACAAAACTATTTGTAAACGGCTCCTTTGAAGCATTATTGCCTCATCAGTATTTTTAGACCCTCCCCAAAAGTCTGGAGTAAGCACTTCAATGTTTATTAGTGGAATTAACTCTCTTATAGCTGCGATAGCTCTTGTAAAAAGACTTGCACCATGATCAAATAAATCATCTCTAGCTACAGAGGTAAGAACAACATATTTTAAATTTAAAGCCTTGACTGCATTTGCAACTCTAATAGATTCATCATTGTCTTTAGGTTGTAGAGGAACTCCTTTGTCTACTTGGCAAAATGCACAACTTCTAGTGCAGATTGAACCACCTAATAAGAATGTAGCTGTACCAGATGCATAACACTCACCACGATTAGGACATCGACCTTCTTCGCAAATAGTATGGAGTCTATTCTTTTTAACTAGGTTTTGAACTTGTTCTAATTGTGATGCTTTACCAATTGAGGGCTTAATCCAGGCTGGGAGACGATCCTTAGGCTTGATAGAGCTATATTTCGTTTGTCTATTATTTGTAGGCATTTGTTTTGAAAGTAGTTAGATGTCTGTGCGTCCTTCTAGTGCACGAGCTAAAGTTATTTCATCAGCATATTCCAGTTCACTTCCCACAGGAAGACCATATGCAATTCGTGTTACTTTAACAAAAACCTTTAATAACTTTGCTAGATATAGGCTCGTTGTATCTCCTTCAATACTTGGTGTTAAAGCAAGAATTACTTCATCAATTGCTTCTTCACTTACTCTTTTAATTAAGCTTGAAATATTTAATAATTCAGGGCCTACACCATCCATAGGTGATATAAGTCCTCCCAGAACATGATATACACCTTTGTATTCTCTAGTCCTTTCTAAGGCTAGTAAGTCTCTAGAGTCAGCTACAACGCATATTAGTTCTTTAGATCTGTTTGAATTGCAACAAATTTCACATTCATCATTGGCTGTTAAATGGAAGCAAGTCGAACATTGCCCTACTTGACTCTTTGCGTTTAACAAAGCATTAGAAAAATTTTTAATTTTTTCTTGAGGCTGTCTCAATAGGTGTAATGCAAGTCTTTGCGCTGTTTTTGGACCAATTCCAGGGAGTTGCTCAAATTGGTCAATTAAATTAGCAAGTGGTCTTGTGAAGCCGCTCAGTGTCCTTTTGCAGATAAATGTAGTTTTAGCAGTGTTTTGAAAAAATGTTCATTTTAGTTTCTGTTTTGCAGATGCTTACTACCTCCGGCAGAATATGAACAATGAGTTCAGATCAATGAAGAAGCTTTCTAATTTGTGTGTTCGTTTTGTTGGACTATTTCTTCTTATCATTGTTGTAAGTGCTTGTAGTTCTAATTCAACTGCTGGTCTTGAAGCTTTCCAGAGTTCAAATGGACGCTATGGTTTCTTTTATCCCACAGGATGGACTCGTGTGGCTGTTTCAGGAGGTCCTGAAGTTGTTTTTCATGACGTTATTAATAGTGATGAGACCCTGAGCCTTGTGGTTTCTGATTTGTCTGATGCTCCTTTGTTAGAAGATATAGGGAGTCCTGAGGACGTTGGAGATAGACTAATTAATGATGTGATAGCTCCTGATGGAACTGGACGAGAAGCTCAGCTTTTAAATACAAACAGAAGAGAAGTAAATGGACATACTTTTTATGACATCGAATATTCAATACATTTACCTGATCGAGACCGACATGAAATTGCAACTGTTGTCATTGATAAAGGTTCATTATTTACACTTGCTGCAAGTACAAATGAAAAACGATGGTCAAATGTTAGTAACTTATTTGAAAAAGTAATTACCTCTTTAACCTTTTTCTATGATTAGATTTAATTCTTAGATTCCAGCTTGTACCTTCCAAAGTTCAGAATATACACCTTTGTTTTTGTTTAGAGTTTCATGGTTACCAGTTTCTACTAACCTCCCGTTTTCTAAAACAATTATCTTATCTGCATTTTTAACTGTGCTTAGTCTATGTGCAATTATGATAGTTGTTCTATTAGATGTTATTTTTGAAAGCGATCTTTGTATTGCCGCTTCAGTTTCATTATCTACAGAAGCAGTAGCTTCATCTAAAATTAAGATAGGTGCATCTTTTAGAATTGCTCTAGCTAAAGCTATTCTTTGGCATTGTCCACCAGATAGTTTTTGACCTCTTTCTCCAATAATAGTGTCAAACCCCTTTGGTAACGTGTCTATAAAATCTTTTGACTCTGATAATTCTGCAGCTCTTATTATTTGATCTAATGTCGAATCTTCATTTCCATAAGAAATATTTTCCCTAATAGTTCCATGAAATAAATAGACTTCTTGACTGACTAATGCAATTGAGTTTCGTAAATCTTTTAAGTTTAACTTGTCGATTTCTATTCCATCAATCTCTATATTGCCTCTATTTATTGGATATAATCGTAGAATTAGTTTTACTAAAGAGCTTTTGCCTGAGCCTGTTGAACCTACAATTCCTATTGTGCTACCTGCTTCTATATTTAGATTGAAATCTTTAAATAACTCTCCCCTGTCTTCATAATTAAAACAAACATTTTTGAATTCTATATTTCCTTTTACTTGTTTTTTAGGTAAATTAATTGAACCACTTGAAATCCTTACATTAGTATCTATCAGATCTAGTACTCGATTTGTGGAAGCCATTGATCGTTGATAATCATCTAGAACATGACCTAATGTTGTTAATGGCCAAAGTAAGCGTTGAGTAATAAAAACCAGGAAACTATAGCTTCCTACTGCTAACTGACCATTCCATGACTTTATTCCTCCTAATATAAGTATTGCTAAAAATGCAAATAAAATTGCAAATCGAATTAAAGGAATAAATGCTGCAGATAGTTTAATAGCTTTTCGATTACTTCGTTGATAGGACTTACTATCAATTTCTACTCTTTTCAGCTCCCATTGTTCTGTCGCAAAGCTCTTGATGGTTAACATTCCCCCTAAGTTGTTACTTAGTCGAGCAGCTAGGTCACCAGCTTTTTCTCTTACATCTTTATATTTAGGAGCAAGCTTTTTCTGAAATCTTATAGAACCAAAAAGTATTATAGGTATAGGTAAAAATGAAAATACAGCGACACCGGGTGAAATTACTATCATTGTTATACCAACTATTACTACAGTAACTAACAGTTGAATTATCTGGTTTGCCCCTTGATCAAGAAATCTCTCAAGTTGATTAATGTCATCATTTAATATAGCCATCAATCTTCCGGAATTGTCATTTTCGAAAAATGATTGCTCTAATTTCTGGAGATGGTTATAGGCTTTTATTCTAAGATTATGCTGCGTAGTTTGGGCTAGATTTCTCCATAGAATCCCATAAAGATATTCAAATAAAGACTCAGCACTCCAAATTAAAAATGAGAATAAGGCTAAAAATGTTATTTGAGTGGGTACATATGTATAACCAAAATTAGATATCCAGGAGTTTTCTTTATTGATAACAACATCAACTGACAATCCTATGATTACTGGAGGAGCTAAATCAAATATCTTATTAATAATTGAACAGCTTGATGCTGCTATTATTAAAGATAAATCATTCTTTTGACTATCTAAAAGTCTTTTTAAGGAACTTGTTTTTTTAGGAATTTTTCTTTTCATTATAAAAAACTATAAATTAAACTTTTCTGCAGCTTCTTTTTTACATACAGATTGAGCATTAATGATTCCAGATCCATTTGATACTTTTTTAATGAAACAATTACATGTAAAAATATCCATATTTTCAGGTGGTTTTTTTCTGGCAAATCTCATCTCTGTTTTAAAACCTTTTAAACATATCTTTGTTACCATTTTTGTTTTTAATTGACTATGCAAACCATTGGTTGATAAAGCTATGAAGCTCGCAATGAAAGCTAATCTTGATAACCTAATGATATATTTGAACATATTTAATTAAATATACTTATATTTAATTCCTTATTCATTATTTTGACTCTTTTCAGATTTTGAAAAATTTCGTTTGGCATCCCTTTAGGTAAGTCAACTAGGCTGTAATCATTAAAGATTTGTATCCTTCCAATCATTTTACCTTTTAAACCTGATTCATTTGCAATAGCCCCCACTATATTCCCCGGTTTAACATGATCTCTATGGCCAACCTCTAATCTGTACCTATTTTTATCTCTTTCTGTCATGGCTGATTCAAATCGATTATTCTTCCTTCTACTCCTATTACGATCATCATGCCGATCATTTCTTCTTTTAAAATTATCTTGTTGTTTTAACCAACTTTCATCTTCATCAATTAATAGATTTGATTTACCTGTAGCTAGCTTTAATGCATTGATAGCTAATTCTTTTGCTTCCATCTTATATTCTTCTTCCATTTCTTCAATTAGCTTAGTAAAAATGATTAGTTCACCATTTTCATCAGCTGAACTTTCATCCCTAAGACTTTTCTTTAATTTCTCCAAGCGAAATTTGTTAATATATTCATTATTTGGTATATCCATTTGTTCTATCTTTTGACCAGCAACTCTTTCAAAGTTAGATAAATAAGAACGTTCTCTTGGACTTACAAAAAGTATAGCTTCACCACTTCTGCCTGCTCTACCAGTTCTTCCGATCCTGTGAATATATGCTTCTGTATCAAAAGGCATATCGTAATTAATAACAAGTTCAATTCTTTCTACATCAAGTCCTCTAGCTGCAACATCAGTTGCTACTAATATATCAATTCCTCCAATCCTTAATCTTTCTACTGTTCTCTCTCTTAAGTTTTGTGGGACATCTCCGTTCAAGACAGCTACATTATAATTTGCAACTTCTAATGCTTCAGCTAACCTTTGAGTAATTAATTTTGTTCTTGCAAAAATAATTACTGCTTCTTCAGTACTGGTTTCTAGAATTCTTTTTAACGCATCAAGTTTATGGCTATTTTGAATGGTTATGTAACGCTGTCTAATTAATTTTGCATCTTTCTTTTTAGATTTAATTGTTATTTCGGCTGGATCTTCTAGATATCTTTTTGATAAGCGTCTAATCTCTGAAGGCATCGTTGCTGAAAATAATATCATTTGCTTTTCTTCAGGCAATTGCTCAAGAATCCATTCAATATCATCTATAAAACCCATTCTCAGCATCTCATCTGCTTCGTCTAAAACAAGGGTTTTTAATGAATTTTTTGCCAATGTTCCTTGTCGCATATGATCCATCACTCTTCCTGGAGTCCCAACAACTATATTTACTCCTCTTCTTAGTGAATTTATTTGTGAACGAAAGTCTGACCCTCCATAAACTGCTAAAACTTTTATTTCTGGATGCCCTTCGCTATAAGCATTAAACGATTCTGCAACTTGCATTGCTAATTCCCTTGTTGGAGCTAACACAAGTACTTGTGGATCCCCTTTATTTGTTTTTATTCTTTCTAAAATTGGGAGAGCAAAAGCTGCTGTTTTCCCTGTTCCAGTTTGAGCTTGCCCTAGTAAATCTCTACCGAGCATCAACTCTGGAATTGCTGCTTTTTGAATGGGAGTAGGACTTTTATAACCCTTTTTAGTTAAGGTATGTACTAGGTCTTTGCTAAAACCAAAACTATTAAAGTCATCTTCATTAACTATATCTGCTATTGAATCTATTGATTTATTTGGTTCCTCCTCGGACGTTTCTTTTTTTGTGCTATTAACATCCTGATAATCATCAGAACACTTTGAATCTTCTTCGGAATTTAAGATTTTTGTCATGAAAATAGATGGTCTGCCTTGGGTTTCCTATAGTTAAGGCAGACAACCTCCAAATCGGTATATAACCGTACTTCGTTGACTCCCTTATAAAAGGATTCTTACTAATCTATCATTACGTTAGTCTATGCAATTTTTAGAGACTTTAATCTTTAAGATCTTCTGATATTAGTAATTTAAGCTTTTCTCTTGCTCTGGTAATAGCTGTGTACAAAAGTTTTTGCTCATAATCATCATTCCGTTCTTCTTTTAGTTGTTTCCCTTTTAGCTTATTGGGCCATAAAAGAATTACATTTGTTGCCTCACTTCCCTGGGCTTTATGAATAGTCATAGCAAATGCTGGTTTATATGCTTTTATTCTTGAAGGATGTATGAGCTGAAAAGCTTGTATTCCTTCTTTCTCAATGACTCTAAATAAGAGATGTTGTAATTTCCCACTACCAACTGTCATGCCCATATCTCCATTAGCTAAACCTATTTCAGATTGATTCTCTTCACATATTATTGGTACGCCTTCGGGCAACCAATGGCTATCTTTCTTTGCAAGACTATTTAATACAACCCTATTAATATGATCTACACTCCATTTACCATAATTTCTAGGACATAAAACCATCAACTCTTCCATATAGTTAAATACTTGTATAGACAACTCATTGATAATTTTATCGTTATTATTAAGAGAATATTTATTATTATATAGCTCAAAAATTTTTAAAGAAATTTCTTTTAACTTATTATAATTAGACTTTATTGATTCAATAATGAAGGTTGGTATTTCTGTTTTTGTGGATTTAACCAAATTAATGTTTGAGGTTGATGAGAGACTTTCTATTTTTTTATAAAAAGCGTCTATTCCTTTATTTATCAGTAAATTAGCTAGGGACGCAATATCTCCTCTGTTTCTATAAATTTTTGACAAGTAAACTGAGCTGTCTTTGAATTTTGCATATTTATGCTCTTTATGAAGATAGTGCCAAATCGCACCACTTCCTACAGGAGGTAGTTGATTACTATCACCAACAAGTACTAATTTGCATTTTTTGGGTAAAGCATCCAATATTCCCATCATTAGGTGTAAATCAACCATAGACATCTCGTCTATAACAAATAAATCTACTTGTAGTTGATTCGAGGAATTTTTATTAAAACCATTTTCATTGGCCTCTAGCCATTTATGGATTGTTAAACAAGGAATTGATGAAAAGATATTTTTCTCATGTTCTCCAAGGTGCTTAAAAGAGCTCTTTAATGATTCATGTAATCTTCTTGCTGCTTTTCCTGTTGGAGCTGCCAACCCAATACGCATATTTGACCTTAGTAAAAAAGCTTTGAGCATCATTTTAGCTATGGTGCTAGTTTTGCCAGTTCCAGGTCCTCCCCTAAGCAGTATTAAATTCTTATGTTCAATTAGATTTACAGCCAGTAGTTGAGCGTCATTTAACTTAAGCTGATAATTCTGCGTAGAGACCTTAGTTGATAATCTTTTATGTCTATTGCTTTGAGATATTCTGCTTATTAGATTATTGGTGACTGTTTCCATTTCGAAATACCAGCGTCTAAAGCTTAGAAGATTATCTTTTTTGATCATTGGGCTATTTTTCTGTGTGAGCCAACCACTATCTAATAATTCTTTGTTATGCCTTGACGGCCAACCATCTGCTCTTATCTCTGTAGGCGCTTTTGAATTAGGACTAACATCTAAATAAATATCACCTCTACTAAGAGAACCAATTAATGCATAAACAAGATCTTCTATGTGAATTGATGAGCTTTGATGTGGGTATTTCTTCGCTAATAGCTTATAGAGTTCATTGCTTAATTTATCTTGAATTAGATGTTCTTTGAATTGGCTCATATCATTCCATTCTGGATAAGTTTATTTAGTTTCATCAGTATTTCTAAAGGAGCCTTTTCTGTAATTATTCCTGGGATAGTATTTTCACCTAGATTAACCTTTATTTCTTGAGCTGATGGGACTCCTCTTAGGAATATGTAGGAATAGCCACCTAAATGTTTCTCAGGAGAATAACCTGGAAGTCTCCAACTTAGAAATCTGTGTAAAGCTACAAGATATAAATGTGCTTGTAAAGCGTAGTGATGCCTAATCATTTCTAAATACATTTTTTTCTTCGAATAATCTAATGGTCCACATCTTGGCTTACCTACATTTTCGACTTGCTTACCCAACCAATTACTTTTCCAATCTATTACCCACCACTTTGCTTGATTAAGATCATTGCTATCGGGTAAGACAAGATCAATTGCACCTGTAAGAAATCCATGTGCATAAATATTTAATTTGGACAAATTTTCATGATAGTTATTTAAATAATGACCGGCTGCGAATCCTCTAAAAATATTCGCGATCTCGATGGAATTAATTTTTTTGTTATTTTGGGATAGCGATAGGTCAAACTTCAGTTCACTAATTTTAGCTTTTGGGAGAATATTTTTTAACTTTATATTGTTGACAACTTTGCCTAAAGGTAAATTCAAGACTCTTTCTATACCTTCTCTTACATCCTCAAGCAAGCTTTTATTTATTCCACTTTTGTTTAGTTCTTCTAAGATAATAGTTTCAGTTTGCTTATGATATACAGATTTAGTAAAGTCTATTTTTTCCAAAATCTGGTGAAGACAATCACCAGCTAAAGGACCCTTTGGGAAATTTTCAAAAGGATTAGACTTTGACCAATTGTTCTTTATATCTTCTTGTTCTAAGTAAGATGCATTTACTGTTTGATCATTGCTGTTGTTATAAACTTCTAATTGATCAGTATCTTTACCTTCTTCTATTGACTCTGGATTTAACTCTAAACCAATATTCTCGTATGATTTTGCTACCCATGAGGAATAACTAAATCGCCCCCAGTTTAGATCTAAGTTTCTTTTTGGAATAGTAGCCGTTTTTAGAGCGTATCCCTTCTCAAGAACTGGATAATATTCTTTTTGCACTTCTTTATCGTTATAAGTTTGAGTGGAGGTTATAGATCTTAAGTTTACCCAGTTCCTAGGTCTGTTATCATTATCAGGTTTTAAATTTTTGAGAATTGACTCTTTCAAGGAGCCAATTAAAAATGGTTTTAATGGATTATTTATTTCACTTTTAGTATCATGCCAAAAAACAACTAAATGTTTCTGAGCACGTGTTAATGCTACATAGGCTAATCTTTCTGACTCTTGAATTGATTCATTTATAGTATTCTTGACTGTTTCTTTGTTCTTACCCCAATTTGCATTTAGTGATAACAGACATTTACCCTCATTTTCTAATCTCCATAATGGGCCTTGAGATAATGGTGGAGCTTGCCATAAATATGGACAGATTACAACTTTAAACTGTAGTCCCTTGCTTCGATGGATTGTCATTACATTTATCGAATTTTCTTCCATATCACTATTAAGTCGCCTTTCTTCTGGCAAGTTATCTAAGATTTGAAGTCGTTTTCTTTTGAACCACCTTGCAGCTCCTTTGGCATCAAGTCCATTTAAATGAATTGCTTCTTCAACAAGTTGTGAGCACTGTATTAGATCACCTAGTAGTCTCTCTTCTTTAGCTAAATTTGCGATATTCTCACTTTTAAGCAAACCCTCTATACAACCTAGTAAACCAATTGATTTGAAATCTTGTGACCACGAATTGAATTTTTCTAATCTATCCTGAATATAGAAAGAGTTTTCTTTCTTATCTAAAATTTCTACTTTTACTTTGAGTAGTGGTGAACAAAGTAATGCTCTTAAGTTTTCAATTGAGTGTGGATTCGCAAGACAATTTAAGATTAGTTGTATTAGGAATGCAGCTT
>QCFW01000010.1 GCA_003280135.1 Prochlorococcus sp. AG-363-N16 | reverse complement strand
TGGGGCTGTTATAGCCGAGCATGTGAAGAGTAAACCATTGACTGAAGGTTATAATGCTGCTTCAGGAAAATATGTTGACATGTTGTCTGAAGGCATTGTTGACCCTGCAAAAGTTACTCGTTCTGGATTACAGAATGCAGCATCAATAGCGGGAATGGTTTTAACTACTGAATGCATTGTTGCAGATCTGCCAGAAAAGAAAGAAAGTGCAGGTGCTGGTGCAGGAATGGGAGGTGATTTTGATTATTGAGTTAATCGAAATTAATTTACCTAAATAAAAAAGGAGAAGACTTCAGTCTTCTCCTTTTTTATTTACAATTAATTCCGTTTAAAATAAAAAAGGCAGATAGTTCTGGCAACAAGCATAGATAGGTGACTTCTTTATAGGTTTTTTGTTTTCATCATGCTCAACTCCTATTTGGTAACATTCAAATCCATATTTTTTTTGAATTGATTCAGGTAGATCTGTTTGGAAGATTTTCTTTTCTAGCCTCTTTGCACTGCTCTTTTCTCCATATTTAATTTTGCATATTCGTTTTTGAGCATAAAGATTAGAAGGTAGAACTAACAAAAATATTGATATTAATAGATAATATAAGTAGAAATTTTTAGAGAGCACTTTTTCTGTAGTACTTGCTGATTTATTCTAATTTTAAGACTCTCTAGGATATTAAGCGTTTTAAGTAACTCTTTATTTAAGCCATCCTGCACTTAAAATTATTGCAAGGCTTAGAAAAAGAAATAAACAAGTCCAAGTAGCTTTGTTTAAAGTCGCTTCTGCACTACTTGCACTAGAGAACATAGAACTGCCACTTGCTGCAAGGCCTCCCATGCCATCGCCTTTTGGGCTATGAAGTAGCACTAAAAATATAAGCAATAAGCCAATAGTAACCCAGGTCCAAGTAATTATAGAAATAAGCATTGTTTTAAGCAGGTTGTGGAATCAGATGTGGAAGTTTAGGTGTTTCAATATTCTCTATTAAAGAATAACCGGTCATGACATTAGGCTTTGGTAAAGAAAGTAATTGAAGAATTGTAGGGGCTATATCCGCTAAACCTCCATTATCTCTAAGTGCAATGGAATTGCCTTGGTTAGAAACTTTTCTTTTTTCACCTTCTATTAAAATCACAGGCACTGGATTAGTTGTATGCGCTGTCCATGGTTGACCATCAGGTCCTGTCATTACTTCTGCATTGCCATGATCAGCAGTTATTAAAAGAGTCCCACTCATTTTCCCAGTTGATTGAAGAATCTCTCCGATGCATTGATCTACCTTCGTAATTGCTTCCTTTGCTGCATCTAAGACACCAGTATGACCAACCATGTCTGGATTGGCGTAATTAATAACTATTAATGAGTACAAGCCAGACTCTATTGCTTTTTTACAGCTATCTGTAAGTAAATCTGCAGACATATTTGGCGTCATGTCGTAAGTTGCTACGCGAGGAGAAGGAACCAAATATCTATCTTCTCCTGGCAAAGGCTTCTCAATTCCTCCATTCAAAAAATAAGTTACATGAGGGTATTTCTCTGTTTCCGCAGTTCTAAATTGTTTTAAACCATTTTCAGAAATAACTTCGCCAAGAAGTTGATCTAGAGATTCAGGAGGAAATGCTATAGAAACAGGTAGACCGGCTTCGTATTGAGTAAAAGTTATAACTTCTAAAGACGGATTAGATTCACGTTGAAATTCTGAAAATTCACTTAATACTAATGATTTAATTAATTGTCTTGCTCTATCTGGACGGAAATTGAACATTATTAATCCATCTCCTTCTTTTAAGAAAGAGTTTGTTAGACGACTTGGCTCTAAAAACTCATCAGTTATTCCCTCTCTATAGCTTTTTGCAATAATTTCTTGAGGGGATAATTCATTAATTTCAATTGTTGGATTTGTTAGTAAGTTATAGGCTTTTTCTGTTCTTTCCCATCGATTATCTCTATCCATAGCCCAATATCTCCCACATAAGCTCGCTAATTCACCTACTCCAGACTTTCGAATTGTATCTTGGACTTTATTCAAGTATTCCATTGCACTTTGAGCCGGAGTATCTCTTCCATCCGTGAATGCATGTATAGCTACTTTGCCAATTCCTTTGCTTGAGGCCCATTCAAGTAGTCCTGATAGGTGATTTATATGGCTATGAACACCCCCGTCTGAGCATAGACCAATTAAATGAAGTGTTTTTTTGTTTTCTTTTAGGTTATTCGCAAGTTTTTCTAAAGCATTTATCTGATTAAGTTTCTTAGAGCGAATTGTATTTGTAATCCTTACCAATTCTTGTTGAATTATTCGACCTGCTCCAATAGTTAAATGCCCTACTTCTGAGTTCCCCATTTGGTTATCTGGCAATCCAACGTGCTGCCCACTGGCTTCTATAAGAGTATGCGGATATGCTTCCCATAAAGCATCCATAACAGGAGTATTTGCAAGTTTAATAGCATTGTTCTCTTTGGTTTCGCTAAATCCCCAGCCGTCAAGTATTGTCAAAACGACAGGTGCTATAGGAGCAGTTTTTATTGAATTGATTTGCCTTTCTTTTTGCATGTACGTGAGAGGAAGGGCTTAGTTAATTTCAAGGCCTCATATCAAATTACTTCTTTTTGCTCAGGAGTTCTATTTGTATCAACTTCCGTCAGCTTTTGCTTATTCATTTACATAATAATATTGTATTGCTTATTTCATAAAATCTAGTCTATACAAGGCTTTAAATGAAAGAAACAACTTCACATGAAAATTTAGAGATACTTTCAAAGGATGAATTAGGCCGAACCCTTCTGCGTCTTACTTCAGAAATTATTGAAAATGTATCTGATAGTAAGAATCTCTTGCTTTTAGGAATTCCAACAAGAGGAGTTCAGTTGGCAGCTGTTTTGGCTGAAAAATTAAAAGAAAAAGTTTCACATCCTATTGATCAGGGAGTTATTGACCCTACTTTTCATAGAGATGATTTAGTTAGAGTAGGTACTAGACTTACAAGGTCTACAGATATTTCTTCGAGTCTTGAAGGTAGAGAAGTGATTTTAGTTGATGATGTAATTTTTACTGGAAGAACTGTTAGAGCTGCTATTGAAGCAATTCAACCTTGGGGAAGGGCGCAGAAGATAATGCTTTTAGTAATGGTTGATAGAGGTCATAGAGAATTACCTATTCAGCCTGATTTTTGTGGTAGGAAATTTACAACTAGAAGAAAAGAGTCAATTCACTTAAGATTGATGGAAGTGGATGGAGAAGAAGGGGTTTTTTTAAGTAGATCAAGTGATTAGATCTTCATTTACCTAATCACTCCAAGGTTTGCATTCGCTATTTTCTTGTTATTTCTTAGATCAACAGATTCAAAAATTAGATTGCATGATTTGTCGATATGAAAATTTACTTTTACAGAATCTTTCCCAAGTTTTCCTGGAGGATTTAATTGAATTCTGTGCGCTTTTGAATTCCATTCCAAGAACTTTGCCTTTGGTGAATCGTCTTTAATTGTTGGAATTCCACTTACATAAATAATTTCATGGGAACCATCAAGGTCATAATCAGCAATCTTCAAGTCAAATTCCACTTGATTTTCTTTACTTGCAGCGAGAATAATTGACATAGGTTTTTCAGTTGGCCATGTTTGACCTGGCAAGAAAATTGGATGCCAGATATGCTTATTTGTTTTTTGATCCCAGCACCTTATTGCTACTCCTTTACTTAAGACATCCTTAATTTCCACACCAGGAGTTAGTCTTAAAGCTCCTAATACAACAGCTTCTATAGGAGGTGGAGTCAGTAGAATTGATGATTTCAATTGTTTATTTAACCATTCTTTAATAAGGGGTATTCGAGAACCTCCTCCAACAAGTATTACCCCAGTTAAATCTTCTAAATCGCAGCCATTAGATCTCCCTCTTGAAAGTGTTTGCTCAAATAACTTTTGAAGACTTTTAATTAAACCGTTTTTCATTAAAAGTTCTTCAAGCTCAATTCTGCTAAGTCTTAACAATTCTGTATCTCCTGATAAAGAATCTGTAATTAATTCTTCACTAAGAATTTGCGTTTCTGAAATACTTATATCGCTAAGTTTGCATTTAAGTTTTTCAACGGCATTAAGGATTAATTCATTATTTTGGCTGTTCGGTATTAAATGGTTTGCTATCCATCTATCTATATCTCTTCCTCCCAGCCTTAAACCTTGCTTTCCTAAAACTTTGGCACATCGAAGAACTTGCTGACTTTTCCCTTCTAGGTCTTGCCCATTGAATCTCATTAATTGAGCGATTGGTTCTGCCTGTCCTTCGCCTCCTTCTAATAGCACCATGGACATATCAATGGTGCTTCCACCTATATCTATTACTAACAACTTAGATCCACCTTTTTGATGGGATCCTATTGCAGCTGCAGTTGGTTCATCAACTAAAGCAATTTCTTGTACCTCTAAATTAGAGCAAACTTTATACAGCCATGTCCGATAAGCTTTGTAAGTTTCTACAGGTGCAGTCAATATAAGTCTTTTAATATTGTATTTTTTTGGAATAGCAGACCATATTTTTTGAATAAATAATTCACCTGCTTCTTCAGGCAATAAGAAGCTCTTTAATGCTTTTGATTTTTCTTCAGAAGCACCTATCCATCTTTTAAAGTCACTTGAAAGCGATGGAGGTTGTCTCTCTTCAGGATTTAAATTTTCTACTTCTTGCCCAAATAAAAAATGATCTGCTCTTTTAGGCGACTTCCAGACTAAAGTAGGTATCTCACCTTTTGAACGGCTAATTGGATTTATTTCTATTAATTGGACGGAGCGATCATTTTCAGCTTGGAATGCAACAACAGTAGTTGAATTCCCAAGATCTATTGCAAGGGTTCCATTGATTTTTGAAAGCGATTTTTCTTCTTTCATAGTTTTTATAAGATCAACCGGTTAAGATTTCCATTTTTCATATAAAATTAAATTTAGTATTAAAAAAGCATTGTGATTAGAACAGGTCTTGACTCTAAAGATTTAGCTAAGCGTGGAGAGAGTCTTATAAGACAGTCAAGTAATAGATATCTAACCACAGTGCGGATAGCATTTCGTGCAAAGCAAAGAAGATTTGATGACTTTGATGGATTACTTGAAGAATCATCTGTTAAGCCAGTGCAACGAGCAATTATTGAGTTAAGTGATGAGCAGGATCAGCCTGATTTATTGCCTGGATGATTGAATACGAAGGTCCTGGCTGGAGATTAGTTAGAGATTCTTCAAGAAAAGATTTTCCTTACTTAATAGGAGGAGATGGTTGGTCCGTAGAGATATCGGAAACTGAATGGAAAGAGTTAATTCCGCTGATTTTTGATTTAATTGGCCAGCATAAAAATTTACAAGATCAATTAATGCCTGAAGAGAAGATTTCTTTGGAAATTGAACGCAAGGCATATTGGGCTCATTTGGATGGCAACAAAGATTTATGGAGTTTAAAGATAATTATCGATGGGAAAGAACAAAATAATCGGAGTTTAGAGGTGTATTGGCCGATACCAAATGCTCAACTTATTACATCTGCCATGAGAACCATGTGGGATTCGAGGCAATAAATATTGATTTTGAATATAAACTTTTTTTGATCTTTCCCCTCTAAAGAAAACGAATTACACATTTTTTCCACAGGATTGCAATTAATTAGCTTTAAAACAACTTGCGCCTGTGGAAAAAAGAAATTTTCAAAGAAGTTTATTTGACTTATGGGACTTGAGGTAAGCCTTCATTAGCATTTCTTTCTTTTCCGTCAAAAACCTTTCATAGCAATAAATCTCATCACGAGATAAGGAGAGATTGGCTAATTAAGAGTACCTTGACGTTTCTTGGTAAATATGAGGAACTAGTTAATGGAGATCTAAGTACAAATGCCCACAAGCGAATTGACTCAATTAACTGATGAAGCTCATTTGGGACCTGGAGAAGTTGTTCCGGATTCAATTATTAGTTTTCAGACTCAGGTTCCTTTGGCTTTGAAGAAAGCAATGAATAGTTTTATTGAACGCTATCCAAATTGGGATCAGTATCGTTTACTTCAAGCAGCTCTGGCTGGGTTTTTAGTTCAAAATGGAGTTAATTCCAGAGAGATTACACGTTTGTACATAGGTAACATGTTTGATTCAAATTCTTTATTAAAAGGCAATTAAATTTAGCTTTCAATTGTATTAGTTTGCATCCCCAAGAAAACCGAAAAGTTTTTTGGCTGTTTTAGAACTTACTGGCATGATTGATAATCTGTTCCCTTTTTTTACAAGAATCAGTTCACTTACATCAAAATTAGAATTCATTTCACTTAGCGTTAGCTTGTTACTGAATTGACCTATGTATTTAAGCTTTACACAATCCCAGCGAGGGTTTTCTGATGAAGATTTAGGATCAAAGTATCTAGAATTTTCATCAAATTGTGTTGGGTCGGTTAAATGAGTTTCAATTACTTCCATTAATCCAACAATCCCAGGAGGTTTGCAATTTGAATGATAAAAAAAAGCCCTATCGCCTTTTTGCATTGAGCGCATGAAATTTCTTGCTTGATAATTTCTGATTCCATCCCAAAGTGTTTCTTTTTCTACTTTCAGGTGATTTATTCCATAAACATCGGGCTCACTTTTCATGATCCAGTAGTTGGGTTCCTGTGATGCCATGGGTTCTCAGCGATATTGCGATGTGTGGATGGTGTGTGGATGGCTTAACATTCTCACCCCTATTTCTTTATTCTATTTCAATCAAGTTTTGATTACTAATAACCAACAGATTACAACTGACAGCAAAATCTCAAAATTAAAAGCTTAAAGTTCAGTTTTTCTTTTGGATTGCGAGGTCTATGTTTATAAAGATTCAAGAATCTAATTTTGTTTGAATATTTCTTTGCCCGCCTTCTCCTTGGCAATTTGTTTTATACCTAAGTTCAAAAGTGATAAAGCAAGAGTCCAAGCAATTAATCCACAAATCACGTACTTACCCCAAAAAGGAATGATTGAACCTGAGTTCCAAATGGCATGGCAAAAAACAACTGTCAAAAAAGGAGCAAAGAATTCTTTCTTAAATAAGAGTCCAAAAGAAAACTCACCGCCTCTTTGCACTCGCCATAACGCAGCACCTGCAATCGCAGTCCAAACAATATGAGCAAAGGGAGAAAGCACTCCTCTTAACTGGATGATTTGTACCAATGAATCAATATTGGCCATTCCAAGGTTTAATGCATAACCAGCTGATTCAAAGGCAGCAAAACCACAACCAACGGCAGCTCCGAGTAATAAGCCATTCAAGATGTATGGATACTTCTTGTTGTCTTTAACTAGGACCCTTAAAGCAATCAACTTGGCTGATTCCTCTAACAAGCCAGCGATCCATGAACCCTGTGGACCAACAAAGGAAAAAGCATTTTGAAAAAGAACCAGTGCAACAAATAAGGACAACAAACCTCCAGTCAAAACAAGTCTCATGACTTGCAAGATCGGAACATTACGTCTGATATTTAATTCAAAGAACAGAAAGAGAGTTGATATTGGAACGGCAAATGAACCAGTGAAAATAATGCCTGGCAGTAGATTGGTATTTTCAAATTGGTTATAGACAGCGATAAAGCTATAGAAAAGAATGACTGAACCAGTGATTAACCTGAAGAAAAGCCAAGGCTGAGGATAGTCAAGAGAAACATCTTCAATAGATGGAGTAGTCGTTGCTGTCCCAACAATTAAGCTTTGTTCGACTTCATCTTCTGAGTGGTCTTTATAAATCCCTCCAAAGAATCTCTTGAAGCTGAAATCACCTAACCCTTCTCCTCTTCCTATTCTTCCAATTTCATCTGCAATATTGAGCGAGTCTTTCCATGATGCGCTCTTTGTGCATTTCTTTGTATTTTTCATAAGAGATATTTATCAACCTCACTCATCACCCATAATAGTTACATTAGATTTTTTAGCTTTTGGAAATTAAGACGTACCGCAAATTTGTTTTTCCAGCAGTAGCTATTGGCTTAATAATTAATGCAAACCTAAATAAAGATAATAACGTTAATACTCCAAATGTCATTGGAGTGGCCTCAAGAATAGAAGCAAGAGAGGCATGTCGTGAGCTCAAAAAAAAATTAGAGAATAAAGATAAATATGGGCATACTTTTTTGACTTGCCTGTTAGAGAGTGAAACTGGAGGCCCTCAATTTGGCACATATGGTAAAGAATATGGAACTACTAGCTTTTCTCAAGCCAGGCAATATATCGGGAGACTTAATAAATATACACTTGTTAAAAACTATGGGCCCTTTGGTGAAATCAAGTGTTTGTCTAGATTAAGAAAAATGGGAGGCAAAATAAAAATTACTGGAATAAATACTAAACGTTTTGAAAATGATTCAAAAATTCCTAGTCACGAATGTAAACCTAGATACAATAAAGGCATTACATCTCCAGATAATTCTAATGCAGATCAGTTCTTTAAGCCCTATGATAAGAATTATGCTTTATTTAAATACGAGTATCGAAGATTTTACTTTAGATGGTGACCATTAATAAATGATATTTTCTAACTTTTTAAAATTAATTTTTAGATCTACTATAATAGTAGCCTTTATTTCTTTTTTCTCTTTGGAATCAGTAAATAGTGAAGCGAATAAAGATCTATATAATAAATATTCTTTAGAAAATAAATCAAAATCTTTAAAAGAAGCATGTATTAATTATATAGCTTCAAGTAGTAATTTAGCTGTTATTGAAAGGTCTTTTTTCGTGGAAATTATGTCCGCAGAAAATAGATATTCGGAAGAAGTAAAATCGAAACCAGAAGAGATTAGAATCAATGATTACTCTGCCTACGTCAAACCTTGGTGGAAGATTTATTTCCCTAGGGCAATAAGAAAGACCTCTGCTGCTATAGAAGTTCTTAGACAGAAGAAAGATGAAAATAAGGGGTATACTATTCGGCAATATTTCTTATCAGATTATCAAAATACTGCTTGGAATACCTTGGCACATATTTATTCAAGGTATGAACCGCAAAGCGAAGTACCTTGGTTCCTGACGTATGAAAAAGGGTTCGATGGTCTGCGATATAAAGAGTTTGACTTTTCAAATGATCAAGAAAAGTATAAATTCCATTATTCATTGCCAGGGCAAGAGTCACGAGAAGATAGATATAATGAACTAATAGAAGTAGTAGAGGATATTTGTTCTGAGATTAGAGTCAAGAGTCACGAGAAGATAGATATAATGAACTAATAGAAGTAGTAGAGGATATTTGTTCTGAGATTAGAGTATTAACTACATCTTAAGTCTCTTAAGAAACCAATAGGAATAGATCGCAACTGACAGAAAAATATATCTATTACCAATAAGGATGCCCTCTTGAGAAAACTGGCGACGGCAACAGATCTGAGTTTTTGCTATTTGTATTATCTCTTAAATAAAGGAAAGACTAGCTTCTATTTCTAGATCAATCTCCTTGTTGTTCCTTAAGAGCTTTTTGCAACTTTTGCTGAGAGGACTTTTAACACTAAGGCGGTTTGTATTAAATCTGTTCCCAAGCGTTTTTTTTATTCAATACAATGTTCTTAGACTTTAAAGAACGAAGCTTTTAGAAATAATGAAATCAGACAAAGAAAAATTCTTTCAAGAAAACACAGTGATTTTTCAAATACTTGGCGGCATAGTTCTTGTCTTTATCTTGAAAGTTATTTTTTAACAATAGCTATTCTCTCTTCAGCCCTAAAAGGTTTGGAAGAAACTATTTATGTGATTTATGTTTTCTTTCTTATATTCTCAATGAAGAAATCAGAGCTATCCGTAGTGAAACTCAATATGATATTTTTAGTCGAATAAATAATTAGATGGTTAATGCTTCACTGAATTGGGCAAGCATTGTTGGGATAGGATTGATGGTTGTAGGATCAGTACGTTTTTTCTTATACCCAAAACTCAGTAGAAATAAATACGACTTATTGTTTTCTTTGACTGCCTGGACTTCTGGCTTGATTTTGTTTTTTCAAGGATGGCGTCTTGATCCATCCCTTCAGTTTGGTCAATTTTTGCTGGCTACTTGTTCAGTACTCTTGGCATTTGAGAATATTAACCTCAGAAAATATTTGTTTAAAGTAAGAAGGTCTTATAGAGATAAATGTCCTAATGGTTTTCTTGAGTTTCAAAAAAATACTATCTTTGAAGATGAGCTAATTGGCATTAAAACGTCTACTGAAAAAAATGATGATTGGGGAGATGCCGAGCAACTTGATGACAGCTTTGAAAATAATCAAAGAACTAATAATTCAAATAATGAAAGCAGAAGAAGTCCTGATATGAAAACTGAAAAAGAAAAAAGATTTTCCCGCAATATTGGATCTTACAAACATGAGGATCTAGAGCTTATGGAAGATAATCAGGTGTATGAAATAGTGAAGCTTCAATTATTAGGAATAACTACTGGGAGTATCAAGCCGGAGCTTGGAGAAGTTGAATATTTAAAAGATATTTTGAAAACCCTTAGAGTGGATTATTAAATTTGAAGTTGACCATATCCATTCTTTATTCAAATATTTTTCTTCAATCTCATTATTTATAGATTATTAGCTTTGAAGATTTGTTTTCCAGCTTTCTCATCAGCAATTTGTTTGATACCTAAATTCAGAAGAGATAATGCCAGTATCCAAGCTGTTACTCCGCAAATAATGAATTTACCCATAAAGGGCAGTGAAAAAGGAGAGTTCCAGACCGCATGGCAAATGATGATTGTTCCAAAAGGTGCGTAAAATCTTTTGTTTTTTAAGAGGTTAAAGGAAAAATCACCACCTTTTTGAACTCTCCATAAAGCAGCACCAGCTACTGCAGTCCAAACAATATGTGCAAAAGGAGAAAGAATTCCTCGCAAAGTGATAGTACGAATCAAAACGTCGTACCCGTAAGTGAGACCATATCTGAGCGCATATGCTGCTGATTCAAAAGCTGCAAAGCCACACCCAACTGCGGCTCCAAGTAATAAGCCATTAAGAATATATGGATACTTCTTTTTGGTTCTAGTTAGTAGGAATAATGATATTAGCTTTGCTGGCTCTTCGAGTACAGCTGCTGATGGTGCTCCTGCCCAGCCAATTAACCCAATTGTATTGTTGGCAAGAATTTCGGTGATAAGGAAGGATAGTATTGCGCCTCCAAAAAAAAGTTTTCCGATTGTCCAGATTGGAATATTACGTCTGATATTTAACTCTAAGAAAAGAATTAAGGTTGATATGGGTACTCCAAAAGACCCTGTGATAATTATTGCTGTTATAAGATTTGGATTCGCGGATTGGTCGAAGAGAATTTTGAATGCATAGAAAATAAAAACAGAAGCGGCAATAAGCCGATAAAAGAGCCAAGGCTGTGGGTATTCCGTTGAGATCGTTTTAATACTGGGAGTTGTCTTTGCTGTTCCACCAAATAAAGAGTTTGTTAATTTTTCTTCGGAGTACTTCTTCTTAATTCCTCCGAAAAATCTTTTGGCATCAAATTCTCCTAAACCTTCGGCTTCCCCAATTCTTCCTAAACCTTCAACAAAATTATTAGAAGATTTGCTTTGCTTAGCTTTTCTATAAGCAGCAGCTTGTCTTTTTTCTTCTTCTTCTATTTCTTTTTTTCGCTTGGATTCAGTAGCTTTTCTTTCTGCATCTTCAGTAGCATTTAATAAAGCAGCAGCTTGTCTTCTTTCTTCTTCTTCTATTTCTTTTTTTCGCTTGGATTCAGTAGCTTTTCTTTCTGCATCTTCAGTAGCATTTAATAAAGCAGCAGCTTGTCTTCTTTCTTCTTCTTCCCTTCCTGCAAATAAGACGATATCAGTCTTTCCATTAATTGAAAAAGATTTTGGGCATCCACAATTTGGACAAGCATCTTCATTCTCTGGAAAACTCTCTCCACATTCCTTGCAATTGATAGAACTCATTATTGAGGATTTCCAATTAACTTGATCCTTTTCTAAACTAGATTAATAGCTATCCATTAGATCGCTAGAAAGGCGTCTTCTTATGATTCAAACAAGAAAAAACTATGCATGGCATTGATTGACTGTCCATGTTGTGGTGCTCGTATCTCAGACAAAGCCGTATCTTGTCCTAAATGCCATTGGAACAAGGAATCTGAAGGATCTAACTTTGAAAATGACAAAGCTGTTAATACGTCTGAAGTATCGGAAAATTTTGAAAAAGAATCTCTCTTAATAGAAAAAAGTAGTCAAGGTATTAATCCTTTCCTTTTTGCTCTAAGTTGCCTAATTAATATTATTCTTCTGATTGTGATTGCCTTGCCTCCCGAAACATGGGTTGATTGTGGACAAAGGTATTTGAATGAAAACGGCAGAGTACTAAGAAAAAGATGTTAAGGGGTAAAAGCCTGCTAATAAAGGGATCTGCAAGCCTTTAGTTTAATATAATATTTTATTCAAACTTTTAATGAAAGTAGCAAATCGATTGGCATGACTGTGAATTTAATTCTATATCTGTTTGGTACGCTCTTCATGATCCAGTAGTTAGGTTCAGTCATAGTCTGTAATCTTAGCGATACTTGATGGTTGGAATGGAGTTGGAATGAAACCTCATTCTTCCATCTCTTTTCTTTACTCTATCTAATTAGAATTTGAAGGTAATATGAATTAGAAGTTGGATTCATCTTTACCTTAATTCTTAATCCTGCATTGATTTAGCGCGGGGGCATGTGAAGCACTAGGTCATTGGTCATTCGCAATGCCTTGTGATTTATTCACAAGTAGACGCTTCATTCAGGCACCCTTTTCTTAGTTTTTTGATCCAATTCTGCAAAGACTTTAATGTTCTTATATCGAGTTGGTAATATACCCAGCGGCCACTTTGCCTATCCGTGATAACCCCAGCGTCTTTAAGAACCTTGAGGTGAAAAGAAATTTTGGATTGCGCTAAACCTGTCTCTTGCATAAGGTCACAAACACATTTTTCCCCACTGGACAAGGATTCAATTATTTCCAATCTGATAGGTTCTGCTAAGGCTTTGAGTGAATCTATTGCTTTTTTATTGGCGACACCTGTACTCATTAATTAGTCAGCCAGAGTAATGTTGTAATTTTACAAGAATTGCCACAGCTATCAACAGAGATTGATATATCAATAATTCTTGATATATACTATACATGCATTTTGTCATGCGGAGTTTTATGCGCATTGGTATTAATGGGTTTGGTCGTATAGGGCGACTTGTTCTTAGAGCTCTCTGGGATAGAGAAAATATCGAGATTACACATATCAACGACTCATTCGGGGATGCAAAGGGGGCTGCACATTTACTGGAGTTTGATTCTGTTCACGGCCGATGGGATAAATCAATAAGTTCCGACCAGAACAAACTATCTATAGAAGGGCACTCAATATCTTTTTCACAAGAAAGCGATTTCACAAAAGTTCAATGGGATGAGACAGGGATAGAGCTAATTCTCGAATGCTCAGGAAAATTCAAATCTCCTCAAACGTTAAATCCATATTTCGATACTTTAGGGATGAAAAGAGTTGTCGTTGCATGTCCTGTTAAAGGTGAAATCCAGGGAGAGGATGCTCTGAATATCGTCTACGGTATTAACCACGATTTATATAAACCAAATAAACATCGCTTAATAACTGCTGCATCCTGCACGACTAATTGTTTAGCTCCAGTTGTAAAGGTCGTTAATCAAGCCTTTGGTATTAAGCATGGAAGCATTACAACTCTCCATGACCTAACAAATACACAAGTCATAGTTGATTCATTTAAGCCAGACTTAAGAAGAGCCAGAAGTGGATCACAAAGTTTAATACCAACAACAACAGGCTCAGCAAAAGCGATAGGGATGATTTTCCCAGAATTACAAGGCAAATTAAATGGCCATGCAGTTCGAGTTCCTCTCCTCAATGGATCTTTAACTGATGCTGTATTTGAATTAGAGAAAGATGTAACGCAAGAAGAAGTCAATCATGTGTTCAAAGAAGCTTCAGAAGGAGAGCTAAAAGGAATACTCGGTTACGAAGAAAAACCACTTGTCTCTATTGATTATGTCAATGACTCCAGGAGTTCAATTATTGATGCTCTCTCAACCATGGTGGTCAACAAAACTCAACTTAAAGTCTATATTTGGTATGACAATGAATGGGGGTATAGCTGTCGGATGGCTGATCTGGTGTCACATGTAATAAAGCTAGAAAAAGAATAAAAATAAAAGCATGAGATTATCGTCATTACAGCAATATGGAATCGTAACGACCAACTATTGGGCATTCACACTTACAGATGGTGCTCTAAGGATGCTAGTGATTTTTCACTTTCATAGCCTTGGATATACAACCTTAGAAATCGCATTCTTATTCCTTTTTTACGAGTTCTTTGGCATCGTCACTAATCTCTATGGTGGATGGATTGGAGCAAGATATGGATTACGTCTAACACTATGGGTCGGGACTCTTTTACAAATAGTGGCCTTATTGATGTTGATACCAGTTTCGAGTAGTTGGTCGAAACTTTTGAGTGTCATTTATGTCATGGTTGCTCAAGCGATTAGTGGTATAGCAAAAGATCTCAATAAGATGAGTGCCAAAAGTGCAATCAAAACTGTCGTTCCAGATTCCCCTGAAGAAGATGGTGGAAATAATCAATTGTTCAAATGGGTTGCTATCTTAACTGGTTCAAAAAATGCACTCAAAGGAGTTGGCTTTTTTCTTGGTGGACTTTTGCTGACCAGTTTTGGTTTTAATACAGCAGTTGCATTAATGGCAATCGGTTTAGGTGTTTCGTTTTTATTGACATTAATTTTGCCTGGAGACATTGGGAAGATGAAAAGCAAACCAATCTTCAAAGACTTATTTTCTAAATCTCAAGGGATCAATGTCCTCTCTTTTGCACGCTTTTTTCTCTTTGGGGCAAGAGACGTATGGTTCGTTGTGGCATTACCTGTTTTTCTTGAAACGTATCTAAATTGGAATTTTTCTGAGATTGGAGCGTTCCTAGGATTGTGGGTTATTGGTTATGGCTTTATCCAAGCGTTTGCGCCGTCTTTAAGAAATTTATGGGGAAATAAAAGAAGCCCAGGGGTTTCTTCTGTTCAATTCTGGAGCGCTGTCTTAACTGCAATACCAGCTCTAATAGCTATAGCACTATGGCGACAAAGCAATCCAGAAATAGCAATTACAGTTGGATTAATAATATTTGGATTCATTTTTGCAATGAACTCATCGATACATTCATATATGGTTCTTGCATATACGGATAAGGAAAACGTAAGTCTAAATGTGGGCTTCTATTACATGGCAAATGCGGCAGGGAGACTGATTGGTACGCTCTTATCTGGTGTCTTATTTATGCTAGGGACAAATGCCTCTATGGGAATGCAAGTTTGTTTATGGTGTTCAAGTTTGTTCGTATTCTTCTCATGGTTGACCAGTCTTGAGCTTCCTTCTACAAATAACCCTGACTTTTTTGAAAAGGATTCTGCACAAGCCTAAATTAATTATTGACAAAAAAAAGAGGGGTTCAAGCCCCTCCTTTTCTTAAACTCTTAAGTTGATAGTTACTTTCCAATTCTTTTGACGGCTGAACGAGCTTTGTTCAGAATTTCCCCTTTCAGAGGAACAAACCCTAAGTCAGGAGCTTTAGATTGGGCCTTATCACTAAGAAGATAGTTTAGTGATTCTTGTATGGCTTTTGTTTTAGAGCCATTACCAGTTTCATAAGCAAGGATCCAAGTTAAAGTAGCAATTGGATATGCCCCTTTAGCCGTTGGATTAGGGTTCTTCCCTGCGAGGTTTTGATCCAAGTTGATACCATTTAGAGCCTTTGCACCAGCTTCGGTGCTTGGCTTTAAAAACTCACCAGACAAATTTTGTAAAGCAGCTGCTTTAATGACTCCTTTGACATAGGACTGGTTAACATAACCAATTGTTCCTGGATTGTTGCGAATTAATCCTGCAACACCAGCATTACCTTTTCCTCCAATACCAGTAGGCCAATTAACGGATTTTCCTGTTCCTAAAGTCCATGTTTTAGAGAAAGCTTGCATGGAATTGGTGAAAGCTTTTGTTGTCCCAGATCCATCAGAACGATGCGCCCAAGTTAATTTTCCAGCAGGACAACCAACTTGGCTCCAGTCCGTGATTTTGCCCATGGCGATACGAACTGCTTGTTCTTGTGTAAGCCTGAGGTCGCAATCGTAGTTATAGCCGAAAGCAATTGTTCCTCCGACCATTGGGATTTGAACTAACCCACGTGTAACTTTGGCAATATCTTTGGCTTTCATTGGATCGTCAGACGCTCCAAAGTCAACTGTTTCATCAATGAAAGCTTTTCGTCCAGAACCAGAACCAACAGCTTGATAGTTCACTCTAGGACCACCCTCTTTATCCAGGTCAGAGAACCAGCGTGTGTAGATTTTGGCAGGGAAGCTAGCACCAGCGCCACTTAACCTGACTCCAGAAGTAGAGTTGTTTGATCCACAGGCAACAAGACCAGCGCCAAGAGCGGCAAGTGAGACAAAAGCAAAAGCCTTCTTTGAGAAGGACATAACAAACAGCAAAGATTGCATTCATATATTAATCAAAAAGAGTTGTTTTAATCAAGTTTTCTTGATTTGAAAACTATAAAACGATGATGGAAGGTCGTCACTCAGAGCTGCTTTCACCCCTTAGACGCTCGAGTCTTATGTCACTTAATCCCTGAATTAATTGCCAGGCGACTTCACCACTAACCCTTTGTGCATCACAGAAATCACGCACAACTGCGTCGAGAGTTTCTGTAAGTTCCGCAGCTTGATGTAGTAACCGATCAGACTCTTCCAATGAGGCAATGCGTGGGCATTTATTATATCAACTATTCTTGATTTAGTGCTACATTGTTTGTGTGATTAATCAGTAAAATGTGACTGCAGCTAATTGCACGGTTTCACCAAAGCTAAAGCTTTTAGACGGATTGCCAAAATCCTTGGAAATTAGTTTTGCTAGAAAGCATAGTGTTCATATTCCCAAAGGAAATTATATTCCTTGGTTTAAAGGCAGGATCTGGATTGTTGTTAAAGGATTAATTAAATTAAGTGCGCCAAGAAGTGATGGGGATGAATCAATTCTCGGTTTTGTGGGGCCAAATCAGGTGTTTGGAGAAGCGTTTTCTTTGATTGACGACTGCAGTCCATTTGCTTTGGTTGATTGTGAATTACTACACTTCACTTCTGAAGAAATATCTAATTCTCCACCTTTGGCCTTGGCAATTTTGGAGTCGCTCTCATTACGCCATCGTTCTACACAATTAAATTTGGCTATTCTCTTAAGCAAGACTGGCGAAGAAAGGGTTAAAGCATTCCTTGAATTGATAGCTACTGATTTTGGTAAGCCAGTGGAAGAGGGCTTGATGATTGATTTCTCGATCACTCATCAAGATATTGCTAATGCAGTAGGACTAACGCGTGTAACCATTACAAGGATATTGTCTCAACTGAAGAAAACTGGTTGGTTGAGAAAATTAGATGGAGGTTTTTTGGTCATCGCTTTTTAAATGCATAAACCCTTTCTATTACTACTGTCTCAAATAAGGCTCATACTTCATGATCCAGTAGTTAGGTTCCTGTGATGCCATGGGTTCTCAGCGATATTGCGATGTGTGGATGGTGTGTGGATGGCTTAACATTCTCACCCTCATTTCTTTATTCTATTTCAATCAGGTTTCTATTACTAATAGCTAACAGACTTTCCCATATAGAATCTTTTGGCTTTAAGTGAGTCCTCTCCAGGTGCGTTCTATCTCAATTAGAGCTAAAATTTATTTAGCTAGGGAGTCTTTATGTCTTCTCGAGAAGGTCAGGCTATGAAGTCACTTGAGGTAGCTTTAGACCATGTGCTTGCTCGACTGAATCAATTAAAAGGGAAAGATAGGCTTGCCTTCGCTAGTGAGTACAAGGAGTGGCTTGCAGATGATGAGTTACAAGAAAGAGTTTGGTTTTCTGTGCCATTGAAGAAGAGATCAGATAGTCATTAATCTTAGCTATAGATATATGTCGATAATTAGGTAGAGGTATTTTGGAAGCACCCTTTCTTTTCCCTATTAGTCTTTTCTCAGGATTTTTGTTGTTTTTTATTTTTTAGTTGGTTTGCATTGTGGGGAAGTAGACTTTTCGTTGAGCTTTTCAATTTTAGATATATCCAAATCAGCTATCTCAAGCCCATACAGATCAGCGATTTTTGTCATGGCTAGCCCTTCAGCTCCTGCCCAAGATTCTGCTAAAACTGCCCAAGTTTTTTGACTAAATTCAACGCCAATGTTTTCATTGTTGTTCCTTTTTTTGTCCATCTCTATGACTTTCTTTAACCCCTGTGGACTGAGATGACTTTTGATTCTTAAGAAAACAACCTCCAACATTGAGTAGTAGAACTTTTCCATTGCATTGTTGTAAGCCCATTCAGCATCTTTCTGAGCTTTTTTGGCATGTTCCACTGTGATTTCTTGGCTCATTTGTTCTTTAGACAGTTAAAAGAAATTTTGCATTTAGTTGAGAATAATTGTTTAATACTATGTTTTGTTTGGTAGAAATACCAATGAAGCAACACAGAGGACACTGATAAGAGGTCCAGGTGACAAATTAAAAATAATTGCAAACACAAAACCTAGAATTGATATTGCAACTCCAAATATTGAGGATCGAGCCATCGCAATCCATAAGGATGGGGATTTCTGTAACCCCAATAAAGTTGGAGTAGAAAGCAAAGCAATGACAAGGATTACTCCTACTGCCGACATTGAGCTAACTATGACCAGCGCAGTTGTAAAACCAAGAGCTAAATTTAAATAATTTACTTTTATGCCCATTGCAACAGCACCCTCAGGGTCTAATCCAATATGAACAATCTGGTTGTACGTATAAAAGATTAGACAGATAAACGTAGAAAAAGCAATGAAAGTTCTTAGAAGATCTCCAAAATTTGCTGTTAGTAAATCTCCAAACAACACCGCCTCTAAATCAATTCTAATACCAAGTAGAGGGATAAGGAGAACACCAAGACCAATTGAACCAGCAAGAATTGTATTCATCACTGCTTCATAGTTTTCCTTTTTTTTATTGGCTAAATTGTCTGCAGCTAAAGCCCCCACTAAACCACTGATAACTCCCCCAATAGAAGGATCTACACCAAGGGCCATCGCCAAAGCTAATCCTGGTAATACGCAATGAGAAATTAAATTAACTTGTAAAAGTCTTTTGTGGGTAATTAATACGGTACCCATTGCAGGGCAAAGGAGTCCTGTAAAGATTGTTATACAGAGAGGAATGATCCACCAAATTGTATTGATTAAAGACATGAACCAAATGATTCGTTATTGTCCGTAGAGATAAATGACATCAAGATTTTGCTGATGAGTAGGGGCAAGCCTGAAATTACCAAACGTCAAAAGCAACTGCTTGATGAGCTCAATAAATGCGCGGATGAATTGAGTGGCCAGGAATTGTATAGGTCTTTGCATGCAAGTCAATTTGCTATGGGATTGACAACGGTTTATAGGAATTTACAAGTACTTGTAAAACATGGATTGGTTCGTTCTAGACATCTCCCAACAGGCGAAGTCCTTTATGCTCCCGTTGAACGAGACATTCATCATTTAACTTGTGTTAGTTGTGGAGAGACGACACGCCTTGAGGGCTGTCCAGTTAAAACAATGAATCCGCCCAAGACAATATCTAACAAGTTTGAACTCTTGTTTCATACGCTTGAATATTTTGGACTTTGCCGAGATTGCTCTGAATCGATTAATGCTTGATGGAACATGAGGGAGATTAGCCACAGCAGTAACTTCCTCTCATGCAATCAATTGAATCAAGTTGTTTTTGCACTTCCTGGGGCGAGCCATTAGCTAAGACGGTTTTATTAAGAGCTATAACCTTGTCATAAGCATTTAGAGATGAACCCCAATCGTGGCTGCTAATAAAAAGTGACAACCCTGCATCAGCCAACTGACGAATGATTAACAAAAACTCCTCTCTTGCAGGAGGATCTAATGCCGCACAGGGCTCATCAAGAAGCAATATTTTAGCTGGTGACATCAATGTTTTGGCCAGCAATGCTCTTTGTTGTTGACCACCAGATAATGAATCAAGTCTGCTTTTTGCTAAATGAGATATTCCAACTCGTTGAAGTGCCGCCTCTAGTTCACAACAAGATAATTTTGAATGGTTCACACGGCCTAAAGAGACCAAACCTTCAACAGTAATGGGGAAATTCCAGTTCAATTTTCCCCTTTGGGGCATTAGGGCGACTTGGACTCGATTGTTAAATAACTCATTACCATCAATAGTTACTTTCCCTTTGTCAGGCTTGTTATGTCCTTGAAGTAAATTTAATAACGTGGATTTTCCTGCACCATTGGGACCAACAAGAGCCGTCAAAGTCCCTGGACGCAAAGAAACTTAGACCTCTTCTAAAGCAGGATTACTTTGCCTTGAATAAGAATATGTCAAACCTTTAGCAATTAAACAGGTCATCAATTAGTGGATTCCCTCATACAATATAAATATACTTGCCATAGAGAATGAAAACCATTATCGTTTTCAATATTATGTTGAAGTCCTAGCCCATGCTCTGTTTTTTTAGGAAGCCTGGTGAAGTAAAAAAATCATCGATTAAGCCAAAATTGCTAAAGAACTCTCTTCTAGCAGGAGCAGTATTTTTAACGGGAATTAATCAGGGTGTTCAAGCTAAACCTAAGCCAATAGTTGCTGTTGAACCATTGGTCTGTGATTTGACCTCTGCAATTGCGCCATCTTCAATTCCCGTTACTTGTTTGATTGATAGAAAACAAGATGTACATGATGTGAAAATTTCTCCGAGGCAGGCCCAAACTTTAAATAATGCAAGTCAAGTCTTTACTCTTGGGCAAGAGATGACTCCCGCAATGAAAAAATGGCTGGATAATCCCATAACGGTTGTTGTCGGTGTAAGTGCAATAGAAATTGACGACCACGATGATCATGGAGATGAAGCCTTTGAATGGGCTGGTGTCTTTGAACTTTCACGAGGAACATACAAATGGTCTTTTGCAAAAGTCGATGGAGACTATGCGGACCCTGTAATGAAAATGGTCATTCTTAAATCTGGGGATATTGAAGCATCAGAAGAACTTGCTGAAGAATTATTAGAGTCCAAAAAATCAGAAGTTAAACGCAATAATGACAAACTTGTTGCACAGGAAAAAGCCTATCTTCTTACATTTAATGAGAGAAAAAACAGCACAACATTCAATGTAGAAATTAAAAAAGCTGGTAAATATGCATTCTTTACTGAGCATATGCCTTTTGAGTTTGAAGCCGATGAACATTTCTTTAAAGATGTTTCAGGCGATGATATTGAACCGATAGCTCAAGTTCCAGATGAAGGCGGTGATCATCATCACCATGATCATGGTGGACTAGATCCCCATGTTTGGCACGATCCTCATAACATCATCAAGATGGGGAATGTAATTTCTAAAAATCTCAACAAGAATATTTCTGATAGAGAAACTAAAAAAGTTTTAAAAGAAAGAACTCAATCTGTTAATTCTCTTTTAGAAGATTTAGATAAATGGACTCAAAGACAAGTAGCTACAATCCCTTCTAATCAAAGGACGATAGTTTCTAAGCATAAAGCTATGGAATACTACGGGGATGCTTTTGGTTTGAAAACTATTAGCTTATTAGATTTTTTGGGTCATTCATCGAGCCTTAGGCCTCAAACCCTTTCGAGAGTAATAACAGAGATTAGAGGAGAGAATGTACAAGTTATATTTCCAGAGCAAAAGCCTTATTCAAAGCTATTGAAAAACTTAAGTAGTCAAACTTCTACCCCTATAGCAAAACAACAGATTTTTGTTGATGGTTTAATGCCTACAGGGAATACTATTTCTGTCGCTGTTCATAACACATGTACCATCGTTAATTCTTTGGGTGGTTCCTGCAATAAGAAAGCAGGTAAGAAACTAGAAAACAGGTGGGATTCATTAACTAAACGTTAATGTAAACATCCTAATCTTTTGTTAGAGTTCACTTTTAAATGCAATTAAAATGTCTAAAGATAAAGGTTTAGAAAACTACAAAAAATTCTGGGAAGATCAAGCAAGTTTCATGGATCAATCACCATGGAACCAGCAAAAAATCTTAAAGTTAACTCTGACAAATGATTTTGAGAAAAATATTGAAGAACTTGAATTTTCTAATCACTCTCTTGCAAGAGAAGGTGGGCAATTAACTTTACGCTTAAAAGTTCCCTACAACTACTCTGAGCTTGATGATTTTGAGGGAAAGGCTATCGAACTTTTGGGCATCGATAAAAATTCCTTAATCGATATGAGCTTGACAAATTCTAATTGTACTAAAGAGTTAACAAAAGCAAAATGACTATCGAACAAAAAGTACCTGTCACCATCCTTACGGGCTTCCTCGGCTCTGGGAAAACCACTCTCCTTAATCGGATTCTGAGTGAAGAACATGGTAAACGAATCGCTGTAATCGAAAATGAATATGGTGAAGTCGGTATTGATCAGGGTCTGGTCATTAATGCTGATGAAGAAGTCTTTGAAATGTCCAATGGGTGCATTTGTTGCACCGTTCGTGGAGATCTGATTCGCGTATTGGGCAACCTCATGAAGCGACGAGATAAATTCGACTATGTGTTGGTTGAGACAACAGGACTTGCTGATCCTGGCCCTGTTGCTCAGACATTTTTTATGGATGATGAAATCCGTAATGAATTTTCTCTTGATGGCATTGTTACTCTCGTTGATGCGGCTCATATTGATCAGCAACTCGGTCGCAGTGATGAAAGTTCTGAGCAGGTTGCATTCGCAGATGTCCTGGTCCTAAATAAAACGGACTTAGTCTCTGATGAATCTCTCGATATTCTTGAATCACGACTACGAGATATGAACCGTATGGCTCGTGTTGTGCGTAGTAAGCAAGCAGAGGTGTCTATTGATACTGTTCTAAACCTGAGTGCTTTTGACCTAGATCAGGTGTTAAAGCGTCGCCCCACTTTCCTTGAGCCAGAATATCCATTCGAGTGGACAGGTGTCTTTTCTCTTGAGAAAGGTCGTTATGAACTTAGCCTCGAAGAAGGTCCTGATCCCACTATGTCACTCGTAGTCCTTGAAGATCAGGGGATTGACGAAGCAGCTCTTAATGCTGGTGCGGAATCATGCGTAAGACTTTACGCTGACTCTGCGGAACTTCTTCATCCGGGAAGCGCAGTCCCAATTGAAAAACATGTCAGTCTTCAGCTTCAGTCTAATGGGCGCAAATCTTTCTTTTTAGAACTTGATCACCCTACTCATATTGGGCTGTTCACTCAGCACACAGCAGAGGAATTTGATATCAAAGTATCCCGAGTTGATACTTTAATTACTACAACTGAAAGTGATGGCAAAAATGATGCTTTGGTCCAACCTGAAACTGAGAGAACTTGGGTAGCAGAGCATGAACATGATGATGAAGTGGGATCAATTGCTATTGAGCGAATAGGTGATGTCGATCCAGAAAAACTCAATAAGTGGTTGAGCCGACTCCTGTCAGAAAAAGGTGTAGATATATTTAGGACAAAAGGGTTTATAAGTTATGCGGGTGAATCCAGACGAATGGTTTTTCAAGGGGTTCATATGCTCTTCACTGCTCAGCCAGATAAAGAATGGGGGAATGAACCTCGCCATAATCAATTAGTGTTTATCGGTAGAAATCTTGATGAAAAAGAAATGTGTAGGGAGTTCGATAAGTGCCTGGTGTAGAAGGATTTACTCCCCAGGGGATGCTTCATGAGGGCTGGAGTGCTGAAGTTGAAGACTATGCCATAGTTTGTGGGTGGATCTTAGGGGGTAAAGCACTCTTAGTAGGTGATGTTGCAGGTGGACTTTATTTATTTGAGGGTAAATCTGGAACCCCCCTTTGGCAGAAAAAAGAGGTCCATAAAGGAGGCCTACTAGCATTGTCTATACACCCAGATGGAGATATTTTTGCTACTTCAGGACAGGATGGACGTGTTCTTATTTGGAATAGCGAACAAGGTGAGTCAACTAACGTAATAGAGCTTGGAGATGGTTGGGTCGAACACCTGAGATGGTCACCAGATGGAGGCTTCTTGGCTGTAGCCTTTTCTCGCAGAGTTTATGTATATGGGATTGATGGCCACGAGCATTGGAAATCAGAAGAACACCCAAGCACTGTTAGCTCGATCGCTTGGTCAAAGTCGAATGAATTAGCGTCTGCATGCTACGGACGAGTAACTTTTTTTGATGTAGCTCGTGATGAGGTGAACCAGAAGTTTGAATGGCAAGGCTCACTTGTTTCTATGGCTCTTAGCCCTGACGGTGATGTTGTAGCCTGCGGCAGTCAAGATAATTCTGTTCATTTCTGGCGTCGCTCAACTAACGAAGACTCTGAGATGACTGGTTACCCAGGAAAGCCAAGCCAGCTATCTTTTGATCAAACCGGTACAGTCCTCGCTACTGGAGGAAGTGATGTCGTGACAGTTTGGAGCTTTGAAGGAAAGGGCCCTGAAGGCACTGTCCCTGGACAATTATCTCTTCATGCTGAATCGATTTCTAGTCTTGCTTTTTCAAATCAGGGAATGCTTCTTGCTTCAGGAGCTAGAGATGGTGCAGTTCTTGTTTGGTTCCTCAAGAGTAATGGTTATGGTGACCCACTTGGTGGAGCATTCGCAGGAGAACTTGTCTCCGCCATTGCCTGGCGACCTGATGACTGTGCTTTGGCAGCAGTAAATTCAAAAGGAGGCATTAACGTTTGGAATTTTAAAATGCGTACTAAATCTTCCCCTAAAGGGTTCTGAAAACATTAAGCTCACACTTCATGATCCAGTAGCTTGGTTCAGTCATAGTCTGTAATCTTAGCGATACTTGATGGTTGGAATGGAGTTGGAATGAAACCTCATTCTTCCATCTCTTTTCTTTACTCTATCTAATCAGTTTTCTCTTCAGTCATTAGTCTTCCTCCTCTTCAACCTTTTCATTAGTCCAAATCTCTACCCAACCGCAATCAATACATCCATCACCTTGTCGCTCATATCCACAATCAGGGTTATCTGTAAAGGTAACAATATATCCTTTCTCTTCATTTACTAGATCCAAACATTTTGCTTCATCTAACTGAAGTAATGGGAAAAATACAAAATATCCAGATTTCGTTTCAAATAACTCTCCATCAGAGTCTTCACCTCCCCCATATCTACCTGGTCCTTGTTTTGCTTTGAATAATGCATATAAGTTCCCTTCTTCAAAATTGTCTTTCTCAAATTGAAAAACATCATTTTCTTTTGGGAGCCATTTTTCTTTATTCTCAAAATCGCTTATTACATCAATAGGATCACCTATAAAATATTTTCCTGCTGGCATGGCTCGGCATTCTGATATTTCATATTCTTTTTCATCTGGATCATTTTCTTTAAATTCCTCAAGCTTATCTTGTGCTTCTTTCTTAGTAGGGAATGGACCGCTATAGTCACTTCCAAAAAAAACTTGATAGCAATCTGGAGCTGATGATATTGATGACCTATCTTTTTTAATCTTTTTCAATAGATCTTTTTTTATTGATTGAATATCTGATTGTCCAGTTTCAATGCTCGCAATAACGTCAATAAACTTCCAAACCATATCATTCTTGTACCCTTGCTTATCAGTGTTTTGATCGGCTAAATCTGAAGGTAGTTTTTTATGCAAGCCTGTTAGGAAGTTCTTTATTTCGTCTTCATACTCATTAAAAAATGCAGTTGTTTCAGAAAAATAAATGTGGCCATGAGCTACACCAGACTCACATCCAAATTCAGCTATTTCCTTTAGGTCTTCAGAACTATATAAATTCAAGATTGTTTCCTTAGCTGTTTTCTTATCAGTCATTAGTCTTCCTCCTCATTGTTCACAATGCTTCTTCAATAACTCTGCAGCACCTTCATCACCTAACTCTGCTGCTTTCTTCCAGTCTTCACAGGCATCTTTAAGGTCTCCGTGTTCTTTTGAGTTTGCCTTTACAAGTCCACGGCTGTAATACGCATCTGCATAGCTTGGATTAATCTCTATTGCTTTGGTGTAATCAGCTAATGCTCCGGAGTAATCCTTTATGTTCTCCCTTAAAACTCCACGGTTGTAATACGCATCTACATAGCTTGAGTTGATCTCTATTGCTTTGTTGTAATCAGTTAATGCTCCAGAGTAATCTCCCAAATGTGCCTTTGCCGCTCCACGGGTATTAAAACATTTATATAGATTTTGATTAGGATCAATCGCGATTGCATTTGTAATAGTGTCAATGGCAGATTGATAATCTCCTGACTCAATTTTGTCGACTGAAGAATTGATGTATTGAAGTACAAGTAACTGATTAATGTCCATATCACTTTCAATAGAATCTGACTCATATGAAGACTCTTCTTGGCCATTAGTATTCAGTTCTTCTTCTCCTTTTAGCACTTTGTTTCTCCTTCCCTATTCCCTTTCTAGCTGAGATGGCTCAACTCATCATCAGGCCTTAGATAAAAGCAATGAATGAACAGATCGTATCTGATGCAAATTATCCTTTACTCTCAACAACTCTCCTTTAGTTGAGAAATCTAGTAATAGCAATCGATTTAAGAGAAAGCTATTGGAAATCATTCCAACCTTTTTGTAAATCCATTCCAACTTTCAATAAATAACTAGTAATACCAAGCTGGTTCGCTTTTCTTCTAAGAGTATTCAATTGCTTTTGAGGGGGGAGACAGGGGGGTAATTGATGTCCTGCCTACATCGTTAAACCACTTCTCAAATCTGTGAGAATTTTTTTTGGGAAATTTATAGGAGTCTATTTATTGGCAATGCTTGTAGTAATAAAAAGAAGGGGTCTGCAATCCAATTCCAATAACGCGTGAAGGGAACCTGCATCCAACCCCTCACTACTCCAATAATACTCCTGATATAGATCCTGTAAATATTGTCTAAAAATCTATTTGCTTCATTAAGAAAAGGTGGGCAAATCTTATTTAGAATTCAAATTAAACTGTTAAGTGTCTAAGCCACTTGAGAGAGACATTATGAATATGCTGCGAAAATGGCTAAATTCAGCAAAAATAGATTTACCCAACCAAAAACAAGCAAGCACCTCTGACTCCCAAGATCCAGATGATTTTGTAGGAGGTCATGAGGCAATAACCAGAATAAAAGAATGGAATAAATCAGTAATGAAAGGCACTTACACAGAAGAAGATATAAATGGCTTAGATGACATGGATGATATGACTCTTACTTACCTATTTCTTAGAAATTGTGTTGATGTACATATGGCTCTATTAGAAGGAATGTGGGATGGAAATATTCAAGATTTAAATCTTGCTACCCATGTTGTATTGTTTAATCGATTTGAAAGAACTGTATTAAACGAATTAGGAGTTGACGGGAATTCCGTAATACCGAATAGGGCTCAATTAACATATGACCTTCTCGTTTTTTGTCTAACAGGAAAGGATCGAGAGACAATGCATGAATTAAATGATATGTGGAAAACTTTCTATAATACAACTCCAGCAGATCTCTACAATAACTAACTCAAATATTTGTACGTTACCTTAACCCAACCAAAAACAAGAAATGAATCAACAACAACTAGTTCAAAAAACACAAGAATTCTCAGAGAAATATATGATGTCAGTTCAGAAAGTTTCGGGAATTGATTTATCAGAAATACAAATTGTTGAAGACGATTGGGATACAAGATTCATGTGGTTAGCAACTCACCTTTTTGTAACAATTAAGCTGAATGAAGTATACCCAGGAGTAAAAATAGAAGATTTATTTCAAGGGGAAAAACTGATTCACCTATATGCAGGTTTAGTTTCAAATACTATGACAATTCTAGAGCAAATGGAAGTAGATCCACTCGATACAATAAGAATAATTCCTAATTTCTTTATCAGACATTATGACTATCTAATTCAATTCATGGGAAGCAATTGTGGTTACAAAAGTAAAGACATAAATATGGATATGTTTGGAGGCTGGTTCGCAATTAAAGCCTCTGATTTATTAGAAGAATGATTAATAGTTAATCAATGATCGACCTCAAGCGAGGTTTCAAAAACTGAAAGATCCAAACAATTTGATTATCTTGTGGATATCAATGCTGCATAAATGAAACTTAGAAATACTGCTATTGCTTTAGGAGTTAGTGCTGCTACTGCTGCTGCTGGTCTTTCTTTGTTGAAGGAGCATTGCGAATGACTGAACCAAAAACTGCTGCTGAATATCTAGATCGGGGATGCGATAAGGACGATCAAAAGGACTCAAAAGGAGCAATAGAGGACTACAACAAAGCGATAGAACTTAACCCCAACTATGCAGAGGCATATGCGAATCGTGGATGTGCAAAGGAAGAGTTAGGCGATAAAGAAGATGCACTTGCTGATTGGCAAAAGGCAGCAGATTTAGGAGATGAAGAAGCAGCGAAATGGATTCAAGAGATAAAAGGAAAGGAACTTACGGCACAGATCAATGCCCTCGTGAATACAAAAGAAGAACCTCTTGTTTCTAATTTGAAATCCTTAAGTAGTAAAACTCTTAATCGAATACTTCAACTAAACCAAGAAGCAGATGAAAAAATGATTTCTTGGTATAACGATCACGAAGAGTACATCAAAAAAGAAGATGGGTCTTGGATAGTTAATGCTGAATATAATTCTTGTGAAGCAATAGGACTTGATACCAGTCTTTATGAAGACAATGAAGGCGACGAGGATGTGATATCAGAAGGTGTCAAATTGCTTTATGAGTTATCTCAACCTTTTTTCAAAGCAGCACTTGCAACTGCTGCTAAACCCCATTTTTCAAAGCAAGTTAAAAAGTTCCTTGAGAAAAAGAATATTTTAGAAGTTGACGATTCTTATATTCTCCCAAAAGATGAATACTTCTTTGGAGACCTAGGCTTTCTATTTAATGACTCTTCTGATTGGGAGAATGTTTTTTGTAAGAACGGTGATGGGGTTTTTCAATTTAAAAACAAGGACTATTTGATGATCGGCATAGGAAGTGATGGATGGTTTAGAAATCTTCGAGGAAAAAATGTTAATCAAGATATCCCAGTTGATTCAGGAACCCTTGGTTTAATAGCAACTGATACTATCGATCCAGATATTCTTGAAAAAGTAGTCAATACTAATGGGTGTGGTTTTCTTTACTCTTCTGCATATGAAGTCCAAGTCGATTTCATAGATTATTGTGGCATTCATGTTTATCCAAAAAGAGATTTATATTGTGGAGATGATGCAATTCTGGTTGAGATAAACGAAGAACAATTTGACAATGCTTATTTTGATTCAAGATGTAAAAAGTATTCTGATGATCCTGAAGGTAATAATATTGAAGAAGGTGATACGCCAAGAAAATTATACCCTTCAAATTTTAAAGAACTAATTAGTCAATTTGAGTCAATTAACGAAGAAATCTATTCTAAGGATGGTGCTACTTGTGAATTTGAATATAGCGACCATATAAAGATAAACTACCCAACCGTTGCTGGATATTTTGGACATGGAGAATTTCCTATTATTAAATATAAAAATAATTTTTATCAACCATTACTTAATGGACATCAAGTCTCCAAAAAAGCACCATTTATCAGTGGTCATATGACCAGAGACTTCTACATGCAGCACGAAGATGAACTGGAAATTGATATTGGTGCTTGGTTAGTTATAGACACGGATTCATTAGATGAGAATTATTTGAACTTTCTAATGCCATGTCTTTACAAGTTAATTGATAACAATGGGAAAATAGACGCAGAAATACTCGATGTAGATGAAGAGGAATATAAAACTCTTTTAAACCATTTTTATGATTTACGTAGTGCTCTATCAGAGGATGAAGAGTTTGTAATTGAGAATTTCTGCGACATGAAAGCAGATCCAATCATGGTTAGTTCCTAAATGATCGACCTCAAAAGAAACGGCAAGAAAGAACCTGTAAAAGCAACTGGAGTGCGTAGTAGAGAATCGTCGTCTTATACCCCAAATCAAACAGCAGATTTCAAAATTAGTAGAGGTCGTTTCTCTAACTTTCTTACTTGTAAACGTTGCTTCTATCTCGATCGAGTGATGGGTCTTGATCCGCCTGGAACGCCAGGTTGGACTCTCAATGAAACTACTGACTTACTACTCAAAAAAGAGTTTGATGAGTGTAGAGAGTTGCAGACACCGCATCGTTTATTTGCCTCTAATGGATTAGGTCATGTGGTTCCTTTTGATCATCCAGAAATGGACAACTGGAGGAACTCTCTTCATCGTGGATTGATGCTTAGACACAAAGACACCAGCATCATTTTGACAGGTGGTATAGACGATATTTGGCAGGACACAAGAACCAAGCAATTGATCGTCGTCGACTACAAATCACAAGCAAAGAAAGGATTAGTGGATAAGCAAGATTATTTGGATGATCCATATCATGAGGGATACAAACTTCAGATGAACTTCTATGCCTATCTACTGAAAGGAATGGGATTTGATGTTCATCCCACGTCTTACTTCTTAGTGTGTAATGCCAAAAGAGATGATGATGGCTTCCATAAGACGATGAACTTTGATGAGTATCTTGTTCCCTATAACTGGACTACTGATGGACTTGAAGAACAACTGGATGAGATGGTTGCTCTGATGAATCAACACGAAATTCCAGAACCTAATGAGTGCTGTAAGAACTGTGCTTATGCAGATCAATATGCAAAGGTCGTGCATCCAGAAGGAAATAGTGAGAGCAAATCTGTTCAAAGAAGGTTATTTTTCTAGTAATGAAACTCAGAAATACTGCTATTGCTGCTGCCAATCCTCCTGAATTATGGAAGGAGCATTGCGAATGACTGAACCAAAAACTGCTGCTGAATATCTAGATCGGGGATGCGATAAGGACGATCAAAAGGAATCCAAAGGAGCAATAGAGGACTACACCAAGGCAATTGAACTTAATCCCAACTATGCAGAGGCATATGCGAATCGTGGATGTGCAAAGGAAGAGTTAGGCGATAAAGAAGGTGCACTTGCTGATTGGCAAAAGGCAGCAGATTTAGGAGATGAAGAAGCAGCGAAATGGATTCAAGAGATAAAAGAAAAGGGAATTAAAAATACTCAATTAACTGAAAAAGTTAAAAGTCGTGATGATTTAGTAGAAGGATATAATCTCAATAAGGTTAAGAATGATTTAATCAACGTCTACTCCATTGAAGAAGTAGCTAAAGCCTGTAATTATTTCGTGGTTGATGATCAAGGTAATGAGATGGTCGATATAGATTTCTTTAAACAGGCAGTATTAGATTCCGAAAATAGTCTCCTAGATAATAGATCGAATGACGAAGGAGAAATATATGATATTTTTCAAGGTGGACTAATAAGAAGTGATTTTGAACATGGTGGAGAAGTATTTATTCCAATCAGCCTGATTAAAAAAAATAATGATCCAACTTATTACCAAGAAGAACAGCAAGCATTAAAAGAAGGTAAAGCCGAGATAATTACTAGTGATGATGATCGATTTGAGTCCTATGGCTTTACTGAAGATATGCTTATTGCTTATGTCTCAAACGCCATTTATGTGTCTAATGATTTGTCTAGCTTAGGTCCCTTGGAATATGAGGAATTAGCCGAATACAATGGTTTTCGTTATGAAGATTGCCATGAAGCTTCAAGCTGGTGCGATGGATAGATAGATGATCGATCTTAAAAGAAACAGTAAGAAAGAACCTGTTCAAAGAAGTTTGTTTTGAATAATGGATAAGGGCTGATCCTTAACGAATCTCTTCTTACTCCAAACTTCATCAATAATTTCCTTAGCTCTTTCGGGAGTTAAGGGTTTATCTGTAGCTGGTTTTTGATTATTGGGAAATGCTTCATTAGCTATTGCTTGAAACTCCTGTTCTTCAATAGCGGCTTGCTCTGGGGTCATTTTCCTTGGCTCATAACCTATAAACCAACCATGAGACTGAAACTCTCTTAGTCTGTCTGCTGGCATCGTTTCAGGATTCCATGTTCTGTTGAATACTGCTTGATTGTATTTTTCTTGAGGTGTTGGTTCGTATTGTTTGTTGATTTGATCTAGGAGGTTCTTTTTTAAAGCCTCTATGTTTTTAGTTTTTGGAATTGGAGGTTTCATTGTGATTGTGAATTAACTATCTATCTATCCATACAGTTTCAACAAGGATGATACGGAATGTCCTATGAGGGGACAGCAGAATCATCAGGGTTGAACCTTTAGATATTGAGTGTTGGGGTTTGTGTGTTTTGGAGATACAGGCGGTACTTTCGGGATGTTCGTTCGCTGCGCTCACCGGAACATCAGTAAAGGAAATGATTGTAGTTATATTTGTCTTCCATACAGTCTCAACAGGGATGATGCGGAATGTCCTCTCATTGGACATTACTGATCATCAGGGTTGAACCTTTAGATATTGAGTGTTGGGGTTTGTGTGTTTTGGAGATACAGGCGGTACTTTCGGGATGTTCGTTCGCTGCGCTCACCGGAACATCAGTAAAGGAAATGGTTGTAGTTATATTTGTCTTCCCTTCCCTCTGTATACGTGCGACATCAAATAAATTTGTTCTGCTGACTAGGTTTATGAGAACAGGCTTCTATGTCTCCCTGTATAAGTGCAACATCGTGAGATCCATTGCACTGCAATCGTTCTAGAGATAGGGCTTATTCCCCCTCCCCTCTATACGTGCGTACTCGCTAAAGCTATTGCTATAACTGGCTTAGTCAGCATACAACTGAACCACTGCTGCATTGCTTGTCTTCTTTCCGTACTCAATATCAGTAATTTCTTTAGTTCTCTTACGTATGTCTATGCGTTCGTAGGTATCCATGATTGTCTTGACGCTGTTGCCACAGATACGAGCCAGTAAAAAGATATCTGTCCCTTTCATTAAGTGATTTTCAATGAAAGTAGATCTCAATGAGTAGAGGGTATAAGGACGATCAGAGAACTTATGACCTTTGAGCTTCCCTTCGTCCATCAATTTATCCACTGCCCATCTCCAATGCTGTTGGATCTTTCTTTGATTCGGTTGCTTCATCTCGTTATGGATCTGAGCAAACACATAATCATCACCTCTGACCTTGTGTTTGAGTTCATTCTCTAGAAAGTATTTCCATCGCCTAAAGACATATCCAAGATTGCAAGGGATTTCTCTAACTCTGGAAGTCTTAGCCCTAACAGTGGTGATAAAAGAAATCAGTCGTTCTTCTCTTCCCCAAGCATCGTGATTGAGAACCCAATCAGACGGATTGATATCTAAGTCAGGTGGCTCGATATAAATCTCACCTTCTTTCCCCTCTTCTCTGATCTCATCAAGGATCTGTTCATATTCTTCTATCGCTTTGGATTTACTAATTCGTCCGACATCAATAATCTCGACACTCTTCCATTTCATCTTGCAGATCTCCTCGGGGGACATGCCTGTGCTCTTAGCAATTAATAACCAATGCCAAAACATGTTGCGGAAATAGATGGACTTCTCTGATCTCCTCCCAAACTGATCTTTCTCATAAGCCAGTGGCCTCCACTCTTCTCTGATGTAATCAATAATTGTTCTCCAGTCGTCTTGATTGATGGCTGGATTTGCATCTTTATCTGTTTCCCTGATTGTGATTCTTGGTAAGAATTGTCCATCTAGCCAAAGGTGAGCAGGAATGTATTTGTGCTTGACCAAATAGCTCTTTATAAACTCCCCTAAGACTGCAAGCTCTCGATTGATGACTATGCGTCTTTGTGTTTGCCTCATTCTGAACTCAGGGTATTGATCAAAGGTTGTATTGGTTATTTGGCTTGTTAAAAGAACTTTCCTTTTCTTGAGGAAGTCCATGATGTGTTTTGAACAATTCAACTTGTGCTCATAACTGTTCTGAGAAAACGTCCCAGCATCGACTCTTCTTTTCTGTTCCACTAACCATTGCTCCATTGCTTTCTCGATGGAGATCTTGGGGTTCTCTTTCTTCTGTTCTGCTTTGGCTAGTTTCTCTTTTCTCTTTAAGAGCTTTTCTTCTCGTTTGACTAAGTTCATCGGGTCATAGCTTTCTTCTATTCGTTCTGCATCCTTGAGTTCATCTCTTAATTCGATCGCTGCATCAGCCGCTAATGATTCAGCCTCATCCAGATTCTTGGCATCAGGAAGAACCTTGAATTTATAAGCTTTCTGACCTTGTACCTTTTCACGATAAAAGAATTTGCCTTGACTGGTTCCAACACCAAACTGTCCAACTATTCCACGCCCATTCAGGACTTTTCTTTTCTCTACAATCTTTGGCATTACTGGGCGTATGAGTAAAGAAGAAACGAACTCAAAGTTGGAATGGAGTTGGAATGAAATTATCCGATTCCTTTAAAACCCAGTCCTTCACTCATCTTACGTACTTCATGATCCAGTAGTTAGGTTCCTGTGATGCCATGGGTTCTCAGCGATATTGCGATGTGTGGATGGTGTGTGGATGGATTAATATTCTCACCCTCATTTCTTTATTCTATTTCAATCAAGTTTTGATTACTAATAGCTAAAAGATCTCAACCGGAAAATATATCGACTGGCATGATGGGCATATATGACGTTCGCTCTGTTGATTAATGACACCTAATTTCTAGATGGTGAAAGTTGTAACTAATGGGGATCTTTTGCTAGAGAAGATTCCTGACCCCGATGATAGAGAACCTTTTTGGATTGCTGATTGGGGAAGGTTTGCTTTAAAAATTCCGCTTCCTAAGACTGACGCTGAATTTTTTTCGTGGCGGCAATTTGTTTTTGACTCCAATGAGAAGACCAGGTTGACTGAACTTCGGAAGGGTTTGTTCTGGTGCCAGAGAGCCTTTAGGCACTCAGGAGATATATCTGAGAGCTATGAACTAAGAGCAAAGGAATTACTGAGATTGATTCGATTAAAAGTGAAAGATAAACAACTTGATTGACAATAGAAATGGTTTCCCCAACTATTCACTGGCTTCAGACACCTCTTCTCTTGCATCAAGAGCCGGTCTTAGCAGTTGAATTCGTCTTTTTATATTGGCTATTGCGGCAGCTTCTTGAGATACTTCATCATCACAGCCCTCAAAGATTTCATGCGATTGAACTTTTAACCATGCTAAAAAGTCTTCGGCTGTACATGACTTGTTAAACCCTCCCATCCAAGCGTGAAAGGCGTTGTGGAGTTTAGAGTCAATCGCAATTACATTATTAATTTCATATTGAAAAAAGTCATAGTTACTTTTGTCATACAAATGATGCGCAGTTAGAGAAAAGTCTAGATTTACATTGCTTTTTTTTCTTTTGCTTACCTCGCAATATTGTTTTGCTTTGTTTTTGGCTAATTTTGTTATCTCTGCAAGCTTCCTATTGTCAGCTATTAGTGGTTTTGAAACTTCTTTTAGTGTTTGAAGAATAGATTCAGAGACTGCTGAATTCCATGACTTTGTTGATCTGCTTTTACAAATATTTTGTAACGCCATAGACAAACGCTTTATCCCGTTAGCGGAATAACTAAGACCAATTTCATCAGGTAAATCAATAAAATGATCATCATGTTTCATTGGAGGTCTGCCATGTTCTTCACCTCTTTGTTCATATTCCAATGCAGCCTTTAATAGATCCTGCCTATTTGCTAAACGAAGGATATAGCGAGTTTGCTGAGTATTAACAAATGCTTTCCCTCTTTGTATGGTCACTCCTTTTTTAAAGCCACCAAGATCAGCCACTCTTTCCATTACACATGATCTGACATATTTCTTGTGTCTTCGGTCAAAAAAAGTTTTTACTAGTTTCCTCCAGGGACTTTTCTTATCAACATTTTCTTCGACATACTTAGCTAATTCAAGTGCTCCTGACTTTGTGAACTTTCTTGCACCATGCTTTTTATTTATATAGATAAAATGTTCTTTTTCATTCAGTACCCATTCGTCATCAGGATCTGCATCAAAGAATTTACAATAGCTATAAATATCTTCGACATTTACTCTTAAAATATCTGCTAAATTCTCGGCAGATATCAGAGTTGATTTAGGCTGATTAGAAACCTTATCCATTTAATTAAAGATTACCAGCAAAGAATCTCTCATTTCCTTTAACTTCTCAAAGATATTTCTATCACCACCGTTGGGACCTGTATCTGGATGATATTTGAAAGATAATTTCTTAAATGCGTTTTGAATATCTTGTTTAGTACCTGTATTTTTGTCGACATTGAAAACTTCCCAAGGTCTAAAGTTCTTAAAGATATCAATCCCATTGATAACTCCATAGCCAGATGTAAGGTTTTTTTCTTCTCCTGGAAGTTCAACCCATTCTCGGAAATAGTGCTCCCAAGTCAGCCTTTTGGCAGCGCTAAGGCCTGAATTTTTGTGGTATATCTTCCACTCTGGATCTTCTTTGAGCTGAGAATAGTTGGTTTTGTTCCATGCAATTGCAACAGAAGTTTTTATATCTTTTAATGGCATCTCTACAAGAGTTAAAGGAGGTGGAGAAAGTGCAAACTTGATTAATTCAATTACTTTTTCTTCTGGGCAATTATGAACACTACAAAACTCCTGAATCTTTCCAAGTGTCGATTCGTCAATTCCTCTTGGACCTCTAGAAGATTTTTTCCCTTTTGGCAAAACTCTTTCTAATAGAAATCCTTATCAACATAGCAGCGAAGAAATTCTTAATTAGATATTTGAGATTTTGGTAATGTTGCACAACCGAGCATGCTTTAGACCTTCTAGAAATGAATTAAAAGTTCGAACAAGGTTCGAACAGAATTTATTGCTTTCTTCTAATCCCTTTCCACCATTAGAGGTACTCTTTTCATGATCCAGTAGTTAATTTCAGTCATATCAAGAGATCTCAGAGGAATTGGAGTATGTGAACGGTGTGTGGATAGTTCGAAGTAGCAATTTCGCTCTCAGTGATTTTTCTTTTATTAGCTTTCATATAATAAAGCTATTGGGTGAATGAAAAAAATGAACAAAGATTTGGGAATTAATGAAGAAGGTAAGTTTGACCCAGGTTTAGCTCGAGCTCGCAATAGAAAAGTTGATATTGTTGATGACTCCGCAGGAATTAATCAAAAAGGAGAGTATGACCCAGGTTTAGCACGCAGTCGTAGAGGTAATAGTCAGAAGTTAAAAATGTCTGCTGATAATACAAAAGTTTTTAATAGAGATAGTACAAATCAAGCAGTATTAGAGGACCCAGGTTTAGCTCTTAGTCGCGGAACAATAAGCCCTAGTTTAATTTATGCCTTTAAACTTAGGCAAAGAGATGTTGGATGGGGATATGCTCTAGCGCATTTAATTCCATTTGTTGGTCTTTTTTATGCATTTAGTAGAAAAACAGTTACACCTATTCTGTATCAGATGGCATCAGGATTGGTGTTTGCTTTTCTAAGTATAGCTTTCACTCTTAACTCCCAAGATCCTAGTTCTATAGTATCAGTTGTACAGATTTTATCCTTTATTAGCACACCCATCCTGTCTAAGATTGGAATTGACAATGCAAGGAAATATGCAGGCTATAAACTCCAAAATTTAGAGGAGATCTCTCCTTCTGACTCTTACAATGAGACTGTAAAAGAAACAAAGATTAAATCTAAAATAAAATCTATAGACAATAATAATCAAGATAGAGGAATAGAATTTGAGTTGAATAAAGTAAAGGATTTATTAGACAGAGGTGTTATATCTGAAAGTGAATATCAAGCAATGAGAAAGAAAGTATTGGGGATTTAACTTTTTTTAAATCTGAGCTTTTTAGACCTTCTGGAAATGGATTAAAAGTTCGAACAAGGTTCGAACAGAATTGACTGATTCCTTCTAATCCCTTTCCACCATTAGAGTTACTCTTTTCATGATCCAGTAGTTAACTTCAGTCATAGTCTGTAATCCTAGCGATACTCGATGGTTGGAATGGAGTTGGAAAGAAACCTTATTCTTCCATATCTATTATGTGACTATGAATAGTTCTTTTAAACAGGGCTTCCTAAGCACTCTTGGTGTAGTTGCAGCTCTAGCTTGCATTGGCTCTCTTATATACATTGGTGATTTAGTCTGGCTGCGAGTTCAGTCTTATCAAGCAGAGAAGAAAGCTGAAAAGAAAGCAGATAAAGAAGCAGAAAGAGAATTGGAATGGGTGAACGGTTGCAAGGCTTACTGGGCTGACCAAATAATCCTGCCTGATCCCAAAATGTATGGAGAACGCAGACAAAAAATGTGTAGTTGTTCTTATAAGACATGCAAAGTTGGAGATGTAAGAGAGCCTCCAGATAAGTGTGTGCAAGAGGCTTATGGTGATTTAGGCGTCACAACTATGCCAAAGCTCAAATGGAATGAGCGTTTTTATGTGAAGCCCAAACAGGAAACTATGGAGAATGACTAGGTTGCAGGTTCGAATCCTGACTCCTCTACCTCTTATCTATCTTCTTGCTAGTTACCTTAATCTCAATTGGCTTAGATCCATTGATATAACTGAATGCTCACTTTTCATGATCCAGTAGTTAGGTTCCTTTGATGCCATGGGTTCTCAGTGATATTGCGATGTGTGGATGGTGTGTGGATGGCTTAACATTCTCACCCTCATTTCTTTATTCTATTTCAATCAGGTTTTGATTACTAATACAAACAGATG
>QCFW01000009.1 GCA_003280135.1 Prochlorococcus sp. AG-363-N16 | reverse complement strand
GAGGAACTAGGTTTGAGCGTGAGAGAGGATCTAGGTTTGAGCGTGAGAGAGGATCTAGGTTTGAGCGTGAGAGAGGATCTAGGTTTTGACGTGGAAGGCGGAGCTTAGTTAGGAATTCAGATTGAATAGGAGCACATCAAGAGTTCTATGATTAAACATTGAATAACAGCAAGTTGTGAGGTATTTTTATTGCCATTTAGATCCCTTGTGCTTGGTTACTCACGGTTAGGGCAAGCTTCTTATATCAAATAGTTTTAATCTTTACAGCTCACTAATTAACTGCCTTTTTAATAGAGAGATTATGGTGATTAAAAAACTGCATCCATCTGTTACTGCCTACCGCAAGCAATAATTTAATAAGGGTAAATTTTATTTCTCTGAGTGCCAGATTTTAAAAGTTTCATTTTCTAGGAATAAGATTGCTCCTCCTGTAGACACATGATTGTGAGACTCATTGCAGGAGAATATATTTAAGTTTTAAGTAGATATTATTCAATCCACAAACTTGAAAGCTAACTCATGACCATTCCTCCATCTACCTGCAAAATTTGACCTGTTATATATTCCGCAGCAGGATCACTCGCTAGAAATTTAACTGTGCCAGCAATATGGCTTGGGCTTCCAAAAAAGCCTAATGGAATTGCCGAAAGTATTGGTTCTGGATCAAGATCTTTGGTCATATCAGTTTCTATAAAACCTGGTGCTACTGCATTGACCGTAATGCCTCTACTTGCAAATTCTTTAGCAGAGCTTTTTGTAAGACCAACTACCCCAGCTTTCGCTGAAGCATAGTTTGCTTGACCTGCATTACCCATTAGTCCTACAACAGAAGTGATATTAATAATCCGACCTTTTTTTTGTTTTAACATTGGTCTTGCAACAGCTTTGGTACAAAGAAATACACCAGTTAAGTTGACATTTATTACTGATTGCCAGTCTTCTGTTTTCATTCTCATTAATAATCCATCTTTAGTTATTCCGGCATTGTTAACCAAAATATCGATTTTCCCACTTTTTTCTAAGACTCCATTTATTAATCCATTTACAGAGTTTTCATCAGAAATATTAGCTTTAAGGGCATAAGCTTTCCCTCCAAGCTTTTCTATCAAGTCAACCACTTCTTGCGCTTTTGCTTGAGAACTTGAATAATTCACAACAACTTCAGCACCAGCTTCAGCAAGATTTAGAGCAATTGCTTTACCGATTCCTCTACTTGCTCCAGTGATAAGAGCAGTTTGACCTGAGATTGGACCAGATAAAGTCATTGTGTTTATGATTTCTTGATTTAATGGTACGTATTAATGTGTTATCTAATCAAACTTTAAGTCGTGAAAATAGTGGATGATAAATACGTAAAACTTCTTTTTTGAGGAACCAGGCATTGCATTTATTAATTGCTGCAGCTGGATCAGGTACGAGAATGGGTGCTGATTGCAATAAGTTGTTGTTAGAAGTAAGTGGGAAATCAATCTTAACCTGGACATTAGAGTCAGTAAAATCAGCCAAATCAATAGGTTGGATTGGCATTGTTGGTCAGCCAGTTGATAAAGAATTAATTTTGTCAATAGTTGATGAATTGCACGTTGCAGTTCAATGGATCGATGGGGGGGATACTCGTCAAGAGTCCGTACAGAGAGGTCTCAATGCTTTGCCGCGTGATGCTAAGCATGTCCTGATTCATGATGGAGCCAGGTGCCTTGTAGAACCATCTTTATTTGATAGATGCGCTGAATTAACCCTGCAAGGTACTGCTGTAATAGCAGCTACTCCTGTGGTGGATACGATTAAGAAAGTAGATGGAAACGGGGTGATAACAGATACTCCAGATAGGTCGCATCTTTGGGCGGCGCAAACGCCACAGGGTTTCCCTGTACCTAGGCTTAAAGAGGGACATATTAAAGCAACTGAAAATAATTGGGCTGTAACCGATGACGCGTCTCTTTTTGAGCGACTTGGGTGGCCTGTAAAAATCTTGGAATCTACACCTTCAAATATAAAAGTTACTACACCATTTGATCTTTCTATTGCAGAATCTATTCTTGACAAACGAAGTGAGTGCTAAGGCTCCCATCATTTGCGTTTAATCTTGCTTGTTTTCCTAACGGGAGTGCTGCATTCCCAGTTATATGACCTATAGGGAGATTTGATAGAACAGGAATGTTTAAATCCATAGTTCGGTCTTTTAGAACCTCATTCAGCTTAAAAGTTTTAATACTGTCTTCTTCTTGTGTCTCACAACCTTTAAAGCTCCCGAATGCAATGCCTGATAATTTTTGCAAAATTCCTGATAGTCGCCATTGGGTTAGCATTCGATCAATCCTGTATGGTTCTTCATCAATATCTTCTAATACTAAAATCGCATCTTTGAGCTCTGGCATATGTCTACTACCTAGTAGGTGAGTGGCAACAGTTAAATTGCATATAACTAAGGGCCCTTCGGCAATCCCCCCAAACCAACCTTCTCCAATCAGGTCGGGTATCGGCTCCCCAAAAAGCAGTGCTCTTAAACGATCCTTGCTCCAATCAGGTTCTTTTGCTAGAGAAGTAATTAGTGGACCATGTATTCCTCCATCAAAACCTGCTGCAAGTCTTGATAAAAGGATGGCGCTTACATCAGAGAATCCAACCAAGAAACCGGGTTTCCATGGTTGATCAAATTCCAATACTCTTGCCGCTCCCCAGCCTCCACGAGCAAACGCCTTAAGAGGTATTTCTTGGCTTGTATGTAGATTTTGATGTCTTTTATAATCTGTATCTGCTAGATACCCCCAATGTTTACCGAGTACATCGTTGCTTCTACATTTTAGGCCCCATTCAGTAAGAACCTGTAAACCATTTAATAAATCCTCTTGTTGATCAATAAAAGAACTTACTGCAACAACATCAAATTGATCGTTGTTTTTAAGTGGATTAGCAATGGTTTCAGAATTTATAAAAACCATCTATTAAGCTCTTGCTAAAATTAATCCTAGAAGTACTAATGAACCCAATAAAACTTGATTTTTAAAATGATTTTTAAATACTTGGTTTTGATTTTTTAGGAATAAGACTTCTCGCTGCATCCCGAAACTTGAGATAATCCATAATGGCCAGAAGATTAAACTTACTTTGGCTAAGAAAGCACTAATTCCTAGAAGTAATGATGTTAATAGATAGCTAATAGAAACAACTTTTTTTGCATTCTCACCAAGGTTTAGAGCACTACTATTTAGGCCTAACTCTTTATCATCCTCCATGTCTGGCATTGCATAAACCGTGTCAAATCCAAAAGTCCAACTCATGGTTGCAATCCAGCATGTAATTAGTCCCCATCCTGGCTCTATAGAAGACTCACTTGCCGCCCATGGTATTAAAACAGCAAATCCCCAGCATAGTGCTAGTAGAGCTTGAGGATATTTAAACCATCTTTTAGAGGATGGATAAATTAGTATTGGTATTAACGCAGCAGACGAAATTTGGAGACATAGGTTTCTGCTAGATATTGGAAGCATTAATACAGCCAATAAACCTAAAGCTAAGGTTATAAGTAATAAAAACCCTGCTGTTGTTGTTCTTACAGATCCAGTTGCTAGAGGACGAAACTTTGTTCGAGCAACTTCTTTGTCGATTTTTTTATCCCAAAGATCGTTAGCAATACAACCTGCACCACTAATACAAATTCCTCCAAGAATTATTAAAAAAAATAAACTAGATGATGGTGGTGATGATGGTGCTAACCATAGAGACCATCCTGCAGGGATTAAAAGTATTAATCTTCCACTAGGTTTGTCCCATCGTAGAAGTTTGAGCCAGTTTTTGATTGGAGTTATATGGAAGGACATTACCAAGATAAAGTTTTTTTAGAAACTTTTCTCTATTACTAAGAAAGTTACTTTTTCAATATCAAAGTGTCTATGCTCTAGGCTCAATCTTTATATTGGGATTGGGGTTTCCATTGACTGCCAAAGAAACTTTGAAAGGAATGGTAGGAAGGAAGAAACGAAATGGCACTATTGCGGCTATTGATATTGGAACAAATTCTACTCATCTTGTTATTGCTTCAGTAAATGTAGAGCTTCAGACATTTACTATTGATCTAGCTGAAAAATCAACTACTAGGCTTGGGGAAAGAGATATTGAGTCTGGATTGCTGACTGAGATTGCAATGAATAGGGTTATTGATGTGTTGAGACGTTTTAAAGACCTTGCATTAAGCTATCAAGTACAGGAATTGATTGTGGCAGCGACAAGTGCTGTTAGAGAGGCTCCAAATGGGCTTAGTTTTATCTCAAGAATAAAAGAAGAGCTTGGCTTGAATGTTGACCTCGTCAGTGGAGCAGAAGAAGCGAGGTTGATTTACTTAGGTGTTCTTTCAGGAATGCAATTTGGAGATCGCCCTCATTTTTTGATAGACATAGGAGGAGGTTCTACAGAATTAATTCTTGCTGATAGTAAAGACGCAAGGGCATTGACGAGTACAAGAGTTGGCGCGGTTAGGCTTCAAAGGGATTTTATAAAAGACGAACCAATTTCTCGGCATCGAAAAGAATTTTTAAGTGTATTTATTCAAGGATCACTAGAGCCTGCTGTAGATAAGGTTTTAAAAAGGATTAATCCAGGCGAGAAACCATTAATGGTCGCTACAAGTGGTACTGCTACTGCGATTGGTTCATTAGTTGCTGATATGCAGAATACAAGTGGACTAAAAGCACATGGATCCAAGTTTTCAAAGAATTGCTTAGATAAGGTAGTTGAAAAGCTTCTTAAGATGACTCCTGACGAGAAGCGTAAGATCTCGTCGATTAGTGATAGACGTTCAGAAATTATTTTACCAGGCGCTCTAATTATGCAAGTAGCAATAGAGATGCTAGGTGTTGACGAGATTGTTTTGAGTGAGAGGGCGTTAAGAGAAGGGTTGGTTGTTGACTGGATGCTGCGTGAAGGCCTATTAGAGAATCGTTTTAGCTTACAGGCGAGTATTAGAAAAAGAACTGTTTTGCACCAGGCTCAACGTTTTAGAGTTAATACAAAACGTTCTGAGAGTGTAGCTGATAATGCACTTTCTATTTACGATAAGTCTAAAGGCATTTTGCATAATGATAAAGGTGAAGGGCGTGAGCTTTTATGGGCAGCTGCAATATTGCATTCATGTGGTCGGCATATAAATTCAAGTGCTTATCACAAACATTCTTGGTATTTGATAAGAAATGGCGAGCTATTAGGATACTCTCAAGCGGAACATATGATGGTTGCCGCTATTGTTAGATACCATCGAAAAAGCTTACCTAAAAAACGTCATGAATGCTGGCAAGAATTGAGATCAAAAGAAAATAGAAATACTGTTTCAGAGATGTCATTAATTTTGCGCTTGGCAACGTCAATTAACAAACGTCCCGAACCTGTTATCTCAAGTGTAAATCTATCGTTGGAATCTAATGAGCTAAAAATAGAGTTGGTTTCAGAGAAAAGAAATCAAAATCTAAGTTTAGAAAAATGGAGTTTGAAACAATGCTCTCGAATAGTAGAAGAAATTACTGGATTCAGCATAAAAGTTCTAATTAATAACTCTTATGAGTAGCAGTTGATATATGTATGACGTTAACTAGTAGCTTTTTCTTTAGCCTCTCAAAGGCAATGAGCATTTAGTAAGTAGATCAATTAGTGTGGGCGAAATAAATGTTGATGTGTTGGACTGTATAGCTTTGATCTTTGTTTGGTTTTACTTAATGCGGGACTTATTATATAAAGAGTTGTTCTTATGAACTCTTTGTTTCTTGAGATACGTGACATGTCTTTTAACTCAATTACTTGCAGCCACTCATCTTTCCAGCTAACTCTGTGACCAATAGCTACCGGAGTTTCCGGCAGGTAATGTCTTAACAAGATTTCTTGAGCTTCTTCTACGTGTCTTGCGCTTAGGTAAAGGCAAAGAGTTGCTTGTAAAGAGGCTAGATTTTCAAGATTTTCTTTCTCAGGCATTCCAGTGCGCCCTGAAGTTCTTGTTAAGACAATGGTTTGAACTAAACCAGGAATTGTTAGTTCTTTTTTTAAGGACGATGCAGTGGCTTGATACGCACTGATCCCTGGGACAACATCCACGTCTATCCCTGCTTCTGCAAGACCACATATTTGTTCTGAGATAGCACCATATAGACAAGGATCACCATCATGTAGACGGACAACTTGATTACCTTTTTTAGATTCAGTTACTAAGATTTCTAGAATTTTTTCAAGAGTCAATGAGCTGGTTTTAATTCTTAAGCAATTTTTAGGAGCTAGATTAATAATTTCAGGAGAGATTAATGAATCAGTCCATATAAGCACTTCTGCACTTTTAATACGTTCAACTGCACGTAAAGTTAGCAAATCAATTGCACCTGGTCCGGCTCCTACGATTGAAACTTTATTCATCTTCTTTTTGGAACTTGAATAATATTACTTATATCAGGCATCTTCCTTTTTTTAATGTATATCCAGTAAAGTCCTAGAGAACCAAGACAAATAAAAATAATACTTATAACTTGAGCTACGCGTAAGCCTCCTTCACAATAAGGTTCTGATGACATTAAACATAGAGGGTCTATCCTTAAACCTTCTATCCATAATCTTCCTAGACTGTATGTAATTAAATAGATACAGCTTAGTACACCTGAAGGAATTTTTACTTTAGCTCTTTGGCTTGCTCTAAACAAGTAAAAAAGTAAAATAAATAATGCTAAATTCCAGATTGATTCATATAAAAATGTAGGATGAAAAAACTCTTCATTTGAAAAATTTAGAGGCCTATAAGAGTAAGGAATATATAGTTTCCATGGAAGGTTAGTAGGTAATCCAAATGCCTCATTATTGAAAAAATTACCCCATCTTCCTATTGATTGTCCTAATGCTAATGAAGGAACAATTAAATCTAAAATATTCCAAAAGGATTGATTACGAAGTCTGCAAAACAAAATTATAGATAATGTACCTGCAATTAAAGCTCCATGAATTGCAATTCCTCCATTCCAGATTTCTAGGAACCTAGGGTATTTGATCGTTAAGTAAATAATTTTTTTTGTATTCCAAAAATTTTCACCACTATAGTTTTGCCATTGGAAAATGACGTAATAGATTCTTGCTCCTATTAATGAGAATATGATAAGTAGTGGAAGTAGATCATTTATTAGTCCATTTCTAAGTCCTTTTTTTAAAGCAAAACTATTCGAAAGATTTAAACCAATTAGAATAGATATAGCAATTAAAAGTCCGTACCATCTAAATAAAAAAGGACCTAGTTGAAAAAAATCTGGACCAGGAGATTTTAAAAATCCAATAATAAACTCATGCATTCTTAATTACTGAGAATGAAGAGAATTTAGATTCCTTCAGCAGCCTGTACTTTTTCAACTTGTTTTTTCTTAAGAACAAGGAGTATTTGAGTTAATGCCACTCCAATAAAGAAAGCTATTAGACCAAATACCCTCGCTGGACTTTGAAGAACAACTTCTGCATCCAATTGCCCAAATCCTCCAACGTTTGGATCGTTAGTCAATGCTGAACCTTGTTCAACCGAATCACCTTCTTTTACTAATAAACTTGGTCCTACAGGAATTGATTCATTAGTCGTTGTACCATCTTCAGCTTGAATAACGATATTTTTAGCACCGTTCTCTTCCTCTTTTATAGATGTAATAGTACCTGAGCTTGTAGAAGTAAATGCAGAATTATTGCTTTTTTCCCCAGTTGGGTAAACCTGGCCTCTTCCTCTATTCCCACCCACATGGATTGAGTACTTGCCAAAGTGGATATTTTTGTCAGTGGCTGGGTTTGGAGAAAGAATAGGGAAAACAATTTCCTTGTTTTTATCACCTGGTAAAGGACCAACAACAATAATATTATCTTTTTCTTCGCTGTATTGAGTAAAGTAAACGCCTTTGGTTTCTTCTTTGATTTCTTCACTCCAGCGATCCTGAGGAGCGAGTTTAAAACCATCTGGAAGCATTACAACTGCACCAACTTGAAGTGGAACGCTGCTACCATCTGCACCAATTTCTTGTGTCCCGGGCTTATAAGGTATTTTCACAGCTGCCTTGAAAACACTATCCGCAGCGACAGATTGAGGTACTTCTACTTGAGTTGTCATTTTTGCAAGGTGACAGTTAGCACAAACTAATTTTCCAGTAGCTTCCCTTGGATTTTCGTAATTTTCCTGCGCCCAAAACGGATAGGCCCAACTTTTAACAGGAAGTAAAATTAAAGAGAAGCCTATTAACAAAGTGCCTAGAAAAATAGAAAATACACGTCTCATGATGAAATTGGGTAAAAGGATTTAATAACAAATAATTTTTTGAATGTTATGTCCACCAGGGTTTTTCACCTGTGCGAAAGTCTGTTTCGGTCCATTGACTAACTAAAACATTGTCATCTTTTACATCAATATGAGCTAATGCTAGTGAAAGTGGTGCTGGACCTCTTACAACTTTTCCATTTGCATCGTATTGACTGCCGTGACATGGACATTTGTATTTGTTGGAACCGCTATCCCAAGGGACTACACAGCCTAAATGGGTACATATTGCATTGATCCCAAAATCTCCAATCGCATTTTCATCTTGAACAATTAAATAAGTTGGGTCTCCTTTAAGTCCTTGGACGAGACTTCTGTCTCCTGCTTGATGGGTCGCAAGCCAAGAACTGGAGGTTATTGGATTACCAAGTTCATCTTTTGCGCTTGTTCCACCAGTTCCTCCTCCTGCTCTTAAGGGCATGAAGTAATTAGCAACCGGATATAAAGCCCCTAGAGCCACACCAGTCGCAGTACCAAATGTGAGCAAATTCATGAACTGCCTGCGACCCATTGAGGGCACATCGCTAGGTGTCATTTGTGTCATGCCAGATGTTTAAACAGTCCATATTCATATCCATTATGGCCTGTAGAGGGCATCAAATGGTTTATAAAACATTTGATCTCAATATGATTTGAGCTTTTTAATGAGAAACGACACTTTGTATAACCCCAAAAAACCTTTAGAAGTTGAAGAGGTGATTGGCTTTTTAAAGAAAAAATGGGGGGTTAGTTATGAAATGAGAATTGTAATTAGGGGTAGAAATATTTTTCTTCACATTATGTGGCGTTATCAAGAACAGAAATCATTTCCAGATGATGAGGAAGCATTCAGGTGTAAAACAAGCAAAGTTGTTGAGGTTCTTAATCGATTGGATCAATCTATGTTGGTTAGGAATTGGCTACTAACCGTTAAAGGAAAACCAAAACTAGGAAAAGCACTTAGTTTGCGCCTGAAGACTGATGATTATCGCTTTTCGGAATTTTTGATTTAAATCTATCTATAAGAGCGACAATCAATATCCCAGAGAAAAACAACGCTGTTATTGAAGTTGCTAGTAGTAACATTGTTATCGGATCAGTTGATGGTGTTAAGACTGCTCCAGATATTGCCGATCCCATTAACACCCATCTCCAAGCCGCAAGCATTTGCTCCCAATTAACAATTCCTAAAATCCCTAAAATTAATTGAAGAATAGGAAGTTGAAAGGCTACGCCTGTACTAACCAAAAGTAATAACACAAAATCTAAATACTTTTCTATTGACCAGATTGGTTCTACTACATCTGATCCATAGCTGACTAGAAAGTTTAGTGCTGCAGGGACAAGAGCCGACCAGGCAAAGAAAATACCTCCAAAGAATAATATTGCTGAGCCAGAAACAATAGGTGCTACAAGAGACTTTTCCCTTTTTGTAAGTCCTGGTAGTACAAATTTAAGAACTTGATAGATTAAATATGGGATTGCAATTATTAAACCTGTATAGCCTGCTACTTTTATTGAGACAAATAAGAATTCACCTGGTGCTAATTGTAAGAATTTTATTGAGCCTGCTGGAACTTCTAGCAAACGAACAAGTGGTTTGACGAAAATCAGACTCCCTAATGCACCTAATATTATTGCTATCAGGCTTTTTAATATTCTTAACCTTAATTCTTCTAGATGCTCAATAAAAGGCATCTGCAAATCATAAGAACTACTTTCAGAAGGTTCTCTTCTAGAAAAGGCTGAAATACTTTTAGAAGACTTCGAGTCCTCATTCTGATCAGAAATAGTCAGAAAAGAAAGTTTGAACTTCCAGTAATTCTAAGAGATGAAAGATTAATTTGAGTAAATTAGAATGTTGATACAAATTGGATTGAAATTATTTAATTTAAAAAATCAGACTAGGCAAAACGCTTTCTTTTTGATTTGTTTGCATTTCGGCTAGTGCTACTTTCTGGGTTAGTTGGATCTGGCAATAAAAAAGGAGGACAATCATTAAGAGAGGACGCGCCATATACCTCATACTCTCTATAACCACCCATTTTCCCGTTAGTTTTCATTAAAGCACTAATGAAGGCTAGTAACAGGAAAACCGTTGGTGCCCCAATTATTAAAGCTGCTCCAAATATGTATCCAACTAAGAACTCTGCAAAAGAATGATTTCCTAGAAATTCATGTGTACCAAGTAGAAAATCAAACATTTTTAAAAACACTATCTGGCATCAGATGATAGAGCATTTTGTGCATTTGCTGTTGATTTCTCTATATGCTCTTTCCCTTTTTCTGGGTTTCCCCAAAGAACTTTTCCTTCTCTGTGAATAACTGTTCCAGGCAAGGCACCTTTTAATTTTTTCAATTTATTAGCTTCAGCCATGATGACAGGCACTTTTTGATTATTTTTTGCTCGGCTAAAAAATGCTGCTAGGTCTGCAGCTACTTGGATGTCTAAGTCTTCCAACACGCCATTTGAACTTTTAACAATAACATGACTGCCAGGAGAGCCCTGAGCATGAAACCAAACATCACCTTTACTTGATCTTTTTATACTTATTAATTCATTTTGAAATTGATTCCTTCCTATCTCTATTGTAAAGCCGCTAGGGCTTTTTAATTTTAAAATTCTAATATGTCTATTATTTGAAAGGGATTTTTTAGGTTGAGATGGTCTTTTAAATTGAATAAATATTTCCAGGTTTTCTTTAATATCCTTGATTTCAATAAACTTTTCTTTTACGGTTTCATATTCATTCTCGATGATTTCATTGAGGAATAATTCAATTTCATCTATAAAGTTAATTCTTTTTTGATGATAGTTTATTCGTTCTTCAATAATTGATTCAGAACGACGAATTTTTTTTGATTTTTTATATAGGTTTTGTGCTTCTTTTATTTTTTGTTTGCTTGGTTTAATTAAACATAAAATTTTATCTGCCTTTTCTTTAAATAAATCTGCTTCACCTTTTCTGGAAATTAAGAGCTTTTGCTTATCTAATAAAGATCTCTCATTGTTCTGAATCTTTGATATTATTTTTTTTAATTCTTTAATAAGTCGTTCAAGTTTTATTTGATCTAGACTTTCTTCATAATACTGTCCAAGTAATAAACTTATATTCTTTTCTTCTGCAGATAATTTATTTGGTTTCCAAACTCGATATTCAGTTGGTCCATCAAAGCAAAGACAAAAGTTTTCTGTATCTAAGTCTTTTAACCATTTTCTCCATCTAATGTATAATATATTCCAGTTTTCTTTAGATATTTCTTGAACATTCATTCCAATAATTTTTTCTGCCTTTTGTTTGTCATCACCTGCTAATTGTCTTATTAGTGAAGGGCTCATGCCTTGGTAATTTTGTTGTAATGCTTTCCCAAAATTTATAGGGAGAAGTGAAAGTATTTCTTTCCATCTTTCATAAGATTCATTTTGATTAGGGGCTAATGACTTTAAGGGAGGAGGTGTTATGTATTGATCGCCAGTACTAATTGGCCTTAACTTTGATTGAGATTCCTTTACTTGCTTGCCAATTGTTACTACTTGCTTTTGTTGATTAAGGAAGAAAAGGTTACTATGACGTCCCATTAACTCGACAATTAATAATCTTTTAGATTCACTATTTGGTCGTAAGGCGAAATGAAATTCAATGACTCGGTCAAAACCTTTTTGTCTTAAAGCAATCAATGACATGCCTTTAAGACCATAATGGATTTGTTTAGCTAAAGTGCTTTCTCCTTCTGTCTTAGCAGGGGGCTCTATTTCCACAATTCTTGATGAATCTGCATGCCAACTGATTTCTATCCAAGTAAATTGACTTAATGACCTAAGCCCCATTTGTAGAGAATTAGGATCACTTTGTTGAGCTTTCTCAAATCGACTAGGAATTATTTTTTTTCTTAAATCTGAAAGCACAGCCCTTAGACTGGTTACATCCATTACCTGAAGTTTTTTTTCGCTCATATGCTTTTCTTAGCGTGGTGATTTAAATCTTCTAGGTTTTTAACTTTTTTGCTTTTATTCTATGACTCAAAGTATAGGTTTGACAGTAATTACTGGACCAAGTGGAGTTGGTAAAGGCACTTTAGTTTCTAGATTATTAGAAAGGAATAAAAACGTTTGGCTTTCAGTATCTGCCACAACCCGCTCACCAAGGGAGGGAGAAAAAGATGGTGTGAATTATTTCTTTTTAGCAAAGAATCAGTTTCAGGCATTAGTAAATAATAAAGGACTTCTTGAATGGGCTGAATTTGCGGGAAATTTTTATGGAACTCCTAAGCAAGAAGTTTTAAAAAAATTGAAAAACAGAAAAAAGGTCTTACTTGAGATTGAACTAGAAGGGGCAAGACAAGTTCGCAAAAGCTTCCCTGAAGCATTTCAAATATTTATTGCTCCTCCTAGTTATGAAGAACTTGAGGCTCGTATAAGGGGAAGAGATACTGAATCAGAAGATTCAATCCAAAAAAGGCTAAAAAGAGCAGAAGTAGAATTAAAAGCTCAAAAAGAGTTTGATGCTGTTGTGATTAACAAAGATATTGAAGTTGCTTTGATAAGTCTTGAAAAACTTATTGGTTTAAATCTTAGTAAATAAATTAATTTTATAGTCCAGGGTGGAAAAGAAGATCTGGTACAAACCTATTCCACTCAACTAAAATACCTGCTGTTAATACAATCCAAAGAGTTGCAACAACAGGTGCTGACCTGAACCATTTGGTTTGGAAGATTTGGAACATGATTTTAAGAAAAAGTTGTTAATGGTTGGTAATTAATCTTATCTAGGACCATTAAGGGTAATATTTTCATCTTTTTCTCTTAGGTCACCATTCCTCCCTTGCCTATTAGCTTCTAGAGGCCATGCTGCGCCTTTGCGTAGACATTGTCTAGCAAGAGCAAAATCAATGAAGATCTCATTCTCAGCAGGATTTTTGGTTTTCTTTGATTCTCTTAAATATTCTCTGCCTGACCAACCTATAATTCCAGCTATATATATAAATATGTGAGCAGGAATTAGAACGTCCCCTTCATGATGACGATTGGCTAATGCACCATAGGGATCAATGGTTGCAGCAATTATAAGATGGGGCAAACCATCATCACCACAAGATGCTTTGCTATAGCGTTCGAATCTAGCTATGTCTTTGGGCGTAGTCGCTGCACTTGCGCGCTCTTGGAAACGAGCATTTTCAGAGCATTTGTTCAACGCTGAGGCTGTAAAGTCCGTACTGGCTCTATCAGCATTTAAAGCTTCACCAGCTGCATTTGCTATTGGGGTCAGTCCCAATAGAAGAAAAGCTGATAGCAAAATTGAGAAGAGACGACGCATTAGTTCGAATCCTTATTTGAAACTGCCCTAATTTGAAGCAGGGTTACACATTAACTAAGTTAAATGAGATACACCCAAATGATGCAAACTGTCCTCTCTCTCGAAACAAGTTGTGACGAGACTGCGGTTGCTGTTGTTCGTCGTGATGGTGAAAAATTCCAAGTTTTAGCTAATTTTATTGCTTCACAGGCTGAAGAACATGCTCAATGGGGTGGAGTGGTTCCAGAGATAGCCTCTAGAAGACATCTTGAAAGTATGCCTTTGCTTTTGGAGAAAGCTATTGAAAAATCAGGGATTAATTTTTCTGATCTAGATGCAGTTGCTTCAACAGTTACACCAGGATTAACTGGGGCATTATTGGTTGGCTCAATAACAGCCCGAACACTTGCTTGTCTTCATAATGTGCCTTTTTTAGCTATCCATCATTTAGAAGGTCACCTTTCTTCTGTTTTATTATCTGATAATTGTCCTAAACAGCCTTACTTGGTTTTACTGGTAAGTGGAGGACATACTGAATTGGTTAAGGTTGATAAGGGAATGAGCTTTCAAAGGTTGGGAAGAAGTCATGATGATGCTGCTGGAGAGGCTTTTGATAAGGTTGCAAGACTTCTAGGGCTTTCATATCCAGGTGGCCCAGCTATTCAAGCAATTGGCAAATTAGGAAACCCTCTAAGATTTACTTTCCCAAGAGGAAGGGTTTCAAAACCCAGCGGTGGTTATTATCCATATGACTTTTCTTTCAGTGGATTGAAAACATCAGTTATGCGTAAGGTTGATTCAATAAACAAGTCTTCCAAAAAACTTCCTGTAAACGATTTGGCAGCGAGTTTTGAATTAGCAGTTGCAGATGTTTTGGTTGAGAGAAGCTTGAAATGTGCAATAGATCATGATCTCAGTTCTTTGGTAATAGTTGGAGGGGTAGCAGCAAATAGTCGTCTTCGTGAATTAATGCAAAAAAAAGCCTCTGAGAACTTAGTTAATATATGTTTTGCACCAAAGAAATTTTGCACAGATAACGCTGCCATGATTGGCGCAGCAGCTTTATCCCGCTTAAAAAATGGCAATATCTTCTCTTCTATCGATTTAGGAGTCTCAGGCCGATTCCCTTTAGATCAAGCAAAACTTTTGTATGGCCAGGATATTCCTTTTTGAGTATCTTCTTCATAAATAGCTAGATCATTAAGAAATTTTCTATGAATCCTGAAACCGAAAAAAATATTAAAGAGAATGGAGAGCCTGTAAGTAAGCAAGAACTTAATTCATGGAAAAGAGGCTTTACTCCTCAAGCCGAAATCTGGAACGGTAGGATGGCAACTATTGGTTTGATTTTAGTTGTTGGATCTTTGATATTAACAAATATTTTCCTTGGTCATTAGCTAGCTATTCTTTAAAAGATAGGATAATTGGATTGGAAAAAAAAATTTTTCATAGAGATCAGGCTTCATTTAGCAAGTGTGGCTTGTACAGATGGTGGCTAGAACGTGATATTTCATTAGCCGAAAAAAAATTATTGTTTATTGGTTTAAACCCATCCTTAGCAGATCAAGAAGTTAATGATCCAACGACAACAAGATTAATGAATTTTGCTAGCTCATGGAATTATGGAACTTTGTTAATTATTAATTTATTCGCAAGGATTAGTTCAAATCCTACTCTTTTAAAAAAAATTTCTGACCCAGTTGGTTCAATGAATAATATAGAAATCTTGTCAAGATTAAATTGTTGGGAAAGAAATCAAAATTGGGATTTATGGCTTGGTTGGGGTTCCAAAGGGTGCATTGGAAATAGAAATAAATATATAATAAATATACTTAGAAGTTCTTCAAAAAGAAGAATAAAAAAGTTTGATAAAGCTAAGGGACCTTTAGTTATTGGCTTAACTAAAAAAGGAAATCCTATGCACCCTTTATATGTTTCTTCTAAGAAAATTTTAAGACCGTTAGATATTATGAGATAATATTTTAGAAAATTTAACTGACTATTCTTTTTGTAAAAAGTTTCTCAAAAGAGTTTTATTTTTTCTTTATCAAGCTTCAAAAGTTTATTTTGTTTTGGAAGGATAAAGCTTTGATCTACTTCCTTTAATCAATTTGTCAGCTTATATAGAGAAAGTTGTAAATCTCTCACCATTAAAAAAAATCCAAAAACAGCTCTTCAACATGTGCCTTTAATTTATTCGACTTGCCAAATACAATTGGGTTGATATGAGTAAAAGTTCTCTAGTCTTTGATTATCTATGACTCCTGAGCGGCTAGGACTGCTTTGGGGGGTGACAGTATTCGCTGGTGCTGGCGCGAGACTCTTGTCTGTTTTGACGGGGCTTCCTGGAGTTGTACTTTTATTGCTTTCTGGATTGTTAATAGGTAGATCTGGCTTGGGGTTGGTGGAGCCTCTAGATCTTGGACAGGGTCTAGAAACAATTGTTGGATTATTAGTAAGCCTTGTTTTGTTTGATGGAGGTTTAAACCTTCGAGTACCGGGCGACACTATAAAAGCCACGGTTCTTAGAATTTCAATAATCAGGCTATTTGTTTCCTTTACAGCTGTTTTAGTAATTGCTCATTTGTTGGCAGGCTTATCTTGGTCAGTTGCTGGGGTATACAGTGCAATCGTTTTAGCTACTGGTCCAACAGTTGTAACCCCTCTTATTCAACAAATTCGTCTCGCTTCTCCTTTGGGAGATGTTCTTGAAGCGGAAGGCTTAGTTCTTGAACCTATTGGCGCCGTACTGGCACTACTTTTGCTTGAGCTTTTGGTTGGAAATCTTCATGGATGGAAGGAAGTTCTTTTTGGATTGTTAGCAAGACTTGGAGGTGGCGTACTTTTTGGTGTACTAGCAGGATGGCTTCTTGCTGAAGGATTAAAAAGGATTAAATCAGAGTCTTCTCTAGGAATTCGATTACAAGTCACTCTTGGTGTTCTTTTCCTGCTATACGGTCTGTGTGAATGGTTATTGCCAGAGTCAGGATTACCTGCATCAGTTGCAGCTGGTTTTGTTGTAGGTAGGAGGCCTTTTATTCAAGTAGATCAATTGGATGGACTAATAAGAGAATTGGCGCAGTTGGCTATAACAATGTTATTTCCCCTGTTAGCAGCAGACGTTTCTTGGGGGGAATTAAGCCCTCTGGGTTGGGGCGGTATTACATGTGTTCTTGTGATCATGCTGGTCATAAGACCTTCAGCTGTCAGCCTTGCAACTATTGGACTGCCATTGGATTTAAGGCAAAAGCTTTTCCTGGGTTGGTTAGCACCTAGAGGCATTGTTACGGCGGCAGTTGCATCGTTGTTTTCGATTAGGCTTGAACAGGCAGGGGTTATAGGAGCAGGTCGTCTTCAGGGGCTAGTTTTTTTAACTATTCTTATGACTGTTGGAATTCAGGGACTTACTGCAAAGCCATTTGCCAAAATATTAGGTCTACTTAAAGAAGTTGAAGAAGATTAGAATATTTTATAAAACCCTTTTAATTCTTATTTGATCTTTCTTAATTCTTGCTAATAGTGCCCATGAAGATAAGAGATCAGGTCCAGTCAAAGAACCCAGTAGAGCAGCCCGAAGGCTTTTCATAATTAAACCTTTTTTGATGTTTCTATTTTTGACTACATTATTGATTAATTGTTTTGCATCATTTTTGTTTAAACCATCCCAAGGTGATTTTGAAAGTTCTTCAAGGAGGAGTTTTAAACATTCTTTGGCTCCTTCAAGACTCAATTGGTCAATTGCATCTTTTTCTAGATGGGGTTCTTCAAAAAATACCTTTGTTTCATCAATACAATCGTTTATCAAAGTTAAAGATGGTCCAATTAGCTCTGCAAGATCAACACACCATTCTTTCTCTGGTAACTTCAAGCCTTTTTTAAGCATAATTGGTTCTATTTCTTTAAAGAGTTTTTCTGGTTCCCATTCATGAATTACTTGTGAGTTTAACCAGTTGAGCTTTTCCCAGTTGAATTTTGCTCCTGCTTTATTTACTCTATCTAATGAAAAAAAATTAGATGCTTCATTAATAGTAAATCTCTCCCTGTTTTCTTCTTCAGGTGACCAGCCTAATAGGGTCATGTAGTTAGCCAATGCTTCAGGGGTATATCCCATTGCTTTGAAATCTTCTATTGAGGTAACACCATCTCTTTTTGAAAGCTTCTTGCCGTCTGTATTAAGTATTAAAGGAGTGTGAGCAAAAATAGGTGGATTTAAGTTAAGAGCCTTATATAAAAGGAGTTGTTTTGCAGTATTGGCTATGTGGTCCTCACCTCTTATGACATGAGTTATTTCCATATAAGAGTCATCTACAACAACAACTAAGTTGTATAAAGGATCTCCAATTTCGTTGGATTCAGCTCTCCTTGATATGACCATATCTCCTCCCAGATCTTTACCTAGCCAATTCATTTTTCCTCTCACAAGGTCATTCCATTGAATTGATTCATAGTCATCAATTCGAAAACGAATAACTGAAGAGCGCTTTTCATTAATGAATTTCAACTCTTGCTCTGGAGATAAGTCTCTATGACGATTGTCATATCTTGGAGCCTGATTATTGGAGATTTGTTTTTCCCTCATTTTCTCAAGTTCTTCTTCAGTTGTATAACACCTATATGCAAGTCCTTTATCTAAAAGATATTTAATTGCTAAACGATGATCCTTGATTCGCTTGCTCTGTAATATAGGGCTTTGATCCCAGTCCAGACCTAGCCATTGGAGACCTTTGAGAATATTGTCAGTAAACTCTGATTTTGATCTTTCTTTGTCTGTATCTTCGATACGGATAAGAAATTTTCCATTCTTTTTCCTAGCGAACAACCAATTAAATAAAGCTGTCCTAGCGGTTCCTATATGAAGTGTGCCAGTTGGGCTAGGAGCAAGGCGTACACGAACTGTCAATTTTCCTTGATTTTGCTAACGGGACCGACGGGGTTCGAACCCGCAACTTCCGCCGTGACAGGGCGGTGCTCTAACCAATTGAACTACGGTCCCAGGTTTTCTAAGATCTTCTTGAGTATGGCAGGTTATGGGGCATGCTCTTTGTATTTGAAGAAAATAGAATCATCAACCTATCACCCTATTCTCTTTAATTAAGAGATTTAAGATGTTTTGCGGTTGTTTTTTGAAATTTAAGGTCTGAAGCCTGCAGGTTCAATCAGTCGAACCTGATTGCCGCGAGCAGTAAATTCTCGACCTTGATCACTTTGAACAACAACTCTGCCGCCAGATTTGACTCTAATGACTCTTGCCCTAACCCAGCCAAGTGCTGCTGATTCAAGGACTTTTACGACATCACCAGGTTGAAGATCCAACTCCATTCTAAGAACAATAAAAACAACTATAGGGGTGATCGAACGCGCCGTGGAGGACTTGAACCCCCGACATCAGGTTTTGGAGACCTGCGTTCTACCAACTGAACTAACGGCGCATTTCATCTGCCCTAGTGCCAATGCAGAAGCAATGGCATATGGATGGAACGAGGTTCGAAACCTCAGCGATCGAAGCGCTGCTTGACTCGAGTGGCTTTACCAACTCGATCACGCAAGTAGAAAAGCTTCGCTCTTCTCACTTTACCTCGACGCTCAACTTTAATTGATGCTACTTGAGGACTATGCATCATAAATACTCTTTCAACTCCTACTCCTTGGAAAATCCTTCTTACTGTAATTGTTTGATTTATCCCCCCATGTCTTTTTGCTATTACAACCCCTTCATAAGGCTGAACTCGTTCTTTATTGCCTTCGCTAATACGAACTCCTACTCGAACAGTATCTCCTACATAAACTTCTGGAAGCTTCTTTTTTTGTTGTGATTGCTCAAATTCTTTAATAATTTCATAAGCACTAGCTTTTTTGGGAGATTTGGCAACAGGTGCATTTTTCATTTCTTTTTTAGAAATGTTTTCTGGAGAGTCTTCTCCTCCTTTATTTGCGGCGTCCTCATTGATTGAGGAATCTAAGTCAGTCTTCATTCAACCCTCTAATTATTTTCCAGATTGATATTGTAACTCTTTATAAATCGCTCTTTTTTGTAGAAGGCATTTTTTTCTTGACCTTTAAATTTTTTTTAAAATTAATAGAACCGAGCATCTCCTTCAGAAGTCAGTAATCAAGTCTTTTATGTCTGTAAAGTGAGGTAGATCATCTAGGTTGAAACTTTTTTGAATTTCAGAGCCATTACTATCTAGTACCGATTTTGATATTGCAAATTTGGTGATTCTCAGATTTTCAATGAGCTTAGTTAAATAACCTTTTCTTTATATTTAAAAATTGATAACTTGAAGGAGCCTTAGAGAAGCCATTTGCTCTTTTCCGTTCTTATACCACCAATATTCTTATTGATATCACTATGAACAAGCTTTTTGAAAATCTACTTTCATCAACTAGGAATACAGAATCTATAGGGCCTAGAATTGAGCAAAGAAGAGGGATTGAAATTAAATCGGGAAGAGAAATAGAAATAATGAGGAAGTCTGGGAAAATAGTTGCAACAGTTCTAAGTGAAATTAATTCAATGGCAAAGCCTGGATTAACTACTGGAGATCTTGATAAATATGCTGAATCTAGAATCAGAGAGTTAGGAGCAGTGCCTAGTTTTAAGGGTTACCATGGGTTCCCTGCAAGCATTTGTGCAAGCATAAATAATGAGGTTGTGCATGGGATTCCTAGTTCTAAAAGAGTTATTAAGGAAGGAGACTTATTAAAGGTTGATACGGGTGCTTATTTTGAGGGCTATCATGGAGATAGCTGCATAACTGTTTGTGTTGGAGAGGTTACTGAAGAAGCACGCAGGTTAAGCAGGGTAGCTCAAGATGCCTTAAGGGCTGGTCTTGAACAAATTAAACCTAAGAATACTCTTTTAGATATTGCAGGAGCTATTGAAGACCTTGTTAACTCTGAGGGTTTTAGCGTTGTTGAGGATTACACAGGACACGGTGTTGGTCGTAATTTGCATGAAGAGCCATCGGTATTTAATTTTAGGACTAATGACCTTCCAAATGTCACATTGCGTCCTGGGATGACTTTGGCAGTTGAACCAATTTTGAATGCAGGAAATAAAAAATGTAAAACACTTAGAGACGGTTGGACTGTAATTACAAAAGATGGCGGACTTTCTGCTCAATGGGAGCATACGATTTTAGTTACAAATAATGGTTGTGATATCTTGACCGATAGAGATAATTTGTAAGCTCTTTTTATATGTTTAATTGCTAAAGATTTTAAAGTATATATATCTCATTATCTCATTAATTGGGATACAGAAAAATGTCAAAGGGTTAGGGGTCACTATTATTAGTTTAAAGTTTAATTCTGCTTGATTAATAATTTGATTGGCCACTAGATCTGGACTCATTATTCCAATTGGATTTAGCTCGGATTTGAACGGTCCCAAAACAAGTTTTCTGATAATTAAGTTAGATTTAGTGTTAAGAGAAGTTGCTTTTAAGCTAGTTAATTGACCTAATAATCTTTTACTGATTTCATAGCCAGGACTCATTGCTGGCAATACTTCTGCTTCTGATGTATTTATCCATATTTCTTTGGGGCTGTGTGAAAATTTTTCGTCTGCTGCAATTTTTGCAAAAATTTCAATCATCCTCCATGAGCTTAAAGCATTTACTTCTATCGCTTTATTTAATTGGCTTGAACTAATATTTCCCTTTGGATTTATACCATGATTTAAAATTAGAATATCTATTGATTTAAAAATACTTTTTAGATCTTCTTCTTTACCACATTCCCAATTTATCCATTCTGCAGGGGCCTTATTATTGTTGGATTTAGAGGATGCATTTGAATGAGTCAAACCTATAATATATGCCCCTTTAGATTTAAGCTTCTCTATTAGAGAAGTCCCAAGAGCTCCTTTGGCCCCTGTGATGCCTATTTTGATATGTGACCATTTCTTTTTGCTTTTGTTGTTGTTTAACAATTTTTTACCCTCATAAATAATTGAATTGATTAGCAAATCTGCTTTTTTAGTTCATATTGATAGAAAAAAGAACCTTCTTTATGGTTTTGAAGGAAATAATTGCATTCGTAGAATTAGATATCAAAATTATTCTTTAAATATTTTCATGAGCTATATAAATGATTAAACTTGAAAAATTCCATCAGTGATTAAAAGTTAATCAATAATGGTTAATACTCTGATAATCGGTTCCTGTGAGTCATTTAGCGGTAAATCTGCTTTAGTTTTAGGAATTGCAAGGCATTTAAAAGCTTTTGGTAAAGCAGTTCGTTTTGGAAAACCTCTTGCTACAAGCATTGAGCAGGAATCTGAATTAATTGATGAAGGGAATAATTTGATTGATGATGATGTTCGCTTTGTAGCTTCCATTCTTGACTTAACAGATGACCAGCTGATTCCATCGGTTCAACTTTTGGCCCCTGAAACTGCTGACAAACGTATTGCAGAATCTCAGTTAGAGCCGCTTGTTGGTTTTAAGGATTTGCAAGAGACTTTGCAATCTAATTTTGATGGTTTAAATATTCTTGAGACAGCAGGTTGTCTTCATGAAGGATTGCTTTATGGCCTAAGCCTTTCCCAAGTTTCTAAGGCTACTAATTCACGTGTTTTATTAGTTCATGTATGGAGAGACAGTACAAGTGTAGATGCTTTATTAGCTGCTAAAGAGCAATTAGGGGAGAGTTTGCTAGGCGTTGTTTTAAATGCTGTTAACCCTAATGAAGTAAATGATTTGAAAGATAATATTGTTCCAGCATTGGGTTCTCTGGGCTTAGATGTCTATGGCATTTTGCCTCGCTCTCCACTACTTAGAAGCGTAACAGTTGAAGAATTGGCAAGACGGCTTAAAGCAAGAGTTTTGTGCTGCTCTGATCGACTTGAACTATTAGTTGAGACCTTAAGTATTGGAGCTATGAATGTAAACTCTGCGATGGAATTTTTTCGAAAACGTAGGAATATGGCAGTGGTAACGGGTGCTGATAGGACTGATATTCAATTAGCTGCTTTAGAAGCTTCAACGCAATGTTTGATTTTAACTGGTGCAGGCGAACCATTACCGCAACTGATTAATCGAGCAGAAGAGTTAGATGTTCCATTATTAAAGGTCGATTCTGACACTCTTTATACAGTAGAAGTTATAGAAAAAGCTTTTGGCCATGTAAGGCTTCATGAGGATGTTAAAGCTAGTTATGCCTTTCGATTAGTTGAAGAGCATTGCGAGTTGGAGCGACTGTTTGAAAATCTTGGAATTAGATTTTAAGTCTTCAAAAAATTGCTAACTTCATTTATATGTCATTTAAATGTCCTTGAGCCGTTCTTTGGATTTGCCAGCCACAGGAAGAGTGGACATCCTGGCACAGGAATTAGCCTTGTTGAATGACAAGGGAACAAGGAGGATAGCTTTCCTTGGGAGTAGACATGTACCAGTAGTGGCAATTCATTTGGTTGAATTAATCGCTAGATCTTTAGTGCAAGAAGGTCACTCGATTATTACTTCTGGTTCTCAAGGAGTTAATGCTGCTGTAATAAGAGCGACCTTAGATATTAACCCTTCATTACTTACTGTTGTACTTCCCCAGAGCCTTCAACGGCAGCCACCAGAGTTAAAAGATTTACTTCAAAGTGTTTTACATTTAATTGAAAAAGGCGATAACGACGAACTTTCTTTGCCTATGGCAAGTAGCTTATGCAATCAAGAAATTATAAGCAGATCTGATCAGTTGATATGTTTTGCATTTCATGATAGTGAAACTCTTCTCAATAGTTGCCATAGTGCAGAAGATATGGGAAAAGTCGTTAGTTTATTGTTTTTTGACTGATTTTTCTCACTGCTCTATTTTGTAAGGATTTTTTATGGCATCTACCTACTCCTTTGATGTGGTCTCAGAGTTTGATCGACAGGAATTAGTTAACACTCTTGATCAGGTAAAGAGAGAAGTTGACCAACGTTATGACCTTAAGGATTCCAATTCGGAAATTCTTTTAGAAGAAGATAAGATTGTTATTACTACAGCTAGCGATATGACATTACAGGCTATTGCAGATGTAATTAGACAAAAAGCTACTAAGAGAAAATTGTCTTTAAAAATTTTTGACTTTCAAAAAATCGATGTTTTTTCTGGTAATAGAGTTCGACAAAATATAATTCTTCGCAGAGGCTTGTCTCAGGAAATAGCAAAGAAATTAAGTAAATGCATTAGAGATTATATGAAAAAAATTAACGTTTCTATACAAGGAGAAAGCCTTAGAGTGACTGGTAAAAGTAAGGATCAATTACAGGAGGTAATCGAGCTTTTGCGCAGCAAAGAAGAAGAGCTCCAGATACCTTTGCAATTTGAAAACTTTAGATAGGAAAGATATGATTAATTGATATGGAGAATGCATTTTTGATAGATCAATTAGCTTCAAAGGTGATAACTGATTTTGATAAATCTAACAATGACTTGGAAAGAAAGTGTTGGACAATTGTTCATGAATACCAACATGGATTTAAGCCAACTGAATATGATATTAGGGAAGTTGAGGAAGATCTTTATCTTGCTGTTTTAAGCAAAGTAAAAGCTGATAATTAGGATTGCTTTTTCTTGAAATCCAAAATCTAAGATAAAAAAATCACCAAATTGCTCAGATAAAGATATCCTCTACTTAGAGAAAAATTTTTATGACTACACCTATTAGAAACGTTACTCCTGGAGGGCCAGGAGCATCTACAACTCTCGCTTTAATCCTCTCTTTGACAGGAATTCTCCTTCTTTTCCAAGCTTTATATATCATTCCTGCTGGCAAAGTGGGAGTTGTTACTACTTTAGGGAAAGTTAGTGGAGGCTCCAGGACTCCAGGATTAAATATCAAAATCCCTTTTATTCAGAATGTTTCTTTCTTTGATATAAGAACTCAAGTGCAAGATGAAAGATTCAGCTCACTTACTAAGGATTTGCAGGTAATTGATGCCAATGCAACAATTAAATATGCCTTGAAATCAAGTGAGGCGGGAAGAGTATTTAGAACAATTACTTATAGTGATAGAGAGGTTTATTCGAAAATTATTAAACCTTCTTTACTTAAAGCACTTAAATCTGTTTTTTCTCAATATGAGTTAGTTACTATTGCAAGTCAATGGAGTGATATATCTGAGTTGGTTGAAAAGACTATATCTGAAGAATTAAATAAGTTTGGATATGTAAATGTGCAGGCACTCGACCTTACAAATTTAAAGATAGCTGATGAATATAAAGCTGCTATTGAGCAGAAGCAAATTGCTGAACAGCAATTACTTAAGGCTCAAACAGAAGTAAAGATTGCGGAGCAGGAGGCGCTGAGATATGAAACTCTTACTAGAAGCTTAGACGACCAAGTTTTATACAAATTATTCCTTGACAAGTGGGATGGCAAGACACAGGTAGTACCTTCTCTTCCTGGCTCTCAAGGAGGTAATCCCCCTGTAATAGTTGGCGGAAGAAGGAATTGATTTAATAAAAATCTTTAATTAATTAATCTCATTAAAGCTTTCTTGGAAAGCTTTAATAGTGGTTTCAATGTCATCGTCAGAATGTGCTAATGATGTAAATCCTGCTTCATACGCACTCGGTGCTAGATAAATACCCTTGTTAAGCATTGTTCTGTGTAATTTTCCAAAAAGTTCAGCATTAGTTTGCTTTGCTTCTTCGAAGTTTCTTACAGGACCTTCGCATAAATAAAAACCAAACATACCTCCAATACAACTTGCAGTTATAGGTATTCCTGCTTGCTTTGCTGCTTTGCAGATACCGTTTATAAGCCTTTGGGAAAGAGCTTCTAATTTTTCATAGCTTCCTTCTTGCTTAAGAAGTTCTAATGTTTTAATTCCAGCCGTCATTGCTAAAGGGTTGCCACTTAATGTACCTGCTTGGTACATAGGTCCTGCAGGGGCGACCATTGACATGATCTCTTTTCTGCCTCCATACGCGCCAACAGGAAGACCTCCCCCAATGACTTTCCCCAAGGTAGTTAGGTCTGGAGTGACTCCAAATCTATCTTGAGCACCTCCGTAACTAATTCTGAAGCCTGTCATAACTTCATCAAAAACAAGTAGAGCTCCATTCTCTTTTGTTAATTCACGGAGACCTTCTAGGAAGCCTGGCTCTGGAGGTATAAAACCTGCATTGCCAACCACTGGTTCAAGAATTACTCCAGAAATTCCATCAGGGTTTTCAGCAAATAGCTCTTTAACAGCTTCAAGGTCATTGTATGGAGCGGTAAGGGTATTGGAAGTTGTACTTCTAGGAACCCCTGGAGAATCTGGTAAACCTAAAGTGGCTACCCCTGATCCAGCTTTTACTAAAAACATATCTGCATGGCCGTGATAGCAACCTTCAAATTTAATAACTTTGTCTCTTCCCGTAAAAGCTCTCATTAGCCTCAGAACAGCCATACATGCCTCGGTCCCACTATTGACAAAGCGAACCATTTCAACGCTTGGCACGGCCTCTATAACCATTTCTGCAAGCTTGTTCTCAAGCTCACAGGGAGCACCAAAGCTTGTTCCTTTCTCAAGGGCTTCCTGCAGAGAAGCAATTACTTCAGGATGAGAATGCCCGCATATTGCAGGGCCCCAGCTGCCTACGTAATCAATAAATCGGTTTCCATCAAGGTCCCAGGCGTATGGGCCTTTTACTCGATCAAAAACGATCGGATTGCCATTAACCGATTTAAATGCTCTGACTGGAGAGCTCACTCCCCCAGGCATAAGCTTTTGAGCAGCCTCAAATACTGCTTCAGAACGAGTTGTGTTAATACTGTTTGTCACGGTATCTAAGTAGATTAGCTGCTAACACAGTTGGCCATAATGGCTCAAAACTACCCAATAAGTCAGATATTTGTTTTTTTGTTCTATAACTATTAGTCAAATTTGTCTAATCTTTTTGCGCAAAAACATCGCAATTTTTTTCTAGATTCCTTGAAAATAGGCTCGTTTAGAGGAAATGCAATATAAAAACACCCTTCAAGAAATATTAAGCATGATGTACCAAGTGTGATGATTTGAAAATAGATTCAGTTTCAAATAAGGACGCCAGTGCAATCCTTCCCCATTCTTTCTTTACTTAATTTATAAATAAAAGTCGAAATTATCTGCATCTTCCTCTTGAGGCCATTCTATATCTACAAAAACTGGAGCATGATCGCTTGGCTGTGAATTTCCTCTGAACTTCTTATAAATAGCAGAACTTTTTGAACAATTTATAAGGTCATTACTTAGATATATGTGGTCTATTCTCCAGCCTTTATCCCTTGCCCAAGCACCACTACGATAATCCCACCAACTCCAATTATCTGTCCCTTGCTCAAAAACACGGAAAACATCAGATAGCCTATTAGATAATATATCTTGGAGGGACTTTCTTTCTTCTAAAGTTGCCATAATGCCTCCAGAAAGCTTTTCAGGGTTGTGAATATCTATGTCTTCTAAAGCTATATTGAAGTCTCCAAGCATACAAACTGGCTCACCTCGCTTTGATTGCGAATTTAAATATTTTTTTAGATACCTTAACCAATTGAGTTTATAGTTATACTTTTCAGATTTGACTGAGGATCCGTTAGGCACATATACGTTGATAAATCTTATTCCATCTACAAGAGCACTTATTACTCTTTTTTGTTCATCTAGGCTTTCTACATTAGAGTCATTTGTAAGCTCTCCCGCAAAACCTAGTCTTACATCTTCTAATTTAGAACGGGTAATTAATGCGACCCCGTTATAAGATTTCTGCCCATAGCAACTGACCTCATAACCCTTTTTGATTAAGATATTTTTTGGAAATAAACTATCTTCAACTTTTGTTTCTTGCAAGCAAAGAACATCGGGTTTTAATTCATCAATAAGTCTTTCGATTTGGCTTATTCTTACACGAACTGAATTTACGTTCCAGGTTGCTATTAGCACGGTCTAAATCTTCTTTTTCAATTTTATCAAATTATATTGGTATGATTTATATGTATTTGGCATTCTGATGAAGAATCGGCAACAGAAAATTTTTCATTTCTTATCTAGGCTAGTTTGCTTTTCAATAATGTTTTTAGCAGTAGAAAAGTTCTTACATAAAGCTGATTACTTACATATGGCAGAAGCTATCTCGGAAAACTCTGAAAAAGAACTCCATAATGATCTTGATGAATCGACCGATAGTTCTGTGTTTAGTTCGAACCCTATGGAACTTCTAGATGCTTGGAGAAGAGCTACTGCAATGGATGATGCCACCACTCCAGTCGATGCTCTGGATGCAGCAATTAAAGCCTTTGAAGACAAAGAACTGAAAAGTCCTTCAACTTATGAATAAACATTTTTTAAATTTATAACAGGCAAGATTTGTATTTAATGAGAGAACATCCAATTCCTCCAGTTACTGAAGATCTTCAATACCGCGCGATTGGTCTTGTAAGAGGTATTTATAGACCAGGCAACCCAAAGCTTTTTAGCAGAGGTTCTATACTCATAGATAACGGAGTGGAGATTGAAGCAGTAGTTTTGGGTAAAATGATTTCTTTAATGAAGCGTCATATAGATATTGAAAGAAGTCACTTATGGGTTGTTTATCCAAGGTCTCGTGATGCCAATGAGCTTCATTTTCAAATAAGTGGTATTTGGGAACCAAGTACATTAAGTAAAACAGAAATAGGTATAGTATCAAATAAAAAAAAAGGAGAGGTTTCTGATCAATTAGCAGAAGGGGATGACTATTTTTCAATACGAGGAGAATTGATTTATACAAATCCAGATCAAAATGAGCTAGTGGTAAAAATTAGGCAAACTTCAAAATATAATGGTAAAAAAAATGCTCCGTTTAAATTAAAGATAAAAGGAAATATTCCCCTTGATCAATTAAGATTTTTTGTTAATTTAGATGTAAGAAGAATTAATCAAGAACTTCATATTGAGACTTATAATATAATTGCGCCAATCAAGACTAGGGGAGGATTGAAGAAAAAAAATACCACTAAGTTTAAAAAATAAATTATTAATAAAAATGTTATTTATTTTAGAATCAAATATCTATAAGCTATGAGAGATCTTTTTATAGACTGCTCTTATGGTACTTCTGGGGATATGCTTTTGGCCTCCCTGATTGATCTAGGAGTTCCTTTTAAAATTATAGAAGAAGCTTTGGAAAAACTAGGAATTAATTCGAAACTTTTCCTTTCTATAGAAGATTCCAGAAACTTGGGTTTTAAAGGTAAAAAAGTCCAAGTAAATCTATTAGATAAAGAATCAAAAACCATGGCTTGGCTAGAGATTAAGCAATTTATAATTAAATCAAAATTAAATCAAATAGTTAAGAATAATGCTCTAGAAGTTTTTGAGGTGATTGCAAAAGCTGAAAGCTTGGTTCATGGAATTGATATTGATAAGGTACATTTTCATGAGATTGGATCTTTGCGAAATATTGTTAATGTTGTTGGAGCTTGTACAGCATTAGAATATTTAGACTTAACAAACATTTTCTCTACATATCCTCCTTCTGGATCTGGCTTTATCAAAACTAGTCATGGTGAATTAGCTGTTCCAGTTCCAGTTGTTTTAGAGCTAGCTAGGGAGCATAAAATAACCTTAATAGGTTCAAAGAATAGTTTCTCAGGTGAACTTACTACACCAACTGGTCTTGCTTTACTAATTGTTTATGTTGACAAGTTTATGCAGCCAGAATCATTTCTTGTGAAATCAATTGGTGTGGGCTTAGGAAACAGAAAATCTAGTTCACTTAGTTTACTTAGGTCTTCTTTAATTCATACTTCTAGAAATGATTTTTCGAATAATTCTTCAGATGTTTTTTTTCGTTCATTTGTTTTAGTCCAAGAAGCATGGATTGATGATTCTTCTCCTGAAGAAGTAGCATTTTTAATAAAAGAATTACGTAACAATGGTGCTATCGAAGTTGCCTCAGAATCTATTTATATGAAAAAAGCTCGCAATGGAATATCTGTAAAAGTTCTTGCAAAACCTGAAGATGCAGAAAGGCTAAGATATGTTTGGTTTGACCATGGTTCTTCAATAGGTTTTAGGGAAAGAATTGAAGACAAATGGATGCTGATGAGAAGAAGTGGTACGTGTAAAACTAAGTTTGGTAAGGTTATAGTAAAACAAGTGAAAAGATCTGATGGTAGATTAACATTAAAGCCAGAGTTTGATGAGCTTTCGCGTTTAAGTTGTGAAACAGGCATCCCTTTAGAAAAAATAAGAGAGGAGATTTTAAGTAATTCTGATACGTTTTCCCCAGATCAAAATTGGGGATTTTGATCTACTAACCTCCTCACCTATTAAAAATTTGGGCGCATTAAAGTCACTCATCAAAAGCAAAGTTAGCCTTAAGCTTTTATTTACATTATTTTCTATTTTATTTATTGGTTTTTCTATTACTAATAATTTTGAAAAACTATTAGATCAATCTCTAGATAAATTTACTTTTCTATATCTGCTTTTAGGTTACTTTGTCAGTTGGTTAAGCTTATTTGTCAATGCGATCGCATGGCAAAGTATTGTTAAATGGTTGGGATATAGAGATCTAAATATTAATTTGATTAGTTTATTTTTATCTTCAAATATTTTAAAATACTTACCGGGAGGTGTCTGGCATTTTGCAGAAAGGATTCGAATACTAAAGAAACAAATGAAAACTGATAAAGCTTTTATTTCAGTATTGATAGAGCCTATTTTCATGATTATTGGTGCTTTGATCTGGGTTGCTTTAGGTGATTTCAATATTTTAATTAGACTAGCTTGTTTAATACCACTTTTGATTTTTTTAGACCCTTTCAAGTATTTATTTGCTATTCAGCTGAATAAAATACAGAATTCTTTAATTAGAAAAATTGGACACAATAAAGATTCCAAAGAATATATCATTAGAGCTGAAAGTTTAAGTTCTAATTATCCTTTATATTCATTATTATTGGAGGTTTTATTTATATCATTACGCTTTTTTTCTTTTTGGCTTTGCTTGCATGCTTTTTCTTTGGGTACAAGTATTCCAATTTTGCAATGGAGCGCATTCTTTTCAATAGGTTGGATAATTGGCCTTGTAGTACCTTCCGCACCTGGAGGCGTAGGTATCTTTGAGGCAGCTTTGCTTCTAATGATTGGAGATAATATATCTGAATCTGCTTTAATCTCCTCATTACTTTGTTATAGGCTGATAGCCAGTGTTGCTGATTTGACCGCAGGTATCTTTTCTACCTCAAACAATAACTAACAAAAATTTTAAGTATTTACCAAAGTGGTTTTTTAAGCGTTTTCTTTATCTTCAAGGCTTGGTACTAAAGAAATTGATGCTATTAAACCTAAAATAATTATAATCATGGTTGGTATAATAGCTCTTCCAATTTGCCCATCATCTGAATATTCGAAAATTCTTACGGCAAGAGTATCTGAGTCAAAAGGCCTTATAGTAAATGTTAATGGAAGCTCTTTTATTGTATCCACGAATACTAATAAAGATACAACCATTATTGGTCCTTTTAGTAATGGTAAGTGGATTCTCTGCAAGATCCTCTGCCATTGATAGCCAAGGTTAGATGCAGCTTCATCAATATTTGGATTAATTCTTTCAAAAGCGGAGTCAAAAGAACCTTTCCCTATTGCCATAAATCTCGTCGAATATCCCCAAATTAATAATATTAAATACCCAATATTTCCATACCCTCTCAAGCTCATTAAGCCAAGTGCTAAAACTGTTCCAGGTATTGCATAACCAATCCCAGAAAGAAAGTTTAAACTCTTAAGTAGCTTATTTGGCTTCCATCTTTTTGAGATCGCTAAAAATATAGCTATAAGTATTACTAATAATGCTGAGACGATTCCAAATAAAATACTTCTGCTGGTTACTGCAATAAGATCACCTTGCAGACCCCCTTTGATCTGATCTGCATTAACAACTGTCCATGAAAGAGGGATTCCTAATGTAAACAGTGGAGGTAAAAGAGTTATTAATTGACTAAACAATGCTCTTGAACCTTTCAGCTCCCATTTTGGAGATTGTCCCCCTGCAGCACCCTCCGTCCAAGTTCTACTTTTCTGCCGAAGTTTTTTTTCAAATGATACAAGAATTAAGACTATTATTAACGCTATTAATGCAAGTCCTATAGCTCCTTCTGGTTTTCCTGATTGATTCCAATTTTCGTAAATACCATATGAAATACTTGGAATATTTAAAAGCTTTACTGCACCCAATTCATTAATGACTTCCATTACCATTAATGTAATTCCAGCACCTATAGCAGGCGAAGCCATTGGTAGAGCAACTCGAATGAAACTTTCCCATGGCCCTATACCAAGACTTCTACAAGCTTCTAATTGCGCCTTACCACATTTATTAAAACTTTCAGTACTTAATAGAAAAACATATGGATATGTTGTGAATGACATTATCAAGGTACCCCAAGTAAAACCTTGTATGTTGTAGATACCATAAATACTTCCCAGGTCTCTTAATGTTGCAGATAAAAGGTATGCAGGTATAGCCAGAGGTAATAGTTGAGCAAGTTTTAAAACCTTTCTGCCTTTGAATCTGCAATTTGATAATAACCATCCATTAATGGTTCCAAGACTACCCCCTATTAAGGCTGTAAAGAATGCTAATACTAATGTTCCTTTTGTTTGTTTTAATCCATCTAAACCTAATGAAGAAGAACCCTTAAAAAAAGCATTAAGGCCTTCTAGGGAAAGTGTAATAATAGGTAAAAGTATTAAAATAGATAAAACTAAAGAAATAATAAATAGTAAAATTTTTCCTTTAAAAATTTTTGAGAATTTCGCATTTTTTAAGAGATACAAATTCATTTTTTATTTCAATTATAAGAATTAAATAAAATTATCACTTTTACCTTCTGACACACATTCTGTAAGCTGATTTATTATTTGATTAGTATTTAGACCCTTACCAATTAAAACAATTTGATTTTTACGAGCTCCATTCCAATCACTATCATCAATAGAAAATCTTTTGCCTGCTAAATGAAAAATATGCCTTCGTTCACTTTCATTAAACCATAGTATTCCTTTGGCTCTAAAAACCTCTGCTGGAAGTTGGTTATCTAAAAAGTTTTGAAACCTTCTTAACGCAAATGGCTCATCAGATTTAAATGAAACGGATGTGAATCCTTCAATTTCATTTTGATCTCCATGAGAATGATCTCCATGAGAATGATCTCCATGAGAATGATCTCCATGAGAATGATTTTGGCTTAACTTATCTGATTCAAAAAGACCAACACTTAATAATAAACCAAGGGGGACATTGCCTTTAATGCACTTAAGTATTCTCGGCTCATTTTTTATACTAGATATCGTATCCTCTATATCATTTATACGTTTGTCATCTACAAGATCACACTTATTTATTAATAAAATATCTCCATAAATAATTTGGGATTTTCCTATGTCACTTTCTAGAATACCCTTATTAAAGTTTTCTGCATCAATAAGAGTAATTATTGAATCCAGTCTTGTTCTATCTCTAAGATCACTTCCAAGGAAAGTCATTGCAACAGGTAATGGATCTGCTAGGCCTGTTGTTTCTATAACTATATAGTCGATAGATTTACCTTTACTTAATATTTTTTGAACAGCATCTAAAAGTTCCCCATTAATTGAACAGCATATGCAACCATTACTTAATTCAACCATGTCTTCTTCAGTACTAATAATTAGCTCATTATCTATGCCAATTTCACCAAACTCGTTAACTAATACAGCCGTTTTAAGATTATTTTGATTGCTTAATATATGGTTTAATAGTGTTGTTTTCCCCGATCCTAGGAAACCTGATATTATTGTAACCGGAATTCCAAGAGATTGGATGCTATTCATTTGATCCATTATCAGACCTTACCTAAATTAATATAGCCGTTTTTATTTGTTTTGTTTGAAAGGTATTTATTCAATATCATTAATCTTATGTGCAAGTTCAATATCGTAATTACTTATTCCACCTAAATCATGACTTGCTAGTTTGATTTGAACATAAGAATAACTATTGTACCAGTCAGGATGATGACCCATTGACTCTGCAATTATTGCAACTTTAGTTATAAAAGCAAATGCTTCTATAAAATTTTTGAAATGAAAATCTCTTATTAATTTAGAATCTTGGATTTGCCACAGAGGTAGATCATTTTTTAGCTCGTTAAGCTCTTTGCTGGTTAGGATTTGATTCTTCATTAAATTAATTAAAGATAAGTTTAATCAGACCGACTTATTAATTCATGAATTCGGTCTATAAGTAAATCTAGGTTTGTATCTGTTATATTTTCATTAAGAAGTGAATGTTCATCGTTTTGTTTTGAAATAATCTTATTAAGTTTTGATGGATTAGTTTTTTCTAAAAGTAATTTAATACTTTTATTTGGTTCAGAATCTTTTGTAGAGTTCAATTCACCTATTGCGTGTAAGTTTATTTTCCTCATATTCTTTGAGTACCTATGCTCCCATAAGTAAATAGCTTGCCACGTACCTAAAAGAACTTTGGACTGGTTTACACTGAGGCTTATGCTTGAGCATGTTAATGCTGTCCTTATATGTGCAGGCATATCATCTATACCTTCTTCGGAATGTAAGTATTCTTTCTTCTCACCATCTCCGCTTATAGATTTAAACCCTTTCTCAGGAACAATGGCCTTCATGTAATTTGAAAGGTCTTTTAGAACGTTGGGATCAGCATTCTCATTAATTATCAGGCTACAACTAGTATGTTTAGTAGAGACAACTATTATTCCTTGTTTAAGTTGACTTTCTTTAATCCATAAATCTATGTAAGGCGTAATATCAGTAAATCCTTCTCCATTGGTTTGGCAAATTAGCTCTTCTAGAATTTGTTCCACTTAAATTGAAAGCCTTTCATCTTCATTTGACATTAGGATAACTAAAAAATATTCAAAAGACATTGTCTAACTCTGCTTGGAATAAGCTGGGCCGTTATTTAAGAGAAACTCAGCTAATTGGATCGATCCACAGTACCCTTTATTGGGATCAAAACACCACGATGCCTTCCTCTGGAGCATTGTGGAGAGGAGAGCAGCTAAGTCTTTTAGCAAGGCTCTTACATGCTCGTCAGAGCAGTAACGAATTTGAAGAACTCCTTTTAGCTGCTAAAGAAGAATCTTTGACTAATGAACCAGAGGGGGAAGCAGTAGAAGGGCCTTTTAATCTAGAAAAACAAAGGAATATTGAACTTTTAGAACTTGACCTTAGCCGACAAAAAAAACTTGACAGTGAATTGGTTGTTCAGTTGGCTTGCGCACAAGCTGAAGGTTATAACCTTTGGCAACAAGCAAAAGCTCGTAATGATTTTCCTTGTTTTGCACCAGCTTTAAAAAAATTAATTGATTTAAGGAAAAATCAAGCAAATCAACTTGATGAAGATAGAAGTTGTTGGGAAACTTTGGCACAACCATTTGAACCTGATTTGACTATCCCAAGGATGAAAGAATTATTTGCTCCTTTAAGGAGACGTTTGCCTGAAATTTTAGATAAGGTCAAAAGCTCAAAAAAATCTTATCGAGTAGATTGGGACCTTGAAGAATCTGCCCAGAAGTCTTTGTGTGAGATGTTGTTAAAAGATTGGGGACTCGATCCATCTAATACAGCAGTTGCGAGATCTCCACATCCTTTTTCTATTACTCTGGGACCAGAAGATTTTCGTATTACTACAAGAATTGTTTCTGGTAATCCATTGTCTTGCTTTTTAGCTACAGCTCATGAATGGGGACATTCGCTTTATGAGCAAGGGTTGCCTTCAGAATCTCATCATTGGTTTGCTTGGCCTCTTGGTCAGGCGACTTCCATGGGAGTCCATGAAAGCCAATCACTATTTTGGGAAAATAGGATTGCTAGAAGTAAAGCATTCTCAGAATATTTTTGGCCTCATTTTGTTCATGCAGGAGCTCCAATAAAATCAGGTATGGAATTATGGAGAGCAATGAATCCACTCTCTCCAGGAGTAAACAGAGTCGAAGCTGATGAAGTTAGTTATGGTTTACATATTCTTATACGTTCAGAGTTAGAGATTTTATTATTAGAGGGAGGGATGAATGTAGATGAGTTACCAGATCAATGGAATAAACGATATGAACAATTACTTGGAGTTACACCAGATAATGATTCTGAAGGATGTTTACAAGATGTTCATTGGAGTGAAGGATCTTTTGGATATTTTCCCTCTTATTTACTTGGTCATATTATTAGCTCCCAATTAACTCAAACCATGGAGGATCAATTGGGCTCTATTGAAACTAAAATTCTCTCTGGAGATGTAAGCCCTTTATTGACTTGGCTAAGAGAAAATGTTCATCATTATGGAAGAAAATTAAATGCAGAGCAATTGGTTAAACGCGTAACAGGAAAAACTTTGAGCCCTGCATCTTTTCTTACGTATTTAGAAAAGAAGGTTGATAAACTCACATCAGGCATGTGAATTTTCTTGATCAAGAGCTTGACCATTTAGGATGTAAATCAGAATTATTTCTTTATGGCCAACATAAACCAGTCTCCTAGCCGCAGCATGCCAAATCTATTGCATGTTCTACCTGCGTTTGCTGATGAAGCAGAGTTAAGGCTAAATACAATTGTTGAATTAAATTCCAATACGATCAATAAATATGAATTGATTACTGAAACAGGTCACTTGAAATTGGATAGAGTTGGGTATTCTTCTTTGGCGTATCCATTTGCATATGGTTGTATCCCTAGGACATGGGATGAAGATGGAGATCCTTTAGATATTGAGATCGTTGGCGTCACAGAACCTTTAGTTCCTGGTTCAATTGTTGAGGCGAGGATAATAGGGATTATGACTTTTGATGATGGAGGAGAGGTTGATGATAAGGTTATTGGTGTAATAGCTGATGATAAGCGTTTAGACCATATCAAAAGCTTTGAGCAGTTAGGAGACCATTGGATAAAGGAAACTACATATTATTGGGAACACTATAAGGATCTGAAAAAGCCAGGAACATGTACTGTTAATGGCTTTTTTGGAGTAGATAAAGCTATTGAAATAATTAAAAGTTGTGAGACTAGATACCTTTCTGAAATTGAACCAAAGTTAATAAATTAATTAACTTTAGGATTCAGGTCTCATTGTTTTGAAAATTTCTTGAAGAATTTCCATTGCTCCTTGGGTTTTTAGTTCGTTTGCTAATGCAATTCCGATTGCTTCAGGGTCTTCTATATCCCCTCTTTTTCTATCTCTAATTAATTGTTTTCCATCAAGGCTTGCAACCATTCCCGTAAGTATTAATTCTTGATGAGAAACTTCACTACTTACCCCAATAGGTACTTGGCATCCACCTTCTAATTCTCTTAAGAATGCTCTTTCTGCCAAACATCTTTTAGATGTTGCATTGTGCTCTAGCGATTTAATGATGTTTAGAACTTCTGTTTTCCCTTCTAAGCATTCAATCCCAAGGGCTCCTTGACCAACAGCATGAAGAGAAATGTTGTTAGGTATCAGTTGATGAATTCGTTCTCCGAAGCCTAGTCTTGTTAAGCCTGCTGCAGCAAGTATTAGACAGTCATATTCTCCAGAATCAAGTTTTTCTAGCCTTGTTATTACATTTCCTCTTACATCCTTAAATACTAGATTCGGATAGTGATGTCTAAGTTGTGCAAGTCTTCTTAAAGAGCTTGTGCCAACTATGGAACCTTTAGGCATTGTTTCTAATGCTTGATCTTGAAACTTTTTATTTACAACTAGTGCATCTGCAGGATCTTCTCTCTCAGTTATGCAACCTAGCATTAAGCCTTCTGGGAGATTGGTTGGAAGATCTTTAAGAGAATGAACTGCTATATCTGCTCTTCCTACAAGCATCTGAGCTTCTAATTCTTTTGTGAATAATCCTTTGTCTCCAATTTTGGCTAAAGCAACATCAAGGATTTTATCTCCTTGCGTTGCCATGGCTTCTACAGAAATAATTATGCCTGGATGAGCTTTCTCAAGCTCTTTCTTTACCCAGTTTGTCTGCACCATGGCTAGCTGGCTTCGGCGAGTGGCGATGCGCAGTTTTTCTAATGCCATTGGCAACTCTTATTACATACTTACCTTAATCATGCCAGTGAACAGTATTCACGGGCAATGCAAATAATTTATAAGTCTGATGCTTTATTGAATCTCAATAATCTCTTTGTGAGAAAGAGATTATTGATTATTTACCGAGAATCGCAGCTTATTGAGAAAATATTTGTGCTTTACTTTATGTATTCTTTTAGCACTCCATTACGATTTGGATGTCTTAGTTTTCTGAGAGCTTTAGCTTCAATTTGTCTAATTCTTTCACGAGTTACATCGAAGATTTGTCCAATCTCTTCAAGAGTTTTCATCCTGCCATCATCCAGGCCATAGCGAAGTCTTAAAACGTCTCTTTCTCGGGGACTTAGAGTAGCTAAAACACCTTCCAAGTCTTCTCTAAGCAGTGTTTTTGCAACATCTAATTCGGGATTCTCAGAATCTGCTTCAATAAAATCACCCAGACGAGAGTCTTCCTCTTTACCTATTGGAGTTTCTAGAGAAATAGGAAGCTGAGCACTCTTAGCAATAAAACGCAATTTTTCAATTGTCATTTCCATGCTTTCAGCAATTTCTTCCTCAGAGGGTTTTCTGCCAAATTCTTGACTAAGAACTTTTGTGGTTTTTTTGATTCTGGAAATTGTTTCGTAAAGATGCACAGGGAGCCTTATGGTTCTACTCTGATCTGCGATAGCTCTGGTAATTGCCTGCCGAATCCACCAGGTTGCATAAGTTGAAAATTTATATCCCTTCTCATGATCAAATTTCTCAGCAGCACGAATTAATCCCAGACTTCCTTCCTGAATAAGATCTTGGAAAGAAAGACCTCTATTCATATACTTCTTTGCGATTGAAACTACAAGTCGAAGATTAGATTGAACCATTTTCTCTTTTGCCCGCCTTCCAAGCATTAGCCGTCTACGGAACCTGATCATTGGCATGTCTGCCAAGCCGGCCCATTCTTTTCTTGACGGATAATGGCCATTTTCACTTTCAAATTGAATTGCAAGTTCTTCTAAATGAAGTAGATCAGCGATTTTTCTTGCAAGCTCAATTTCCTCATCGGGTCTTAATAATCTAATGCGACCAATTTCCTGTAAATAAACTCTTATTGAGTCTTCTGTATAAATTCCCTTTGGACCTATTTTGATGCTTGCAAGTGCTTTTTCTCTTGCTTCATCATCATTATCTTCACTAATAGGACTGGTGTTTATCTCTGAATTAATAGGATCATCTGCTTCAGCAAGTAAACGAGTTGCTTCAAGGTCTAAGCTTTCTTTATTAGCGTTTAGATTATTAGATAGAGTTTCTCCCCCATTAGTAGGGCTTCTTAAGGAAGTTCTCTTTTTTGCTTTAGAGCTCGTAGCTTTGGTCTTTTTGCTAGCACTTGAAAGCTTTGCCTTTACTTTCTTTTGGCTTGATTTTTTTGTTGTTTTAGGCTTTGTTTTTGTAATAGCCTTTGTGTTAGCAACTGAACTCATTTTCTTAACTCATGAAAGGGTAAAAATCTGATAAATTAAAGTTTTTTATATCAGCCGACAGAGTACATTTCAGTAAAATCAGTTAAATATGTAGATTTTTTTGATCGCAAAAACATTGTCTTTATTGAAGACAATGAATAATATTTTGTGATTTAAAAAATCTAGGCTTACTCTTGATTGGTAAATGGCATTTCTATCATTAACAGCGTTGTTAGGGGCTTTCTCAGGACGGCTGGCTCAACATGGAAATATCCTTGTTAAGCACTGGCTTCATTCCTTCCCTCTGAACAGAACTCTGAATGATTAGGGGAACAGCTCTTATGCTGTTACTAGCCACTAATTTAATTTTAAGAAAATTTTTCGAACTTAGCAACTATTGATTCTATGAGACTGCAGGAAGTAGAGATATGGCTTGATGTTGGGCGTGAAGGCCGTTTGTTTTCTTATGTCGATGGGAAAAACTTAGGTGTAGATCTTGGAGACATTGTTTTAGTGAAATTACGTGAGAGACTTATGCATGGTTTTGTTGCCAATAAAAAATTATGCTCTAACACTTATTGCTATGAAAGGGGTTTGGATAAGAAAGGAATTTCGTTGAAAAACGTTGAAGCCATTGTTGAAAAATCAGCATTTGATTCTCATTGGCGTCAATGGTTGGAAAGGTCTGCGGATCAGTGTCATACCAGCATTTTTAAGATGTTGAGAACAGCTCTCCCTCCAGGATGGTTAAATTACGGCAAGTTTAAGAACTTAGAATCGAGAAAATATTGGTGGGTTGAGTTAACCAATCAAACACCTTTGAGTGATAATTTATCGAGGAAGCATCATGAATTAATAGAGCAATTATTAAAGGATGGAGGAGGTGCTTGGCAGAAAGATCTTTTATTAAAAGGGTTCTCTTTGGAGTTATTAAAAAGAGGTTTAAAAAGGGAGTTGATTTTTCGTGTAAAGCGTCCTCGAGAGAATGCAAACCCAACAATTTCTGCAGAGAAA
>QCFW01000008.1 GCA_003280135.1 Prochlorococcus sp. AG-363-N16 | reverse complement strand
ATTTTACTGGTCTGTACTTCAGCTTGATTATCTAACTGATCTATTTTCATCTAAATCTTTAATTTTGTCTTTCAAACCTTTATTATTTAACCCTCTGGATTAACGAATGGCAATAATGCAATAATTCTTGCCCTTTTTACTGCAACTGTTAAGTCTCTTTGTTGCTTGGCAGTCAACCCTGTAAGTCTTCTAGGAAGGATTTTCCCACGTTCTGTAATGAATTTCTTCAATGTTTCTACATCCTTATAGTCAATTGGATCTCCTGGCTTTATGGGAGACAATTTCTTTTTAAAAACGGAACTAGGCATATTAAAAAAGGTTTGATTGCTCTTAATGTTTCATTCCTTTCAGAAGGAATGAAATAGTATGGAAATCAATAGGTTGATCTCAACATACAATTGATTTTAACTGTTCGTAAGATAGTTTTCTTGATACTACTTAAAAAACAATTAGTTTTATGGCTCCGGCTTTAGGTAAACTCAAGAGTGTACTTAAGCCTGAAGCATTTGTATTAGCTATAAAGGAGGCTGATGACCTCCACAAACCTAATAACAATCTTTAATTCTACAAGCTAAAGAGGCTTTTTTTTTAATAGTTTTGAAAAAGTCGAATCAATTTCATAAACAATCCCAGCAATGAAGGCACCGATCTCCTGGTTGAAAAACCTTGTTGAAATCAACACTGATATCTATGAAATAGCTGAATCGCTTTCTATAGCAGGCTTTGAAGTAGAGAATATAGATGATTTGTCAAAGTCTATAAATGGTGTAGTTGTTGGATTTATCAAGGAAATTAAGCCACATCCAAACGCTGATAAATTAAACCTTTGCAAGGTTGATATAGGAGAAGCAACTTTAAAGCAAATAGTATGCGGTGCCTCTAATGTAAAAGTTGATTCTCATGTTCTTGTTGCTACTGTTGGCACCTTCTTGCCAAGTATGGGTATCAAAATAAAAGAAACTAAACTAAGAGGTGAATTAAGTTCTGGGATGATATGTTCCTTAAATGAGCTGGGTATAAAGGATCAAAGTAAAGGTATAGCAATACTAGAGGAATTTGATAATGAAATTCCAAAAGTTGGTTCTTCTGCTAGTAAATTCTTAAAATTAGACGATATAATTCTAGATATAGCAATAACCGCTAATAGACCTGACGGTATGTCTATATTCGGAATCGCAAGAGAGATTTCAACATTAAATAGGTCTAAACTTAAAGATAATCCAATAGTTAAACCACTAGATAATTACAATTATTTCAGTCCATTAGATGAGAGGCAGAATAGTATTGTCGACGATTGTATTTACACTTTACACAAAATTGAAGATGTTAATGGTCAATTAGAGTCTCCAAATTGGATAAAAGATAGAATAGAAAAGACTGGAATAAATTCAATTAATGCAGTGGTTGATATCACTAACTACGTAATGCTAGAAACAGGTCAGCCTTTGCATAGTTTTGATGCGGATAAATTGAGTAGTTTAATTGGACGCGAAGCAACAGAAAAAGATTTCTCTGTAAGATTAGCTAAACAAGATGAAAAATTCATAGCATTAGACAACAAAGAATATTTTCTTAACCCAAATTGCCATGTAATTGCATGTAATGATATACCAATTGCTTTGGCTGGGGTAATGGGATCTAATAATAGTTGTGTAGATTCAAGTACAAATAATATATGGCTAGAAGCAGCTATATTTTCTCAGAAGTCTATTAGAATTTCATCAAGAAATGTCGGAATAAGAACAGAATCTAGTTCAAGGTATGAAAAAGGAATATCACCTCATATAACCCTTGGCTCAGCAAAAAGGGCGATAGACTTATATAATCAAGTCTTTAATTGTAAGCTAATATCTTATTGGAAAAGTAATGACATAGATCATAAGAAAAAAATTATATTTTTACGAAGAGATCGAATTCATTTATTACTAGGTGGAATTTATAATGATGTGAATGATAATAATAAATCAGATATAAGGTACATTATGGATAATGAAATAGTAGAGATTCTTACCCTATTAGGATGTAATTTATTAGAAAAAGAAGAAGGCTGGGATGTTAATGTTCCATATTTTAGATCCCTTGATTTAACTAGAGAAGTTGACTTAATAGAAGAGATAGCCAGACTGATTGGTTATGACAAATTTAGTGCAAATCTTCCAGATCCAATAAAACCAGGAATATTAACATCAGAACAAAAAACAGAAAGACTGCTTAGACAGAATCTAGTTTCATCAGGTATGCAAGAAGTATGTACTTATTCGCTTGTGCCAAAAAATAATAATTCAGTACAACAAATTGCTATTTCCAATCCACTGTTAAAAGAAACTAGTCATCTAAGAACAAATTTGTGGGAAGAACATTTAAATATATGTAAAAGAAACATAGATTCCGGTAAGACAAGTTGCTGGCTTTTTGAAATAGGTAAAATTTATACGAAAGACCATCAAGAATTCTCAGAAGACTCAATATTGGGAGGAGCACTTACAGGAGCAAACTGTTTAGAGATGTGGACGAAATATTCAAGAAATAACTCACTAGATTATTTCTCAGCACGTGGCTTGCTTGAGAAAGCATTGCTAGCTCTTCGGATATCAACTGAGGACAAAGCGCAAAATCATAATGACTGTCTACACCCTGGGAAATCATCAGAAATATATGTAGAAGGGAAGGTTGTAGGATTTTTTGGACAAGTACATCCTTCAATCATTACAAAGATGGGGTTACCTGATGATACGTATATTTTCGAAATTAAATTTAGAAACTTGTTAGTAGCAGCAACTCGACCTAGTAAATGGTTACCAACTTACAAGCCATTTCCTACAGTGCCCGCTATGGAAAGAGATATATCTATATGGGTAAATGACTCCATCTCCTCAAATGATCTTATTAAATCAATTAAGAAATTAGGTAATGAGGTCTTAGAGAAGGTTGATCTAATAGATAGATATAAATCAAACAACGCTCAAGATGAAAGAAAAAGCCTAACTTTTAGAATTAGATACAGAAAAAGAGATATGACATTAACAGACAATGAAATCAACCCTGTGCATGAAAAAATAATTTCATCATTAGTACAAAAACATTCAGCTGAAATCAGAAAATAGCCATTCTCGATGATCTCATACGATACTCAATAGTAGTCTACTGCATAGACCTAGAATGTACTGATAAGACAAGATGTCTTAAGTCAGCTAAACAACGTTTTCATGAAAAACTTGATTTTATTATTAGTACAAAAACATTCAGCTGAAATTAGAAACAGTCATTCTCGGTAATCTCATAAGATACTCAATAGTGGTCTATTATGGAGACCTGGAATATACTGATAAGACAAGATGTCCTAAATCAATCAAGCAACATTTTCATGAAAAACATGATTTTATTATTAGTTCAATAAAATATGGATAAAATCAGAACTTGAATAATTTCAGCCGTCTAACCTAAGACTAACAATTGGTCCATTTTTGAGACTATACCTTTACGTGAAAGACTGCATTCATGTACGATGAAATAACCGTGTTCATCGAATATATTAATTAGATCAATAATATTTTGCTTAAATTAAAGTTGTTTAAATTAGAGGGTCAAGTAAAGACTTAGATCAATCTACTAGTCGAACATAATTAACTAATAAGCAAAAAATTTTTTCTAAAAAGGAACAAGTAAATATAATGCTTGCCAATAAAGCCTTAGAGTAGGTCTAATAATGTGTCTTAGATAATATTCTTATGATTACTTTTAGGTAGATTTTTAGTAAGACCTGAGTAACTGTCTATACAACAGTTACTCAGGTCTTACAAGCCTTCCCTTGCAGTATTTCTCGAACAAAGTGTAGCATGTGGACAAGAAATGGACTCTAAAAGGACATTTTAATCCTGATCATTTTTATAGTGATTTATTTATTTTAAAGGTATCCAACACTCAGCGAATGCAAATAGAATTATAGATTTTAACAAATTTAGATACCAAACAATCTATTATTTAGTACCTGTGTCTCATATTAGGACTGAAATTTAGTCTAGAATAAGACTTATGAAATCCTTTCTTGAGTTGAAATCATGATTCTCATGCTAGACCAACTTGTAGTCTATACATAAGTCTCTTAGGAGACTTATTAGCCTCATTTTCTGTATAGTTCTTTAAGCAATTGATAGGACTCATTAATTCTTCTCATGGTTTCTGTTGAACCTCCCGAATCAGGATGATTTTCTATCGCCTTTGATTTATAAGCTTCTCTAACTGTGATAAGTGAAAGAGATGCACCGGCCTTAGTTGGTAGTCCGAGAAGCTTTAAGGCTCCATGTACTGTCATTGTTGATTCTAGTGTTTGAAAGGAAGTGACATTTTGACTTCTCTTGAAACTATTCACGAATCTCCTTATCAAGGTTGGAATTCTCTCTTTTAGGGACCTTGTGGCAAATGGATCTTCTAAAACACCTGCGAGAACAATAATTCGATTAAAGGATGGTTGAACTTTGTTCCAAGAAGGACATAGTTTAGACATCAGATTTGTAGCAGCAGTCCAGGTAAAAGGGCAATTAAGAGTCCCTTCTAAATTAGGCCAAATATCTCTAGCCAACCAGATCATTGCTGCTTCAACTACGTTTTCTTTTGGCTTACTTCCATAAAGTGATACCCAATGATTAAGAGCTGCTGCGACACAAGTATTTATATCTTCTTCATGAACGCTATACAAGATAGGTTCGTCGTTATTCTCATTCGCAATTGATTTTCCGAGACTTTTACGTAAGTCATTTGTTTTTCTTCTAACAAATCCTGGTAAATCTATACCTGCTTTCAAATTTGATACTCTGATTTTCTCTTTTGATTTTTCTTCTTCCTGAATCTGATCATGCTTAATGTCCTTCTCAATCTGTGCATTTCCTATTAATACAATTGCATTATGCTCGTTGTATTCCTTTAATGAACTTGAGACTTCTTCAGAAGTTAGTTCAAGTTGAGAATCACTAGAAACAGATCCTAAGTTTCCATCTGTTCCCAATGATTCTATTTCTTCATCATCATAAAGTACAACTTCTAAGAGTCTTTCAAGAACAGCTCCCCGTCTTCTTAGTCCCCACTGCTGTTTAAGCTCATCAAAACGTTCTATTAATTGAACTGGAAGATCAACTGAAATTCTTCTTGAACCATCTCCCTCTGAGCTAGACACTAATACGATACAACTATATAAAGGTTAATCCTATATAGCATCTCTACAAGCCATAATCTTCCTATTGACATAATGAATAAATGATTTTTAAAGAACTATATAAATCTCGTAATATTATTAGTAACAATAAAATCTCACTCGCATAAACACATATCTATCTGTAAAATAAAATAAAAATTTAAATTATGATTATTACAGAATCCTGTTCAAACTCTGAATCGCGATCAAAAAGAAGAATTTATTTTCAACAACGAAGGCTGGAGATGCTAAGCTTTTATAAAGATTCTCTAGAAAGAAGAATAGCCGCTGTTAGAGCATCTATTAAAGTATTGCAAGATCAAATAGAAAGAGATAAAAATTAATTATTTATTTAGCAATTACTTCTGAAAGTAGCTTCTCTAATGTATTACTCTTTAACCAATTTACATCTGATATAGATGTAGACAGTATATAACCTGCAAAGCCCAATGAATTAATAGAAAATCCGTGTGATGACTCTGATGATCTTTTAAAAATACATATCCAATTAGAAGTAATTAATAAATTATATGGAAAAAGAGGCTTATCGACATCATTGACATCTCCTAAGCCCAATATAAATGAAAGTTCTAAGTATTTATTATATAATTTAAGAGCTGATGAGTCATCAAGCTCATCATTTATTCTTGATATCGAATAACAGCCAGAAAAAGATGAATTGCTTCCTTTTTTAATTACTTGATTTTCTAATCTGCTTTTAAACCAATGATCTCTAGGACATACCCTTTCGTTGGATGCTCTGGGTAATAACTGAAAATGTCTATGCGGTTGACTGGCTCCAGCCTTTGGACCACTGTTATAAAACCATAATCCTGTAGTGTCCTTATTAACATTTATCAAGGCCTGAAAATCACATATATTTAACCAAGTATTTTGAGGCATCCAGCTGTTAGTTATTAATAGCATATGTCCTAATTGTACAGGATATTTATTAAGTATTAATTGGTGATTATCATTAATGTTGCAGATACTTAATTCTTTATCCCAAGGAATAAATGGATTCTTCTTTGGACCAAATGTATTTTGTGTTAGAGGAAATTTATGTAATAGATGTCTTAATTCATATGAATCAAACAAGTCATTATTTATAACTTCTAATTTAGTATCTAATGGAATTATAGAGGAGGTTTGTATTGCTTGTTGTGTAACAGATAAAGCCTCCTTCCATAGAACTTCGTTTTTCACTTATTTAGAATGAAATTTTAAAGCTTCTATTAGTATAAAATACTATTAATAAAAAAATTAAGCTTATTTCATGAATATTTGTCTGGTTCCTGAATTCATAGATTTATTCTGATTTGACTTTAACATCAAGAATTCAATTCGAATGATCTCAAGTAAAATTCTTCTTAGCTGTTATAAGGGCTTTAAAAGCCTCTAAAGCTCTTTTGAGATGTAAATCGTCACTTTTATCAATATAGCCTAGCAAAAGGCTTCCTGAGAGCCTGCAGAATTCTTCTAATGTTCTTTTCTACTTGAGATTAACTATTCGGTAAATTATTTTTCATAACTTTCAAAATCAGAAGAATTCTTGCATGAGTAGATCTTTAATTTAAATCTTTAAAATTTCACACTTTTACCAAAAATGCCCAAAAGCTTCTAATGGATTGCAGTTTAGTGTTATTGCGGTAAGTTCTATTTGTTATAATTTCCAAAAAAGTGACACATTATCCTCAAATACGGTTGACGGAAGCGGGGGGTAAAGGTCTAAAGATCAAACAGTAATATCTCTTCAATGGATTGGGACTTCACTGAAGACGCAGCATTTCTTGCTTTGTGCGATGCCTTTCGAGAAAGTGGAGAATCCTCCGCTATCGAATTTTTGGCTACTGGGGAGGGAGCATTTCATTTCCAAGAACTAACTCAGAATGCCGCAGGAGAAGGAATTGATTTAAGCGATTCGGAATCAATGGATGATTTTCAATCAGAAATCATCGAAGCAATTGAGCAATTTTGTATTGATTAAATAATCAATTTAGGCACTAAAATACTTTGCCTGTGTATGTAGCGAAATTATTGCAGTAGTGCTTTGTTCTGGGTGTAATTGATCACTTTCGTCAATTGTTAATCCAATCCTTTCTGCTTGTAACCATTCTAATTGTAACTTTGAGTCTCTAACATTAGGACAAGCTGGATAACCAAATGAATATCTGCATCCTCGATATTTTTGAGCCAATACACCTCTGACATTATTGGGTTCTGATGAATGAAAACCAGCTTTGTTGCGAATTAAAGCATGAGAATACTCCGCTAATGCTTCTGCTAATTGAACAGTAAGGCCATGGAAAAATAAATACTCAGAATATTTATCTTCCCTAAACAGTTGCTGAGCGTATTTACTCGCGACCTCTCCCATCGTCACAGCCTGCATTGGTATAAAATCTGATGGTTCTGAGTCAACTAAGTCATTAAAAAAATCAGATATGCATAAACGATTTCCAGATCTCTGTCTAGGGAATGTAAAAGATCCAATATTGACTTGTTTATTTTCTGGTGAATAGATTTTTAAAGTATTACCAACCCTGCCACATGGGAAATATCCATAAACGAAAGAAGGATTGATTAATTTATTTACATTTATGAGTTTGTAAAGATCATCCAAAATTGGTTCTGCTTTTTCCATCAGAAACCTTTTATATTCTGATTGAGATTGCTTCTTATTTCTTTTAAACTGCCATTGACTAGAAAAGAGTGCATTTTTATCCAAGTAGTAAAAAAGTTCCTTGAGGTTAATTTGATCAGAAGTAATAACCTCTGTTCCTATAAATGGTGGATCAATGGTCTTTTCTAAATTGATAAAAGTGGATCGAGAGTTATTATCGTCTGAATTATAATTAGAAATTAATGTTTTTTTGCTCTTTTGATGTAAATCATTAGTTGACGAAGGTATTACTTTCTTCATTTCATCTGGTATCGTATTAATAAAACCATGTTTGTTATTCCAATTATTTAATTTCTTAGCCTGAATATAATAATCCATAAACTTTAGATCAGTAAAAGCATCTTTGCCATAAATAACTAAACCATTATATATAGAATTACAGTCTTGATTAACAAATTTTGGTGTGAGAGCGGCTCCACCTAAAATCACAGGTACAGATATATTTGCCTCGTTCAAAGAAATTAAATTATCTTTCATAAAGGCTGTAGATTTAACTAGTAGACCACTCATTGCTATGCAATCTGGTTGATATTTTTTGTAAGCATTAATTATTGAGGATACATCCTGCTTTATTCCTAGATTTATAACCCTATAACCATTGTTAGTAAGTATAATATCAACAAGATTTTTACCAATATCATGTACATCACCTTTAACTGTGGCTATTAAAAAAGTTGGTTTAGTGTTTGCTTCTGAGGTATTGTCTTCAATATGAGGTTCTAATATTGAAACTGCGTACTTCATTGTCTCTGCTGATTGAAGCACAAAAGGTAATTGCATTTGTCCTGACCCAAATAACTCACCTACGACTTTCATTCCTTCTAAAAGGAATCTATTAATAATTTCTAGTGCAGTATATTTTTCTAATGCTTTATTTAGATTTTCTTCTAAACTCTGTTTTTCTCCATCTATGATATGTGTTTTAAGTCTTTCTTCAACTGGTAATGAACTAGATGATAAATTGTTTTTTTCAATTGTAAGTTTTTTATCAACAAATTGAGTTGTCAATTCAGTCAATGGATCATATGTACATATTGAGTCATTAATGATACGTTTATCATAAATTAGGTCAAGGCAAACATTAATATGACTTTTATCAATTTTACTTAGTGGAAGAATTTTTGATGGTGAAACAATAGCAGCTGATAATCCTACTGATAGACACTCATTAAGAAATACAGAGTTTAGTGTGGCTCTAGCAATGGGTGATAAGCCAAAACTTACATTAGAAATCCCAAGAACAAGATTAATTAAGGGATATTTAGCATGAATTTGTTTAATTGATTCTATTGTTTCCTTAGCATTAGATCTATCTTCTTCTATTCCTGTGGAAATAGGCAAAACTAAAGGATCAATAAAAATATCTGATTCTTTTATTCCATATTCTATTGCTGCTTCTATACTTCTTTTTGATATAGAAAACTTTCTTTCTCTAGTTCTCGCCATACCTTCTTCATCTATAGTTCCAATAACTACTGCTGCACCAAAATCTTTAGCTAAGTTTAATATCTTATAAAAACGTTCTGGACCGTCCTCAAAATTCGTGGAATTTAGTATACATTTACCTCCACATCTTTTAAGTCCACTTTCCATTTTTTCAGCATCTGTTGAATCTAACATTAAAGGTAAATTTATATTAGTAACTAAGCGAGAAACGATATTATGCATGTCTTTTATTCCATCTCTACCTACATAGTCCACGTTAACGTCAAGTATATGAGCATTCTCCTTTTGCTGATCTTTGGCAATAGAAACAAGTCCATCCCAATCTTCCTCATTTAATAGATTTCTTACTTTCTTCGATCCACTTGCATTTAATCTTTCTCCTATAATTAAAAAGGATAAATCTTGTTTATATGTTGTAGTTTCGTATATGGATGAAGCAGCTGGTTCTAATACCTTTTTATTATCCTTATTTAAATCCTCAATACAATCTATTTCGCGAATTAAGGTTGATAGTTGAGAGATATGAGCGGGTGTGGTTCCGCAGCAACCTCCTATAACTTTTACTCCTAAATCCTTAATAAAATGCATTAGTTGTATTTTTAGCTCTATAGGTGTTAATTTATAGTGAGCTTTACCTCCTACATTTTCTGGTAATCCTGCATTAGGAATACAACTTGTTATAAACGGAGAATATTGAGATAAATACTTAATATGCTCCTTCATTTGTTCTGGTCCAGTTGCACAGTTTAAACCCAATATGTCTATTTCATAGGGTTCAAGTATTGTTAATACAGATGATATGTCAGAGCCAACTAACATTGTTCCTGTAGTTTCCATTGTAATTGAAACCATAATCGGTATCTTCCTATTAAGAGCTAATAAAGAAGATTTTATTGCTAACAATGCTGCCTTAATTTGTAGAACATCTTGACAGGTTTCTAGGATTAATAAGTCAACACCTCCTTCAACTAAGGCTTCAACCTGATCTTGATAACTAGACCTTAATAAATCAAAGTTTATATGCCCTAAGGTAGGAAGTTTAGTAGTTGGTCCAATAGAACCAGCTACATACCTTTGCTTAGTAGAGTCAGAATAATCTTTTGCTATTCTTTTAGCTAATTTTGCAGATTCAAGGTTAATTTCATAGCTATAATCTTGAAGATCATATTCAGACAGCACTATTGATGTTGCTCCAAAGGTATTAGTCTCTATTACGTCCGCTCCTGCTTCTAAGAAGCTCCTGTGCACCTTTTCAATAGATTGTGGAGAAGTTCTTATTAAGTTTTCATTACATCCATCTAAATGTTCTCCTCCAAAATCCTCTGAACTTAAATTTAAAAGTTGTAATGATGTACCCATAGCACCATCAAAAAGAACAGCAGAACTTTTATTGCTTTTTAAATATTCAATGAAATTCATATGTTCTTACTTGTATTCATATTCATTTGCTTAAATGTACTTTAGATATCCATTTTGAGAATTTGTCATTCTCTCCATTAGTAATTTTTATGAGACGATTTCTCAACTTATTCATAACAGGTCTTTCTGAGGCTAATACAGTAGATTCTATTTGCTTGATTGGAGTAATCTTGGCTGCTGTGCCAGTCAAAAAGACCTCTTCAGAAATAAATAATTCAGTTTTATCTACTGGTCTTTCTATCACTTCAATATTCATATCAACAGCTAGTTTAATAACACTATCCCTTGTTATACCTTCTAAAATATCTTGATCTACTCCTGGGGTTATTAACTTATTATCTCTGACTATGAATAAGTTCATACCACTAGCTTCACTTACCTTACCTTGAGAGTTGAGTAAAAGAGCTTCATCGAAACCACTTAAAACTGCTTCAGTTTTAGCTAAAGAACTAGTTATGTAGGCTCCGCTAATTTTACCCCTAAGAGGAAGTGAGCTATCTTGTTGACGGGTCCAACTACTGATTCTACATTTGACTCCATCAGGAGACAAATAATCACCAAGCTCAAGACCATAGATAAAGAAATCGGTTTCAATATTATGTAGCCTTGGAGCAATACCCAAATCACTAGTGTAAACAAAAGGTCTAATATAAATAGGCTTTTCAGGCTTATTTGCCTTAAGAAATGAAATTAGAGCGTCAGTGATAGTTTGTTCATCCAATTCAGTTAGTAATAGCTTGGCACTTTGACTAAGTCTCTTTGCATGCTTATCGACTCTAAAAAGTAGAAAGTCATTCTTATTAGATGGATCAGGTATAGCTCTCATTCCTCCAAAGGCAGCTGTACCGTAGTGAAGAGAGTGGGTAGCTATAGAAACCTTTGCATCTTCAAAAGGGATACATTTCCCCTTAAACCATGCATATGGAAGAAAATTGTGAATCATATGATTAGTCGTATTATTAGATTTTCCCACTTTCTACAGTTTTGTATACAAGAGATACTGGATAATGAAATTATGCATCGAATAACAAGCCTTCCTGGAGATGAAAGTATTCCAACTGATCTTGAAATTATAGAACAACCAAAAGCACCTGTGCTTTTCTTAACTACTGCAAATACAGATATAACAACGATTTCTGGATTTCTTAAAACTGCTAATGGGAGAAAGTGGAAAGGATTAATAAAAGCATTACAAATTTCTAAGCTTTTTCATCCAGCTCAAATTGATCATTATTTATTTACAACTGCAAGTGAGTCAAAAATTATAATCTTAAGGCTGTTGGGAGGCAAAGAACATTGGTCGTACGGTTTAGAGCAACTTAAAATATGGCAGGAAATGGATGAAACAAGAATTCTGATTATCCTTTCTGGCATAAAAGAAAATGAAGAAGAATTAAATGAATTGAGTACTCTAAGTATAGAAGTAAACAAAGAGTTATCCAGTCTTTTAAGGATAGGTGGTCTAAGAAATATTGAATTATTCCTAGAATATATACATCAACTATATTTAGGGGAAAAAAATTCAATAATAGATTTAAATAAGATTGAGAGGATAAATGATCCACTCAAATGGGATTGGTTAAATGAAAATAATCCAAAAATAGGAATAATTCTTTATTCTTCTTCATATCAGTCTAATGATATAGAGCTCGCTGAAAAGTTAACATCAGAATTAAGAAAAAATAATCTCACCCCAAGATTATTATGGGTTAGTAATCTTAAAGATAGAAGAGTACAAAAAGAAGTTTTACGCATTTATCAAAAAGAAAAAGTATATTCAGTTATCACCTCTACATCTTTTTCTACTGTTAGTTTCGATGAACACTTCATGGGAAATACTATCTGGGACGAATTAAATGTTCCAATATTCCAAGTATTAATTTCGGGGAAATCAAAAAAAATTTGGAAAAAGTCAACAAGAGGTTTAGATACTATTGATTTTTCTATTCAAGTTGTTTTACCAGAATTAGATGGAAGGATTAATACACAAATAGTTGCTTTTAGAGAATCTGAGGAAAGGAACGAAATTTTATCAACAATGATAACTAAAGCAAAGCCTTATAATGAAGGTATAAGATGGTTAGTCGAACATATTAAGTCATGGACAGATTTATCAATTAAAGATAATAAAGATAAAAAGATAGCTATAATAATGTCAAATTATCCAAACAAAGATGGTCGTCTAGGTAACGGGGTTGGTTTAGATACGCCAGAAAGCATTGTAAATATAATTAAATGGTTATCCAACAACAATTTCTCAATTAAAAAATCAGATATCCCCAAAAATGGTAATGAATTAATATCTCTCATTTTAAAAACAAGAACTAATTCTCAAGAATCAAAATCAAAGCGACCTTTAGATTATCTAGATTTAAATGAATATTTAACGTTTTGGAGAAGTTTACCAGACAATTCATGTAAAAATATTGTTGAAAAATGGGGATTGCCTAATGAAAGCTTAGAATTGGAAAATGATTCCTTTCCAATTCATGGAATTAAATTAGGAAACATTTGTATATTAATTCAACCTGCTAGAGGTTATAATGAGGATAATATTAATGACATTCATTCTCCCTATCTACCTCCAAGTCATAGATATTTAGCTCAATATTTATGGTTACGAATAAATTTTATGGCAAATAGCATCATTCATGTTGGCAAACATGGCACTCTAGAATGGCTACCTGGTAAAAGCGTTGGAACAAGTGAGGAATGCTTTCCAAGAATTGTCTTACCACCATTGCCTTATATTTATCCTTTTATTGTAAATGATCCAGGAGAAGGTTCCCAGGCTAAACGAAGAACTAATTCAGTTATAATAGATCACCTTACTCCACCATTATCAAAAGCGGAGCTCCATGGTGAATTATTAGAAATAGAGAATTTGATAGAAGAATATTATTCTTCTGAAGAATTTGAATCTGATCGAAAGGATATTATCAAGAATAGATTATGTAAAATTTTTTCCGAAATTAATTTAAATAATTTAAAAAGCTTAAAAACTTCTAAGACTGATATTAGCTTTTTAGATAAAGTCAACAGTGTAGAATCATACTTATGTGAATTAAAAGAGTCTCAAATAAGAACAGGTTTACATATTTTTGGTTCTAATTTGGATAAAAAAAATATTAAAGAGCTAACAACCTCGATTGCTGAAGCCTCATCTATTGGAAAAATTGGAATATCCCAATCAATAATTCAATATTTAGGTTTAAAAATAGACCCTGATACCGATGAGATAGAATTAAAGGAAGCACGTCAAGATATTATAACAATCAATAAATTAACAGGTCTAAAACTTAACTCAAAGTTAGAGATATTAGATTTCGTAAATAAAATAACATCATTCACTATAGAATTTATTATAAATGAGAAAGAATTAGATTCTAATGATAACTCTATAGAAAGAGCAATAGCATTAAAATTTATAGATGATAAAGATAATTCTACTTTAATAGATCGAATTAAAGTAGATATATTCTATAAATTAAAAGCGAGCCCTAGTAACGAAATATCTTCTTTATTAAAAGCCTTAAATGGCACTAGAGTTTCTGCTGGCCCTTCCGGAGCTCCTACCAGAGGTAAAAACGAGGTTCTTCCAACAGGCAGAAATTTCTTTAGTGTTGACCTAAGAGGTTTACCAACAGAAGCTTCATGGGATCTAGGAAGAAGAAGTGCGCTTAAACTTTTAGATCTATTTTTACAAGATAATGGGACTCATTTAAAGAATTTGGCAATATCTGTCTGGGGAACATCAACTATGAGGAATGGAGGAGAAGACATAGGTCAGATATTTTATTTAATGGGAGTTAAACCTATTTGGAATTCTCCGAGCAGAAGGGTAGTTGATCTAGAAGTTATCCCATTATCAATTCTTCAAAGGCCAAGAGTGGACATAACAATCCGTATATCAGGGTTATTCAGAGATGCTTTCCCTCAATTAATAGAAATGCTAAATAAGGCAATAGAAATTATAAGTAATTTGAATGAATCAGATGAAGATAATAATCTAGCAAAAGAAAAAAAAGCAGGAAAATCGACCTCACGAATATTTGGATCAGCTCCAGAAACTTATGGTACTGGTTTGCAGGAGTTACTAGATTTAGGAAATTGGAATGCTAGATCTGATCTAGCCAAGAAATATTTAAGCTGGAGCAGTTACAGTTATAAGAATATTAATAATCCTATATTTGAAGATGAAACTTTAAAACATAATCTATCCAATATACAAGCAATAATTCATAACCAAGATAATAGAGAGCATGATATTTTTGATTCAGATGATTACTATCAATTCCATGGAGGACTAAGTTGTGCCGTTGAATATCTATCTAAAAAAGAGGCTTCAATATATTTTGGAGACAACTCTAAATATCAAATTCCTAAGGTACATGAATTATCAAAAGAGATAGATAAAGTCGTTAGATCAAGACTATTAAATCCCAAATGGATAAATGGAATGATGAAACATGGATACAAGGGAGCTTTTGAGTTCTCTGCTAGTCTAGATTATTTATTTTCCTATGATGCTACAACAAATCTTGTTCCAGATTGGTGCTATAGATCAATAAATAATTCATGGTTAAAAAGTCCAGAAGTAAAAAACTTTATAGACCAAAATAACCCATGGGTACTTAGAGACATGGCTGAAAGATTATTAGAAGCTTCTAATCGTGGTTTATGGAAAGATATAACCACAACAGAGAAAAAAGAACTTACACAACTTATTTTAAGTACTGAAAGACGAATTGAATCCTTAAACTATGAGAATAGTGAGTTGAATACTTATCTTGATAACAAAGATAATCCATGAGTATCAGTTCCACATGTACTAAGAAGATTATACCTGGAGCTATATTTTAAAATAGAATCACATAAATAATCTGTTGGTTTCCAAGGGTTACACATCTCATAGTCATACCAAACCTCAATACCATTTATTTGTGAATAATAAGCAAAATCTATTAAATTCTTATAATTAATTCTATATCTGGCTGGATGAGCTAGAACAGAGACTCCACCCGAAAGTTTAATAGAATCTATCACTTTTGTAGCGTCTAAATAACTACCTAGTGGTGATTCACCTGTAATGTAGGGTTTCATATATATAGAGTTAATATCAAATCCATAACCTAATATATGTACTAAACATTTATTTAAAATACAGCTTATTTCTATGCCCGACCATAATTTAGGTAAATTACTATTTGAAGGTTTTAATGCTAAGTATTTAGAAGCTATTCTAAATGCATCAATAGAATGATGATCTGTAATTGCTATATGGGACAAGTTAAGACTGCAGGCTTGTTCGACTAGTTTTTCTGCCGATAGACTACCGTCACTAAATGTTGTATGACAATGAAGATTAATTTTATAAGGACAACTATTAATTGATATTCCTTTAATAATATTCACAAGATGATTGTTCATTTTTATAGATTAGATTGAGCCTCTGATCTAAGTCTTCTGTATCTAGCATAATATTGTATTGATGCTGCCATAAGTATTACAAGAGCAAAAACAAACCAGGTAACAGAACTAGTCGGAAAATTATTTTTAAAGGATACAAGCATTACTATTATTACTAATAATATTGTTGGAAGTTCATTTAAAACTCTTAGTTGCTTAGCAGTCCAGTTAAATATTTCCTTATGGAATTGATCCATTAGCTTATAACAAAAGAAATGATATAGAAGTAACAGAAAAACAAACAACAACTTCACCTTCATCCATAATTGTGTTAACCAAATTGGTTCACTAATTAAAAGACAAATAGCCATTGAAACAGTCAATATCATACCTGGAGTGGTAATAATATTTGCCAGCCTTTTTTCCATTAAACTATATTGCTTATGAAATGCTTGTTGTATTTCAGGTTCTAATTCAGTTGATTCCTTATGATAAATAAATAACCTGACCAAGTAAAATAAACCTGCAAACCATACTACAACTCCTATAATATGAAGTGACTTGAACCATAAGTAAGCTTCTGGAGGAAAAGTCATAAAAATTATCCCTATCGTTATAATCTACTTATCTCAAATATATTTGTCAGATAAAGTATCAATTCTTATATAAATTAATCTGGATTAAAATATCTCCAAATTTCTTTTGCCAATTCATTACCAATACCATTAACTTTTGATATGTCATCTACAGAAGCTAGCTTGATTGCTTGAAGTGAATTGAAATGTGATAAAAGAGACTTTATTCTTGTTGGACCAATTCCTGGTATCTCTACGAGATAAGATCTACGCATTGATTTACTTCTTTTATTACGATGAAAACTTAAAGCAAATCTATGAGCTTCGTCCCTGATTCTTCTAAGTAAAAGAATACCTAATTGATCCTTATCGGTTGGCAATGGAGAAGTGGATCCAGGTACAAATATCAATTCCTGTTTCTTAGCCAATGAACATATGTTCAGATCACTTGCTAAATCCATTTCATTTAATTTATTCATTACAGCATTTAGCTGCCCCTTACCGCCATCTATCAAAACCAAATCTGGCCAATCAGATAAATTAATGGGATCCAAAGGACTGCTCTTCTTAATAGAAATCTTATTTAGGCTCAGTCCATTTTTCTTATATGAAGACCATCTTCTAAATCTCCTTTCTATAACTTCACTTAATGCAAGATAATCATCACTATGACCAAGAGTTATTGAAGGCTCCTTAATTAAATACTTCCTGTAATGTTGCTTTGCAGGAATACCATTAATAAATACAACCTGAGATGCTACTGGATGTGAACCTTGAATATGACTAATATCATATCCTTCTATACGGAATGGAGGTTGATTTAATTCAAGAATTTGTGTTAAATCCTCAAGTTCCAATACATTTTTCTCTTGTCCTTGTTTTATCCGATTTAACTCAATATCTGTATTTTTCTTGACTAAAAAAAGAAGCTTTGCTTTTTCATTTCTTTTAGGTATTGTTATATTTATCTTGCTTCCTTTTAAAGAAGTTATTAACTCACGCATATAAGATATATTTGGAGTCTCAAAAGGTATAAGTATCTCAGTAGGTATTTCCATTTTATCTAAGTTACTATAATGATTGTCTATAACATTCTGTAGAATAATCTCTTTACTTAAGCCGTGGGTATCATATATATAACCTAGTCTGTTAACTAACTTTCCAGACCTCATTTGAAAAATTTGAATAGAACATATATCTTTATCTATAGAACAGTTAATAGCATCACGATTTACAGAAGAATCTGTGATGCTTACATTCTGTGACTCTACTATTTTGTGTAGAGCTGAAATTTGATCTCTAACTTCAGCTGCTTTCTCAAATTTCTGTTGCTCTGAATAGTTATTCATCAATTCCATTAAATGTTGATCTAAGGAATCAGATCTACCCTGAAATATCATTTCAATGTTTTTTAGTGTCTTTCTATAAATATCAGTAGGTATAAGTTTTTGACATACACCAGGACACATCCCTATATCATAATTTAGACAAGTCCTATTTTTATATAAAGGAACGGGCCTTTGCCTAATAGGAAAGACCTTCTTAACTGTCAGTAAGGTATTACGTAGTTGAGCTACATCAACAAAAGGGCCATAATACTTATCCAGTGTATTCCTATTTCTACGTCTTCTCGTAATAAAAATACGTGGGTATTCATCGCTCCAAGTAATACATAGATATGGATATTTCTTGTCATCCTTTAACAAGACATTGAAATAGGGTTGTTTCGACTTAATTAAATTAGATTCCAGATTAAGTGCTTCAGCCTCAGTCTCTGTAACTATAAACTCTATATCAGAAACTTTTTGAACCATTAATCCTATTCTTGCAGATAGATCAGATTTTGATCTAAAATAACTTTTGACCCTACTTTTAATATTTTTTGATTTACCAACATATAGAAGGTTGTTATCTTTATCCTTAAACAAATAGCAACCTGGACTATTTGGAAGTGTATTAATTATATTAGATAAATTATTTGAATATTTGGTTTCTATAAAATTATTTGGCAAGACAACTTATCCTCCATAAGACCATCCTGTTGAAGCTAGATTTAATGCTTCTGAATCCTTGTTTAAATGAGCATGCTTAACTTCTGCAACAAATACACTATGGTCTCCTTTAGCGACACTTCCTATAACTTCGCATTCTACTGCCCCAATACAATCTTCTATTATAGGAAGATCAAGACTTCCAAGTCGATAGCTTGTTGACTCAAAACGACCTCCTATCCCTTTTTGGGGCTTAAAAAATACAGCTGCTAAATCCTTTTGGTCTGATCTAAGGACGTTTAAACAAAATTTATTTGTCCTAATAATTGTCCCATGGCTAGAGCCTTCTGATCTAACAGCCATGACAACTAGGGGAGGAACAAAAGATCCTTGTGTAACCCAACTTGCCGTAAAGCCATTAATAAGGTCTTCTTCACGGACTGTGCAGATAAAAATTCCATGTGGGATTTTACGTAATAAGAGCTTTTTTGCTTCGAGGTCAAGGGACATAGTTATTTTTAAATAATTCAACATTAATAAACTATCAATGCATAAGATAAAAGGGAATTAATTTTTGGAATGAAAGCACTATATCCGGGTAGCTTCGATCCATTAACATTAGGCCACCTAGATCTAATCAAAAGAGGCCAAGGCCTTTTTGGCCATTTAATCATAGCTGTTCTGGAGAATCCATCAAAGAATGCAACATTTACACTTCCGGAAAGAATGGATCAAATAAGAGAAGCTACATGTCAGATTTCAGGTATAGAAGTGATTAGCTTTAAAGGACTCACAGTTGAATGTGCAAAGAAACATAAAGTAAAATTTATTATTCGAGGTCTTAGAGCAATGAGTGACTTTGAATATGAGCTTCAAATTGCACATACCAATAGATCCTTAAACAAGGATATGGAAACATTATTTCTAGCGACAGAAAATCAGCATAGTTTCTTAAGTAGTTCTCTAGTAAAGGAAGTAGCTCGTTATGGAGGCAATGTTGATCATATGGTACCTAAAAAAATAGCTAATGATTTATATAAAGCATTCAATTCAGATAAAAACTAATTACATTCATTATTTTTGAATATTTCTTTCAATATAATTTGATACTTATTTTCTACATCAAGGACACTGTTAGTGAAAATACTGATGTAATTAACTGTATTATCCTTAAAAAGATATCCTGATAATGATCTTATTCCACTTAGTGTACCTGTCTTACCAAGAAATCTACCATTTATTTCTGGATAAGTATTTAAATTTTTTAATGTACCTCTATAACCTAATAAAGACATGGAAGAGATGAAATATCTTCGATGCCTATGTTTATCCATTCTATAAAGTAAATGAGCTAGTGAATTTGTGCTCATTCTATTCGATCTAGAAAGGCCACTTCCATCGAAGGTAATAATTGATTCACTTGGGAAACGAATAGTCTGGTACCAATTCTCTAACTGTTTAATTGAATCTTCTTGATTCCATGTACCTGAAGAAACTCGTAATAAAACCTCAGATGTAAAATTGTGACTTTCAGAATTGGCTAAGCTCAAAAGTGAATATAAAGGGGCAGAATCTATTTTTAATAAAGGATAGTTATTATTTTGATTGTTAAATTTAGAATGATTTTTTCTTATAATTTGAAAATCTTTAATATCACTTGCTAAAAGTAGACTCAAAGTATAATCAAATCTTGCTAAAGGATCGTTAATTGATTGATCATTAGCATTACTTGTTAAAGCTAATCTTGTAATTGGAGCACCATAAGGTTCAAGTTTGTCTTGAGTACTCCATGTACTATTCCACCAATTATCCTTTGGTTCTTCATATATTATTACTCTAAGTTCATCTAAGTCATTTTTATAATAGTGTTCCTTTATAGTATTAGATATAGAAATTATATCATTATAATTCAAATCAGGATCTCCTTGACCAATGATTTCATATATGTTCTTATTTTTATTAAAAAAAAGCTTTGTGTTAAGATTATATTTGGGACCCAATTTATCAAGCGCAAATGCTGTGGTTAATATTTTTTGATTGGAGGCTGGTATCATATTTTTATAACCATTAACACTGAGAATAATTTCTCCTCTATTATTTAATGTAGTAATGCTCCAATTATTATTTGATGTTGATAGAATCTTCCTTACAGAGTATTCTAAAGATTTACATTCCGAATATTTCTCCTTGATGGGCCAAAAATGTAAAGATAATCTACGATAAAGTTTCTGAAGCGAATCAGAATTATATTGATAAATAAGAAAGGTGAGAATAGATAATAGAAAGTACTTTCTAATATGCTTAGACATTATGAATATAGGTAAGAATTAATTAAAAGCTCATCTGGCCTTTGGTCAAATGATTTAATAAATCTATAGCCTTCGTTAGAATATGAAAATAGTTGCCATTGATTGAAAAAGTCGAAAAGTATAGCACCATTCTCTAGAGGAGCTAAATAATAAGATGGTTTCCATGATTTAATAAAAGATGATCTTCTGTCTCTACCAACACTTCCTATCCCTACAGCATTATCTTCTAATTTACCATTAAACATAATAATTTTAGAAGAAACTGAAGAGCACATTTCATAAAATTCATCATAATTATATGGTTGTGGAGCGACAGCTAATAATAGTATCGAATCTGATATTTGTAATGTGGAATTATTTATATCCTTAAAAGTAAAGATATAATCTTTTAGATCTGGATTATCTCTTTTAAATAGAGCTGCTGATCCAAAATCTGAAAATAATATATTGAATTTTCTCTCATTCAATAGTAGTTTCATTGCGAACCGTAATACTATCGGCTCAACCTTCAAACCTTCGAATTTAATCTGAATAGAGATTCTACTAATAGAAAGTGAATCAATCACTTTTTGAGTAGAATTGAATAATTGGCTTTCAGCCTCTCTTAGATCCTTAGGTAAAATTTTATCCATTAATCAGAGTTACTTATAATATCAAGTATAGTAGATTTTAATATTGGAATTATATTTTTTATATCATTGATAGTTAACCATTCACCTAGACTTATTCTTATTCCAGATTGCAATAAATCATCTTTTAGACCTAATGCTTTAAGAACGTGGCTATCATTATTTTCACCCACCTGACAAGCAGTTCCACTACTAACACTAATTCCTTTGGTTGAAAGCAACCTTACAACATGTCTGCCGGATACAGGTTTATCTTGGCTGTCCCTTAGGACAAAGGATATATGATTGGGGAGTCTATTTGTTGGGTGACCAATCATCTCTAGTCCAGGCAAATTCATTAACGAATCTCTGATTAAATTAGTATTTCTAGCTACATTAGAATTACAAAATTGTAACTTGTTATTATCCATAAAATGAATGGTGTTTAAGTTCTCTATTGCCTTAGACATACCAGCTATTAAAGAAACTGGTATAGTTCCATTCATTGAGGCTAGAATATTATTAATATGATTAAACGACGTTTTATTAGATACAAACTTCTCGTTTGCTATTAATAAGCCTACTCCTTTTGGTCCTCTAAATTTATGTGCTGACAATGATACGAAGTCGTAGTAGAGATTTGTTAGATCAATAATTCCTTGTGCAAATATTTGGGTTGCGTCTATATGAAGTAATACACTATTTAGTTTACATAAGTTAGATATTTCGTATATAGGTTGAATTGTACCAATCTCACTTTGAGCCCATATTATCGACATAAACTTAGTCGGTTTTATAATATATTTTTTAAGTGTATTTATATTTAAAGAACCATATTTATCAACAGGTAAATAGGAAACTTTAAAATCTATCGTTTTGAATAAGTTAATAGCATTGAAAATAGATGGATGTTCTACAGAACTAGTTAGAACAAGACCAGACTTAAAATGGTCAAAAAGTAATGACAGAGCTATATGATTAGATTGAGTTGCTCCTCGTGTAAAAAAAATTTGTTCAGGTAAAATGTTAAATTTTCTTGCTATAAATAGTCTTGATCTTTCTAGAATTCTGGCTGCTTCAATACCCTGTTTATGAATGCTTGAAGAGTTACCCCAAAAATATTTGTGGACATACGATATTTCATCTATTACAGAATCTAAAATTGGTGTTGTTGAGCAAGCGTCTAAATAATAATTCATTATAAATAAACTAAATATACTTATAAAGTAAATTTACCTTCATAGACAAATGTTGCAGGACCAGTCATAAATATATCCCCTGTTTTGTTCGGCCAGGAAACTTCTAAGTCTCCTCCAGGCAAGGTGACTTTTGCTCGAGGGTTAATCATTCCTAGCAAAGATAAAGTTGCTAGTGAGGCACAGGCTCCTGTCCCACAAGATAATGTAGGACCACAGCCTCTTTCCCAAACTAATAATTTGATATGTTGTTTATTAACTATCATAACAAAATGTACATTTGTCTTAGAAGGAAATAAAGGGCTATTCTCTATAAAAGGTCCCCAAATATCTAATTTAACTTCTTCTAGGTTGTCTACAATAACGATTGCATGGGGATTACCCATACCAGCAGAATATACAGAAAGTTTATTACCTTCAATGGTTATCTGATCATAAGGAATACCCAATTTATTTACTTTTAACTTGGTTGGTATTGAAGATGGAATAAATATAGGTTTTCCCATATTTACTTCAATATTTTCTGATATTACTTTAGCTTTTATCTCTCCAGCTAATGTTTCAATTGAAAAAGTATCCTTATTTAAATGAACTCCAGAATCCAATATGAATCTAATTAAGCATCTAAGTCCATTACCACACATTTCTCCTTTACTGCCGTCAGAATTATAATAACACATTTTAAAGTCATATTTATCTGAAGGTAAGGCAAATATCAATCCATCACTGCCTATTCCAAAATTTCTATTACAAATATGTTTAACAACATTAGGTTTAATATTAAGTAAATCGATAGGAAGGATACTACTTATGCCATCTATCATTACAAAGTCATTACCTAGGCCATGGTATTTCTTAAAGTAAAAATCTAGCATTTTCGACTTAGCAAGATTACTTAAAGATAGCCAGAAATTATCCTGATATCACAAATAAAAGGATAAAATCATATATATAAGACTAGTCTAGCGACTAACAAGCCTCCTATTTTCTTAAATCAAATAAGTTAATGGATATAACTACAACTAATACATCAGCTAGTGGTTCATCAGATAGTGGTTCATCAGATAGTTATTTCCCTAAGGAAATAGAAGAAAAATGGCAAGAGACTTGGGAAAATATAAGTCTTTATAAGACTCCTATTCCAACGAATGAGAAAAAAAAATTCTATGCCTTATCAATGTTTCCATATCCTTCAGGAAATTTGCATATGGGACATGTAAGGAATTATGTAATAACAGATGTAATTGCAAGACTAAAAAGAATGAGGGGATTTGCCGTACTTCATCCTATGGGGTGGGATGCTTTTGGATTGCCAGCAGAAAATGCTGCATTAGAAAGAGGAATTTCTCCGAGTGTATGGACTAACAAGAATATATCTCATATGAAAATGCAATTAAAAAAGCTTGGATTATCAATAGATTGGGAAAGAGAACAAACCACATCATCTAAAGAATATTATAAATGGACTCAATATATATTTTTAGAATTATTTGAATCTGGACTTGCATACCAGAAATCTGCTTTAGTCAACTGGGACCCAATAGATAAAACAGTTCTGGCCAACGAGCAAGTAGATAATAATGGTTATTCATGGAGGTCAGGAGCCAAAGTTGAAAAAAAAGAGCTTAAGCAGTGGTTTTTAAAAATAACAGACTATGCAGATAAATTACTTGCAGATCTTGGAAAACTGCCTGAATGGCCAGACAAAGTTAAAACAATGCAGTCAAACTGGATAGGCAAGTCAAAAGGTGCTTTAATTACTTTCAAATTTGAAGATAAAAAAGAGAGAGATATTAATGTTTTTACAACTAGACCTGATACAATAATTGGAGTTTCTTATATTGTATTATCTCCAGAGAATAAACTTGTAGACGAAATAATAGATCCTTCACTTAAAGATGATTTAAAAGATTTTAGGAAATTAATAAAAAGAATGTCTGATATAGAAAGAACATCAAACACAGAAAATAAGAATGGAATGTTCCTTGGATCATATGTAAGAAATCCAATAAATAACATACTACTTCCTATATGGATTGCAGATTATGTATTAGAGGGATATGGGACAGGCGCTGTAATGGGTGTTCCTGGTCATGATAAAAGAGACTTTGATTTCGCAAAAAAGTACAACTTATCAATCAATCAAGTAATAGCCGAATCAGTAGAATCCAGTAAAGATAATTTAACTCAGCCATATGAAGATAGAGGAATTATGGTTAATTGTGGAAAATATAATGGAATAACATCGGATGAGTTTATGGATATAGTCTATGAGCTAGGTGGTAAAAGTTCATGGTGTAAAAAACTTACAACATATAAATTAAGAGATTGGTTAATTTCTAGACAGAGATATTGGGGTTGTCCTATACCAATAGTTCATTGTAAAAAATGTGGGGTAGTTGCTGTTAATAAAAGTGATCTTCCAATAGAACTTCCAGATGAAACAAGTATATCAAATATAAACAAATCAAATAATTCTATGGATAAGAAATTATTTAAAACCTCATGTCCTAAGTGTAAAGGTGAAGCATACCCAGAAACAGATACAATGGACACCTTTATCTGTTCTTCCTGGTACTTTTTAAGATTCGCATCATATAACAATAAAAAGGAGCCATTTAATACCGATGAAATAAATCAATGGTTACCAGTAGACCAGTATGTAGGAGGTGTAGAACACGCTATATTACATCTTCTATATGCAAGATTTTTCACAAAAGTGTTAAAAGACAAAGGTATGTTTTCTGTAAATGAACCATTTAGTAAACTTCTTACACAAGGAATGGTTCAAGGAATTACTTATAAAAATCAAAAGACTAATAAATATATACCAAATGAATCTATAAAAGATAAGAATAATCCAATAGATCCAATTTCAGGAGATAAACTTCATGTCGTTTTCGAGAAAATGTCGAAGTCTAAATATAATGGAGTTGATCCATCATTAGTCATTGATAAATATGGGGCTGATACAGCAAGAATGTTTATATTATTTAAAGCACCTCCAGAAAAAGATCTTGAATGGGATGATGCAGATGTAGAAGGACAATATAGATTTATACAGCGTCTATGGAGACTCTTTCATAGATACAATAAAGACAATATAATTTCTTTTAAATCTCAAAACGAAAAATATAATTTCAATGATTTATCGACAGAAGAAAAAAATGTTAGAAGGGCAGTGCATTTGGCAATAAAAGAAATAACACAAGATTTAAGTAAACTTAATCAGTTTAATACAGCTATATCTGAATTAATGAAACTTACAAACACTTTAAATGATGATCTATTCGAATGTAGAGATCAAATCAAGAAAGAATCTCTTGAAATTCTTGTAAAGCTTCTTGCACCTTTTGTTCCACATTTATCAGAAGAGTTGTGGCACAGATTAGGAGGTGAAGGAAGTGTTCATAATCAAACATGGCCTAATTTTGAAAAAGAAGCACTTCAAAAAGATTCATATGAATTAGTAATACAAATGAATGGAAAGTTTAGAGGTAAAATTTTATTAGAGAATGATATGAAAGAGGAAGATGTTAAAAATATATGCTTGAAAAGTGAAATATCTAAAAGATGGCTAGGTGAAAATAAACCAAAACGAATAATTATAGTTAGAGGAAAGCTTATTAATATTGTTTACTAACAAATACATTGGAAATTACGTTTTCCTGATTTCTAATGTATTTGGTTGCATCCAATCTCCGGTAACATCATAGGAAGGGTTTGAAATAGTCATATTCCTAACTATCATAAATAATGAGTCTTTATTTGGATTATCTATGCTATTAAAAAGTTCTTCTAAAGAGAATTTTTTACCACTAGACAAAAGTCTTTCTATATTATTTTGTATTTCAAGTATCTCTGCAGCTGCCTTTTTACCTGCTTCGACTCCTGGCTGATCATATGCATTAATGTTGACGAGTTCTGCATACAAGCCGACAGTTCTTTCAAAAAGGGCGATCAATCCACCTAGCTGAAACTCACTAAAAGTTTTAAGAGTAATGGTTATATTCTCTCTATCATTCTCACTTAAGGCTAGTCTCGTACCTTGTAAAAATCCAGACAAAAAGTCTGAAGGATTTTTATCTTCTAAAGCAGGAAGTACATTGTTATTAGATAATACTTCTATAAAAGAAACAAAAAAATTGTCTATACCATCTCTAAGTTGTTGAACATAAGCATGTTGGTCTGTAGACCCCTTGTTTCCATAAACTGCTAATCCTTGATTAACTAAATTTCCTTGCCGGTCTTGACTTTTACCTAACGATTCCATAACTAATTGTTGTAGGTACTTACTAATAACTTCTAAGCTATCGCAGTAAGGTAGAACGACCATGTCTTTTAATCCTTTAGCAGATCCAGCTATATACCATGAAGATGCTAATAAAGCTGCTGGATTTAGTGAAATATCATCAATTCTTGTATGCTTGTCCATGATTGATGCTCCCATTAGAAAATTATTTATATCAGACTTGATTAATGAAATTGGTAACAACCCAACTGCACTTGTTATGCTAGTTCTTCCTCCAACCCAATCAGGTAACTCAAAACGTCTTAACCAGTTTTCATCTATAGCTTTCTGATCAAGAGCACTATTTTCCATTGTTATCGCTACTGCTCTTGAGGACCAATTAAAACCTTGAGATTCAGTTATATATCTTGCTTGATCCATGCATAACTTTGGCTCTGGTGTTCCTCCTGACTTACTAACAACTACAAAAAGAGTTGTCCTTAGATTATTGCCTAAATTTTCAAACTTCTTTTTGATTCCAACTGGATCAATGTTGTCTAAAAAATGAAAGTTTAGACCATTATTTTTCTTCTGTAGAGAATTTACTAATAAGATTGGCCCCAATGAACTTCCTCCTATTCCAATCCAAAGAACATCAGTAAATTGATCTCCAAGATCAGTTTTAATAGTTCCATCTAAAACTGAATTACCAAATTCTTCTATTTTTGATATTTGTGAATGTATTGAATTTTTTAAATCATCGGAGGGTGCTAATTCAGGAGTTCTTAACCAATAATGTCCAACCATCCGGCTCTCGTCCTTATTTGCAATAAAGCCACTCTCAAGTTCATGGATAGCTTTAAATGCTTTCTTAAAAGGCTGATCTAGGTCTTTAAGATCTGCACTAGTTATTTTCATGCGACTAATATCAAGCCACATGCCTAGCTCCTGGCTATACCACAAAAGTTCGGAAAATCGCTGCCATTGTAGTTCTTTATTGTTAGGTGAGAGATCAGGAAATTTCATATTCAACAGATCTATAAAGACAATTTGTTCATTATTAATAGTATGAATGATAACTTGAAAAAGTACATCAATAATCACAAAAGTCTAAAATAAAGATGTAGTTTAGCTAGTAAATATTGACATTAATACTTTTTTCTGTTTTTACTATGAGATATACCTATCATCATAAGAAATGATTAATGAAAATAATGATATATTAATAACACCTGAATTATCAGAATTTCCTAGGTTTAATCCTTCTATTAGGCTTGGAATATTAGCTTCAGGTAAAGGTAGCAATTTCGAGGCAATTATAAAGTCATCTAAAACAATATTTGATGCAGAAGTTACTCACTTAATCAGTAATATTGAAGACTGTGGTGCCATAAATATTGCTAAGCAGTATAATATATCATTCTCTGTACTAGATCATAAAGAGTTTGAAACTAGAGAGGACTATGATAGATCAATAATCAATATTTTTAGAGGTAAGGAAGTAGAAATAATCGTTATGGCTGGTTGGATGAGAATAGTCACATCACAATTAATAGATGAATTCTCGAACAGAATAGTTAATATACATCCTTCTTTATTGCCATCATTTAAAGGAATTAATGCGATAGAACAAGCACTTGAAGCAAATGTAAAAATTACTGGATGTACTGCGCATATAGTAGAAAAAGAGGTAGATTCAGGTAAGATTATCTTACAAGGTGCGGTAGCAATTAAGGAATCAGATGATCAAAATTCATTGCTTGAAAAAATTCAGATTTTAGAACACAAAATTTTATATAAGGCAGTCGCAATAACAGCAAAAAAATGGAGGGAAACTTGCTAGGGATAATAGCTTTTAAGTGGCAAACCAGTTTCATCCTTTAAACCAGCCATTATATTTAAGTTTTGTATTGCCTGACCAGCTTGTCCCTTAATAAGATTATCAATGGCTGACAATATAATTAATCGACTATTTCTTTTATCAACTTGAACTGATATTAATAACTTATTAGTATATCTAACCCACTTAGTTGATGGATATATTCCAACCGGTAAAATTTCTATAGTTTTATAGTTTCTGTATACAGATTGAATAACAGTTTGCGCGTCCTCTGCAGTAAGTCCTGGATCCCGTAAACGACAATATATTGTTGCCAAGAGTCCTCTTACCATAGGTACTAAATGAGGAGTGAACTGAATCTGTATTTCCTTACCAGAAACATCAGTTAATTGTTGTTCAATTTCTGAGGTATGTCTATGTCCAATTACACCATAGGGTGCTATTGCTTCAGAAGCTTCGGCTAAAAGTAAATGTTCTTTACCATTTCTACCACCACCTGAAGTTCCAGTTTTTGCATCTATGATAATTCCATCATTTTCTATTAGGCCTTGATTGATAAAAGGCAACAATGGAAACAAACTGGCAGTAGGAAAGCAGCCCGGACAGGCCACTAATGAAGAATTTTTAATTTCATGAGGGTTCCATTCTGGTAAACCATAAATAGATTCTTTACATAGTTCATCATCTGTTCTCTGAGGAGCATTAGATTCAACTGAATAATACCTTTTCCATTCTGTTAAAGACCTATATCGATAATCTGCAGATAAATCGACAACACGAACATTTCTTTTTAAAAGTTCAGGAGATAACTGGGATGAGATTCCATTAGGTAAACTAAGTAATACATAATCTGAATTTTCAGCGATTTCATCAGGATCAGGTTTTTTAATGATTGGATCATCTTCTAATTGTAAAAAAGGAGAAACCTCATTCCATCGTCTATCTGATGTTCTTTCGCCACCCAAGAAGGTTACTTTGAAAAAAGGATGGTCGTTGAGTAGTCGTAATAACTGAATACCTCCATAACCAGAAGCTCCTATGATCGCTACTCGGTTAGCATTATTGTTAATTAAGTTCATTTTTTGATTTTATATGGATAAGCCTAAATAAATGGATTATCCAAAATAAAGGTCTACATTTAATTATGACTTCCTTTTATTTATTGTTCACTTATTAGAGGGAAAAGTTGGAATCCGAAAAAACAATAGAAATTTTATTCGATCCTATCGCCGATGCACTAGCTGCAATTAGAAATGGTGAATGTATTGTTGTGGTAGATGATGAAAGCAGGGAGAACGAAGGTGACTTGATATGTGCAGCACAATTTGCAACACCTCAACAAATAAATTTTATGGCCACTGAGGCTAGAGGTTTAATTTGTTTAGCAATGGATGGTGAAAGGTTAGACGAGTTAGACCTCCCGTTAATGGTAGATAGAAATACGGACTCTAATCAAACTGCTTTTACTGTAAGTATTGACGCTGGACCTGAATATGGAGTTTCAACAGGTATTTCAGCCGAAGATAGAGCAAGAACAATCCAGGTTGCAATCAACAATTCCACAAAGCCAAATGCATTGAGACGTCCTGGACACATTTTTCCATTACGAGCAAAAAAAGGCGGGGTGCTTAAAAGGGCAGGGCATACAGAAGCAGCCGTTGATCTTTCTTTACTAGCAGGTCTTGGTCCATCTGGTGTGATCTGTGAAATACAAAATGATGATGGTTCAATGGCGCGTCTTCCTCAGCTACAAGAATATGCAAAAAACTGGGAATTAAAAATAATAAGCATTGCCGATTTAATCAGATATAGACTTGAAAATGAAAGATTTGTGTTTAGAAAAGCAATAACAAAATTGCCAAGTATTTTTGGTGATTTTAAAGCCGTGGGCTATATCAATGAATTAGACAATACCGAGCATGTAGCCTTGGTAAAAGGTGATATTCAAAATTTAAAAGAGCCAGTTCTTGTAAGAATGCATTCCGAATGTCTAACAGGAGATGCTTTTGGGTCATTACGCTGTGATTGCAGGCCTCAACTAGAAGCTGCCATGTCAAGAATTTCTCAAGAAGGTGAGGGCATTATTGTTTACTTAAGACAAGAAGGAAGGGGAATAGGTCTAATTAATAAGCTGAAAGCGTATAGCTTGCAGGATGGAGGCCTAGATACAGTAGAAGCCAATGAAAAACTTGGTTTTGCAGCTGATCTTAGAAACTATGGGGTTGGAGCACAGATACTTACAGATTTAGGTGTGCAAAGTTTAAAATTATTAACTAATAATCCAAGAAAGATTGCTGGCTTAGGAGGTTACGGTATCAAGGTAGAGCGGAGAGAACCATTAGTTATTTGCCCTAGTGACTACAATGCAAAATATTTAGCTGTAAAAAGAACTAAACTAGGTCATTACATAGGTGATAACACTGGAGTTTCTATAAACGATAAGGATAGTTCTCTATTTATATTTTGGGATGGTCAATGTGATGCAAAAAAACTTACAATGCTGAAAAAAGAAATAGATGTAATTGCTAATAATCATAACATGATTTTAGAGCCTGAAAGCACACCTAGACTCATTGCATTTCTCGAGAGGCCAAAGTTTATTTGGAGAATAATCAATATAGATAAAGATTCCTTCAAAAAGAATATTAATGATTTTTATAACATGCTTAATAAAGCTTCATTAATAGAAGGGACTAATAAGATAGGATTATTTGATTCTGGAACCTTAACTGAAGCTCATCACCCAAATAATAGTGTAAATACGTTAAATTTTAAAATAACAGATATCAATGAAAAGAGTGTAACAATATCAAAATTACAAACAAGAGAGAGTCCTGTTATAATTATCTGGAATAGAAATTAAAGATTTAAATATTAAATATAGCTAGAAAGTTTCTTGGACCATCCTCTTATCCATCTTTCATCAGATAATGTAAAACATCTTTCTGTCCATCCTCCTACTATAACTAACCCTTTGTTATGTATTGGTGATACAATAACTGATGGTAAGTTATTTACAATTGAGTCAAATTCTTGCTTGCCTGGGTAAAATTTTGTATTTACCAAAGATATCAATTTTTCAGATTTTAATGCGCGTTTACTGATATCCAATGGCTTGAATTGATCTTGAGAAATAAGGCCTCTTTTAAGAATAGTCTGATCATTAATATAAACAAGAACGGTTGCTGCAGCTGAAGTAGTTAAGAGCATTTCACTACCCCAAGCTAGTTCAAATCTCAATTCATTAGAAATATCTTCACTAATAAAAATTCCTTCCTTACCCTCCAAAGAATGCTTAAGTGGCAAGGAAGGATCTATTTGATACCAGAATAATGCTGTAAGTATTATTAAGATAGAAGATGCAGATGAAAGAATAAGGGATCGTTGAAAACTAGCGTTAACAAGATCATTTGTATAAGAATTAAAAATGGTTAATAATAAAAATATAATCCCCAATGCCAAAACAATAGATCTTTTCATCTGTTCATTTTAATTACATTAAATTATAGTAGATTTAAATAAGTATGTGAATAGTAGCTATAAATGAATTCACTTTTACAATAATACTAGACAAATATGAGATAAAATGCGATCATAGAAATAAGATATATTCAACTAAAATGACTATTTCAAGGATTTTAATTACTTTATTCTCGACGCTTATATTATCTCTCCTAATATTTATAAATCCAGTCAAGGTTCAGGCTCAATCAAATTTTGACACGTTATACCTTAACAATAGGACTTTAATAGCAGAATTAAAGTACGAAGCCAAGGAAAAAACATCTCTTAAAAATCCAGTAGTGGATCCTAACTTTAATATTATGAGGAATCAAGATATGAATAAATTTCAAGCTATATTCCTAGTAGGTGCAATAATAATTTTAGCGATAGCAGCACCTATAGCAGCATGGGTATATTTTTCTAAATAAACCCTCTTATATGAACAATCATAGCAAAATATTTTTAATATCTGGAGGTCGCAGAAGTGGTAAAAGTTTTTATGCAGAACAAATTTTACATACTCACAATGAAGTCACATATATAGCTACATTTAAAAATGATGAATCAGATAGTAATTGGTCAGATCGTATTAGAATACATAGAACTAGAAGACCAAGTAATTGGAAAACGATTGAAGACTACAATGATATTAATATAGAAATATCTTCTTTAAAAAATAATACTTCGATAATAATAGACTCCTTAGGCGGCTTAATTTATAACAAACTAAATCTATCCTTAAATGACTGGAATGAATATGTATCTAAATTTCTAAATGTTATCACTAAGTATAAAGGAACTGTTGTATTAGTCAATGAGCTAGTTGGATTCGGTATATTACCAATAGATTACACAAGTAATCTATTTATAGACAGACTTGGTGAACTTTCTCAACGAATCGAAAACATTGCTAATGAAAGTTATTTGGTATTTAATGGTAAAGGTATTAACTTAAAAAAACTCTATGATTAATAAGAATAGTAATAACGATAATAGGCATGATATAAGGGTAGCTTTATTTGAACCTAGAATTCCACAGAATACTGGAAATATAGGTAGGACATGTGTTGGTTTCGATCTTACATTGGACCTAATTGCACCCTTTGGATTTGATATAAATGATAAACAATTAAAAAGAGCAGGTTTAGATTATTGGCAATATCTAACGTATAGGGTACATAATAATTACAATTGCTTTAAAAATACCGTTAATAATTCGCGATTACTTGGTTTTAGTAAAAATGGTAATATTAATCTTGATGATGTATGTTTTAAGCGCAATGATATTCTCTTATTTGGAAGGGAGGATAGCGGATTACCAGACAAGATAAGAAATGAATGTAGTTTAATAGTTGAGATACCTATGCTAAAAAAACTAGATAAATATGATTCTGAGGGTATAAGAAGTCTCAATCTTTCTGTTGCATGTGGTATAGCCTCATACATAGCTTTAAGCAATTTAGAAGTATTTAGTGATTAATTGCATTAGAATATTAAGTTTATTATGAATTGAAGAATTATGTTCGGATAAATTTCTTGGAAATCATAGGTCTATCTACTATGATGCTTATGTTGTCAGTGTAGCTCAGCCGGTTAGAGCACAGCATTCATAACGCTGAGGTCGAGAGTTCAAGTCTCTCCACTGACATTAGTTAATTTAGTAATGATTAGACAAAATCTATTAATTCTCTAAAACCAAGAAAATAATTAATTATTATTTTATAAGTATAGATAGAATTTTTATATAAAAACAATAATTATATTGTTTCAAGATTACTATATATTTTTATACTTGGATCGGAATTAGTATCATCTTCGTTAATAGCTTTGCTTGTTAAAGCTTGATGAGATTGTTTATTTTTAGGTTTCTGCTTCTCATTATCAAGTGAATTATCATTTCTGATAGTTCGTATAATTGGGTATGATTTTAATTCAGACAACAATTGAGTTAATAAGCGGTTGTGGGAAATAGAGCTATACTTTTTGAAAAGAGAATTATCCCAAAATGACTTTTTCATATCTGATACTTTAAACTTTTGCTATTATATTATATAATATAGTTTCTTTGGTCATTATAATTTTTGCAAGTCAGCAAACCACTTGCAAAATCATGACCAATTCCTAACCTCAATAAAATTTAAAAGAAATGTCAGACAACGGTTGTCTTCGTGTTGGTCAAAAAGCACCTGACTTCACTGCAACTGCAGTGATTGATCAAGAATTTCAAGAAATTACTCTTTCCAAGTATAGAGGTAAGTATGTAGTCCTTTTCTTTTATCCACTGGACTTTACTTTTGTTTGCCCTACTGAAATAACAGCTTTTAGTGATAGATATTCAGATTTTTCTAGCAAAAACACCGAAGTTCTAGGGGTTTCTGTTGACAGCCAATTCAGTCACTTAGCATGGATTCAAACACCTAGGAATCAAGGAGGTTTAGGAGACATAGATTATCCATTAGTGGCAGATTTAAAAAAAGAAATTTCAACAGCATATAATGTTCTTGATCAAGAAGAAGGTGTTGCCCTTAGAGGCCTCTTTATAATTGATCCAGAGGGAACAATCATGCATGCGACAATCAATAATCTACCAGTGGGCAGAAATGTAGATGAAACGCTAAGGGTTCTTCAAGCATTCCAATATGTTCAGTCTAATCCTGATGAAGTTTGTCCAGCCAACTGGACTCCAGGTGAAAAAACAATGAAACCTGATCCAGAAGGCAGTAAAGAATATTTTTCAAGTTTATAAATTTAGTTTAGTTTAAGAAGCTAGTATATATTCCTAAAAATAGAGCTAACTTAGAAAGCATAAAAACTAATAAGACTTTGATATGAGTTAAATACTTTATATCAAGTCTTATTATTTTCCAATCAGAAAAACAATTTTCTTTAATTAGAAACTCTATGATAGATTTCAAGAAAATATATAATGTTAAAAGAAAGAAAATTGAAAAACTAATTAGAATAGAATTATGTGTATTTTCAAAGTTATCTGATATCGAATAGGTTTCTTTATAAGCAATAAATGATTTATAATATGTTGCCACAAATAAAAAGCATATTAACATATAGTTTAATCTGGCAATCCTTGATACAAATGTAATTACAAAGAATAATGCGATTAATAATATATTTAAGCCTAGACTATCGCTAAAGATAGAATTCTCAAAATCAAGGTAATGGGTTGATGTATGATTTGATAATAGAAAATTAGTGAAAGAATTATAAACTAAGAAATTAGCAACATAATAGAATAGTAATAATGTTAAAAATATAAAGGTTGCTTTTCTTCCTTTAAAGATAACTAAACTATCTTTTTTAGTTTTATCATTAAGAAGATTAAGCCAATCAGTAGACCAAGTATTTAGTAAATGTAATGTATAAATAGAGACAGTTAATGCTGATATACTGTAAACATTAAAATATTTACCTGAGGAATATATAGTATCTGAAGAGAAAATACATAGTTGCTGTAGACTAACTCCTATTAAAAAAGAAATTATAATATAACTAATATTAGTTAGATTTGTTGATTTAGTATACATTGTTAGTACCTAATCTATTATGAGTGAAATAGATATGATTAATTGTTTTTAGATTCTAAAATTTCTATGAACCGATTTAATGTCAATGTTTCCTCATCTATTAAGATATCTGCAATCTTGTCTATCTTAAAAGTTAATGGATTAAGTATATTAATTGCTTCTTGTAATGCATTCTTAAGTAAACTTATAACCTTAACATCTATCTCACGATAGGTTTTTTCAGCTCTAGATTTATTTTTAGATAGCAGGCTTCTACCAAGAAATACTGAGCTTTCATTTAAGTCACTAGTGATCAATCCTAGATCAGAGAAACCATAACGTGTAATCATTTCGCGAGCAATATAAGTAGCTTCAGTAAGATCATTTGAGGAGATTTGAGTAATTTCATTGATTCCAAAAATCAATATTTCTGCCGCCCTACCACCCAATGCTCGTATTAGCCTTGAAGATAAATAGCTTTTAGTAATCAATCCACTGTCGAGATCCTCTTCATTGCTAACAAAGCGTGTATTACCCTCAATCTTATTGGATGTAGGAAGAATAGTTATCTTATCTATTTTTTCAATATTAGGAAGATTTAATGAAACCAATGCTTTACCAATCTGATGATAAGCAATGACTCTATTTTTGCTTGAGATAGATATACCTGGTCTAGTTAAGCCAAGAGTCAATCTATCCAGTGAATGATCTATTTCTGCATTGCCAATAAGTTTTTTATTGTTCCTTGCTGTTATTATTGCGGCTTCGTTTAGCAGATTATTCAAATCAGCTCCTGAAAAACCAGGTGTTCGTATAGCCCATTCATTTAAGGAAACCTCATCTGCAAGTGGTTTATGTCGAGCATGGATACTTAAAATATCTAATCTGCCCTTCCTGTCTGGCAAAGTAACATCTATTGTCCGATCAAAACGTCCTGGTCGAGTTAAAGCTGAATCTAAAATATCAGCTCTGTTTGTAGCCGCTATTACTACTACCCCAGAATTATCTGAAAATCCATCAATTTCTGTAAGAAGTTGATTTAAAGTCTGTTCTCTTTCGTCATTTCCTCCTCCTACACCCGCTCCTCTTTGCCTACCGATTGCATCTATTTCATCTATAAAAATTATTGAAGGTGAATTCTTTTTAGCTTCATTAAAGATAGAACGAACTCTACTAGCACCAACACCAATAAATAATTCTACAAACTCAGAAGCAGATAGTGAGTAAAAAGGGACTCCAGCTTCTCCTGCAATTGCTCTTGATAATAAGGTTTTGCCTGTGCCTGGAGGGCCTGCCAATAAAAATCCTTTTGGAATTCTTGCCCCTAACTTTTCAAAAAGTTCTGGCTGAGTTAAAAAAGTTACTATTTCCTTTATTTCTTCTACCGCTTCATTCAGGCCTGCTATATCTTCAAAAGTAGTAGTTAACTTATCTATATCTTGTAGTTTATTTTGTTTATTAAAAAAATTAAAAGACTTATTTGCTAAGTCAACTGATTTTCTTATAAAAAACAACATTCCAAAAATTAATATGAAAAGAAATCCAAAATTGGCAAATATTGATGCAGATGCAGTTTCAAATTTCAAATAATTGACAGTGAGAGGAGTATCAGATTCCTGGGCTTTTCTGAGAATTGTCTGGTCATTTGGAAAAATAGGAATTATTGAGGTGGTTCCATCCTTATAAGTAGCCTTTACCTCTCTACGAGTAGGAAATAGAACTAATGAGTCAATTTGCCCTGAGGATATGTCCTTTATTAGGTTGCTGTAACTGGACATAGAACTATAGGTATAAGAAAATTGCTAAAGGGAAAAAGGGTAATAGAAATTTTTGACAGAACAAAAGCTATTGAATAAAAGTAATTAAGTCCATAGTTGTTTGTAGACCATTACAAAGATAATTTGGATTTGACTAATGGGCTATTTACACAGGATTATATAGTTAATAGCTAGTCTTATAAAAAATGGCAGTACCTAAAAAGAAAACCTCAAAAGGCAAAAGGAATCAAAGACATGCAGTTTGGAAGGCCAAAGCTGGTATCGCAGCACAAAAAGCTCTTTCACTAGGCAAATCAGTTCTAACTGGTAGAGCCCAAGGTTTTGTTTATCCAATGGATGAAACTGAAGAAGAAGAGGATTAGATTATAAGAGTTAAGATCCAAGCTTAAAAGCTTCTAAGACTACTGCATAAGTTATACCTATTCTAAGATTATCTAGGGAAATAAAAAATGTTGAAGAGCTTGAATTAGATACTAAAGTTCTGATTCTTATTAAAAACTCAATTATCAATACAATTAAGAAGACAATGAAAATTCTACCAGTTGTGTCTGACAATAGAGAGGCTAAAAAAGACGAGGCTATATAAAAACCAATCAAAAGACTAAGCAATGAAATAGACCTATTTCTCCATGAGCCTGAAAAATAAGGAAAAAAACTCTGTAATAATTTAGATATAAATCGAGAATAGTTAGTAGAATAAATACTCATTAATAAACTACTTGAGTAATGAATTAAGCAAGTTAAGATCAACCATACTTTTATTTAAAATACCTTTAAAAACCTTAGAAGGCAATAAAGAGTCTCCTAAATGATCAACAACTAAATCAGCATTTTCAAATTCCTTGGGAATGTATTTCATCCAAGGTGAAAGTGTGATGATGCATTTAAGATTCGCTTCCTTTGCTGATTTAAAGCCAATAGTTGAATCTTCAATAGCAATGGATTCTTTATATGAAGTCTTACTTAATTCCATAGCCTTTATATAAGCTTCTGGTGATGGTTTTAAAGAAATAACGTCGTCTGAAGTGATTAATCCATTGATGATGTTATTTGAATTATTAAATAGTGAATCAATCAGCTTCAAAGTTGTCTTCTTAGAACTAGTGGTTACAATCCATTGATTAATATTATGTGACTTGAATTCATTGATTAGGCGAGAGACTCCTATCCTGGGTTTTAATACTCCATTAGAAATTATATTTAAATAATTCTCCTGTTTTTTTTGATGGATGGCAGCGCACATTTGGTCTCCAATATTAAGTCCTAATTCTTGGGAATATTGTTTGATTCTGTTTTTACCTCCAGCATATGATAATAGTCGAATATAAGTTTTTAGATCCCAGCACCAATCTAAGTTGAATTGTTCAAAAGACTTATTAAAAGCAATCCTATGGCCTAATAGTTCAGTATCTGCAATTGTTCCATCTAAATCCCAAAAAACAGTCTTTATTTTATTCATAGACAAGAAATATTAGTTCTTTATTTATATAGCCTTTTATATTTAATCTAATTCGTTATCGCAAAAAAAAGTAATTAATATTAGAATTTTTTGTTTATTAGTGTTTAAGGGATAATAAAAAAGAATCTTTCAATAGAATATTAGTAATATATAAATAGATATATAAGGAGAGCTGTCCTTATTTAAATCGATTAAAAATAAAAATTAACTGTAGAAAAAATTAATAGGACAAAATATTTAGAAAGCTAGATCTAATAAATATATTTAACCCCTAATTATTAGTACAGAGGGAAGATTAAGTATCCTTAATTAAGTGAGGATAGTGTTACGCTCCTCTTCTATAGAAGATTAGTGCAATTATCGCTGGCCCTGATAAGGCTACTGCTACTAGAGGCAACAAATTTCCCATGATGATTTTTAGAGTGTTTTCTACGTATAATTATATTACACCTAATAAGCTAAACTAAAGGAACCTAAATTATTTGTAATTTGCTGAAATCGCTGTGATAGCAGTGGTATGGCGCAAACCTAATGAAATTCATAAAAAAGACAAAGTGGAGTTGTATTAGTAATTGTGGCTCTTGCTGCAGATTAGATCCTGAAGAGAGGCCTGAAGCACTTTCAGTATTAACAGATTTGCAACAAAAGGAATATTTTAAACTAGTTGGGGAAGATGGGTGGTGTATTCATTATGATAAGTCTAGAAAAATATGTAAAATTTACTCTCAAAGACCTAACTTTTGTAGAGTTGAAAATCTTTTAGCAATATTCAAGTATGAAAATTCCAATTTTGAAAATGAGGCAATTAAATATTGTCGACAACACATAAGATCGATTTATGGAGGTAAAAGTAATGTTCTTAAAAGGTTTAATAGACAGATACTTATTAATAAATAATGGTTAATTCAAATTCTAATATTAATAGCATAAATCAGACACAAATGTCCTCAGAAACATTTGCAAAGACATTCATATCTACATTTCTAACCGTATTCATTGCTGAATTAGGAGATAAAACACAGATTGCTACGTTACTATTATCTGCAGGCTCTGGAAAACCTATATTGGTATTTATCGGAGCTGCTACAGCATTAATTTGTACTAGTCTTATAGGGGTAATTCTTGGATCCTGGTTATCTCAAAGAATTTCAGATAATTTATTAAACAATCTAGCGGGATTCTCTATGTTATTAATTGGACTTTATTTGCTAAGTGATTTATCACTAACTAATTTAGATTTAGTCAAATTATTATGAAAATTCTTGATCCGATAGTAATTTCAACTTTCTCAACTGTCTTTCTTTCAGAGCTGGGCGATAAAACCCAAATAGCCACAGTAGCAATGAGTGCTAAAAGTAAGAAGCCAATAGCTGTTCTTCTGGGTTCATCACTTGCCCTTGTCCTAGCATGTTTTATAGGATCTTTTGCTGGTGCTTCAATTACAAAAGTTATTCCAGAAATATTCTTAAAAGGAGCAGCTGCTTTAGGTTTTATTTACCTAGGGATCTCATTTTTAAAACCATTTAAATCTAAACCCGGACAAGAATAGTAAACATCAATGATATAAACACAATAAAATATTTATCCCCAGAATAGTTAGTCATCCATAATGAATATTCAATGAGTTAAAATATTAATAAATAAGCCTGCGTACAATTTCATGGTATCGGTAGCCAAAATTCTTGAACTGATACCCGATGAAGGGAGTTTAGAAATAAAAAAGCTGGAGAAAATGCTCAAGCTTACAAAGAAGTTAGAAAGAACAAGACTAGACATTGCTATAAAAGCTCTTTCAAAAATAGGTTTAATACAATATGAAGGTGAAGAAAATATCAAATCTATAAGCGAATATAACTATATAAGAGCAAAAATCCGCTGTAGCAGCAAGGGCTTTTGCTTTGCAGTCAGAGATGATGGAGAAGAAGACATATATATCCGAGAACAATATTTAAATCATGCATGGCATGGAGACAAAGTATTAATACAAATAGAAAAGGAAGGTATGAAAAGAAGATCCCCCGAAGGATCAGTAGTTTGTATACTAGAAAGAACTAAAAAAAGGCTACTTGCATACCTTGAAAAAATAGACGAGTTATATTATGCAAGGGCACTGGATGAAAGGATTCTCTCCAAAATAGAGCTTGAATCATTAGAAGATGAATATAAAAAAGAATCTGATAACATATTAGAAGTAGAAATAGTAAAATATCCAATAGCTCAATACCCAGCTGTTGGTAGAGTAGTTAGGGAGCTAAGTCTAAATAATGGCTTCAAAGGTGATGTGGAAATTATAAAAACCAAGTTTTCTATAATTGAAGAAGAAAATGTACCAAGAGTTTCTCCTAAGAAAATACAAGATAAGCATAGAGTTGACTTAACATCTCAATCAGTTATAAACTTTAAAAGCTGGAAATGTGAAGATAGTCCCCCTCAATTATCAATTTTTGCAGAGCCATCTAACGGTGGCGTAAAAGTATGGGTCCATGTTCCTACAATTGCAGAAAGAATTAGTTATGGAAGCAAATTAGACCTATGGTTAAGAAGAAGAGCAGAGTCCAGGTGCCTAGGTAATAAATGGATAAATTTGCTAAGTAAATCATTAATAGACGAAAGTAAATTTACACTTAAAAAAACAACAGAAGCAATTACATTAGAAATGGATGTTGATAAAGAAGGTAATATTGATAAATGGAGCTTTTATTTATCTAAAATCAAACCAGATGTAGAAATAAACGACGATATCCTCAATGAAATTGCGAATAGGAAAGCAACATCAAGAACTATACCAGCAAAATTAAAACCATTCAAAAAGCATCTAAGTTCAATTGAGACAATAATTCACTTATGTAAGATTCTAAATGAAAAGGCAATCTCTCTTGGTCAAATAAATATAGAATATAATATTAGTCCAATAGAAAATCTATTTGACAATAGTTATATAAATCCAGGACTAAATAATAGTTATGCTAAATATTCCTTTAACCCAAGCAATTCTAATTCTATAATCTCCTCTATATCAACAACAGCTAATAGGATTCTATTCAATCACCTAAGGGATTTGAAACTCAGAATGTTATATCTCGAGTCAAAAGAAATTGATAATAACCATATTAATGAGTTAATTAAGTCTGCTGTTTCTTTAGATACTAAGGTTGAATTGAATAATAATGGACTTACAGATATTCATTCATTACTTAAGACAATAAAGAATTCTCCTAATCAAAGAGTTATAGAAAAGATACTAACTAATATAATTCCAGATAAAAAGTTTAGTTTATATGATCCATTAACAGAACCATCACATATAGATAATATCAATCAGAATTTCTATTTAGATGAAGCGCCATGGACCTCTCCAACTATTAACTACTCTGATATTGCTAACCAGTTTCTATTGATAAGTATAATAAATTCGACAAAAGAAAAGTTTTCTAAAAAAACAGAGCCAAATAATAATCCTAAATTAGCTGAGAATATAGATACAAGAAAAGATTACATAGATATTAAGGATATTATAAATTCAAACTTTATTGAATATTTAAACGATGAACGCATAAAGAGTAAATCATTGAGGAATGGACTTTTATCAATTGTAGAAGCAAGATCAATATTATCTTATGTAGGCAGTACATTAAATGGAGTTATAACAGGTGTTCAAAGTTATGGTGTCTTTGTAGAACTAGATTCCTTCAAAGCAGAGGGTCTAGCTCATGTAAGCACTTTGGATGATGATTGGTATGAATATAGATCAAGACAGAATATGCTCATAGGTAGAAAGAACAAGAAAACTTACCAACTTGGGAACAAAATTACTGTTAATATACTTAGTGTTGATTTATTAAAGAATCAAATAGATCTTGAAGTCGTTAATGAAAGAGAAGTTTCTTCTTTAGAAGATATAGATAATGAGGATACATAAATGTCTTCAATAGTCCTTGGTGTAACAGGTGCCTCTGGCCAACCACTTGCTGTAAGAGCCCTCAAATTATTGTTAGAAAATGAGAAGTCTATTGATTTAATTCTTAGCAAAGGTGCATATAGTGTATGGTCTTCAGAAAATAATATAAAGATTCCTATAGACACTGAAAAACAAAAAAGTTTCTGGAGTGATTTTTTAGAAGTTAACACACAAAGATTAATATGTCATAAATGGAATGAAACATCTGCAACTATAGCGAGTGGAAGTTATAAAACAGATGGAATGGTAATAGTTCCATGTACAATGGGGAAAATAGGAAGAATTGCAAATGGATATGGTCAAGATCTCATAGAAAGAGCGGCCGATGTACATTTAAAAGAACAACGTAAATTAGTAATATCTCCAAGAGAGAGTCCATTTAGTCTCATTCATTTAAGGAACATGTGTCAGTTATCTGAAGCTGGAGCACAAATAATACCTTGTATCCCCTCCTGGTATTCAAACCCAAATACTTTAAATGAAATGATTGATTTTATGGTAGTAAGGTTATTTGATACATTTGGCTATGAGCTAAAAGAAATAAACAGATGGAATGGTAAAAAATAGTGAGAAAATCTAAATTACTATTATTTATACCTTCAATATTTCCCTTAATATTTTTATTATTTATATCAACTATTAATAATGATACTAAGATAAAGTTAAGATTACTAATTTGGGAGACAAATTCATATACATTAGGTACCTACATATCGATATCTTCAATATTCGGTTTTCTAATAGGTTCTATACCATCAACATTTATATCAACTAATACTTTACAAACAAGCAGGAAAGTAATATATAATAAGTTTAATGATACATATTCTGATGAAGAAAAAGGGGAATCAATAGAAACATTTTCATTTGACAACTATATAGAAAGAGATATTAAAGAAGCATCACCCACATTATCTGTACCTTATAGAATAATAAAACAACAAACTTCTCATGAAAACTATAATATTCAGGATCAAAATATCAATAATAATATGGATGCTGAAACTGTAAATCGAAAACGTTATGAGCAATCAGCTGAATTTAGCCAATTTGACGACTGGTTCAATTTTCAAGAAGATAATTGGTAATGAATAGTTAATAATTAATTTACTTATGTTATAAATTTGCATTATTATTTAATTATTAACTCATTTTTTTTTCTAACTCGTGGATGAATCTAAAAGTGAAAAGCCAAATTTAAACAAAGGGAATATAAATCCTCATGATCCATCTCTTTCCGATGAGACTAAGGCATCGAAACCAAAAAAACTAGAAGACAAGCCATTTGATGACTTTATAAACCAAGATTTCCTGCCATCTATAAAATTATCTCTTAAGAATAATAATGTTGATCTTAAGAATCTGATATTTAAAAAAGATATTAGGCCAGTAATGGGTGGAGAATGCTGGTTAATTTATGGAGAACTTACTCAAAACAGAAAGTTTTGGCTTTGTTTTAGCTCAGACAAGCTTACTTCAACAAAACATATAGCTATAGCGGAAGGTGGGGAAGAGCCAAGTTTACTGGAGTCATTTCTTATTGACGAAAGAAAAATCACTCTTCCTCTTCTCATTTCAAGGCTTTTGCAAAGGCTAAATGGCCAAAAATGGCTAGGGAAAAACTAGTAATTTCAGAGCACGCATGAATATTTTTGCTTTTTTAAGGTATAAAATTTTCAATTTTTATTCTTTACATGAAGTTTTGGATTTAAATCGCGCAATTCGAACTAAAATTCTATTCTTATTTTAATAGGAAGGAATGACTGCTTCTGCCACCAAATTACCTTCTTCATTAGGTAGAAATGAGCTCCCACCTCATTTAGATGAAAATCTGTTAACACCTAGGTTCTACACCACTGAGTTTGATAAAGCATCAAAAACCAATCTAGAAATTGCTAGAGAGGACTTTGAAGCAATGTTTAAGGAAATGGAGGCAGATTATAACCTTAAGCATTTCGATAGAAAAGCTTCTCTTGAAAGACTGAATGAATTATCACCAGAAGATAAGGCGGTTTATGAAAGTTATTTAGTTAGATCAGTAGTCTCAGAGTTTTCAGGATTCCTTTTATTTAAGGAAATTTCCAACAGATTCAAAAAGTCTGGGAGGCAAGAACTTGGACAATTCTTCCAATTCCTAGCACGTGACGAAGCGAGACATGCAGGTTTTCTGGGAAGAGCCTTAAAAGAAGAAGGCATAAACATTGATCTACCTAATTTACCCAAAAAAAGAGCTGCTACATTTTTTCCACTCAGTTGGGTACTCTATTCGCTCTATTTATCAGAAAAAATTGGTTACTGGAGGTACATTCTCATTAACAGGCATCTAAAAGCACATCCAGAAAAAGCATGCGCTCCTTTATTTGACTTCTTCGAGCCTTGGTGCCAAGACGAAAATCGTCATGGTGATTGTATAAATCTAATGATGAGATGCTGGCCAGGAATGACAAAAGGTTTTAGAGGTAAAATTCTTAGTAGATTCTTCTTATGGACTGTATTCCTAACCCATACTTTAACAGTATGCGAAAGAGGAGATTTCTATAAGTTATTAGGTATTGACCCTGTACTATTTGATGAAGAAGTAATAGCCCAAACTAACAATACTTCTCGTAATTCATTTCCTTGGGTATATGACTTTGAAGATGGAAAGTTCCTATCCCTTAGACTAAAAATATTGGAGGCATTTAAAAGCTGGAGAGAAAGTAAAGGCTTTGCAAAACCAATAAAATTTACAAGGTTTGTATCTCTTATGCTTAGGCAATTTGCTCTACCAATGACAAAAACAAACGCTGTGAGATATAGCTAAAAAGAACATTAAAGTTTTCTTCATATTTAGATATCAAAAGGATTCCCAGCCTCGCTTTTGATTTTTCCAAGATATTTCCCAAACTGCATTTCGTAAACCTCATCTTCGGTCTGGGTTTCCATTTCAACTGAGTCAATAGCCCTTGCTATGCAAAGCAATCCATAACCATTTTGTTGCATTTGCTTTGAAAGCCCTATTCCATCTGATTGATCAATTTTCCCAGATAATATTTTGACCGCACAAGATGTACAGCATCCATTTCTACAAAGGAATGGGAGTTTAATATTAGATGATTCAAAGTGTTGAAGTATGTTTGCCCCATGAGGAACATTCAATGAAAATTTTTTATTAACTTGTCTAAAGTGAATAGTAACCTTATGAGCAACGGTCATTTATTAAACAACAAATAACTCAATTATGCACACTTATGTCTTTAACAAAAGGTTTCGGTGGAAGTTCCATAGCATTTTGACGTAATTTTTCAATGTCTAATTGAAGTGTTATAACTTCACCGCCAAACCTTAATTTCACCCAGTTTATTGCAGTGATTTCATCTGCAACTACAGCCTCAAAAGAATCATCTGAAATCTCAAAAGATTTGACTAACTCAGGTGATAAGTACCAGAAAGCAACGTCAGGACCTTTTCGATTACGTCTTTCAGAAATCGTTTCTCTAAGTTGGCCATTTCCTGTTAATTGACCAACAGGCGCGAGCAATACATAAAAAGTTAGTAGATCGGACATATAAAGCTTGATGGAAAGTTGCGAATACTAGAATCTTGACTAATTATGGTCTATTAAAAACCGTTAGGAGCATAAATGACAAGTTAAGACTATTATGAACATCATTAATTATTTAGTGTAACAACCCATTTTAGAAACAAAGACCGATTTTCTTGAGAATGATTACTCAAAGAGTAATTTCAAGAACAACCTAGAAGCACTTCTTTCACAAGGGATTTCTGCAGGAGCTGATTTTGTTGAAATATTCATTGAAAACATAGACTCTATTTCAGTTCTCGCAGAACAAGACATAATCTCGAGCATAAATCCTTCATTTGGTAAAGGAGTAGGAATAAGAGTTTTCCACAATAAAAAAGATGGTTTTGTATCAACCAACGATCTATCTGAGAAAGGTCTTAAATATGCCTTAGGACAAGCATTGGCAATGTTAAACCTAGATCCTTTATCTATTGGAAAAAATAAATTTGAAGGACTCAAAAATTTAAGAGACTATGGAGAAACAAAACAAACACATTTCAACAAAATACCTTTACTAAATGAAGTAACAGAAAGGATCTTAAAAGGTACTAGCTTATTAAAAGAGAAAGGAAACAAAATAGAAGTCCGAAGAGGAACTTATTCGAGATCAAACCAAGAAGTTATTGTTGCATCAAGTGATGGTACATTTGGAAGGGATCTACGCTTATATCAATCTATTGGACTAAACGCTCTAGCAATAGATAAGGAGTACCGTTCTAGCATTGGCAGAAGATATGGAAGCTCAAGTAATCCAGATCAAATATCTGAATGGAATATTGAGTCTTCAGTAGATGAAATTATTGATAGTGCTAATAATATGCTTTATGCAAATTTTGTAGAAGCTGGACAAATGCCTGCAGTATTAGCAAATAAGTTTGGAGGTGTAATTTTTCATGAAGCATGTGGACACTTATTAGAAACAACCCAAATAGAAAGAGGTACATCTCCCTTCCAAGACAAGTTAAATCAAAAGATAGCAAACAGTGCAGTTACTGCTATTGACGAAGGCTTAACAGAAAACGCATTTGGTTCATTATCTATGGATGACGAGGGGATGCCAACTCAAAAAACTGTACTCATTAAAGAAGGTTTTCTTAAAAGGTTCATAAGTGACAGAGCAGGTGAAATAAGAACAGGTAACAAAAGAACTGGTAGTGGCAGAAGACAAAATTATGCATTCCCTGCAGCAAGCAGAATGAGAAATACTTATATAGAAAAGGGAAATTATGCGCCCTCGGAATTAATCGCAACTATTGATAAAGGTATCTACTGTAAATCTATGGGAGGAGGAAGTGTTGGTGCTACAGGTCAATTTAATTTTTCTGTTGAAGAAGCTTATTTAATAGAAAAAGGCAAATTGACAACACCGGTCAAAGGGGCAACTCTCATTGGAGAAGCAAAAGAGATTTTACCCAAGATATCAATGTGTGCGAATGACTTGGATCTAGCTGCTGGATATTGTGGCTCAGTAAGTGGAAATATAAATGTAACTGTTGGGCAACCACATATAAAAGTTGATTCAATCACAATTGGAGGAAGGTAATGGTTTTACAAAATGAACTAGATACAAAACCTATCCTAAATACAAAGCTTATTAAAGATAGATTGAATATATTATCTAAAGAGGAAAATATTTCTAAATGGGATATAGGTGCATCATCAAGTAATGATGTATCTGTTCAAGTGTATAAAGCAGAAGCCAAACAACTAAAAGCTTCTCAAAGAAGCTCCGTAACCTTAAGAGTATGGAACGAAAACGAAATGATAGGTATAACAAGTACCTCAGATTTATCAGAAAAAGGATTAAAAAAAGCTCTTATATCAGCTAAAGCAGCAAGCTATTATGCAAACGAAAATGAGAGACCTAACTTTTCTCCACTATCCAAATCTGATATTAAGGTAAAAGCTAGAAGTCCTATTAAGGAATTTGGGGTGAAGAAACTATATGAAAGGTTAAAGCAAGCAGAATCTGATTTAATTAATAAGCATAAAGCAATAATTGATGTTCCTTATAACGGCTTTTCAGAAGTAAATTATGAAAGGATTTATGTAAATAGCGATGGAGCAGAAAGATATTTAAATAATACTCAATCCACCTTATATCTTTATGCAAAAGCGCAAGAAGTAAACAGAAAGCCTAGAAGCTCTGGATCGATAAAGATTGCATATAGTAGTAATGAAATTGACATAGAAAAATGCATCGAAGAAGCAGCCATGAGAACAATAAGCCATCTTGATTATAAGCCAATAAAAACAAATAAGTATCTAATATGTTTTAAGCCAGAAGCATTTTTAGATTTAATTGATTCATTTAGTAACCTCTTTAACGCAAGATCTATTCTTGATGGAGTGAGCTTATCCAATAAGGATTCAATAGGTAAAAAGTTATCATCGACATTATTAAACTTAAATGACAATGGATTACATAAGTCAAATATAGGTTCCTATGAGTTTGATGGAGAAGGTACTCCAACACAAGATATATGCATTATCGAAAATGGTAAATTGAAAAACTTTATACACTCTGAAGCTACGGCAAAGCAATTTGGTGTATTACCAACTGGACATGCTGGATTAGGTGCCAAAGTATCAGTTTCGACTGACTGGTTAGTTATTAGTAGGTCTAAAAACGGTGAATTAAGTAATAACAAACTAGATCATAAGAATTCAAACGAGGAATTTGTGCTTATAGAAAACTTAAATGCATTACATGCGGGAATAAAACCTAGCCAAGGCTCTTTTTCACTTCCATTTGATGGATGGCATGTAAAGAATGGAATAAAAAGATCAATTGAATCAGCAACAGTTGCTGGTGATATAAGAGCGGTTCTTAAAGGAATAATAGATATCGAAGAGAAGCAAATTGAGACTCATTCAGGAGTTAGTCCCCATGTATGGGTTGAAGAGCTATCAATAACAGGAGAGTAATGAGAATTGTTTTCTGGGGTACACCAGACTTTGCTAAAAATATTCTTGGTTCAATCTTAAATTCAAAATATAATGTTGTTGGAGTTGTGACACAACCAGATAGAAGAAGAGGACGGGGAAGCAAATTAGTACCTTCACCAGTAAAAGAGGAAGCATTGAATTGGAAAATACCTGTCATTGCTCCTATAAATATAAAAAAAGACCTAGAAGCTCAAGAAAGAATAGAAAATTTAAAAGCAGATATAAATATAGTTGTAGCTTATGGTCAAATATTGCCGAAAAATATTTTACAAAAACCTTCTATTGGTTCATGGAACATTCATGCCTCTCTATTACCTAGATGGAGAGGAGCTGCTCCTATTCATTGGAGTGTAATTGAAGGCGACAAAGAAAC
>QCFW01000007.1 GCA_003280135.1 Prochlorococcus sp. AG-363-N16 | reverse complement strand
TACCCATGTATAACTCAAGTGCTCAAAACTTACACAAGTTAAAAAGTATTAGCTTATCAAGTAATTACAGTTGGTTTGTCCATTCCAGTTCTCTTAGTTATTTCAGCTAATTGATCTATAGCTGTAATTAGAGCTGAAAGAGCTCGCTGAGGATCCTGCGCTAAATCACCATCTGGAGATACATAATTTTCTAAATAAACTCTTAAAGTAGCTCCTTTTGTACCTGTACCAGATAACCTTAAAACAACTCTACTACCATCCTCCAAAATAATTCTTAAGCCTTGTGCATCAGTTAGGGAATGATCTATAGGATCTTGATATTTAAAATTATCAGCAATACATACTTTAATTCCTGCAAAATTTTGATTAATTAATGACGGTAGTCTTGCCTCCAAATTTGTATATAAATTATTAGCTATTTCAAGATCAACTTCTTCATAATCATGTCTTGAATAATAATGACGCCCATATTTAGACCAATGTTCCTTCATTAGATCACTAACAGAACATTGTTTCTCAGCTAAAATTTGCAACCAAAATAATACTGCCCATAGACCATCTTTTTCCCTTACATGATTACTACCTGTACCAAAACTTTCCTCTCCACAAAGAGTAATTTTTTCAGAATCTAATAAATTCCCAAAGAACTTCCACCCAGTAGGAGTTTCATAGCAATTTATTCCTAGTTCTTTAGCTACAACATCAACTGCAGAGCTAGTAGGCATTGATCGTGCAACACCAAAAAGTCCCTTTGCATATGCTGGCACACAATTAGCATTTGCAGTTAAAACAGCCAAGCTATCGCTTGGGTTAACAAAGCATTGATTGCCTAAAATCATATTCCTATCTCCATCACCATCACACGCAGCACCAAAAGAATATTTGTCAGATTTAAGAAGTAAGTCTGCTAAATCTTTTGCATAAGTAAGATTCGGATCAGGATGACATCCACCAAAATCTTCTAAAGGAATTCCATTCCTAACAGTTCCTGCAGAAGCTCCTAATAAATCTTCCAAAATTTTCTTTGCATAAGGACCCGTTACTGCATTCAATGCATCAAAAGCTATTGGAAAATTATTTTTAATAAAGCAACTAATCTTTTCAAAGTCAAAAATTTCTTGCATCAAAGCGACATAGTCTTCTATCCCATCAACTACTTCGACAACAGTTTTACCAATTAAAATTTCGGAAGGAATACTTATATCTAATGCATCTAGGTTAATAGTTTGATAGCTATCTATATGCTTTGTATAAGAATATATTTCATTAGTCAGACTCTCTGAAGCTGGTCCTCCATTAGGACCGTTAACCTTGACACCAAAATCACCATCTTGGCCTCCAGGATTATGGCTAGCAGAAAGAATAATGCCACCAATTGCTTTATGCTTTCTAATTAAATTAGAAGCTGCTGGAGTAGAAAGTATGCCATCCACAGTAGTAATAATTCTAGATATTCCATGAGCTACGGCCATAGCAATAATTACTTCTATTGCTTTTTTATTTCCAAACCTACCATCTCCTCCAAGTATTAAAATACCTCCATTAACTCCAGGTAAAGTCTTAAAAATTGCTTCTACGAAACTTTGTAAATAATTATTAGATAAGAATTGTTTTGTACTTTTACGTAAACCGGAAGTACCTGGCTTCTGATCTTGAAAAGCTTCATCTATTTTAATCTTTAAGAAATCAATCTTGGATGAGTTAAGTGAAAATGACATGTTAATAATTCTGAAAAAATCTATTTTTTATATCTAATGAGGCATTTCAGAGGTTTTAAGCATTAGCAAAAACCAAATGCAACTTATGATTAAAGCAAAAATAATACCTATATTGATACCAAACTTATATATAGCAACAGGAATTATTAAAGGAATAACAATTGCACCTGTAATTGGTGTAGCAGCAACAAACCATTTCAACATTTTATTTATTATTTAACATTATTAGAACCATTCTGGCTCTGCTTTATCTATTGGGTTTGTATTATCTTCTGGTGTAACTCTTTCAAATTTCATATTAATATTTCTAGTTTGTTCTCCTGAAAAATCTTCTGCTTCTATTAAATAATTCTGAATTCCATCCCTAAAAGGCACTTGTAATCTAAAAGTGCCGTCTGAAGCTAATGGCACTTTTTGACCACCAATAGTAAGTTTTGCGGATGGATCTGTTGATCCATAAACGATTAATTCAGCATCAGCTACTAGCCAAAAAGATCTCTGTTTTGGAGATAAACCTCCAATCCCAGATTCATTCCTGCCACTAGCCCAGAATCCTGCACCTGAATCATTAAGATTGTCCGAAGATGCACTTTCACTGGATCTTTCTTGAAATTCCTCAGAACCAACTCGATTTTTTCTATATGTAGTAGTTGCAGTTTGATATAAAAGCTCATGTAAACCTATATCTGCATTTTCTACTGTGGAAGAATTATATGCCTCCTGGTTTAACACAGGTGCTTCTAAGCTAAAAGGAACAAATTGATCCAGAATCTGATCACTTGGATGCATAGAAGGAACCCTAGCGGAAGCTGAAACAGCTAAAGAAACCCATTTAGAAGCTGAACGATATCCTAATTCAACTCTATAATCCCTATCTCCCATTGGAATAGGCAAATACCATTCAGTACTATGACTATCAACAGGAACCTCTCTTAAGGTTCCTGGATTAACACCTCCATTGTTGATTCCGGTTACGTCTGACAACCTTAAAAACAAGCGGCTTGCACCTTGTGATTGAGCTCTTTGTTTATCTGAATCAGAAATTTCCCAAAAAACATAAGCCCACTCTGGATCTCTAGGTAGAAAAACTACCCTTGTAGTTGCATTGGATTTCAAAAAAGATTTATCAAAAGACTCTTGCTGACTTTCAGATGACTTAGTTTTTAGAAGATTATTTTCTGATTCTTTTCTAGCTTGGTACAAAGCTATTTCATTAATTAAGGAAGCCTTTGCCTTTCTACTATAAAGAGGCACACCTAAATCACTAGCTTTTAATCGCAATTGACGAAGTGTCAGACGTGACAATGAATCTCTATCTTTGGACACGTCTAAAAAACCTCCGTTTTTGTTCGGGATCAGTATGAACTGATTTTCTCCAAATCGATAGTCCTTTGGGGCTGTAGTCAGGATCCACTGACTACAAATGTAGTGATGCAAAGGTGCATAAATCCTGAGATCAATTGCTAGAAAAGGTTTTTGGGAAAATAGAGAATCATAAGAAAATTTGAATCAGTTCATGGCCAGTGAAAGGAATTAAATGATGAAACATGCTCAGTTGGCAAAAATTTTTCAGATCAATTCAATTTTTTTTTCTAAGTTATTTGGAAAAATCTAATCAAATCGTCAAGAGTGAGTTCCAATGGGGCAATCTGCTTTTGAACAGCTATCTTTTCCAATTGAATTGCTGCAACATCCAATTGCTCGGTCAGAGCGCATACAAAAGGATCCTCTGGAGCAAATCCATATCTCCCTTTCAACCAATCCAATAGAATTGCATGATTTGGGAAAGTATCGTCAGATAAACTTTTAGGCATTGACTTAAAAGTTTCCAAGCAATGAGCTAAAAGGCGTAAATGATGCTTCTCCAATAAAGAAAGATTAGTTGAGTCAATCAATTCAATATCCTTTTCATTTAAGGGACCTAAAGTGTTTCTTTCTTCATCAGACATCAAAAAATGATTTAAAAGGTGTAATCTAAGTTATTAGAGGAATGCTTTCTAAATCCATCCTCAATCTAAAGTTTTGCAATAGGTTTGAATGCAATGAGCAAGAACGATGCTGTCGCAGAAATTGTCTCGAAGCCATATAAGTACGGATTTCTTACAGACATTGAAACAGAAAAAATTGAAAAAGGTATAAATGAAAATATTATTCGTTTAATTTCCAAAAAGAAAAAAGAACCACCTTTCCTATTGGAATTCCGATTAAAAGCATACAAGCAATGGATAAACCTTAAGGAGCCGGATTGGGCAGAAATTGGATATCCCCCTATAAATTATCAAGATATAATTTACTATGCAGCTCCTAAAGACATAGAAAAAAAGAAAAGTTTAGAAGAAGTTGACCCTGAATTATTAGAGACATTTGAAAAGCTTGGAATTCCGTTAAATGAGCAAAAGCGTCTTTCAAATGTGGCTGTAGATGCTGTTTTTGATAGTGTTTCAATAGCAACAACTTTTAAAGAAAAACTTGCCGAAGATGGAGTAATTTTCTGCTCTATTGCTGAAGCTGTACAAAGTTATCCTGATCTAATTGAAAAATATTTAGGCAGTGTAGTTCCCAAAAATGATAACTTTTTTGCGGCATTAAATTCTGCTGTATTTAGTGATGGTTCATTTGTATATATACCAAAAGGTGTAAAATGTCCTATGGAATTATCATCTTATTTTAGGATTAATTCTGGAGATACTGGTCAATTTGAACGCACATTAATCATTGCTGAAGAAGGTTCCTCAGTTAGTTATTTAGAAGGATGTACAGCTCCAATGTTTGATACTAATACATTACATGCAGCAGTAGTTGAGTTAATTGCTCTAGATGATGCTTCAATTAAATATTCTACCGTTCAGAATTGGTACTCTGGCAATGAAGATGGTAAAGGGGGAATCTACAATTTTGTAACCAAAAGAGGACACTGCAGAGGTAAAAAAAGTAAAATAAGTTGGTCTCAAGTGGAGACGGGATCTGCTATTACATGGAAATATCCTAGTTGTATATTACAAGGAGAAGAGTCAATTGGAGAGTTTTACTCAGTCGCTTTAACTAACAACAAACAAATTGCTGATACAGGTACTAAGATGATACATATAGGTCCTAAAACAAAATCTACAATTATTAGTAAAGGTATTAGTGCAGGTTATTCAAAAAATAGTTATAGGGGCTTAGTGCAAATTGGATCAAAAGCAAAGGGGTCTAAAAACTATAGTCAATGTGATTCATTATTAATAGGGAATCAAGCTGAAGCTAATACATATCCATATATCAATTCACGACAACTAAAAACTAATGTTGAGCATGAAGCAAGTACATCCAAAATTTCAGAAGAGCAATTATTTTATTTACAGAGTCGTGGCATTAGCAATGAAGAAGCTGTATCTATGATGGTTAGCGGATTTTGTCGTGAAGTCCTAAATCAGTTGCCTTTAGAATTTGCTTCTGAAGCAGATAGTTTAATGGCTTTAAAATTAGAAGGTACAGTAGGGTAAAGTTTTGAAAATCCTCTTGTAAAACTAAACTACAATCATTATTAAAAGTGAAAGTGTCCGAAAAGCCTGTAATTCTTGAAATAAAAGATCTTCATGCTGGTATTGAAGGTCAAAAAATCCTCAATGGTGTCAATCTAAAAATTCATGAAGGTGAAGTCCATGCAATTATGGGTAGAAATGGTAGTGGAAAAAGTACTTTATCTAAAGTGATTTCAGGCCATCCAAGTTATCAGATAATATCTGGTGAAATTATTTACAAAGGAAAAGAATTATCTGAATTTGAGCCTGAAGAAAGAGCCGTAAAAGGAATCTTCTTAGGATTTCAATATCCAGTTGAAATCCCAGGGGTAAGTAATATGGAATTTTTACGAGTTGCTACTAATTCACGTAGAAAAGAAGAAAAGAAAGAAGAATTAGATTCCTTTGATTTTGAAGAATTAGTTAATGAGAAGTTAGAAATTGTTCAAATGGACAAAAACTTTTTAAATAGAAACGTAAATGAAGGCTTTTCAGGTGGTGAAAAAAAGAAAAATGAAATTTTGCAAATGGCTTTGCTTGAACCTTATATTTCAATTCTTGATGAAACTGATTCTGGACTAGATATCGATTCCCTGAGAATAGTAGCCGATGGAATTAACAAATTATCAAGGCGTAATACAGCTACAATATTAATTACTCACTATCAACGACTCTTAAATCAAGTAACTCCTCACTATGTACATATAATGAACACAGGTAAAATTATTAAAACAGGTACTAAAGAATTAGCTATCGAATTAGAGAATTCAGGATATGGCAATATTGAAGATCCTATGCAAGCAAACAACCCCTCATCTATCTAGCTAAAGAGTTAGCTATGAATCCACAAAATACCCAAGAAAAGATTGATTCTTTTTCTTTGCCTGATCGAAAATCAGAATCATGGAGGAAAATAGACATAAAAAGAATTAAACAAATCATCAATCTTTCAGAAGGCGAAGAAGAAGAAGAAGGAGATAACTCTAATAATCTTCCTGTTATTGCAGATAATTCCTTTAGAATTATCTTAAGAACTGGAGTTAATGATATTGACATAAATAAATTGCCTGAAGGATTAGAACTAATAACAACTAGTGAAATTAGAGAATATATTAATCAATCTATTAATAAATTAGATCATAAAGATGACTGGGGAATAAAACTGAATAATAAAGCTAAAACTCAAACTTTTGGTCTAAGAATTAAAAAAAATAATAAGGTCTCTTTAGAAATAGTAATTCCTGAGAAAATTAATAAATTAAAGGCAATGCGGTTATTATTTATAGTTGAAGAGTCGAGTAAATTTAATCTTTTAGAAGTCATTACAGGTGAAACATACTCTGCTCATAGCGTTGTCAGCGAAATGATTATTAAAGAGAATGCAATAGTTAATCATGGCATGATTGCTGTTTCCAAAGGCAAAAGTACTCTTTTAGCAAAAAGATCTGTTTCTCAAGAAATTAATAGCAATTATTCATTTAGTTTTATCAATCAAGGATGGAATCTGAGTAGAATAGAACCTGAAATTGTCCAATTAAAAGGCCAAGCTACAACTTATTTACGAGGACTACAGATAGCACAAGAAAATCAACAACTATCTACCTTTTCTAAAATTAAATTTAATGGTCCAGATGGCAATCTCAATCAATTGCAAAAATCTATGATTGAAAATAGTGCTCATTCCATATTTAATGGAATAATTGATGTTCCTCAAATTGCACAAAGAACGAATGCTGCACAATTAACTAAAAATTTATTGCTTACAGAAAAAGGACAAGTAGACACAAAACCAGAATTACGCATAATTGCTGATGATGTTAAATGTACTCATGGGGCAACCATTAGTGAATTAGAAGAAGAAGAGCTTTTTTATTTGCAAAGCAGAGGATTAAAATCATCTGATGCTACTAACTTAATAATAAAAGGATATGCAAAAGATATTTTAGATTACTTTCCACTTAAAATAAGTAGATGGTCATCTCTTAATCCACTATTTATTCAATAATGTTCAAAATGTCAGATCAGATAAGTATTCCTGAATTAACAAGAAAAGATTTTCCCTTATTAAATAAAGAAGGAGAAATAAAAAATAATCTTATTTATTTAGATCATGCAGCAACTAGTCAAAAACCAAAGCAAGTGATAAATGCATTAGTGAATTATTATAGTTACCAAAACGCAAATGTTCATAGAGGTGCACATCAATTAAGTGCAATTGCCACCCAAAAGTTCGAAAATGCTCGTCAGGTAACCTCAAAGTTTATAGGTTCTAATTCTGCAAAAGAAATAGTATTTACTAGAAATGCTACAGAAGCAATTAATTTAGTGGCTTTTTCTTGGGGAAATACTTTTATTAAAGAGAATGATGAAATATTAATAAGCTTAATGGAACATCATAGCAATATAGTCCCATGGCAATTACTTTCTAAAAAAATTGGATGTAAAATTAAATTTATTGGAATAACAAAAAATGGAGAATTAGATTTAGAAGATGCTTATAAAAAACTAACAGACAAGACTAAACTAATTAGTATTCTTTATACAAGTAATACACTCGGATGCTGTAATCCAATAAAGAAATTAACAGAAATGGCACATAATGTTGGGGCTCATATTTTAGTTGATGCATGCCAAACTTTAGCTCACCAAAAAATTAATGTATCAGAATTGGGAATTGATTTTCTAGCAGGATCATCTCATAAATTATGTGGACCTACTGGTTGTGGGTTTTTATGGAGTAAAGAAGATATCCTAGAACAAATGCCCCCTTTTTTAGGAGGAGGAGAGATGATTCAAGATGTAGGTAAATATGAAAGCTCATGGGCAGATTTACCACACAAGTTTGAAGCAGGAACACCAGCTATTGGAGAAGCAATTGGAATGGCCGAAGCTATGAAATATCTAGAAAATATTGGATTAGAGAAAATTAAAAACTACGAAAATAAGCTAATTAATTATCTTTTCAATAAATTAATAACGATAAAAGGGATTAAAATTCTAGGTCCTAAGCCAATAGTTGATAAAAATAGAGCACCCTTGGTTACTTTTAATATTGAAGGACTTCATTCTAATGATATAGCTGAAATGCTAGATGCCTCTAATATTTGTATCAGAAGTGGGCATCACTGTTGTCAACTAATTCACAAATACTATCAAATAAATTCATCGGCCCGAGCAAGTCTAAGTTTTACATCAACAGTAGAGGAAATCGATATCTTCACCAAAACGCTTATAGATAGCATAAAGTTTCTAAAAGATAACTCCTAAAAGGATAAATTTTGTCTAAAAAATCTTTCTGTTTCTGATAAGACGTTAATTTTTGTACTTAAGTTGTTAAAGCCATGACCTTCATTATCAAACAAAAACATTTCTGCAGAAATGTTTCTACTTTTAATTAATTCAAACAATTTCTCTGTTTTCTTTGGTGAAACAACTTTATCCTTTAAGCCCTGAAAAAAAATTACTGGTGAATTAATTTTAGCAAAATTATTTATAGGAGACCTATCTTTATATAATTGGTTGTTATTATCATATGATCCAATCAGATATTCTAAATAGCCTCGCTCAAATCGATGAGTTTTCTGATACATATCTAATAGATCAACAACTGGATACTTACATGCTGCTACAGAAAAAAGATTTGATGATATTAAACAAGATAATGCTGTAAAACCTCCAGCACTAGATCCTATAATAGCGATTAAATCTTTATCGACTATATCCATATTTATTAAACACTTAACAGCTGCACAACAATCAAATGAATCTACTTCTCCCCAATGATTTTTGAGCCGCTCTCTATAGTTCCTACCAAATCCTGTGGAACCACCATAATTAACATTTAAGACGCTCCATCCTCTAGAAGTCCAAAATTGAGTCTCCAAATCTAAGCCATTTCCTGCCATAGATGTGGGCCCACTATGAGCTTTCACTAAAAGAGGACGAAATTTATTATTAAATTTTAGTGGTGAATAATACCAAGAGTGAGTGACTTGGTCATTAAAACCCTTAAAATAAAAAGATTTACCTTCAATAATTCCATTCTCTTGGAACATTATTTTTCTAGGTGATTGATAAGAATACATTGAATTTTGTATATCTAACTCAATCAATCCTGGTTCGCAGTAAGGATTACTAGCTATAGCAACAATCTTATTTTTATCTATTTTTAAATCAGAAAGTTGATCAAAAGGAAGATCTATTTTTTTTGCAATGCCATTGGTTTCTAAAGTAAATAATTTCCAAGTAGCTTGTTCACAAGCTAAACAAAGTATCTTACCGTCGGTAATAGATAGTGTTGACATGCCACTAACCCATTGGGGCAATCCAAATTCAGACTTAACGTTAAAAATAATAGAAAATTTAACACCATTTCTCTCATAATTTTCGATATTAATTTTAACAAGATTCCACCACCCAGTAATATCTGAAACAACTATAATTTCTTCAGAATTTAACCAGGTTGGCTGAAAAACAGAATTTATATTTTTATGTTCAGAAAAGTCAATATCTAATATTTCTTTTTTTGCAATATCACCTTGTTTATTTATTAAACCAACTTTTAAGTAACTAGAATCCCAAGGCATATAAGGCTGATTCCATTCGACCCATGCTAATTTCTGACTCGTTTGATTTATGGAAATATATCCTATAAAATCTTTAGGTTTATAGAGGATTTTAGGTTCTTGAAATTCTTGATTTAAGTCAAAAGATACTAAATAATCCTTATTACTTTTTTCCATTACTCCAATCCATCTTTCTCTAGTTAAATCAATTAAGCCATCAGCAAGATGAAATTCACCTGCCTTCGATAAACAACGTGCATTGCCATCTTTTTCTAGATGATTATGAACTTTATTTGTCAAATCAAAAGTTAAACCAGACCATATTTGTAGCCATAAACATCCATCAACATCATTTATCCATGTCAAAAATAATTGATCTCCAGCATAAGCAATTGAAAAAGATGCACCTCCATAACCATGTAATCTACTTTTTACATTGATTGGAAATGGCGTTAGTTCTTGAGGGAGATAATCTTTATAGCCCCATGGTCTAATCAAAATTGTAGATCGTCCATTTTCATTAGAACGCTTTTCAAGCCACAAGAGCCAATTATGAATAATTTTTGGTTCTTTAAATGTAGGAACATTTCCCACAACTAATTCTGGAGTCAAGACTTTGGGGAATTGTGCACAACTCTTTTCTTTTATGTTTTTGAATTTCATAAATGAAATCGTTTTATGAACTAAAATTAGGTAAAATCATCATCATGTAAAGAAGATCTCCTTGGCTAGAAGTTTTGGACAACTTGCTAAAAAAGCAGAGCGAGATAGTGGTTGTCTCTCTGTATCAAAGGATCCTACGAAAAAGCCTGAACTAAAAATTCATACACTGGGAGACAATGTTTTACGTAAACCAGCAAAAAGAATTAGCAAAGTAGACTCTTCTATTCGCGATTTAGTAAAAAAAATGTTGCATAGCATGTATTCCGCGAAAGGAATTGGCTTGGCAGCTCCTCAAGTAGGTATCCACAAACAACTTTTAGTTATTGATCTAGATATAGAAAATGCTGCAAATCCTCCATTAGTTCTAATAAATCCTGAAATTACAGATTTTAGTGCTTCTATCGAAACTTATGAAGAAGGTTGTTTAAGTATTCCAGGGGTTTACTTAAATGTAATCAGGCCTTCAACAATTAAAGTGAATTTTCGCGATGAACGGGGAAGACCAAAGAAAATCAATGCAGATGGTCTTTTATCTCGATGTATCCAACATGAAATGGACCATCTCAATGGAGTACTTTTTGTCGATAGAGTCACAAATCAAGAAGATCTGAATAAAGAGCTAGAAACTCACGGATTCAACAATCGTGATGTGATCTCAATGGAATAATTAGAGTGAAAGTACTCTTTTTGAAATTTCAAAAAATATTCAAAATTAAAATAAGCACTTTTTATTTTCTATGAACAAAGCTCTCGAAAACCTAAAAAACTGGTTCTCTGAAGCACTTCAGTTCACCATTTCCAATTCATACTCAAACAATAACTTGCCTCCCTCTATAGGACCTCAACCATATAGAGATAAACCCATTAGAGCACATTAATAAAATTAAAGGATTACTTTTCTCTTTTTAAATGACAGAAAAAACGATTTTCAGCAAGATCATTGCTGGTGAAGTACCGTGCGATGAGGTTTACCAAGATTCAAAATGTTTGGCATTTCGTGATATTCAACCTCAAGCCCCAATTCATATACTTGTCATACCTAAAAAAGCAATACCAAGCTTAAAAGAAGTTTCAGCTAGTGATAAAGAGCTTCTTGGGCATCTTCTTCTCATTGCAAGTGACCTTGCAAAAAAAGAAGGTTTAGAAAACTGGCGCACAGTTATCAATACTGGTGCAGAAGCTGGGCAAACAGTTTTTCATTTACATCTTCATGTAATAGGAGGCAGACCCTTAAATTGGCCACCTGGATAAATAGGGAATTCTATAGAATATATTTGAGGCTACTTGCAGATATAGACTTCTATAGAATAGGTTCTACTAATTTTTAAAAGATACAAGAAATATTCTTATGACCGAATCTCCAATAAAAAATAAGCAAAGTCTTGGTAGCCAACTCTCTAAATTAAGAAGATTAGCGCAACCCTTCTTTCTACCACTAGAGCAAAGCAGTGGATGGGAGTTTATTTGGCTTTTAATCTCATTATTATTTTGTGTAGGTGGACTAGTACTTGTATGTCTAACTGGATTAATAGAATTTCTCGAAAAAGTTCAACCTCTATTAGTAGAAAAATATTTTAATGGTGTTTTAACAACAACTCAACAGATATGGTCATCATGGTGGGGATGGTTATTTTCAGGGCTCTTTTTTATTGGAGCAACCAGTTTCGCCAACAAAAGACATCAACTCAGAAATAAAAAATGGATTCATTGGATCTTACTAGCAATAATTGTCCTAATGCTCTTAGCAGTCAATGGAATTAATGCTGGTATCAGTTTTATAGCTAGAGACTTAACAAATGCATTGGTAGAAAAACAAGAGTCAGGCTTCTATAGAATTTTAGGAATCTATGCATCTTGTTTTATTGTTGCTTTGCCAATAAGAGTTTCGCAAATATTCTTTACTTATAAGCTTGGAATAATCTGGAGAGAATGGCTTTCTAAAAGTCTTATTGGAGATTACCTAAAAAATAAAGCTTATTATATACTCAATCCAAACGATGAACAAGAAACGGATGTTGACAACCCTGACCAAAGAATAACTGATGATACAAGGGCTTTTACTGCACAGAGTTTATCATTTACTTTAGGAATATTTGATGCACTATTAACATTTTCTCTCAATATATTGATACTATGGAGTATTAGTACAACACTGACTTTTTCATTATTTAGTTATGCAGCAGTTGCTACTACAATATTAATAATAGCAGGTAAAAATTTAGTTCGTATTGACTATGATCAACTGAGATATGAAGCGGATTTTAGATATGGCTTAGTACACATACGAGATAATGCAGAATCAATTGCTTTTTATTCAGGAGAAGCACCAGAAAAAACTGAAACACAAAGAAGGTTAGGAGAGGTTGTTAGGAACTTTAATCTCTTAATAATCTGGAGAGTAATAATAGATGTAATGAGAAGATCTATTAATTATGCTGGTAATTTTTTTCCATATTTAATTATGGCAGTTCCATACTTTGCAGGTGAAATTGATTATGGAAGGTTTATACAAGCTAATTTTGCTTTTGGAATGGTTGAAAGTTCTTTATTTTTTGTTGTAAATCAAATTGAAGAATTAGCGAAGTTTACTGCTGGAATAAGCAGATTGGAAGGATTCCAATCAAAAGTTGAACATGTTAGCAACAGGTCTATTAATGAAATAGATTCAAGCACTCAAGAGAGTAAAAATATACTTATTAAAAACGCTCATTTATATCCACCTCGAAGTAAAAAAGCAATTATCTCTGACTTAAATATTAATATCGATGAATCAGATAGTTTATTAGTTGTTGGTCCGTCTGGGTGTGGTAAAACTTCTCTGCTTAGAATGATTAGTGGATTATGGCAGCCAAGTAAAGGATTAATTGAAAAACCTAAAACAGGTGATTTATTATTCATTCCTCAAAAGCCATATATGATCTTAGGATCATTAAGAGAACAGCTTTGTTATCCAACTGATGAAGATAAATTTAGTGATGATCATTTAAGATCAGTCCTTGAAGAAGTAAAGCTCTACTCACTTATAGATCGTTATCCAAATCTAGATATTAAGCAAGATTGGCCAAGAATACTTTCTTTAGGAGAACAACAAAGATTAGCTTTTGGCAGATTATTGCTAAACTCTCCTAGATTCGCTGTCTTAGATGAAGCCACTAGTGCTTTAGATATTAAAACTGAAGAGCATTTATACAGTCTTTTACAAAAAAGAGAATTAGCAATAATTAGTGTCGGACATCGACCCACCCTTATAGAATTTCATAAATCTGTACTAGAACTAATAGGGGATGGTTCATGGAAACTTCAGCCTTCATCTACTTATAGATTTACAAGCTCGTAAATTTACAAATGACCTCAAACATTCCAAAAGAAGAAGAGACCTCCTCTCCCCATGAACAGAGAGAGCCGATTGAAGATTCAATAGAAAAAACTAGTGCAACTACAACCGATATTCCTTCTTTTGGCTGGAGTCGATATGCAGAGAGAGTCAATGGTCGATTTGCAATGATTGGTTTTCTATCTATTGCATTAATAGAAATCTTCAGCCACTCCACTTTTCTGAATTGGGCAGGCCTAATTCAGTAAAATTATATTAATCATCAAATCTTGAACTATTATCTCTTGCTCTTGGGGAATTAAGCGAAGACCTTGGATTAGAACCAAAATTACTAGAGTTATCAGTTTCGTAGCTTCTTCTTGTACCTTGTCTGCTACCCCTAGCTGATGCACTCCTTCTAGCACCTTTTCCATTGCTCATATCTGATGAACTTCTTCTTGAAACAGGCCTAGAAAATGCAGCATCTTCTGTCTTTTTTTCAACAGAGCTTGAAGCACCTTGTGACTGCCCATAATTTCCTAAAGAAGATCCACCTTTTTTAGTTACTTGATTAAATTGTCTACCCTCTTGATCTCTTAAATCTCTATTTCTCCTTGAAGTTTGTTGATTAGCTATAGGCCTGCTTCCTCTTCTTTGATCTTCTCGAGAAGTTCTTCTATCTCCAAAATTTTGTCTATTTTGAAAATCATCATCTTTATTTCTAAACCTAGCCATTCTTCTTGATTCCACGGAATCGGAATTCATAGAATCCCGCTGAAACCTACCTCTGCGGCTCGCAGCTTTTTCTGGTATCGCAGCCCTAGAAGTCCTTCTAGGCCTATAAAAATCCTCTTCAGAGCTTTCATAATCTGAATTATTTTCAACTCCAGGAAATCTTCTTCTAATTGGTCTTGATTCTTCAAATTGATCAAATTCGTCATCATCTGACCCCCTAAAACCTCTTGGAGAGAAAGACGGTTCCAAATCATCATCAAAATAAGAAGAACGACGAGCTTGATCAGTCGCTACTCCTCTTAGTCGAACACTTTCATAAGCGAAGAAAACCGTTGTGCCAGCAAGTAAAAACTGACCAAATTGAAGAATTGGATCTAAACGCCAACCCTGAAAAAAAAGAATTCCCCCACACAGCAAACCGATCGCAGCAAAAAATACGTCGTAATCTCTAGCTAATGCAGGCTTAAAAGAGCGTAAAAAATACAGTCCTGCCCCTGAAATGGCCAAGACAATGCCTACAATGCTGGCCCAATTAAGACTGGCATTGACCAAGATTCAACTCCTAAATGACGTATTTATTGAGGCCTAAAAAAGACCTCAATAATATCAGTCTACGAAAGAAGCAAGAATTGCCTAGGGTTTAACGCCTTGAAAGCGCATCTTTTTGAGATACCCAAATTAAAAAAGATGCCGCTGGAACAACAATTAATGCTGCTGCAGCAATAAAACTGCCAATCATGCCAACCGCAGAATTAGTAGCAACTTGGCTGGAAACAGTACTAAAAAGATTCATCACAGGAAATGCCATTAAAGCTATTTCAAAAGCAAAAGCTAAACAATAATACGAATTAAAAGCATGTTTATACGATAGATGTACAGATGCTTAGAGCTTTGTGACGCCAATTGTGTTGAAAATCCTTCCAGAAATCCATTTTTCCTTAGGTTTACTGCTTGCAGTCTTATCATTGGGATTCCTAATTAGAATAATTTCTACCTGGTATTCCCAAGAAAATTTCCAAAATAAGTTGTGGAAAATTGTTTTTTTACCCACAGAACCTTTTTTAAAAATTACTCGATTGATCATTCCTCCTATAGGAGGGGTCGATATTACCCCTGTAATCTGGTTTGGAATAATCAGTCTTCTAAGAGAATTGCTAGTTGGGCAACAAGGCTTAATCTCTCAAATACTAAGAAATAGCCAGTCTATAACTTGAACTTGAAAACTTTAATCTAAAACAAATCAACTAAGCATTTCTTCTTCTACAAATTTGGTATGAACGTCGCCTTTAAGGAACTCCTCTCTATTCAGCAAATTCAAATGAAAATCTATTGTTGTAGTGATTCCTGTTATTGCACATTCATTTAATGCCCTTTTCATTCTTTTCAAAGCAGAGTCTCGATCATGTCCCCAAATAATTAATTTACCTATCAAAGAATCATAAAAAGGTGGTATTTCATAACCTGTATAAACATGGCTATCTACTCTTACTCCTGGACCTCCTGGAGGAAGCCACCCTGTAATACGACCAGGGGAAGGACGAAAATTATGCGATGCATCTTCAGCATTAATTCTGCATTCAATTGCATGGCCTCTTAGTTGAATATCATCTTGAGTAAAGGAAATAGGTTCTCCACCAGCAATTCGTAATTGCTCAGCAATCAAATCCACACCAGTAACCATTTCAGTAACTGGATGTTCTACTTGAATGCGAGTATTCATCTCCATAAAATAAAAATTTCCTTCTCGATCTAAAAGAAACTCAACAGTACCTGCTCCCTGATAATTAATACTTTTAGCTGCCGCAACCGCTGCCTCTCCCATTCGAAGCCTTAATTGGTCATCCAAGGCTGGACTTGGAGATTCTTCTAATAACTTCTGGTGCCGACGTTGAATTGAGCAATCTCTTTCCCCTAAATGAACAACATTGCCATGGTTATCTGCCAAGATCTGAACTTCAACATGGCGAGGGCGCTCAATAAATTTCTCCATGTATAAACCTGGATTACCAAAAGCGGCCTCAGCCTCTCCTTGAGCAGCCTTAAAAAGGCCTTCAATGGTATCTGGGCCATTTACTAATCTCATGCCTCTACCACCGCCACCAGCGGTAGCTTTGATCATTACTGGATAACCAATCTCTTTAGCTAACAAAACTGCTTCTTCAACATTATTTAAAAGTCCCTTTGTACCAGGAACAGTCGGAACACCCACTTTCATCATGGTGGATTTAGCGGTCGATTTATCGCCCATCGACCTAATAGCATGCGCGCTAGGACCAACAAAAGTTATTCCATGGTCAATACAAATCTCAGCAAAACGATCATTTTCTGCCAAAAAACCATATCCAGGATGAATTGCATCTACACCCCTTGATGTTGCTGCAGCAATAATATTGGGAATATTTAAATAGCTTTTATTGCTAGGAGATTCACCTACGCAAACTGCCTCATCTGCAAGCTGAACATGCAGAGCATTTTTATCAATGGTGCTATAAACCGCGACAGTGGAGATGCCCATCTCTCTACAACTGCGGAGAATTCTTAAGGCAATCTCGCCACGATTAGCTATTAGAACTTTGCCGATAGGCATTCCAAAATATCAAGTCTTAATCGGATCGTATCAGCGCCTGTACCCTAACTTCTCAATAAATTTAAATATAACGACTCGTTATGATCTTTTTTTGAATAGAACTCTACAATTTCTTTATCAAGCGGATGTGGTGGAATTGGTAGACACGCACGTCTAAGGAGCGTGTGGCTTCGGCCTTGCGAGTTCAAGTCTCGCCATCCGCATTATTTCATTACAAATTGAATTCCATATCACCTGTTTTATCAAAAGATCCTGACCTAATAGTGGTGATTATTTCAAATGGGCCAGGAGAATTATCCACTTGGGTGAAGCCTGTTGCAAAAAAACTAGACGAAGAATTGAAAATCAATCCCTTCACAAAAGATAAAAAAATATCCCTAAGATTGGCTTTAGTGCCTTGCCCAAATGCCACTGGAAAAGAATATCAAGTGGCACAACAATGGGATTGTTTTGAAAAAATTTACCAAGCAAAATACTTTTGGAAACTACTAATTAATCCTAAAAAATTTAGTTTTTGGCCCTCTAAAGGTATTGTCTTGTTTTTAGGCGGAGACCAATTTTGGAATGTATTACTTTCTGCCAGACTTAATTACAAAAGTATTACATATGCAGAATGGATAGCTAGATGGCCTTTCTGGAATGATCTTATAGCAGCAATGTCTCCAAAGGTTAAAAAACTTATTCCTAAAAAATACCAATCGAGATGTAAAATAGTTGGAGATTTAATGGCAGATATTGAAATAAATTCCAAGAATAATAATCCTCTTCCAGAAGGAAAATGGATAGCTCTGTTACCAGGTTCAAAAAAAGCAAAGCTTATTGTAGGAATACCTTTCTTTCTAGAAATGGTAGATCATTTATCTGGAATTAATCCAAAGATAAATTTTATTTTACCTATTGCCCCTACAACTAATATCAAAGATTTTTATAAATACAATAGTTCAAAAAATCCTATTGCAAATTGCTATAATTCAGGAATACTAGAAATTAAAGATTCCAACCTTTTTCCTTATTGCAAAGAATTAACAACTAAAAAAGGTACAAAGATTTTATTAATAGAGAAAAATCCTGCGCATGAATTTCTGAGTCAATGTACGTTAGCTATAACAACTGTTGGAGCAAATACAGCTGAACTAGGAGCCTTGACAATTCCAATGATAGTGATTATTCCTACACAACACATTTTAGTAATGGAAGCATGGGATGGTTTTCTAGGAATAATTGGAAGATTACCAGGTCTAAAATGGTGTCTTGGTTTAATAATATCTTTATGGAAAATTAAAAAAAATAAATTTTTTGCATGGCCTAATATAACAGCAAGTCGTATGATTGTCCCAGAGAGAATTGGGAAGATTACACCTCAAGAAATCGCAAAAGAAGCTAATGGATGGATTGTATCAAAAGAAAAGCTTATCAGACAAAAAGAAGACTTAAAGGCTTTAAGAGGTAAACCTGGTGCAGTAAATGCTATTTGTAAGGAAATTGCTGAATTAATTAGAAAATATTAGTGATTTAGTGAATTTATTCACCAAGGATCTTCTATATCATTAGCCATAGTTTCAGTTTCCATGTTTTCATTTGAATTATAGTTTTGATTGAATTTAGCTGGCTCTATTGGTTCTACATCTAATAAATCTTCTGAACTTCTAATAGGGCGACGATTTGACTTTCTGATTTTTTGAGATTTTTCCTCCAGAATCTTCTTCTCTTCTTCAAAAGAGACTTTATCAAGATTTTCTGATAAATAATTATCTACTGTATTTTGATCTGAAAACTCTGTATCTTCTAGATATCTAGATTGATTTTGATAAGTCCTATCTCTCTCTTCTAATTCTACATATTCTAATTCTTGTTCTTCTTGAATTAAAGCAGATTGTTCAGAAGACTCTAAAATCTTTTTATTATTTAGTTCTTCACCAGAGGATAATTGATTTTCAACTGGTACAAGATTAACTCTATACCGTTCTCGTTCTCGTTCTTCCCAACTAGAACCACCAACTCCTATTTTTTCTAATAAGCCACTGCTTAATTGGTTAAGTTTTTCTTCTGCTCCTTCATAAACAATAATTCGATCAACCCCACTACTAACAATTTCTGTCACAGGAATCTCCCATGTACTTAATACTCCTTCTCCTAATAATGGGACTCCAACTGCTCCCATTACTAAAGTCATTAATTCTCCCGTTTCTATATCAAAAGCAAATCCAAGAACTCTTCCTAATAACTGACCAGATTCTGTAATGACCTGACAGTTAATAACCTGACTATATCTTTCAGAACTAAATTCTTCGCTTAATGAATCAATCGAATCTACTAAAATTACATCCCCTACTTGTCTTATACGATCAAGCAACATCCATTTTGGAAGACCTGGCAAAAACCTAGTTAAAGGGTTGTCACGCAAGCCAAGAGCAATCACCTCCCTTCCATCAATATCAACTATCACCTCACCTACCACACCTAAACGCTTCCCTGTATCACGGGTTATTACTTGAGTACCCATCAACTCCGAACGCAACCAAAGCCTGTCACTTGGAACTGCATCATTGCGGTCATTTTGGAATGAAGTATTTGTCAAACTCAAAAATTCAGATCTGAAATTGTTTCGACAATTATATTGCCGTAAAAATAACGCATATCATGCTGCCGTAGGCAAACCAACAACCTGGGTATGAGATCCACGGGCTTGCGTTACACCTATTGTACGGGTAGCTGCTCCAATCATGGGACGACGATGACTGACAACCAAAAATTGTGCCTTCTCTGATTGACTGCCAATTAAAGACGATAAGCGTTCAACATTGACTCCATCAAGAAAGCTATCCACTTCATCTAATGCATAAAAAGGAGAAGGGCGAAAGCGCTGCAAAGCAAATAAAAAACTCAAGGCCGTTAAAGACTTTTCTCCACCAGACATTGCAGCCAATCTCCTTACAGCTTTGCCTTTAGGATGAGCAACTAAAGTAAGTCCTCCCTCTAAAGGGTCATCAGCATTGTCAAGCTGAAGATGGCCATCTCCTTCTGAAAGTCTGGCAAAAATCTCTCGAAAATAAGTATCGACAGCGTTAAAAGCCTCCATAAAAGCTTCTTGCCTCAAAGTTGCAACATTTTCAACCCTCAGTAAAAGCTCTGAACGTTCTTCTGTTAAAACTTCTAACCTACTTTCAAGTTCAGTTAACCTTGTTTCCAATTTTTCCAACTCTTCTAAGGCAAGCATGTTAACGGGCTCTAATGATTCCAATCGATTTTGTATATTTTTTAACTGCTCCTGAATGAATTCCAATCCATTAGCTCTAATTTGATCAGAAATATCAGGTCTTGGATCAGGAAGATTTTTTTCTAACTCTTGACTACGAAGTTGACTAATTCGAATTTCTTCGACAAGGCTCTCAGACTCTTCTTGAAGTTTTTCTAGCTTCCACTGTAGTTCTTGATGTTTTTGCCTTTGATTAGATAAATCTGCCTCAGCTTTATCTCTTGCTCTACGTGTTTCGCCGAAAGAGGCATCTAACATCTTTTTTTCATTCTCTAATTGAACTCTCTGAGCTTTAATTTCATTAGTTCGCTCCCTCCATTTTTTATGCTGAATACTCAAATTTTCTATAGATTCTTGAAGCATTCTTTCTTCATCTAATAGAGATTGTTCTTGGTCATTCAATCGTTGAAGAAGAAGCTGCTGTTCTCGATTTTTGTTTAGAATTCCATCTCTTTCTAATCTTGCATTTTCTAGTAAAGAATCTGCATGCTCAAGAGCCTGTTGCAATTGATGCCAATTTTCAGAATGCTCGGAAGATTGAAATTTTTTTTCGGATATTTCTAAATTTTCTAGATCTTTTAACATAGGTTCTATTTCCTGATTTAATTTTGCCAATCTATTTTTATGTTCATCTTGATTCTTTTTCAATAAAGTTAATCGATCTAGTTGTTCTTTTTTTCGAGTTAATAGAGGCAAATTAGATATCTTGAAAGCCGCTCTTTTTGCATCTAATGATGCTTGTCTTTGCTTTAAATTACTTAAAGAAGGCCTAAGAGATTCTAAAGCATTAGCCAAACAAGATTCTTCTCTTCTGCATTTAATGAGAATCTCACCAAGCTCTTCTAACCTTAATCTAAGAGGTTCTATTTCATCTGCATCATGAGCCGAACCAAAGCTTAAATGTCCACTTCTACCTATCATTCCTCCACCAGTCATCGCTCCACTTTTCTCTAATAATTCTCCTCCTAGTGTTACGGATCTATAAGTTCCAAGATAATTTCTAGCATTATTAAGGTCATCAAAAACAAGGGTTTCTCCAAAAACATAATCAAATATGCCTTCATATATTGGTTCAAAATTAATTAAATTAACAGCTTTACCTATTAAGCCATTAATTTTTCTTTCAAGGGGATCTATAAGATGTTTATGGGTACGATAACTTGAATTTTTTTTAAACTTATTAAGCGGTAAAAATGTTAACCTACCAGCCTTTCTTCTCTTCAATAAAGATATCGAATGAGCTGCAATTTGATCATCATCAACAACAATCTGACCAATTCTAGATCCTGCGGCAACTTCAAGTGCAAAACGATTTTTATCATTCACTTCTCCTAATTTAGCTACAGGTCCATGAATACCATCTAATCCTGATTCAAGAAGAAGTTTTAAGGCTCCAGTGCCTCTACTCTCTTGCAAAGTTTCTTTCCGGCTTTCCACTCTTGCAATTTCTTTTTCTAATCTTGTTTGATCACTTTCTAATCTAAGTCTTGTTCTTTTTTGCACTTCAAAAGACTGAGACTTTGCCTCAATCTCCAAATTTACTTCAGATATTTGCTTTATCAGTGCCTGCCATTCTTTCTCAAGCTTATTTAGTTCAGATTGCATATTTATATCCTCTACAGTATCTCTCTCTTGATCAGAATTTAATTCCTTTAACCTTTCATTGATTAGTATTAAGCGCTCTTCTAATTTCTGCTTTTCTTCTTGTATTGGTTTCAAACTATTGAATAGGTTCTTACGAGTAGCACTTATCTCTCTTTGTTTTTCTACCCAAGCTCCTGATTGGCCTGCTACATCAGATAATCTTCTTCTAGAAACTTCTACTGCAGATTCAGCCTCTAAGCAATTCTTTTCAGCAACTTGCAGGTCTTTCGTAAGATCTTTTTGTGTATTAGACAAAGTATTTTCCTTAATCATATTTTTTCTATTAATCAAGTCTCTTCTTTTTGCTTGAAGTTTTTCTCCTTCCTCTTGATGTTGAATTGCTTGCCTATCTAATTCTCGATTTTGTGTATCTAAACCTGCTATTTCTGCCTGAACAGCAATTAGTTTATCTTCACCTAAATTCTTCACTTTTTTTTGAAGTTCCTGAAATTCATTTAAAAAAGTGTTCATCTTTATCTCTTCATCCACCAAATTCTTTTTTTCTAAAATCTGCTGAGCAGATAAATCATCTTCACGCATTTTTAAGTTCTTCAACACTTTTTGAGATTCCTCATAAGCTAAAACACTTTCTTGTTTTCTTAAAATTTGATGTTCATTTTTCAAGTCTTTATAAAGTCGAGCCTTCTCACAATCTTTTTGCAAACGTAATTTGGATGACAATAATTCTTGCTCCACAATTCGACATCTCTCTTGCTTTTCAAAAACATCATCTAACTTGGCTCGAGTCTGTTCAATCCGATTATCAAAAAGAGCTATACCAGCCAATTCATCAATTAAGCCACGACGATCTTTATTACTCATAGACACAATACGTGTCACATCGCCTTGCATAACTACGTTGCTACCTTCTGGATCAACTCTCAAGCGTCTTAATTGTGACTGCAGTTGCTGTAAATTACACTGTTCGCCATCTACACTATAAGTAGAGCTATACGAGCCTCCTGGCATTACTCTCAAGCGTCTTGTAACCGTCCAGTCCTTTTGTCCGACTTTAATCCAAGGACCTTCTGAAGGAGGCTCCAAGTCTTTTTCAGCTAAATCAGGCTCCCAATCTGTTAAATCAAATCTAACGCTAACAACTGTTTCTGCAGACTTACCATCTCTTAATACTCCACTATTAACTAAGTCAGGCAACCTATCCGCACGCATCCCTTTACTGGTTGCGAGACCAAGACAGAATAAAATTCCATCCAGAATATTACTTTTACCAGAACCGTTGGGGCCAGTTACAACAGTAAATCCTTGCTCAAGAGGGATTGTCATCGTCCCTCTGAAGGATTTGAAATGTGTAAGCTCGACCTGATTAATGTAAACCAACAAGAATCAAGCCATGGAATTTAAAGATTAGCGGAACCTGCCAGAAGCTCAAGTAATCATTAATAAATTCGTATGTTCATATAGAAAAAATACGACAGGCATGCTCTTGGAACTCCAAAAAAGCTTTATAACCATTTGGAAGAACTTTGAAAAAGACATAAAAATTCTCCTTATTCAAAATCAACCCACTATAAAGACCTGATGCAATCTGCTTAGCCCACCCCCTACCACCAGACACAAAAGATTCTTTCCTATCTAACCAATAAAGATTATGTGGTTGAATAAGCTTAGCCTTAACTGAAGGTTTATTAAGGAGCGGAAAAGCTTCTAATTGCAGTGTTAAGCAAGAAGCTTTCTCTTCAAATAAAAGATCATAATGTCTCCCCTTAATGTTATCTTTACTCAATCTATGTTCTAATAACACCCACCTTTTCATAGCAAAATAATGAAATCTAGAAAATATATTTTTATCTTAATCTATATTTTGATCCTGTAATTTTAAAAGATCAGCTTTTAAAGCTTTTTTAGATGTCCAGGAGACTATTGCTGTCTTTTGTTGATTGATAGACAAAAGCTCAATAGCAATCTCCCTAAGTACTTCTATATCATCACATTGTTCAATAACCCTTTTTAATTGTTCAAACTTGAATTTGTGCTGTAAAGATATTTCTATTTTTTCTTTTCTAGACATAGCAATTAGTGATCGATTTCAAAAGCCATGAAAACACTAGTCAGCCACGAAAATAGCCAACCTTATGTGCACAATTCAACTGTTGAGAAACTCGTTAAAGAAGAGTTTCACTCCCCAGGAACAAACCTCAAAGCAATCAATAACAAGCTTCCTGCACCCGCAATAGATGCTGCGACTAATCCAAAATCTGTTGGGACGGTATTAGATGCAAAGAACATTGCTGACAACCCTACGTCCATGATTACTAAATAGATTACACAAGACGTTTAGCACTAGAAGTATTCATATAGCAATAATTGTAAGCAAAGGCGACGAGTAAATTTTCCAAACAGTTACATAGCTTTCATCAAAATAATGCAAAAAATTGAATAATCCCAAGGGTTCCCTAGAATTGAAGTTAGCTTTAGTCTATTAAGTATTAAGTTTGAATCTTATGGAATCAGTGAATTCCGCTTCCTGCGAAGCTCAAACCTCAATCAATACTGATTCAAGCTTTAAAGAAGAGAACTCCAAGCAATGGTTGAGTGATCAATTTGAAGATATCATTCCAAAAATTCAAGAAAAGTGGCCAGAAGTGGCTAAGCAAACCTTAGAAGCTACAAAAGGGAGTTTTGAAGAATTAGTCCGAGTGATATCTGTTCAATCAGGAAAAACTAGCTATGGAGTAAGAGAACAACTTGAAGACTTATTTGAATCAGCAACCGATCAGACTAAAAATTTGGCTGAAAGCTTAGAACCTCTGGAAAAACAATTAGAAGATCTTCTCGATGAACTTAATAGTCAATTAAGACCTCGCATCGAAAAGCCGATCAGAAAAAGGCCCTTACTCGCAATTGGAATAGCCACAGGATTAGGCCTGCTATTAGGAATCATGATTTCTGGAGGGAAAAGATCCTAATGAATGAATCACAAAGATCGAAAGGCTTAGGTGCTGCTGCAAGAGTTACAGCACTAGCCAGTTCAGTAATGGATCTTCATGTCAAGATTGCCCTGCAAGAAGTAGATAGAGAAAAAAGGCGCCTGATTAGTGGTGGAATCTTTCTTGCAACAGGAGGCATGCTCATGTTGTTTGCATTACTTGCTATAGAACTAATTCTGATTCTTTGGTTACAAAAAAATTTCAACTGGAGCCTAGAACTATGTCTTTTAAGTAGTTTATTCATTAACATTTCTCTTGCTGGGTTAAGCCTCAGAATTGGAGGTTACTTAACAAAAGGTCCCTATTTACCGGAGACATTGGAAGGCATATCTAAAACCACTAAAGCAGTGTTAGGAAAGAATTAATTTATTGGATAATGCATCCATCGACAATCAATTCCTCCGTTATTAATAGGAAAACGCTTGGTAGATTTCATCTGTAAGGCTTTAGTAAGATTTGCATTTCCACTAAGTATCCAAAATTGCCAGCCAGAAGCATATGTTTTTAGAAAATAACCTAATTCTTTATACATTTCATATAATTCTTCCTTTTCACCAATACGTTTTCCATAAGGTGGATTACATACAATAATGCCTTTCTCTAAAGGTAAAAGTAAATCCGTAAAAGAAATATTTTTAATACTTATTATGTGGTCGAAACCGGCTAATGAGATATTCTCTCTAGCTTGAAGAGCTATATCTTTATTCTGCTCACAACCCATAATCGTAGGATATATTGGACAGTTATTGATTTCTTTATTTGCATTAAATTTTTCAGATTGCCATAATTGACTATTAAAATCTGGCCAAAATTTAAATAGAAGTTTTTTATTTAAACCAACAGGACCACCCAATAACATACTTGCAGCTTCTAAAAGTAAAGTTCCTGAACCACATAAAGGATCTATTAATGGTACTAATCGATCCCAATGCGTTAATCGAATCAATCCTGCTGCAAGATTTTCCTTCAGAGGTGCTGCTCCCATGCCAGGACGATAACCTCGTCTATGTAAGCTAAACCTTGTAGAAGAAAAGCTTAAAGATGCTTTTTCATGACTTAAATGTATATGAATACAAACATCTGGATCTTCCAGATTTATAGAAGATCTTTGACCCCATATTGAACGCTGTAAATCAACAAGAGCATTCTTTACAGCTAAAGCTGTGTAATGAGTATGCCTTAATGAAGGATGACTTCCGGAAACATCTACGCAAAAAGTTTTTGTAGGGTGTAACCATTCTTCCCACTCACAAGCCCTTTGCACACCTGCATAAAGAGTATCTGGACTATTACATGGAAATTGTGAAATTTCCCTTAAAAAACGAAATGGGAGTCGTGCTTTTAAATGAATACGATAAAAACTTGTTATATCAACTTCAAAAGACACTGCTCTTAAAAAAATTTTTATTGACGTAGCACCTAATTCAAATAATTCATTTGCACCTTCTTTCTCCAATCCTTGAGGGAAAATAGCAATTAGCTTCATTGAGGTTTATTCATCAAAAAACAATGCAACAGATGATTGATATATACATTTTGAGTATAAGGAGTGGAAACCTGTCAAAATACGTTTGTTCATTCTTTTGAACTAGGTGATCCACACCAATATTTCGGACAGCGGTTCGATTCCGCTCAGCTCCATTGTCTTAAGGGGCTGCAATGGTTTCGACGGGATATAAGGCGGGTGACTGAAACCTGCTCGGTTAGAGCAAAACATAACTGCTAACAAAATCGTTAGTTTCTCCCGTCAAACAGCTCCTGTAGCTGCTTGATACTTATAAGGAGATGGGGTTAGATCAGCCTTATTACCCAATTGATCCATGGAGCCTGAGAGGGCTCCTCTCTCATCACTTTCATTAGATTGCGTAGTAGGTAAAGGAAGCAAACTAATAAATCTAGATAAAAATCATATTGGAGAATATGTTTACAAAGAATATTTTTTTAGTGATTAAAAAATCACGTCGTATAATCGGCATTTATCCTTACATATTCTTTAGAAAAATCACATCCCCAAGCACTGGCAGAACCATTACCTTTACCAATAATCAATCGAATCTTTAACGCATCATCGTCTACATCATGCATATTAAACTTTTCACGCATATATCCAGCTACTAAATCCTTCTTAAATGCAATAGGAAGGCCTCCTTTCAATAACATATATTCTCCAATAGACAATGAAACTTCAGAAAGAGAAAATGATATATCTGCTCTTCCAGCAGCAGCAATAATTCTTCCCCAATTTGGATCACATCCATGAATAGCCGTTTTAACCAAAGATGAACTGCAAATAGCTCTTGCAATGAAGCGAGCTTCTGCATCAGTTTTTGCACCATCTACTGTTACTTCCATTAAACAATTAGCACCCTCTCCATCCCGGACAATTGCCTTCGCTAAATGCGAAGCAACCTTCATCAAGCCAACTTCTAAATCTGTGAAATATTTTGAAGACAATAACTCACCAGCAGCAAAAGCCAAGCATGCATCATTAGTACTTGTATCTCCATCAACTGAAATACAATTAAAAGTCGAGTTCACAACACGCTTTACCATCTTGCACCAAACCTCTTGTGGAACAAAAGCATCGCAGGTTAAAAAAGCAAGCATTGTTGCCATATTTGGATGAATCATTCCTGAACCTTTTGCCATTCCTCCTATTCGGACAGCCTTTCCTCCAATAGAAGCTTGAAAAGCAATTTGTTTTTCCACTAAATCTGTTGTCAAAATTGCTTTAGCAGCAGCGTCTCCATTCTCTTCATCTAATGCTGCAACTAATGGATCTATGCCAGCAAGCAATGCTTGAATAGGAATCGGATCCCCGATAACCCCAGTTGAGCAAATCAATATCTGCTGATCATTAAGCTCTAATCTGTTAGCAAGAGTTTTGGTTGCAAGCAAGCTATCCTCTAAACCTCTTTTACCAGTACAAGCATTTGCTTGGCCAGAATTAATCAAAATTGCTCTTATTGCACCATGAGTACTTTCAAGACGACTCACAGCAAGGTTGATACATTCAGCTCTTGCTGAAGATGTGGTAAATGTTCCTGAGCAAACAGCTCCATAAGGAGCCACTATTAATGCTAAGTCTGGATTATTTGAAACTTTTAAGCCAGCAGTAATTCCTGCAGCTTGAAACCCTCGAGGGGCTGCAATCCCACCTGAAATAGGTGACCATAGAGATGATTCCAAAAAACTCAAAATCTTGACTGAAGAAACTAATCCATCCTTATCCTGGAATATAAATGAAAAGAAGCAAAGAGAAGTCTATTTAAAACGCTGGAAAGGTTCTCAAAGACGCATAGGTATTACTGGAGGAATAGCAAGTGGGAAAAGTTCTGTCGCAAAATATCTAGAAGATTACAAAAATCTAATGATATTAGATGCAGATATATATGCCCAAAATATCCTTTCACCAGGAACAGAAATCAGTAATTCTGTTATCAAACATTTTGGCAAGGATATAATTTATACTAATGAGGACAATAAACAAGTAATAAATAGGATCTCATTAGCAGAAAAAATATTTTCAAATCACAAAGAAAGAATGTGGCTTGAAAAGCTTATCCATCCAATAGTAAGAGAAAAAATAGAAGAAAGTCTTAGAGATAATATAAAAAAATCAACAATAGTAATTGTTATACCATTATTATTTGAAGCAAAGTTAATGGATCTTTGTAGTGAAATATGGGTTATAGATTGCTCCCAAGAAAAACAAATAAAAAGACTTATGAAGAGGAATAACTTATCAAAAAAACAATCAATAGAAAGAATTAATTCTCAATTACCTCTCAGTATAAAAAAAAATTTAGCAGATGTAATTATTGACAATAATAATAAGCTGAAAGACCTTATAAAGCAGATTGAAGATTTCTTATAAGATATTATCCTCGAAGTTTTTGATTCAAAATTTGATTCGCCAATTTGGGATCAACTTTTCCATCGGTTTTTTTCATCAGTTGACCTATAAAAAATCCAAGAAGTTTATTTTTACCATCCCGAAAAGCGCTAACTTCCTTAGGGAATGTTCCTAATAATTCATCAATCATAGGAGAAATGACATCAATATCCGTAATCATTCCCAATCCCTTTTCATTAATCATTTTTTGAGGAGAGCCCCCTTTTTCCGATAATTCTGGAAGTATTTCTTTTGCAATTTTGCCACTAATCTTGCCATCATTAATAAGTTGAATCATTTCAGCCAATTCTTCTGGAAGAAAAGGAAAATTAGTAAAATCTTGTTTTTTTACTTTTAAAAAAGCTGATATGTCTCCTGTAATCCAATTTGAAGCTGACTTAGGATCAGCTCCTGCTAAGACAACTGCTTCAAAATATTTGGCCATTGAATACTCATCGGTTAAAACTCTAGAGTCATACGCAGATAAACCATATTCTTCCGCATACCGATGTCTTTTGGCAGCTGGTAATTCAGGTAATTCAGATCTCCACTTTTCTCGAAGGTCTATTTTAACTTCAATGGGACCTAAATCAGGATCTGGAAAATAACGATAATCACTACTGCCTTCCTTAGATCTCATACTCTTTGTTAATTGTTTTCCTTCATCCCATAAACGAGTTTCTTGTTTTACAACTAATCCTGTTTCATAAGCTTTAATTTGACGATTAATTTCATAGTCACAAGCTTTTTGAATTGCAGAAAAAGAATTCATATTCTTAATTTCAACTTTTGTCCCAAATGGAGCGTCAGGCCCTCTTCTAACTGAAATATTCACATCACAACGTAAAGAGCCCTCTTGCATATTGCCATCTGAAACACCCAAATATCTCATGATTCTTCGAATTTCAGACGCATATTCAGCAGCTTCTCTCCCTGTACGCAAATCAGGTTTACTAACTATTTCAGCTAATGCCACCCCTGCTCGATTGAAATCCACCAAAGAATGCGTTGAACCTGCTAAACGATCACTACCTGCATGCACTAATTTGCCTGCATCCTCTTCCATATGTAGTCTTTCAATACCAATTTTTTTGATATAAGTTTCTTTCCCTTTTTCAGCAACTTCAACTTCAATCCATCCATTTTCAGCAATAGGCTCATCAAACTGAGAAATTTGATAATTCTTTGGAAGGTCAGGATAAAAATATTGTTTTCTGTCAAACTTACTGTGTTCTGCAACTGTTAAATTTAAAGCCATTGATGCCTTAACTGCATATTCCAAGACTTTCTTATTTAAAACAGGCAAAGTTCCTGGCAAGCCACACACAACTGGATCAATATGCGTATTAGGTTCATCACCAAAGCTTGTAGAAGCAGACGTAAAAATTTTGCTATCAGTACCCAACTGAACATGAGTCTCTAAGCCAATTACTGCTTCCCAGTTAGGATTAGTTTCTGACATTTGAAGCATCACACCTGATCTTCCATCATCCTATGAAAAACAAGATCATGTTGACTAGATCTTCTAGTCAAAAAATAAATCTCATTAATAGAAAGGCCAACTTATGGCTAATTCAAGTTCTGAACCTTTATTAATCATTGGTGGGGGCTTGATAGGACTGTCTATAGCTCATTCATTAGCAAAGGAAGGGAAAAAAGTAGAAGTATTGAGCCGCGATAGGAATGAAGCTGCTGGCTTTGTAGCTGCAGGAATGCTCGCGCCTCATGCAGAAGGACTAACAAACAATCTTCTAGAACTTGGACAATTAAGTTTATTTCGTATTCCATCATGGGTTACAACAATTGAAAATGATAGTGGTATCAATTGTGGATTAAAAGCCTGTGGAATTGTTGTTCCATTTCATGATAATGAATCAAGAGATAGGTATTGCACTACATCATTTGGTCAACCACTCAATCGTATCGAATTAGAAAACGAGATCCCTGGTATCTCTCATCAATGGAAAACAGGCTTACTTTTTAAACAAGATGGGCAAATTGATAATCGCAGACGTTTAATGAGAGCTCTTGAAAAAGCATGTGTCGAATTAGGTGTTCAATTTCAAGAAGGTGTAGAAGTAAAAGCCTTATTAAAAAATAACAGCACTTTTGAAGGGGTCAAAATATGCAATGCAGAAGGAAAACTCCAAACTATTGCTTCCAAAGAAGCAGTTTTGTGCAGTGGTGCCTGGAGTAATCAACTACTAAATGAACTTCCAATATTTCCTGTTAAAGGCCAAATGTTTTCTATTCAAGGACCAAAAAATGCTCTGAAAAGAATCATTTTTGGACCAGGTATATACTTAGTCCCAAGAGAAGATGGATTAATTATTGTTGGTGCAACCAGTGAGAAAAATGCAAGTTTTGAAAAAGGGTTAACTCCATCTGGACAAAGCCAATTACAAAAAAAGATGAACTCTCTGCTACCCTCAGCAACCTATTGGCCTCATATGGAACGGTGGTGGGGATTTAGACCTTGCACACCTGATGAGGGTCCAATATTAGGTATGTCATCTTTAAAAGGACTTTGGCTTGCAACTGGACATTATAGAAATGGCGTATTACTTGCAGCAATAACGGCAGATCTTATCTCAAAAAGTATTTGCCAAAAACCTTTAAATAAAAAGGAGCAGCAAATACTTCTAAAATTTCAATGGAGCAGATTTAATAAATAACTGTTATTCCTCAACTCTCCAAATTTGATCAGCAGGTTCCCAAGAGCTTAATTCATCTGCACTAAACCATAAGCCAATTTCAAAAACAGCTGTTTCTGGAGCATCTGATCCATGGATAACATTCCTGCCAATATCGATCGCCAAATCACCTCTAATTGTTCCTGGGTCAGCCTCTAAAGGTTTTGTTGCACCTATCATTCTCCTTGCATTCGAAATAACACCTTCTCCTTCCCAAACCATTGCTATGACAGGACCACTAGTAATAAAATTAACTAATTTGTCAAAAAATGGGCGTTCTCTATGAACTCCATAATGCTCTTGAGCTAAGTCACGACTAGGAATTAATTGCTTTAAGGCAACTAATTTAAAACCTTTGCGCTCAAAACGTCCTAAAACTTCACCAACTAGTCCTCTCTGAACGCCATCTGGCTTAATTGCAATAAAAGTTCTTTCTGCAGTCATAATTAAAATCTAGAGTGAGGTTATCGTCTTCCTAAAAGGACCCTCTTGGCAAATCATAAGACAAGATTAATAAACTATTCGTAGACTATATAAAGAAATCTTGATTTCTCAAGATCTTTATGATGACTGTCCAGTGTCAAATTTAACAAAATCAAACCTAAAAAAAACTCAAGTTCGAGAATGGACGGTTGAAGACAGTGCCGTTCTATACGGGCTTGATCGTTGGGGAAAAGATTACTTTTCCATAAATCCAGCTGGAAACATAAGCATCAGTCCAAAAGGAAGAGATAAAGACAATATTGATCTTATGTTTTTACTTCAAGAACTAAATGGCAGAAATCTAAAAGCTCCTCTTTTACTTCGCTTTGATGACATCCTGGAAGACAGACTAAAAAAATTACATGAGATATTTGAAACTGCCATATCCAAATATGGCTATAAGGGGCATTACCAAGGTGTCTTTCCAATCAAATGTAACCATCAACGTCATGTTGTAGAAAAGATTCTTAACTATGGGCATAAATGGAATTTCGGATTAGAAGCTGGAAGCAAAGCTGAATTATTAATTGCCTTAGCTTTAATCAATAACCCTGAGGCATTGTTAATCTGTAATGGTTACAAAGATAAGCGCTATATTGAAACAGCTATTCTTGCTCGTCAATTAGGAAAAAATCCGGTCGTTGTAATCGAACAATTTGACGAAATTAATCGGATTATTACATCAAGCAAAAAACTTGGAGCTGCACCACTAATAGGTTTCAGAGCAAAGTTATCTAGCGAAGGTAATGGAAGATGGAAAAGCTCAATAGGTGAAAAATCAAAATTTGGATTATCTGTACCAGAAATTTTAAAAGCTGTAGATAAATTAAAAGCTGCAGGTTTACTTCAGGAAGTTAAGCTTCTACATTTTCATCTGGGTAGTCAAATTAATGACATTGCTATTTTAAAAGATGCTTTACAAGAGGCAGGTCAAATCTATATAGAGTTAAAACGTCTAGGGGCACCAATGGGTTATCTAGATGTCGGAGGAGGGCTTGGGATTGACTATGATGGCAGTCAGACTGCTACAGCAGCATCTACTAATTACTCACTACAAAATTATGCCAATGATGTAGTTGCAACAATCCAAGAATGTTGCCATACACATAACATAGAAGTTCCTACCTTAATAAGTGAAAGCGGTCGTGCGATAGTCAGTCATTTCTCTATATTAATATTCAATATTCTTGGAACAAGTTCCGTTTCAAGAGATATACCTAAAAAAAGTAGTAAAGAATGTTTACCTGTAGAAAATTTGCGTAAAACAATGATGCATATACAAGAAATCAACAAAAGTTCAGAGAACTCTATATCTAGATTGCAGGAAGCGTGGAATGACGCAATCAAATTTAAAAATGATGCCCTCAATTCATTTCGTCTAGGGTATATTGACTTACCAGAACGAGCAAAAGCTGAAGAATTAACCTGGGTATGCGCACAAGCGGTAGTAGATCGTCTACCTGAAAATCAATTAATACCAAAAGAACTCCAAGAATTAGATACTGCTCTAGCTGAAACCTATTATGCAAACTTATCTATCTTTCGTTCTGCACCAGATACATGGGCAATCGGTCAACTGTTTCCTGTAATGCCAATACATAGACTTAATGAAAAACCTACCAACCTTGGTCATTTTGCAGATTTAACATGCGATTCAGATGGAAAGCTAGGAACATTTATAAATAATGGACAAAGTAAATCTCTCCTCGAGTTACACAAGATAAAGCATAATGAACCTTATTGGATCGGCATGTTTCTTGGAGGTGCCTATCAAGAAGTAATGGGTAATCTGCACAATCTTTTTGGCACTACAAATGCTGTTCACATACGACTAACAAACCATAGAGAATATAAATTAGATCATGTAATTAGAGGCAATACTAAAGCAGACGTTTTAACATCAATGGAGCATAATCCCAGTGAACTACTAGAAAGATTAAGAATGTCTAGTGAACTAGCTATAGAAAATGGAAAACTTAAAATAAATGATGCACAACGCCTACTTGAACATTTAGAAACTAGTCTTAGGCAAATTACGTATTTACACGAATAATTATTGATTCAATAATAATTGAAGTTCTGACTCAGCATATTCAAGCATGCTTTTTAAAGCCCTAGAGTCTTTACCTCCAGCTTGAGCAAAGTCAGGACGGCCTCCACCTCCGCCTCCACATATGTTTGCCAACTGAGATATAAACTTTCCTGCATGTAAACCTAGTCCAACGATTTGAGAACCTAAAGCGACAATAATTATAATTCTTTCTTCTTTGTCTGGATTAGGTACTCCTGCAAGAATAACGGCGGAATTATTACCTAATTGTGCTACCAAATCTTTGGCAGCACTTTGCATACCATCACCATTAATCCCATCTATGCGAGATATAATATATTGGCTACTACCAATAGCCATAGCCTGTTCAATTAAAGCTGATGTTTTAGCAGATGCAACTTCTTTCTGAGCTTTAACTAATGTTTTATTTACACTCTTTAATTCCTCTTGTAATGCAAAAACTCTATCAACAATTTCATGTGATTGAACCTTAAATCGTTCAGATAGAGTCTTAACTATTAAGTCTCTATCCTTTAAATAATCTAATACACAAGGTCCCGCCAACGCCTCAATGCGACGAACACCTGCAGCTATTCCTGACTCATTTACTATCTTAAATACTCCGAGTTCTGCTGTATTAGAAACATGCGTACCACCACAAAGTTCTATTGAAACACCAGGGACATTCACAACTCTGACAATATCACCATACTTTTCACCAAACATCGCCAAAGCACCAATTGCTTTTGCATCCTCAATTTTCATTTGCTGAACTTTCAAAGAATATGCTTGAGAAATCCAGATATTTACTAGATTTTCTATTTCATGTAGCTCATCTAATGAAATAGGGCGTGGAGAGTAAAAATCAAATCTTAATCTATCAAAACTAACTAAAGATCCGGCTTGACTAATACTTGAATCCACAACCTGCTTTAAAGCTGACTGCAACAAATGAGTAGCCGTATGATTAGCTTGTGCTTTTTGACGACTAATATTGTCAACTCTACATTCAACATTGGTATTTACTTCTAAGATTCCTTTTCGAACAATGCCGCTATGCACAAATGTATTGTTAATTCGATGAACATCATTTATTTCAACAAAAGATTCATCATCCATCAATAACGTCCCTACATCACCTATTTGCCCTCCACCTTCACCATAAAAAGGAGTGGTCTCAAGAATTACTTTGATTTCATCACCAGCTTGAGCTTGTTGAACCGACTGGCCATTCAAAACTATGGCTTGAACATTACACTTTTCTTCTAAACTTGAATATCCCTGAAAATTTGTTGAACCAATATTTCTACTAAGACTATCAATTGTATCTTGAATTGTTAAATCCACTGTAGTGCTAGCAGCTTGCGCTCTTTTACGCTGTTTTTGCATGGCTTTTTCAAACCCTTTCACATCTACCTTCAAGCCATTTTCTTGAGCAATTTCCTCTGTAAGTTCTAAAGGAAAACCATAAGTGTCATACAAAAGGAAAGCTTGCTCTCCTGCAATCTCCTTAGGTTTATTTTCTAATAACTCTGACAATAATTTCTCTCCCCGCTCCAAGGTCTCTAAAAAACGCTCTTCCTCTCTTACTAACTCTGAAATCACTACTTCTCGTCTATCTTTCAATTGAGGGTAGCAAGACTGCATTAACTGAATAGCTAATTCACCAAGATCAGCTAAAAAAGGTTTCGTAATTCCTATTAAACATCCATGCCTAATAACACGTCGCAATAACCTTCTTAATACATAACCACGTCCTAAATTACTTGCCGTCACACCATCACTTATTAAGTGGACAATAGCTCTACTATGATCCCCAATTACCTTAAAAGAGGATTTCTCTTTTTCAGTAAGATCTTGATATTGAACACCTGCAAGAGAAGCAGCTTTCTCTATGAGTGGATAAATCAGATCTGTTTCATAATTATTAGGAACTGCTTGAAGAATTTGTGCCATCCTCTCCAACCCCATCCCTGTATCAATATTGCAGTTATCAAGTTCTGTTAAAGTCCCCGCACTATCACGGTTATATTGCATAAAAACTAGGTTGTAAAACTCTATAAATCTTGAATCATCTTCTAAATCGATAGTGTCAAATCCCAATTCAGGCTTGAAATCGTAATACAACTCAGAACATGGTCCACATGGGCCAGTAGAACCAGAACTCCAAAAGTTATCTTCTTCATCCATCCTAATAATTCTTTGAGGATGGACGCCAATTATTTCTTTCCAGATCTTTTCCGTTTCATCATCTTCGCGAAATACACTAATTACCAAATTCTCTGGTGCTAATCCAAAGACTTCTGTTGATAATTGCCAAGCCCATTTAATTGCTTCTTCTTTAAAGTAATCACCAAAAGAGAAGTTTCCTAACATTTCAAAAAAAGTATGATGCCTTGCTGTAGAGCCAACATTTTCAATATCATTCGTCCTGATACACTTTTGACTAGTGGTTACTCGTGGTGCAGGCCTTTTTTGATGCCCAAGGAAAACAGGCTTAAAAGGCAACATTCCTGCAATAGTTAATAAAACAGTTGGGTCATCAGGGACTAAAGACGCACTAGGAAGAATCTTATGACCATGTTCTGCAAAGAAATTTAGAAAAGTGGTGCGAATCTCATCTCCTGTAAGAGATGTGAAGTTTCCTCTTGATGTCAAATGATCACCTGCCATAACAAAAATCGGCTTTTAGAGAAAATTCATAAACTATGTTGTACTTACTAAAAATACAAAACAAGTAATGAGCTTGTCATAAAATCTAACTAATTCACAGTCATGATTCAGAAAGAAATTACTTTTAATTGTGATTGATGACTATCAATTTTATCCTTGAGGAAGAACAGTTAATGATTTCGCTATTGCGACAATGAGTGTTCTACACGCTACTTGGCTTGAAAAAAGGAATAGCAATCCTCTCTCTCTCAACCCTTACTTATTTATTTGGGCTGATGAATGGAATATTGCAAAACCAAAAGAAGTCAGAGATGCACCTCTTCCTCATCCATTTCATCTTTCAATAGAAGAATTAAAGAATTGGCTCACTACAAAAAACTTACTTCCATCTCAATGCTTTCCACAAACAGCTTTACTAACCCTTCCAAGTAAAAGTATAAAACAAAAAAAATTTTCGATAGATAGTTGGTCTGGATTACCTTTACTGGCTGACGAACCTATTCCAACACAATATGAATGGTGGCCATGGGTCATTGAAGGCCTGGCTTTAAAACCTAATGATGCAATAACCTGGCTAGCTCATTTACCTTTAACTAATCAAAATAATGATTTTGGAGACGAATTACTTTGGTGGAGTCATTTAGAACGTTGGATACTTAGTTTAATTGCTAAAGGTTTATGGCTACCAAAAGTAGAAATCAATCAATGTGAAGAATCAGTTGGTCAAGCTCAATGGATACCTTTAATAAGTCACGAAAAGGAACGAAGGCGATTAGAAGATTTCGCTTCCAGGCTGCCACTTGTAACTTCATGTGGCATTCTCCTTGAAGAGAAGAGTCAAGATTTAAAAAATAAGCATCTTGCTTCTCATCGTCCACAAGAAAATCGTGTTTTCGTTAGCAATCTCTTACAAGAATTAATCGATGCACATCTTCGAGACAGTTTTACTCCAAATGATAAAGAACTAGATCCATTATTAAAAGCATGGCAAAAAGCTCTTGGGTCCTCTGATGGAAAACTTACCTTAAATAATGAAGAGCTTATTCGTTTATCTCAAGCAAGTAGAAATTGGAAGGAACGCATATCAGGACAATTTCAAAATGCTAGAGCCTGTCTAGAGCTATTAGTGCCACAACATGGTAAAGACAAATGGAGACTAATTTTTTCATTACAAGCTGAAGCAGATCCAAGTCTGAAAATCTCTGCATCAACTATTTGGAATACAAATACAGACTTTATACAACTTGGCAACATACGAGTCGAAAAACCTGGAGAAGTTTTACTAGAGGGACTAGGAAGAGCATTAGGCATTTTCCAAGCACTTGAAAAAGGATTAGAAAACGCGACTCCTGATTCAATGGATCTTGAAGCGACAGAAGCATTTATCTTCATTAGAAGTATCGCAAAACAGCTTCGTGAAATTGGTATTGGAGTCATACTTCCAAACAGTCTTTCAGGTGGATTGGCAAGTCGATTAGGTATAACGATGCAAGCAGAGTTAATTCAATCATCGAAAAATATTGGTTTAGGGCAAAAACTAAGCTGGGAGTGGAAATTCATGATTGGTGGTATCAAATTAACTTTTAAAGAACTAGAAGCACTTGGAAGAAAAAAAAGTCCACTAGTCAATTACAAAGGAATATGGATTGAATTGCGACCAAAAGATATGGAAAATGCAGAAAATTTTTGTAAAAATAATCCCAACCTAAGCCTAGATGATGCATTGAGATTAACTGGATCAGATGGAAATACACTCATGAAACTTCCAGTTCATCATTTTGAAGCAGGACCCAAACTTCAAAATGTATTAGAGAGATATCACAAGCAAAAAGCCCCTGAACCTCTCCCTGCGCCATCTAATTTCACTGGACAATTAAGACCATATCAAGAACGCGGATTGGGTTGGCTCAATTTTTTAAACCGCTTCAACCAAGGTGCTTGCCTCGCAGATGACATGGGTCTTGGTAAAACCATTCAAGTTCTTGCTTTTATACAACATCTAAAGCAAGAAAATGAATTGAATAAAAACATATTATTAATTGCTCCTACATCCGTCCTAACAAACTGGAAAAGAGAAGGAGAAAAATTTACGCCACAACTCTCCATTTTAGAGCATTATGGTAAAGATAGAGCTACAACAATCTCTGATCTGAAAAAACGACTACTAAAAATTGATATTCTTATTACTAGTTACAATCTACTTACTAGAGATAGCGAATTATTGGAAGGAATAGATTGGCAAGGAATAATCATTGACGAAGCGCAAGCAATTAAAAATCCAAACGCAAAACAAAGCAAAACAGTTCACCGACTAAATAAAAAACAAAGTAAAAAGTATTTTCGTATTGCTTTAACAGGAACTCCTATAGAAAACAAAATTAATGAGATCTGGTCAATTATGCACTTCTTAAATCCAAAAGTCCTTGGAGAAATAGAATTCTTTAAGCAAAGATTTCAACTTCCTATTGAGCGTTATGGAGACATATCTTCTCAAAAAGAATTAAACGTGCTTATTAAACCCTTCATATTACGACGATTAAAAACTGATAAATCGATTATCTCAGACCTTCCTGAAAAGGTTGAACTAAATGAATGGGTAAACTTAAGTAGCGAGCAGAAATCCCTATATAACAAGACATTGGACAAAGCTTTAGCTGATATCTCTAGCTCCCCGCTTGGGCAACGTAATGGAAAAGTATTAGGGCTACTCACACGCCTTAAACAAATTTGTAATCACCCAGCTCTTCTTTTCAAAGAAGCGAATGTCGAAGAGACTTTTCCAGATCGATCTGGAAAAGTTCAAAGATTAATAGAGCTTCTGGAAGAAATCCTGGAAGTTAATGATCGAGTTCTAATCTTTACACAATTTGCAGAATGGGGATTGTTACTACAAACTTACTTACAAAAAAAGTGGCAGTCTCAGATTCCTTTTCTACATGGCGGCATTCGAAAAATAGACCGTCAAACAATGATTGATCACTTTCAAAACGATCCTAGGGGACCCAATATCTTTTTACTCTCGTTAAAAGCGGGAGGAGTAGGTTTAAATCTGACAAGAGCAAGTCACGTAATTCATATTGACCGTTGGTGGAATCCTGCAGTTGAAAATCAAGCAACTGACAGGGCTTATAGAATTGGTCAAAACAATGCTGTAATGGTTCATAAATTTATAACCAAAGGATCATTAGAAGAGAAAATCAATCAGATGCTTATCAAAAAATCTCGTCTAGCAGAAGATATTATTGGCTCAGGAGAAGAATGGCTGGGAAATTTAGAAATAAAAGCCTTACGTGAATTAGTTACGCTAGATAAAGATGAATAGAAACAAGTAATGACTCATTCATCAAGTTCTCAATCAGCATTATCAACATCATTAGGAGAAGACGGACTAGGTCAACAGTCATGGTGGGTTGCACAATGGATGGAACTGATCAATTCTTATAGGTATAAAAAACGATTAGAGCGAGCCTGGAATTATGCAAGACAAGGGAATGTAATTTCTATTCAGTTTGAAGGAAGAAGAGTTCACGCAAGAGTTCAAGGAACTGAAAAAGAACCATACAAAGTCAAACTTTGGTTAGATGTTCTGAATGATGAAGACTGGCAATATGTTATTGAAGCTATGGCAAAAAAAGCTAAATGGTCAGCACAATTACTCGCAGGAGTAATGCCAAAAGATATTGAAAACGCATTCGCAGCAAGTGGGAAAAGACTATTCCCATTCAAATTGGAAGAAGTTAAAAGCGAATGTACGTGCCCAGACAAAGCTAATCCGTGTAAGCATGTAAGTGCTATTTACTTCTTAATGGGTGATAGATTCAAAGAAGATCCCTTTATTTTATTTCAATTAAGAGGGAGAAGTAGACAGCAAATTCTTCTAGATTTAACAAAACAACGACAGAAACTAAAACACAAGCAAGTGGAAAAGATAAGTCACAATCTATATACACCACTCCCTATAAAACCAGATCTTTGGTGGTCATATAATCATAATTTAGATTCAGATCTAGTTGTCATCACTCCAGGCTCAGGAAAAGAAACAGGGATACACCTTGCTGGGGAGCTTCCAATGGCGGAAGATCCGCAATTCCCAAAATCAAACACAACATTTCTTTCTAATCTGATTTCTCATGTTGAAACAGAGGCTCATAAAGCCATGTTGAGAGCTATGAAAGCAAATAATGAATAAAGTTAGTCAATTGATGAAAATATAAACGCAATCTCTTTGATAAAATTCTGAGACACAAATGAAACCGACTCTAAATTGTTTAGAGATGATGTGCTTTTTCCTATATGTATAAACAAATGACCACTAAATTTTTTTAAAATTAAAAAATTGATGAAAAAAAGACAAAAGCACCATGTCTAATTTATTGCTTGAGAAGAAGCCAGACAACTCAAGACTCTCATTGCAATGCAAAGAAATTGCAATGAATAGCTCAACAATTCGTTCTCTTGATTGGGATAGAAGTCGCTTTGATATCGAATTTGGCTTAAGAAATGGAACAACGTATAACAGCTTCATTATTAAAGGAGAAAAGAATGCAATCATCGATACTAGTCATGCCAAGTTTCGCAATACATGGTTAAAAATTCTCAAAAGTCAAATTGAGCCACAGTCAATTGACTATCTAATAGTCAGTCATACTGAACCAGATCACTCTGGATTAATTGGTGATCTGCTAGAAGAAAATCAACATATTGAGATCGTTGGCTCAAAAGTAGCTATTCAATTTTTAGAAAATCAAATACATTGCTCCTTTAAATCAAGAGCAATAAAAACTGGAAATGAATTAGACTTAGGCATTAATCCCGTCAATGGAGTTCATCATAAGCTTGAATTTCTAAGTGCACCAAATCTGCATTGGCCAGACACAATTTTTACTTTTGACCATGCCACTAACATCCTTTATACATGTGATGCATTTGGATTACATTACTGTTCGGAAGATCTATTTGATATAGAGCCTGAACAAATTAGCGAAGACTTTAGATATTACTACGACTGTTTAATGGGTCCAAATGCAAGAAGTGTTATACAAGCACTGAAAAGAATGAAAAATCTCCCCAATATACAAACGATTGCAGTTGGACATGGTCCTCTTTTAAAATATAACTTGGCTGTTTGGGTAGATAAATATCAAGAATGGAGTAGTCAACTGAGTAAAGGTAAAGAGTATGCAGCTGTTTGTTATATAAGTCAATATGGATTCTGTGATCGTTTAAGTCAAGCAATCGCTCTCGGAATAAATAAAGCAAATGCTCAAGTACAACTTGTTGACTTAAGAGCAACTGATGCTCAAGAGATAACTGCACTTATTGGAGACGCAAAAGCAGTAATAGTTCCAACTTGGCCTAGCAATGGGGATAGTGATATGCAAAATTCAATTAGCACATTATTAGCTGCTGTAAAACAAAAACAATGGGTAGCGCTATATGATGCATACGGTGGAAATGATGAGCCAATTGATGTATTAGCTAATAAGTTCAGAAGTCTCGGTCAAAAAGAAGCAATTGAGCCCTTACGAGTGAAAAAACATCCAGACGCTAATACTTTTCAAAAATTTGAAGAAGCAGGTACAGATCTGGGACAACTTTTAAACCGTAAAAAAAATATTGCAGCAATAAAAAGTTTTGATGGAGATTTAATGAAAGCTATGGGTCGTATTAGTGGTGGCTTATATGTAGTTACTGCTAGTCAAGGGCAAGGAACTGACAATAGAAGCAGCGCTATGGTTGCAAGTTGGGTTAGCCAAGCAAGTTTTTCACCACCTGGTATCACCGTTGCAGTAGCAAAAGATCGCGCAATTGAAACTCTTATGCAAGTAGACGATCTTTTTGTAATTAACGTATTAGAAGAAAATAATTATCAGCAATTATTTCGGCAATTCCTGAAACGATTCCCACCCGGCGCAAATCGTTTTGAAGGTATACCTCTACTCGAAGATGCCGCTCAAGGAGGACCTGTTTTATTAGATGCTCTGGCATACTTAGACTGCCGAGTAAAACAACGATTGGAAACTAGTGATCACTGGGTTATTTATGCCTTAGTAGAAAAAGGAAGTATTGCCAATGCTGATGCAAAAACAGCTGTTCATCACCGAAAATTAGGAACATCTTATTAATGTCTATTTCACAAAATAACAAACATATCATTAGTTTAGCGATCGATGAAGATTTAATATGTCTTAGATGTATGAGTCCTAAAAAACTAAGATTTGAAGTTGAATATTCTCTAGGTAAAGGAACAACGTCTAATTCTTTTTTATTTACAGAAAAGAACGCATCTTCTTACACTGCTACTCTTATTCACCCACCTGGGCAAAATTTTGCAGAGGTTTTTTTACCTGAAATAAAAAGTATTCTCAAAGAAAAAAATACAACGTTGAGGATCATTATAGGGCATGTAAACCCAAATAGAGTTTCTCTACTTAGGAAGCTCTCACAAGAATTTGAACATATTGAACTAATTTGTTCTAATCCTGCTGGCAAGCTATTAAAAGATTTATGGAATCAAATTAAACCAACTCAAAGTAAGGAAAAAACTATAGCGAATATTCCACCTTTGCCAAAACTGAAATTAATAAAGCAACAAGAGAGTATATCTATTAGTAATAGATATATTATAGAATTATTGGCGACACCAACAGCTCGATGGCCTGGGGGACTCATATGTTTTGAAAAATATACAGGTCTACTAATGAGTGACAAATTATTTGCTGCTCATATATGTACACCTGATTGGGCAGAAAATAATAGAAGTAGTACAGAAGAAGAACGACGTCACTATTTTGATTGTCTTATGAATCCTATGGTGAATCAAATTAATAGCATTATCGAAAAAATAGAATTCCTAGATATTAATACGATTGCACCGTGTCATGGTCCAGCCATCGAAACTAGTTGGCGTAGCCTACTAAAAGATTATCAAAGATGGGGAGAACAACAGGATCAAACATCTTTGAAGGTAGCTCTTTTCTTTGCAAGTGCCTATGGTAACACGGCATCAATTGCAGATTCTCTAGCTAAAGGTATTAGTGCAACTGGCGTCAAAGTAGAAAGTCTTAACTGTGAATTCACCCCTCCCCATGAATTACTAGCAATCATTAATTCAGCTGATGCTTACCTTATTGGTTCTCCCACTCTTGGTGGACACGCACCAACCCCTATTGTTTCAACCCTAGGCACAATACTTTCAGAAGGAGATCGAAGAAAACCAGTAGGTATATTTGGTAGCTATGGATGGAGTGGGGAAGCATTAGATCTACTAGAAACAAAATTGCAAAATGGTGGTTTTAAATTTGGATTTGACCCAATCAAAATCAAATTTAGTCCAGATGCACAGATGGTTAAAACACTTGAAGAAACAGGCACTCTATTTGGCAGAAAGCTAATTCAACAACAACGTCGAACAAAAAATAGACTAAGTGATGGCATGAAAATAACTAAAAGTGATCCAGCATTATTAGCTCTTGGGAAAATCATTGGATCTTTATCTATTCTCACTGTAGAAAAACAAGAAAGTGAACAAAATCTCAGTGGTGCAATGGTTGCAAGTTGGATTAGTCAAGCAAGTTTTTCACCACCTGGTATAACTATTGCAGTCGCTAAAGATAGGGCTGTTGAAAAGCTATTGCATAAAGGAGAGTTCTTCGCTCTTAATATCCTTAATCAAAACAACCATAAAAAGCTTTTACAACAATTTTTACAGCCATTTTTACCAGGTGCAAATCGCTTCAGAGGACTAAATATTGCTAAAAGCCCTAACAATCAACCTATTCTTCCAGATGCTTTAGCTTGGATCGAAGGTTGCGTTAAGCAACGTATGGAATGTGGGGATCATTGGTTGATATATGCTGAAATTCAATATGGCAAGGTTCTTGATTCGAATGGCATTACAGCTGTTCATCATCGCAGAACAGGGAGTAATTATTAATCTCCCTATTCAAAATTAATCGCCGCAAAAACTCCTCTAATTTTTTACATGACTTGCACTGAAGATTTATTAGTCATCACTGCTAGTAATGGTGAAAACCTAAAACTAGCTCAACGTTTTTGTGAAATTAGTAAACAACTTGGAACCTCATCAAAATTAATTGACTTAACAACAATTGATTTACCACTTTTTAATCCTCGAACCCATAAAAAGCTTGGCATTCCTCAAGAAGTGCATTCACTTCATCAAGATATTGTAAATATACCCAAATGGGTCATTTGTGCTCCCGAATACAATGGATCAATACCACCTGTACTGACTAGCGCGATAGCATGGCTGTCAGTTCAAGAAAATGATTTCCGCGCATTATTTAATGGTAGGCCAATTGCAATAGCAAGTTTCTCTGGAGGTGGTTCTATGGAATTGCTAATTTCCTTGCGTATTCAACTTGCTCATTTAGGAGCACAAGTAGTCGGTCGACAAATAGCTAGTAACTATAAAAATCCTGCAAAAGATGAATCCATTGAAGATGTTATCAATCGTTTAGTGCAAATGAATCCCATAAAAAACTAATCGCACAAGTATCAAAAAATACCCTATATATAGATTTGCACCACAGTGAGTGAAAAGGAAATATTTTCATTAAATAAAAAACTTATTTTAAAATTACTTCTGCCGCAATGACTTACAAGCCTTTGGCAAAAGAGAACTATAGCGAAGTAAGAATTGTAAAGAAATTCCGCAAATACTTGAAACGCTACATATTGTGTTATGAAATAAAGTAAGAGTGATTATCTTTTACTGTATGTCATTTCTCTCTGTTCAAAATACGGTAATCAGATACAAAGGATTTTTATTAATACAACAAAACAACCAAGCATGGGTTGTCAGGCCAGAAAAAAGTCCATTCATTATTTTTCCTTTTAAAACAAATCCTTGTTCCGTCTTAGAAGTAAAGCAAAAGATAGATATCAAACTATCGCAAAATAAACTCGACATTAAAGCAGCGTAAAAGAAACAAAAACTCTAAAATTCTGTATTTATTGACTTTGATGCCAAGCCTTTAACAGCTCTCTTGCCATAGGCAACGCATGTACTGAACCACCGCCAGGGGTATTTTGAGCAAAAGTAACAACGACTATTTCAGATGCTTCATAAGGAGCAAAGCATGCAAACCATGCATGATCACTTCCACCAGTACTATCTTCTGCTGTTCCCGTCTTAGCTGCTACTGGGGGTAATGTTGGCAAGTCAAGGTTAACAGCTCTTCCCGTTCCAGATTGTGCTACTTTCAACAAACCTTGACGAATCGTTTGTAACGTTTCTGGCTGTATATCTACTTTTTTTCGATATTTGGACGAAAGCCAATCAATATTTGATTCAACTAAATGAGGAGTAATTAAATATCCACCATTTGCAAAGACTGCATATGCACGAGCTAATTGTAAAGGAGTAACTTGAACTACCATTTGACCTATAGAAGCACTAGCAATATCTTCGGGTATCCATGGTGTAGTACCGGGTTTGCCCCAACCTCTACCTTTATCAGCCCATTCTTTATTGCCAACAAAACCTTTACTTTCCTCATTAGCTAATTCAATACCTGTTTTCTTGTAAAAACCCAATTTAGTGGCAGCACTAAATAGTTCTTTAATGCCTGATCCAACTCCCACTTGATAAAAAAAGGTATTACTAGAAACTCGAAAAGCATCTTCATAACCAATCGTTCCCCAACCTTGAGGGTTATGTTCAGGAAAACAATGTCCTCCATACCTAATACATCGAGCTGTTTTTAAACGAATATCTGATGGAAATTTGCCACTATCCATACCCGCCATACCAGTTACTACTTTCCAAGTGCTGCCTGGATCGTATGCATTTAAGGCTCTACTTAAAAGTGGTAAATCAGAAGCCAAAAAGATAGTCTCATATTCTGATTGAGTCGTTATAGATTTTGTGAAAAAATTAGGATCAAAATTAGGTTTACTGGCCAAAGCCTTAATAGCTCCTGTTCGAGGCTCTAATACAACGATTGCTCCGGCACGTTTATTCGCAAGTACTCTTTCTGCGGTTTGTTGTAGCTGTAGATCAATAGTTAAAACTAAATCTTTCCCAGCTTCAGGGGCTTTATAACCAAGATTACGCTGGATTCGTCCAGCAGCGTCTACTTCTAACATTTGACCTCCCCATTTCCCACGTAACTCGTCTTCAAAAGCAGCTTCTAAACCAATACGTCCAATACGATCTTGAATCTTATAACCATATTTGGAAAGCTCCTTATATTCTTTCATTGTGATGTATTGGGTATAACCCAATACATGAGAAGCAAGAGTTTGGAATGGATATAAACGTACTAACTCAAGATGTACTTGTAGACCATTAAATAAAGATTCTTTTTCTTTAAATTTGATAATTTGTTCTGTAGACATATTAGAAACTAAAGTAATACTTAAACGATTATCTTTTAAACCTTCCTTGAATCTTAAATTTAATTGTTGGTAATCTATATCTAATACATCCGATAATAGAAGTGCATTTTTGCCCCACTGTTCTTCTGATATTAAATAGGGTTGCACAATCAAAGAGTATACCAGTTTATTATCAGCAAGAATATTCCCTTTAGAATCTAAAATTCTTCCTCTTATAGGCGGGCTTGCTATCAATCGAACTCGATTATTATCAGAAAGTCTTTTGTAATTGGAACCTTGAATTAATTGAAGCCAAGATAATCTACCCACAATTACAGAAAAGAAAATAATAATTAAAACTATTAAAAAGTTAGGTTGATTATTTAAAAAGATTTTCCTACTTGAATTCTCTCTATGTAGATCGGAAACCTTCATAAGACTTTATTTCTCAACAAATTAATTTGATTCATCTAAATATTGCAGTAATAAATCAATCCGATCTTCTACTCTTTCTAAAACCATCAATAATTCACTCTCATTCAAAAGAGAAAAGTCCTCAGATTCACTATCCTCTACTGATACTTTTACATTCATGACAGGATTACCTAGTCCTGGACTAATGTCATCAAGTTTTTGACGAACACTTTGTGCCGCCAAATCACCCTCCGTACGTAATTGATTTAAAGGATCATCAGAATCATTAAAGAATTGAACTAATTCTGAGAAACCTTCTTTCTTTACTCGATCAACTATTGCCATACCAACTGGCAAAAAATCTTGCATAAAAGTGAGGCGTAATTCCTCTAACGAATCTTTAGGCATAGGAGCCCTACCCTAGTTCATTGCATTTTGATCAACAGAATTAAAATATGGAGTGCAACTATTACTAGACATACCTAAGGACCAACCTCCAAATATAGACAGAAAACAAATTGCCACTAAGGGTAATAAGGCTTTGTGAGTGGTTTCTTGACTTAACCATTCACGCCATTCTCTTAAAAAACGCTCCCTAGCTAATCGTTGTTTTTCTTGTATCTCTTTATTTAATCTTCTTCTAAACGACTTTTCTACCCATTTTTCAAATGCACGTTTTTTTGTAATCGCCATCTTACGTTCCACTTCAAGTAATTGCCCTGAGCTAAGTTCTGGATGAAAAGTGCCTATCAACTCGAGACTCTTCAAAAACATTTCCACTGCGCCATCTTTAATATTTCTCTCTTCTTCTTCCAAGTAATCCCAATTAATTTCAGGATAAAAGCGTAAACGATTAACTCTAATTTGATCTTCTCCCAATTGACCAGGCTCCCTTAACCATCGATCAAGCTTGCTATCAAATCTCCGCCAATATAAAAATGGATTTAGATAGACCGTCTTCCCAGAAAATTGAATACTGTCATGTTGAAGTCGACGGTCTAAAGTAATTTCTTCTGAAGGAGCAACTGTCAATTCATTTATGCTACTAATCCAAAATAACGACTTGAAATGGATTTCACCAGTCTTTTGAAAATTTTCAAACAATTAAGTCTAAAGTATCTAAACTAGTGCCATCTCTATCAGTTCTCCTACAAGGAACGCTACAAGAAATAGTTTGAAAAAAGAAAAATCCTCTCGATTCCAACAAGTTTTAAATTCATATATTCCTATTCGTTAGGTTTGCAAAATTTAACTAACCAAATCCTGAAAATTGCAAGTAAAAGAATGACATGTCAATCATATTATATGTCATCAAAGCCTATTTAATTGTTCTTTTAAATTTTAAATAGCCATTACAAAAAGTATCGGCAAATAAATGTAAATTTTTATTAATTAAAAATATTTTTTGTATATTTCCTAAAAGTTTCTCAAGATTTTACTCCCACTCAATAGTTCCTGGTGGTTTACTTGTGATATCTAAAACAACCCTATTTACACCATCAACCTCGTTGACAATTCTATTAGACATTGTTTCTAATAAAGACGAAGGTAATCTTGACCAATCGGCTGTCATGCCATCTTCACTAGAAACACATCGAATAACAATTGGCCATGCATAAGTACGTTTATCTCCCATTACACCTACAGAACGAACAGGTAATAAAACTGCAAAAGCTTGCCAGATATCATGATATAAACCTGCTCGAGTAATTTCTTCTCTAACAATTAAATCAGCATCACGCAAACAATTCAATTTCTCATCTGTAACTTCTCCAAGAATTCTGATTGCTAATCCTGGTCCAGGAAATGGGTGTCTTTGAACTATTTCCTCTGGCAACCCAAGAGACCTCCCTACTTTTCGAACCTCATCCTTAAATAAGCGTCTTAAGGGTTCAACTAATTTAAACTGAAGATCTTTTGGTAAGCCCCCAACATTATGATGACTTTTAATCTTTACAGCTATTCTTTCTCCAGTTTTTGGATCTATATTCGTCCCCGAACTTTCTATTACATCGGGATAAAGAGTTCCTTGAGCTAAGTAATCAAAAGGACCTAAACGAATACTTTCTTCTTCAAAAACTCTTATAAATTCTGTCCCAATAATTTTTCTCTTTTCTTCCGGATCAATTACCCCTTCCAATTTAGAAACAAATCTTTTGCGAGCATTGATATATTGAACATTGATTTTAAATTTTTTATCAAAGAACTCCATTAAAAATTCAGGTTCACCCTTTCTCATAAATCCTTGATCAATAAACATACATGTCAACTGATTACCAATAGCTTTTTGCAATAAAAACGCAAGGGTGGATGAATCAACACCTCCAGATAAGGCAAGTAAAACTTTTTTAGTGCCAACTTGATTACGTACCTTAGTAATAGCCTCATTAATAAAAGTCTTAGTAGTCCAATCAGGTTGACAAGAGCAAATGGTATGAACAAAATTACGAAGCATAACCATGCCATGAGTTGAATGAACAACTTCAGGATGAAATTGAACTCCGTAAAAATGAGAATTATGTAAAGCTATAGCTGCCTCAGCAGTATTAGATGTATGCGCAAGACGAATAAATCCTAAAGGAAGGTTTCTAACAGAATCACCATGACTCATCCACATTGTCGAACCACTTTCGACATTAGTTAATAATGTAGTTGGATTATCTACCACTAAAGGAGCCTTACCATATTCAGCTTTTCCCATAGCTGGCGTTACAGAACCTCCTAATTGATGAACCATCACTTGCATCCCATAACAAATACCAAGTACTGGAATATTTAAATTCCAAATTTCAGGATCTGATAATGGTGCACCTTGTTCATAAACAGATCCAGGGCCTCCACTTAGGAGGATTCCTTTAGGCGCTAACTTCCGCAAATCATCTGCAGGAGTGTCATAACTTAAAACAAGAGAATAAACTTCAATCTCTCTAATACGACGCGCTATTAATTCTGAATATTGCGAGCCAAAGTCAAGAATTACTATTGCAGGAGTACGCTGATTTTCCAATTGTGAATTAGACATATCTACAAAATAGAACCAAAGCAGTCTTCTAAGAATTTAGATTAAAGAAAAGTCTATGATTAGACCTCAAGAGTCAAATCAAGAGAATTAATTCTTTGAAGACCTATTGGTCCAGCCCAGCGTAGCTTCCTTTTGCGATCAAACAAAACAACACCTATTTCAATAGTAGAAGAAACAACATAACGTTTTACATAATGAGTAGTTTTTAGTTCAATTTCCTTAGCCAAACGAGACCATAATCTGTTGGCAAGTTGTGGGGATTTTTCTTGTAGAAATAGAAAAGCAGATTCAAGAGAATTTTTTTCAGAAAGAGATTTGATTAATTCTAAAGGGATGCCTTCTTTAACCGCTAAAGCAATTAAGATTTCTATACGACCATCAGCTAAATGATGATGAGTATGAAAAATTCCACCAGCAAGTTTAACTAACTTTCCATGATATCCCCAAAGCAAAAGTTTCTTGATTTTCTCTTTCGCAGCTGCAACTATTAACGGCCCTAACCAATTACCAGTTTTAATTACAAAATCAATATCTAAACCCTTGCTAGAAGCGATATCTAAACCATTTTGACCAATAACAAAAGTGAGAGATCCATCAAATTTAGGCTGCTTAGATATAGACTTTAATAATGAAATTGTTTGTTGTAATTGATCAGGAGAAGCGCTATCCTGAACCTCAGCTTGCATACCAATAACAGCTAATCCATCAACAACTCCAAAAGCATGATTACTAGTACGTTCAGACAGCTCTTTTCCAGCAGGAAATATTATTTCTAGTTTCAAAATATATCCAATTTTTTTATATGGTTTAAGATTAAAAAGTAATAAATCTCTAGCAAAATGTGATAAACAGATTTGACCCGTTAAATCTACTTTACCAACTCCATAGCCAGCAACAATCTCTAACCAATTATCACTGTAATTACTTTGAAAGTTTTCACAATTAGTGTCTGTCAGAAATTGAAGATATGTCCATATCTCTAATCCTCGTGTTAAATCTAAGCCAATTCCTGAGTCACAAAGACTAATTCCAAGAGCTTCATGACCATTTTGAAGCACAGCCGCAGATGAAACAGGCACATATATAGATTCCCCGTCCTTAGGTAAATGAAGCTCTTGAATTGCAGAAAAAGGTTTTCCTGCAAGAGCTTCTGCAGCTGCTCGTGCGGCTCCCGCAACCCAAACTGGAAGTGTGAATCCATTTGAATCAGAAGAAAAATTAGAAATAAATAAATTCCTTTGGTAGTTTTTAAAATAACTCTTTTAACTCAATTGTTGATGAAAGAAAAACTAACTCTAATGATCCCAGGTCCAACTCCAGTACCCGAAAGAGTTTTAAAGGCTCTAGGAAGACACCCAATTGGACACAGAACCCAGGAATTCCAAGATATTGTAGAAAACACAACTGAACTCCTTAAATGGCTTCACCAAACATCAGAGGATGTTCTTGCAATTACAGGAAGTGGAACAGCTGCAATGGAAGCAGGAATTATTAATACATTAAGTCAAGGAGATAAAGTCATTTGTGGAGAAAATGGAAAATTTGGTGAAAGGTGGGTAAAAGTTGCTAAAGCATATGGACTTAATGTTCAAATTGTAAAAGCAGATTGGGGGAAACCTTTAGACTCTTTAGAGTTCAAAAAACTATTAGAGCAAGACAAGGATATTCGCGCGGTAATTGTTACACATTCAGAAACATCTACAGGTGTAATAAATGATTTAAAGGCCATAAGTCATTACGTTAAAGATCATAAACAAGCACTAATGATTGCTGATTGTGTGACAAGCCTAGGTGCATGCAATGTACCAATGGACGAATGGGGAATAGATGTCCTTGCCTCAGGTTCTCAAAAAGGTTATATGATTCCGCCAGGGCTAAGTTTCGTTGCAATGAGCAAAAAAGCTTGGGTTGCTAATAGTATTTCTAAGCTACCAAAGTTTTATTTAGACTTAAAGCTCTATAAAAAAACAGCAGATAAAAATAGCAACCCATTTACGCCTAGTGTCAACCTTTATTTTGCACTCGAAGAAGCTTTAAAAATGATGAAAGAAGAAGGTTTAGAATCGATTTTTAAACGTCATGAAATATATAAAAAAGCTACTCAAGAAGCAATGCAATCAATAGGTTTACCATTGTTTGCAGAAAAAGATTATGGTAGTCCATCTATTACAGCAATAGCCCCAAAAAATATCGATGCAGAAGTCATAAGAAAAAATGTGAAAAATAATTTTGATATATTACTTGCAGGAGGTCAAGATGATCTGAAAGGAAAAATTTTTCGCATAGGTCATCTAGGTTTTGTAAATGAACGAGATATAATTGCAGCAATAGGATCTATTGAAGCAACATTAGATCAACTTGGTGTTGCTACTAAACCAGTAGGAACTGGTGTAGGTATTGCATCAAAAATACTAATGGAAAATAAATAATTAATTATATCTAAATTGATTTATTTTTTTAATAATAAACCAATTTTAATTCATCTTGTAAGACATCAATAAATCCTTAGGTTAAGTAATCCTTGAGAACAAATGACTTTAGTTAAATTTGTTTTTCAAATTAAGCAGCCATGTTTTGATGATCTTCGTCCTGATTGATCCATAACTCATCAGTTTGGGCTTCCTCTTTTTCAGTATTTAATAATCCTTTACACTCTTCAAGTAATTGATCCACTCCATCAAGCATGGTCATTTCTTCATCAGATTGCTCAACCTGAGAACTTGATGCAGTTAATTCAAGAGTTTCTATTCTTTGTTCCAACTTTACTAATCGCTGTGAAATGGCAGTCAATGTTTGCGCAAGATCTTCAGCAGTTCGGGTAATTCTGAATGAACAAGAAGTTGCCATTGAAGAAATAGATAAGTTTTACTGATAACAACACATAAATCAATATCGCTCAAGTCTCTGATAGCTGTTCCTTAAATAACCCATGAAGTTTCTAGCAACCTATTAGTAAATTAAAGAGAGTTTGCTTTTAATGACTGCTTTAGAAAGTTTTTTGATATAGGTTTTTTGATTGCCAAATACCTAATTGAGTGAATATTTCTTCTAAAATCTCAGCAGGGTCTCATTCTAATTGAAGACTGAGGTCATGATTAATGAGTAGCAGTAGCAAAAGTGCAAGGCCCAATTCGTCAGCATAAGCCAAAAAACTCTTAGTGATAAGAATGTGTACCATGATCTAATCTGATGAAAGCAAGAGTTCTTTTAAGCATCTTCCAAGATTGTGCAAACAGTTTGGTTAATGAATATCTGCTTGCTTTCCGAATATTGATCATGAATGCTGAATTACCAATCTTTGAAAATTAAAGGAATTAAAAAAGTGAAAAAAATTGCTTAGTGTTCTAAAGCTAATGATTCTTCAAAATCTTTAAGGTTTTTATCCATTCCTAAAAAAACTAGACAGAATAAAATAGATCTATAAGTTAACTAAAAGAGCTCGCAATACAATTATGCTCAAACTAAAAAATCATTTTTCTTTTCCACTTTCAATTCTATTGCTTGCTGTAACAAGCTTCATCACAACTGAAGCAAAAGCTGGTGCTGGAATAGGTGTTGATATCTACTGCGTTATGCGTCAAGGAGGCAACAGTCATGATGCTAGTTGGAGAGCAGCATATCAATCAATTAAAGCTCAAAAGCAAGGTTTATTTAAGACTTCCCCAAAACAGGCAGCAACAATGATCGTAGAAGCTGTTGTAAGAAACCCAGATAAATTTAATGATTGCATCAGCTACTTAGGTGACCTTTATCCTCAAGCAGGAGACGAACTATCAAAAGAATATTCACCAACAAGCAATACAAGGGAACCAATAACTCCTCAAGACCGTTATAGCTATTAAAAGAACTTCAAATAAATTTCCTAGATATTGACTAAAGGCTTAATCAAGGCAAAATTTCTATAATCGATCATCTCGGATGCAAAATAGGGATGCAGTATTCCTTGAAGATTTATGTCCTAAATTACGAGCACGACGATGGCGGCAATCTCTTCATAAATGTACTGGAAATAGTTGCATTTACTGTGGAAGGCGTTCTGAATCCATAGACCATATTCTGCCACGCAGTAAAGGTGGGATAAGTATTACTGAAAATTGTGTTCCTGCTTGTCTTTCATGTAATGGTGATAAATCTGACATAGATGCTTTTGATTGGTATAGGCGTCAAAAATTCTATGATCCTCGCAGAGCCATGGCAATTCGAGCATGGCTAGAAGGAGACTTACGATTAGCAATTCGATTACTTGAATGGGCCAATCCCAAAGCAGCAAAAAATACTAGGTGCTCCAAAGAAAATCAAAATCTAGATTTGCAAGCAGCTTAATTATTACCAAACTCTGCATACATTTGAAGAATTATGCTTTTGACAAATAGAAGCAAAGTGATCTGGTTTTTCAGGAGCAAAAAAACCAACAAGTCCTATGCTCATCATCACGAACACTAAAATTAATTGCAAGCTATTAGAATCTTGAAGTAAAGCAGATCGTTGACGCTTCAAACAACGTGTTGTACGTACTGGCAAACTATGGAAAGAAGCATGTGCCATCAGAATCTAAGCGAGTAATACATTTGTACTCATGATCGAAAGGGTTGTCAAGCAGTCTGTACCATTTGAGCCAAATTCAAAAGTGGTAATTTTTGGAGGAGGCTTTACTGGGCAACATATAGCGGAAATAGCAAGGCAGTTGGGAGCAACAGTACTCTGCAGTAGAAGGGATATTAAGAGTAAAGGCGCCGATTTCGAATATGACAGCTATACAAGCCGCTTACCTCCTAAGGAAGTTTTAAATGGCGTCACTCATATCATTAGCTGTATACCTCCTCTAAGTAGTGGTGAAGATCCTGTATTAAAAAATTTAAAAGATGAAATCACCAAACTTCCTTTGAAATGGGTTGGATATTTATCTACCACTGGTGTTTATGGGGACTGCAAAGGCGATTGGATTTCTGAAAATGATATAGCCAAACCTACTCAATCAAGAAGTATTCGTCGACTTTCATGCGAAAAAGAGTGGCAAGATTCTGGACTACCTTTACAAATACTTCGTTTACCAGGAATTTATGGCCCAGGCAGATCAACATTAGACTCCTATAAGAAAACTTCACTCAAGGCTATAGATAAGCCTGGACAAGTCTTTTCAAGAATTCATATAGATGATATAGCAGGTGCAATTCTTCATTTAATTAATACATATTCACAAGATATTAGTCCTAGTATTATCAATATTGCAGATAACTATCCTGCTTCAAATATAGAAGTTTTAGAATTTGCAGCCAAGCTTCTTGGAACCAAGTTGCCACCTATTGAATCGTTTGAAATTGCTTCTAAAAAAATGAGTCCAATGGCACTTTCTTTTTGGCAAGAGAATAGAAAAGTCAGCAATGCAAGACTTTGCAAGGAAATGGGATACTCTTTAATTCATCCTGATTACAAGTCAGGACTTAAAGATTGTTACTCATCGATTAAAAAAACTGATAAAAATCTTGTTAATTAGATTCATCTTTGTCTTTAAGAAGTCTTTTAAGTATGAAATCATTCCAATCCATCGGTTTATCTCTATCAACTTCGGTAAAACCAACATCATGTAATAATTGACTCCATTTGATTGTTAACCAACCATCTCTCATACCAGTTCCTATCGCATAAACCAAGAATATCAAAAACAATAATCTCAACATGATCAGAAAAAACCAAAAGAAAAACTAGTAGCTACTTACATTTACTGTAAAAATGAAATGGAAAGTAGAAATAAAAGTCAAAGTAAAGATACTTTGCTAGTTCAAGTTACCAAAAAATATGTAAGTTGCAGTAATCAACAGAAACTTAATGATTGAAATTATCTAAAAAAAATGCCCAAGCACAAAAATTTCATTTTTGATTTCTTTCAACTTCTGTGACATCAGAATCATTAAGAAGTTGATTCCATTGAATTTTTAACCACCCATCTTTCAGGCCAACTCCTATGCCATAAACCAAGAGTATCAAAACCAACAATCTCAACATGATAGGAAAAAATCAAGAGGACAAAATTCAAAATCGTATTGCCATTGCCTTGGGAGACCCCGCAGGAATAGGTACAGAAGTCACATTAAAAGCTCTTGGCACATTAAATCTACCTAAAAATATGCAACCTGTATTGATTGGTTGTAAACAAATTATTGAAAATGTCTATGCAAGTCTTAAAAAGAATGGTATTTCATCTATAGCAAATCCTGAAAAACTTTTAATCGAAAATATTCCATATGAAGGAAAACATATCTTAGGCAAACCAAATGTCACAACTGGAGAAGCTAGCTTTGTTTGGCTCACACGAGCAACACAATTAGTCCTAGAAGGCAAAGCACGGGCTCTTGTGACAGGGCCAATATCAAAATATATTTGGAAAGAAGCAGGTCACCACTATCCAGGTCAGACCGAAAGATTAGCAGAGTTGGCAGGAGGAGTCCCAACATCAATGCTTTTTACAGCAAAATCTCCCGTAAATGAATGGCGCTTAAATACTCTTTTAGCTACAACGCATATACCTTTAAAAGAAATATCTAAAGTTTTAACTCCTGATCTAATCATTTCAAAGCTAGATACTCTTTTAGCTTTTTGCAAAGCTTTTAAGCCAAATCCAACAATAGCTATTGCTGGGTTAAATCCTCATGCTGGAGAAAACGGACATCTTGGGATAGAAGAAATTGAATGGATTATTCCTACAATTCAAAAATGGCAACAAAAAAATCCCACTATCACCTTGAAAGGGCCTATTTCTCCTGATACTTGTTGGATATCATCTGGAAGAGCTTGGCTGAACGAATCAACTAATGATGCTCCGGACGGCATTCTGGCTTTATATCACGACCAAGGTCTAATCCCAACGAAAGTTCTTGCCTTTGATAAAGCAGTCAATACTACTTTGGGGCTTCCATTTATTAGAACATCACCTGATCATGGAACTGGTTTTGATATTGCGCAAAAATTTATTGCAAAGCCGGATAGCATGATTGCCGCATTAGAAACAGCTTGGGAACTTTCTAGTTAGTTTTTAAGAAGGTTTAACTCTCATCAGAGCCTGACCAAATTCAACAGGAGTACCATTTTCAACAAGAATTTCTATTATTTCTCCACTAATTTCGGCTTCTAATTCATTCATAAGTTTCATTGCTTCAAGAATACAAACTGTTTGGCCAACTGAAATTCTCGCTCCTACTTCAACAAAAGAAGGTTCTCCAGGAGCTGGTGCTCTATAAAATGTACCAACCATAGGAGCTGAGATTTCTATAAATTCTGAACGTGAAGAAGCTACTGCAGGAGGCGGGTCACTAGGAGCAGTTGAAATCGATTCAACTTTTAATTGAGATTGTTGTTGTAATGGTGCAACTTCGGAAGAAGAAAGTGATTCCAAAGAAGGTCCAGATATAGATCCAGAAAGATTTCGCTTAACTTCTAAGCGAAAATCTTCGCCCTCCAAGCGAAATTCTTGAATATCGCTTTCAGCCAAGGTGGCTAATAAGCGATGGAGTGAATCATGATCTAAGTTCATTGTCATTGGTTCTCCCGACCTAGATAACTATCATTTCGAGTATCAACTTTGATCTTCTCACCGACTGAAATAAATAAAGGAACCATAACTTGTGCTCCAGTTTCGAGAATGGCAGGTTTTGTACCACCTGTAGCAGTATCTCCTTTAACCCCCGGATCTGTCTCTTTTATTTCAAGTACAACTGAATTAGGAAGCTCAACTTCCAAAGGTTTTTCTTTCCAAGACACAACAGTAACCTCCATTCCTTCTTTAAGATACTTTCTACTTTCTCCAATTTGAGTTGCAGTTAACCTAGTTTCTTCATAAGTGCTCATATCCATAAATACATAGTCCCCTGATTCCATATAAGTATGTTGAAGAACAGATTTTTCAAGTAAAGCTTGTGGAACTGTTTCACCTGCTCTAAATGTTTTTTCGACAACATTGCCAGTTTGCACTGCTTTTAATTTAGTTCTTACAAATGCAGAACCCTTTCCAGGCTTGACATGTAAGAATTCCACCACGCGCCAAACAGCACCATCTAATTCAATGGTCGTTCCAGTGCGGAAGTCGTTACTTGAAATCATTTCCGCAATTCATACCTAGAGATCATAGAACTGTGCGAAAGTCTTTATGTGACTTAAACATCACATGATAAAAAAAATTCTTTCATTCTCAATTCTGACACTATTTCTCCCATTATTCTTTTTTTGGGAAAATCCTGTCATAGCAGCACTTCCAACAGGGAATCGAGTTAAAGACCCTTATGCCATTTTAAGAAAAGCGCTGCCTATTGAACAAAACGAATTACGTGAAATCCAAAACAAGCTCGAGGAAACAAGTGACTTAGTTAGAGGAGGTAGATGGCCTGCAATTAGTAAAGCGGCTTCAAGGACACAATTTTTATTAAATAACAGAAGCTCAAAAATTATCCAATCAATTCCTGAAGTCAACAGAACTCAAGCAGAAGAAATCATTGTCAAACTAAAACAAAACCTTACTGCACTGAATGACGAGGCAAATGGTAAAAATAAAATAAAATTTATCAACATTAGAAAAAAATCACTTAAACAAATTGGAGATCTTGAAGCACTTTTACTCCCAAAAGATTTTCCCTATGAAATACCAAAAGAATTTGATAATTTACCAAGGTTATTAGGAAGAGCCTCTGTATTAATTGAAACGTCTAAAGGATCAATGAATGCAATAATTGATGGATACAATGCTCCATTGACTGCTGGAGCGTTTATTGATTTGGCGCAAAAAGGTTTTTATGAAGGACTGCCAATCAATAGGGCAGAAGAGTTTTTTATTCTTCAAACAGGAGATCCTAAAGGAACAAATAGTGGATATATAGATCCAGATACTAATCAAGAAAGGAATGTTCCTTTGGAAATAAGAGTTGATGGGAAAGATGAAACAATTTACAACCAAACATTTGAAGAACTAGGCCTTTACACAGAGACACCTGTGCTTCCATTTGCAACCTTAGGGACTTTGGGGTGGGCACATTCTGCAAAAGCATTAGATGATGGTTCATCTCAATTCTTTTTCTTTCTTTATGAAGCAGAATTAAACCCAGCTGGGAGAAATCTAATCGATGGAAGTAATGCTGCCTTTGGTTATGTAGTTGAAGGAGAAGAAATACTGAATGAACTCGATGTAAAGGATCAAATAATTTCAATCAAAATTCTTGAAGGATTAGAAAAATTAAAGCCTCATGCTTAAAAGTAAACAAAACAAAGAAACCCTTAATCAAATAGGTGAAAGAGAAATACTCAATCGCTTAAAAACTTTTATGGATGATGGTCAAATTGATGATGACACATCAATCATTAATACAAATCGAAAAAATTTAATCATCAATACTGATGTTTTTGTTGAAAAGGTTCATTTTAGTGAGGAAACTACATTCCCAGAAAATATAGGATGGAAGGCAATTGCAGCAAATGTATCTGACCTGATTTCAAGTGGTTCAGAAAACATAATAGGCATAACAATCGGTTTGATCACACCACCAGATACAGAGTGGTCTTGGGTGAATGATGTTTACATAGGTATGCAGAAAGCATTGGAAAAATTTGGAGGAAAATTATTAGGCGGCGATTGTTCACAAGGTAAACAAAAAGTTCTTGCGATTACTGCTGTGGGATCATTAGGTCCTTTACGACTTCATAGATCCAATGCACAAGCAGGAGATCTTTTAGTAACAAGTGGTCCCCATGGTTTAAGTAGACTAGGGCTTGCATTATTACAGTCTGAAGAAATACCTAATAAAAACGAACTAACCGAAAATCTAAAAAAACAATCCATAAATGCGCACCAAACACCCTCACCACCAATTGATGCACTAAAACATCTAATCAATTGCAAACCAGCCAAAATCCCTTGGAGAGCAGCAGGAACTGATAGTAGTGATGGTTTCTTAGATTCATTAGCAAATATATCTTCCAGTAGTAATTGCTCAGTAATCATTGATCCTAATCAAATGCCAAAAGCAAAGGATTGGCCAAAAGGACAAACATGGGATAAATGGTGCCTAAATGGAGGTGAAGATTTTGAAATGATTGTAAGTTTGCCTCCTAGTTGGGCACAAGAATGGATAAAACTAGTACCTTCAGCTCAAATAATTGGAAAGATTACAAAAGGGCCTCCAAAACTTTTATGGAAAAACGGTGAAGAAATAAGGATAAAAAATTACTCGAACTTCACACACTTCTGAATCAAATAAAAAAATAGATACTTTTTTACTTAAATTATTTCCAATTTTTAGCTACAACCTCTGCTAAATCAACAACCCTCTGACTATAACCCCATTCGTTGTCATACCAAGCTAAAACCTTAATAAGGTTATCTCCAATAGACATTGTTAAATCTGCATCAAGAATAGTGGACTCATTAGTTCCTGCATAATCAGTTGACACCAAAGGTAAATCACCGTATTTAATAATTCCTTTCATAGAGTCCTGTGAAGCTTTTTTCAAAACCGCATTAACTTCTTCTGCTGTTGTAGCTCTTCCAGATTCAAAAACTAAATCAACTGCAGAAACATTAGGAGTTGGTACACGCATTGCAATACCAGTTAGCTTTCCTTTCATTTGCGGATATACCAAAGCCACTGCTTTAGCTGCACCGGTAGAGGTAGGAACAATATTCATTGCAGCTGCTCTAGCCCTTCTAAGGTCCCGATGACTATTATCTAAAATTCGTTGATCTCCTGTATAACTATGAATCGTTGTCATCAAACCTTTATTAATACCAAAAGTTTGATCTAATACTTTGACAATTGGAGCCAGGCAATTTGTTGTACAACTTGCATTACTTAAAATATCAAAATCATCATGCCTATATTGATCGGCATTGACACCAACAACATAAGTACCAACTCCCTCACCTTTTCCTGGTGCGGTAAGAATAACTTTTTTGGCACCCACCTGAAGATGCTTACTTGCTCCTACGTCAGTATTAAAGACACCTGTAGATTCAATAACTAAATCAACTCCCCACTCTTTCCACGGAAGATTTAATGGGTTTCTATCTGAATAACATTTTATTGATTTCCCGTTAATAGTGAATGTGTCGTCTGTATGACTGATATCAGCATTATTGATTTGGCCCAAAATTGAATCATATTTCAACAAGTGAGCACATGTTTTCGGGTCGGATGTGACATTGATACCAACAACTTCAAGGTTTGTGTTTGCTCCTCTACTAAGCCAACAACGCATGAAGTTGCGACCAATACGGCCGAATCCATTAATCGCAACTCTCAAGGTCATGTTAATAAGCGGCTAAACCGAATGTAAATGGCCAATGATCATACAGAAATAAGGTGCATTTCTCATGTTCTTTTTGTGCTTTCTTTAGAAAAAGCTTATAAACAGCACAAAAAACAAGAAAAAATTCATAAATTTAGCCTTCAATACAAGGCAACGTTATTCTTCATTCGACAATCAAAAAGCCTTGATCAGCCTAAACAGCACAAAAAACCATATCCACTTTATTGGAGTAGGAGGAATAGGTATGTCTGCGCTTGCATTGATTTTAGTCAATAAAGGTTATTCAATCTCTGGCTCTGACATATGCGTAAATCAAACAACTAGCGACTTGTCAAAAGCTGGAATAAAAATTTTTTCAAAACAAGAAGCTAAAAATATCGATTTGCTTTTCCAAATATTTCACAAAACACCAATTATTGTAATTAGTTCAGCAATACAAAATTCAAATAATGAACTACAAAAAGCAAAAGAAAAAAATCTTACGATTTTACACAGATCAGATATTCTTAGTTTTCTTACAAAACAACAACCTTCTATTCTGATCGCTGGAAGCCATGGAAAAACAACAACGAGTACAATAATTGCTACTCTTCTAAGTCTAAGTAAACAAGACCCAACTGCTGTTATAGGTGGAATAGTTCCACTTTATAAAAGTAACGCTCACTCAGGAAAAGGTAAATATATAGTGGCTGAAGCAGATGAATCAGATGGTACATTAATAAAATTAAAAGGAGAAATAGGTGTAATTACAAATATCGAACTTGATCATACTGATTTCTATAATAGTATACAAGATCTCGAAAAGACATTTCAAATCTTTAGCAAAAGATGTGAAAGAATTATTATCAATCATGACTGCAAAAAATTAAGAGATATTTTTAAAAATAATGGTATTTTTTATTCAATCAAGAAAAAAGATGGAGTAGATTATTCCGCTATACCAATTTCCTTAAATGGAAATTGTACTGTAGCTGAATATTATGAAAAAGGAAATCTTATAGATTTAATAGAAATTCCTCTGATTGGATATCATAATTTAAGCAATGTCATTGCTGCAGTATCAGTTTGCAGAAATATTGGTATTCCATTTAGTAATTTAAAAAATATTATAAAAAATGTAGATTTCCCTAAAAGAAGATTTGATTTAAAAGGTATTTGGAAAGGTACAAAAATTATTGATGATTACGCTCATCATCCAACTGAAATTAAAGCGACGATTGATATGGCTCGTTTAATGATTAATAATCAATACCAGGCAAATCATTGTATAAAAAAAATCATAGTAGTTTTTCAACCTCATAGATTTACTAGAACAAATGACTTAATGAAAGAGTTTTCAGTGTCATTTGATCAAGCAGATAGTATATTTATTTTGCCTATCTATAGTGCTGGTGAGCATTCTATAAAAGGAGTTAGTAGTGATAATCTTGTTTCATTAATGCAAAAAACAAATCCTAAGTGTTTAGTGAAATTAGCTAAAGATTATGATAACCTGAAAATAATGCTACAAGCAGAAAGCAAAAAAGATGATCTAATATTATTCTTAGGAGCTGGAGATATTAATAAGTTCTCTGAAAGACTAATTTTAGATAAAAGCAATATTCAAGATTTTGCAGCATAGATTAATAATGAATTATGAATATTAGAAAAAATATTTTACTAGCTAATTTTACAACATGGAAAGTTGGTGGCCCTGCTAAATGGTTAGCAGAACCAAGCAGTATTGAAGAAATCAAAGAGTTAATTAATTGGGCTAACAAAGAAAAGATTAAATGTTACATCATAGGGGCTGGTTCAAATTTACTAATTAATGACTCTCTTTGGGAGGGATTAATCATTTCTATGAAAAAGTTGCAAGGAAGCAAAATAGATAAAAAATCAGGGATAGTCGAAGGATTTGCTGGAGAGCCTTTGCCAACACTAAGCAGAAAAGTTGCTAGAGCAGGGCTCCACGGATTGGAATGGGCAGTAGGTATCCCAGGTACTATAGGCGGAGCAGCTGTAATGAACGCTGGAGCTCAAGGAGACTGCACAGCTGAAAAGTTAGATTCTATAAAAGTAATTTCATTAACCAATGGGAAAGAATTTAAAATAACTAATAAAGAGCTTAAATTCTCTTATAGAAAAAGCTTACTTCAAGAGGAAAACTGGTTAGTTATATCAGCAAGATTCAAACTAAAGCCAGGTTTTGATGAACAAGTTTTAAATGAAATAACAAATAAAAATCTACAAAGGCGTTTGGCAACACAGCCTTATCACTTACCTAGTTGTGGAAGTGTGTTCAGAAATCCAAAAAATCAAAAAGCAGGAGAAATTATTGAAAAACTTGGTCTCAAAGGATTTAAAATTGGTGGTGCTGAAATTTCAAAAACACATGCTAACTTCATTGTTAATTCAAACAATGCAACAGCAAATGATATATATAAACTAATCTTACATATACAAAAAGAAGTTAAAATGAAGCATGGTATTTTACTTCATACTGAAGTAAAGCAAATAGGATTTGAATTTCCTACTAATCTAAAAATCTCTTAAAAAACTAATGGCAGCATTCGGGCTCCCAAATTTTGGGCAAATTACAGAAGCTTTCAAAAAAGCTCAGCAAATTCAACAAGACGCGCAAAAACTTCAAGAAGAGCTAGATGCTATGGAAATTGAAGGGAAGGACTCAGATTCACAAGTTTCAATTTGGATGTCAGGTAATCAGGTACCTTTAAAAGTTACAATAGATGAAAAAGTATTAGAAAAAGGTAATAAAGTAGTGGAGTTAAAAGTTTTTGAAGCATTGCAAGATGCTCATGAAAAATCAACCTCTATAATGAAAGATAGAATGCAGGAATTAACTGGTGACTTAAAGCTGAATTTACCAGGAATTAATAATCAGGAGTAATATTCTCTAAAAGATATTTTTTATAATAAAAATATCTTTCCCAATTTTTATCGATAACACAACCAGGTTCATTTAAATGCAAACAATTTCGAAATTTACATTTTTCTTTTTTAGAAAACTGGTTTCTTAATTCTGGAAAAAAGACTGCAAGTCTAGATTTAGAAAAAATTAGATCTGGTCGATTAAAACCAGGGGTGTCTGCAAGCAATGAGTTAGGTCCAACTGAAAACAATTGCACATTTCTGGTAGTGTGTTTACCTCGATTTAATTTTTTGGATAATTGACCTACAGTAATTGACAGTTCTGGAAGTAAATAATTAATTAAGCTACTTTTACCTACCCCTGAAGGGCCACAAAATACAGCTAATTGACTTTTTCTAATCTTTTCTAATAAGACTGATATTCCACTATGATTCTTGATAGAAACCAAAAAAGGTTCATATCCCCACTTTTTTATTCTGTTTTCATATTCCTTAGATTCTTTTTTATCAATTAAGTCTTGCTTAGTTAAAATCAAACTAACAGTTTGACCAGTTTGCTCAGCTGTTAATAAAAATCTAGTGACTTGATCAACATCAAATGGTGGATTTACAACAGAAACTACAATAAAAATATCTGTGACATTTGCGACTGAAGGTCTAGTAAGAAGACTCGTTCGAGACTTTATATTAAATATAACAGCAGTGAGATTCTTTAAATCTATTTGTTCCAATTCAACCAAGTCGCCAACAGCAATATCAAAACCAATAAACCTTAACTTTGTTCTAGAAGTACATAATAATCGTAAACATTTAGAAGAAGTAATTTTTATATCAACAAGAAAATAGTTTGCTTTGATAGCTATAACAATTCCTTCTTTTTGTTTGAAATCATTTAGCACAGCAAGTGACAGAGAGCCTTAACCAATTTTTATTATCGGAAATAGTTTTAATATTATGACCTGCTTCTAGAAGTCCATTTTTTACCATTAAATAAGGCTCTCCTTTATCTAAATCAATAATAATAGATTCCTGATAATTTAATTCTTCAATTGCCAAGCAAGATCTAATATAGTTTGATGGGCAAGGAATACCTCGTAAGTCAAGATAATGATGAAGAGAAGAGGTCTCTTCAATCATTTTGATTAAATAGTCTAGTAAACAAACCACTTTTATGATGATGATTTTGTAAGCCTTTAGATGAATAAGAAATTGCAAGTTTCTCCAAAAGGTTCCTTTCATTCTCAGAAAGTTTACTTGGCAGAGTTACATTAACCAAAATACAATGATTACCTCGCGCAACCGGATTGCCTAGTTTTGGTATACCTTTTCCATCTAAAACAAGGACAGCATTTGGTTGAGTTCCATTAGGAATAGAAAGATTTGTAAGTCCATCTACAGTCTCTATTTCTATAGAATCTCCAAGAATTGCTTGTAAGTAACTAATGTTAATTTCTGAATTTATATTTATACCATCTCTCTTTAACTTTGAATGATTCTTGACTTTTAAGAAAACATAAAGGTCGCCTGAAGGGCCACCTCTAACACCAGCATTGCCTTCTCCAGACACTCTTAACCTTGTTCCTGTGTCTACTCCAGCAGGAATATTAATTCTTAACTTTTTACGAACTTGTTTAACACCTTGGCCACCACAACTTGTACAAGGATTAGTAATTACCTGGCCTGAACCATTACAACTAGGACATTCCGAAACCTGGGTAAAACTGCCAAAAGGAGTTCTAGTAGCACGACGGACTTGGCCAGCTCCTCCACATGTTTTGCATGCAGTCGGTCCACTACCAACTTTAGACCCACTACCTTTGCAAACATCACATGTTTCTAAATGAGGAATCTTAATTTCACTTTCTTGACCAAAAACTGCTTGTTTAAATTCTATTGTTAAATCATATCGAAGATCATCCCCTTGTTGAGGACCCCTTCTCTGTGTTCTAGTACCAGAGGATGGTGAACCTCCAAAGCCACTAAAAAATGTTTCAAAGAGATCTGCGAATCCTCCCATATCTCCCATATCTGGCATCCCAGCACTCCCACCTAATCCAGCCTCTCCAAACTGATCGTATCTTGCTCTTTTTTGAGGATCACCAAGCACCTCATATGCTCTTCCAATCTCTTTAAAGCGATCTTCAGCTCCTGGTTCTTTATTAACATCTGGATGATACTTACGCGCCAAGTTTCGATAAGCGCGTTTTAAAGTATCAGAGTCAGCATCTCTACTAACACCTAAAAGTTCGTAAAAATCAGCCATTAACTTTAAAATAGCTGCTATTCCAAAAAATTAAAAGCATTAGAAAAAGCCTATGATTCTTCAGATTTTAAATCTTGACTATTATCTTTTTCTTCTGATCCATTGGTTGTTGAATTCTCTTTATTTTGTCCAGGTCCCATAGATACTTTTACAAGCGCATGTCTTAAAACACGTCCATTCATATGGTATCCACGCTGTAATTCTTCAGTAATAATATCTTCATTAATTTCATTGCTAGGCTCACGAAGAACTGCCTCATGCAAGCTTGGATCAAAGGTCTGACCAATTACTCTCATTGGAGCAACTCCTAATTGCTTTAAAACCTCTACAAGTTGTTTATATAAACCTTGATAGCTTCTATGAAGCGCTTGTGCTTCCTCTCCCTCTGGATTTAATTGCTGCCTAGCTCGTTCGAAATTATCTACAACTGGTAAAATTTCACTCAAAGTACTGCATTGGAGTTGTAATCGAAGATCATCTTGATCTCGAGTTTGCCTTTTTCTAAAATTATCAAAATCAGCAGCAATTCTCATATATTGACTTTTTAAAGTTTCATGCTCTCTTTCAAGTTGTTCAAGACGAGCTTCATTATCGAGTGATTGTGATTTTTCATCAGAAGATTCATCACTAGATTCCTCGCTGTCATTAGCATTTAAATCAGCCTCAGCAGTAATAGATTCGGCTTCTGAGCATACATCGTCATTTTGTTGCTCTGAATCAACATTCTGAGAAACTTCTTTTAACTCTTCCGAAATTTCTTCATTCATATCTAAGAATAAAAATCTTATTTGATTAATATTGAAGGTTGATCGGTAGATCTAACAAGCTGCGGAAGCCCGCACCAACAATAAATCAAACTTTTTCTCAACTTGAACTAAGTAGGTCGAAAAATAAGTGCAATTCCATTATTACAATACCTCTTGCCAGTAGGTTTAGGCCCATCATCAAACACATGTCCTTGATGACCTCCACAACGCTGACAATGGTATTCAGTTCTGGGAATAATTAATTTAAAATCAGTTTTTGTACTAATTGCATTAGGTAATGGTTGCCAAAAACTCGGCCATCCAGTCCCACTATCAAATTTTGCAGCAGAGCTGAATAAAGGCATATCGCATCCTGCACAATAAAAAATCCCATCACGTTTCTCATTATTCAAATCACTAGAAAAAGGCCTTTCAGTACCTTCTTCACGCAGCACATTAAAAGCCTGGGGAGGGAGTCGTTTTTTCCATTCTTCTTTACTTAAAGACCAAAACTTGTCTGATGCCTTAGACGAAGCAAAAACTTTTGATGGATTGAATAAAAGTAATCCCAAAAAACTAGTCCAAATACTCATAAGCATTAATCTTCTTCTGGACGAAAATAAGTTGTTATCCATAAAATCAAATAAATGTATTTAAAGCAATCAAATAGATTTGAATCCTTTCATGAACAGCATAAGAAAATGAGAAAGGGAAAAACTAGTGAAATTGAAAATGCCTACAGGTTTAGCATTGCACCAATGCTTGATTGTACTGATAGTCATTTTAGAGTCTTGATGAGACAAATTAGTAAAAGAGCGCTTCTTTATACAGAGATGATTGTTGCTAAGGCCCTCGAGCATGAACAAGGAAGAAAATTATTAAGGTTTCAAGAAATCGAACACCCTATAGCATTACAAGTCGGAGGTGACGACCCGAATGTATTATCAGCCGCAGCTTGCTTGGCTGAAGATTGGGGGTTTGATGAAATTAACTTGAATGTTGGTTGCCCCAGTCCCAGAGTCCAATCTGGCAACTTTGGTGCTTGTTTAATGTCACAAAAAAAGGAAGTAGCCAAATGTGTAGAAGCAATGAAAAAAAAAGTTAAAATCCCCGTTACGATTAAACATAGAACTGGTATTGATGATTATGACAGTTATGAATTTTTAACTGAATTCGTGGATGAAATCGCAAGTGCAGGTGCAGACAGATTTATTATTCATGCAAGAAAAGCTTGGTTAAAAGGTTTAAACCCTAAGCAAAACAGAACAATACCTCCTCTTGAATATTCAAAAGTCGCAAAGCTAAAACAAGAAAGAAATCATTTAAAAATTGAATTTAATGGAGGTATAAATACGCCTGATGAATGCATAAAAGCACTTAAAAGTTTTGATGGAGTAATGGTTGGAAGAGCCGCTTACGCTCATCCTCTTTTATGGCAAACAATGGACGCAAAGATTTTTAATGAAAACCACAAGGCAATTACTGCCTCAAAGGTAATTAAAGGAATAATTCCATATGCAGAAAACCATTTAAACAATAATGGTCGCTTATGGGATATAGGTAAACATATTCTTCAATTAGTCGAAGGAGTCCCTGGAGCTAGAGCTTGGAGGCGAGAAGTAAGCCTAAAGGCTCAATCTTCAAAAGCAGATATAAGTGTTCTAGAAGCAGCTGCCAAGCAATTAGAAGAACGTGGATTGTAAGGTTTTAACCTTCCGCTCCTCCATAATCAGCATTTTCAGAAAAATCATTTGAATCACCTGCAGTACCACGTCTGCGTCGACTTCTACTGTCATCCCTTTCGCCAGATTCAGATGATCCAGATCCATAACTGCGATCTTCCCAACCTGTCGCACCAGAAGATCTTTTAGCTGAATCATCTTCAGTAGTCTGGCCACCATAACCGCCGCCGCCTTGGCCGCCGCCATATCCACCGCCATAACCACCGCCGCCTTGGCCGCCATATCCGCCGCCGCCGCCATAACCGCCGCCGCCTCTTCTGGGACCACCGCTGCCACGAGGCTCAGCCTTATTAATTCTTAATGGCCTGCCCATTAATTCAGCGCCTTGAAGAGCTTCAATAGCTGCAGATTCAGCAGACTCATCAGCCATTTCAATAAAAGCAAAACCCCTTTTACGACCTGTGTCGCGTTCTAGTGGTAAAGAACAGTTTGCTACCTCTCCATAAGGAGCAAACAATTGAATAACATCTTCCTGCTCAGCGCGGAAGGGCAAGTTGCCAACAAAAATACTCACTTGAAAATTGGACCGATAGAAAAATAAATTTGCTAAGAAGGCTTAAAAAGCCTCAAGTAAAAAAGTCAACAAAACCATTTACCTTATAACTTTAATACTTATTTAGCCTAAAAAGATAAAATAGATTATTTTTTTGAACTTGAAAAACGATCTATCCAGTAATTTAATTGTTCTCTCACCCTCTCAAAAGCAGTCCCTCCTTCACTCCTTCTAGCAGCAACAACATTTTCAGATTTTAAGATTTTAAATATTTCCTCATCAAAAACTGAATTAATTTCTTGCCATTGTTCCAAAGAAACATCCTTCAGTAAAGTTTTTTGGCTCAAACAAAGCTTTACTACGCGTCCAACGATTTGATAGGCCTCTCTAAACGGAATTCCTTTAGAAACCAAATAATCAGCAACATCTGTTGCATTTGAAAAATCTGAAGCAACAGTTTCAGACAAACGTTCTGAACAAAAGTTTAATCCTTCTTCTAAAAGAATAGTGATGGCTTTTAAACACGCAGTAACCGTTTGAACAGTATCTACTAAAGATTCTTTATCTTCTTGAAAATCTTTATTATATGCCAATGGTAATCCTTTCATCATTGTCAGTAACCCTTGAAGATGACCGAAAACGCGACCTGCTTTACCTCTAATTAACTCAGGAACATCAGGGTTCTTTTTTTGCGGCATAATGCTACTTCCAGTAGCACATCTATCTGTAAGATTTACAAAAGAGAATTCTTGGCTACACCACAAAATTATTTCTTCAGATAACCTGCTTAAATGCATCATTATGATTGAAGAAGTAGAAGTAAATTCGATGGCAAAATCTCTATCACTTACTGCATCTAAGCTATTTAGATGAAAGCTGTCAAAACCCAATAAATCAGCTGTGTACTTTCTATCTATGGGCACAGGAGTGCCTGCTAGCGCTGCTGAACCTAAAGGACAAATATTAACTCTTAATCGAACCTCCTGCAGCCTATCTCTATCTCTTTGAGCCATCTCAATATAAGCAATTAAATGATGTGCTAAAGATAAAGGCTGAGCCCTTTGAAGATGTGTATAACCAGGAATAATCGTAAAAATATTGTCTTTTGCATGATTTAGTAAAGCAATCTGAAAAGCCTCTAATTCCTTATCAATCTGATCAATTTTTTCTCTTAACCATAACCTTATATCAGTTGCAACCTGATCATTTCTACTACGACCTGTATGTAATTTCTTCCCTAGTGATCCAATTAAATTAATTAATCGATTTTCAATAGCAAAATGAATATCCTCATCGCTCAAACTTGGTTTGAAAGTTCCTTCTAAGGACTCTCTTCTAATTTGTTCTAAAGCATTTTCCAGTTGTTTAGCTTCCTCAAAAGTAATTACTCCTGTCCTTGCAAGCATTTTTGCATGCGCAACAGAAGCATCAAGATCTTTTTCCAAAAGAAAAAAATCAAATCCAATTGAGGCATTAAAGCCTTCTATGAAAGGATTTAATCCTTCATCAAACCTATCACTCCAAGTTTTACTCAACCCTTTAAAAACTTACTATTACTAATAAAGCAGTTTGTTATCTTCTTGTCAGTTAGATGAATTATTTAAATGAGGAAGCACTAATTCTTCATCGACCTTTAAAACAACAATAGAAGCATCATCTTCTAAATGGTGATCATTTCCAACAAAAGCATCCAATCTTCTAAAAAGCTTTTCAAGGATATCTTTGGCCTCTAAACATTTCTTACAAGAATCCTCTAAAGAAGCGATTAATCTTGATTCGTTAAATCTTTCACCTGCAATACCAACAGCATCAGTCACTCCATCTGTGTAATAAAGAAGTACATCACCAGGCTCAAGAATTGTTTCACCACAAACATAGTCTGCATCAGGCTGCAGTCCAATTAATAATCCAGGTGCATCTAATCTCGTAACCGTTTTCTTTTCAAATCTCCAAAGCAATGGAGGATTATGTGCTGCATTAGCAAAGCGTAATTTTCTAGTCGTGGGATCAAAGTCAGAATAAAAAAGGGTTACAAACCTATGTGATTGCGATAAATCATCTAAAGCTAATTGATTTAAATCATGCAAAATCCGATCAGGAGGCAACCCACTCAAAACCTCTGCTCTCAACATCCCTCTAAGCATTGTCATTAATAATCCAGCAGGAATTCCTTTCCCCATAACATCTCCAACAACAAAAGCCCACCGGCCTCTTTCTTTTCTTTTACCAACTAATTCAGGTCTTGTTGGCATAAAATCAAAATAATCTCCACCTACTTGAAAAGCGGGTCTACAACAAGCTGATAATTGAACACCTTCAATAATTGGACAACGATCTGGTAATAATTGAGCTTGTATTTCAGCTCCAATACTTAATTGTCGATCAACATTTTCATGCAGTCTTGTTTGCTGAATAAAAAGATCATTTTCAAATGCAACAGCAGTCATATCAGCAATTAATTGAAGGTACCTACTATTGATTTCACTTAAAAGAAAAGAAGGTTTATTATCAAAAACATATAACCTCCCATATTGTTTTCCACGAGATACTAACGATGTAGCGCAAGCAAAGCCGTGAATTAAATTACTTTGAATCAACTTGTCTAAGAT
>QCFW01000006.1 GCA_003280135.1 Prochlorococcus sp. AG-363-N16 | reverse complement strand
GCCTGAACAATTTTGGGACCGTAATTCTTCTATTGAACTTTTTATACAAAATGACACTGCTGCCACCAAGAGACTTTTTAACCCTAATTTCCCAAGAGCATTTTCATCAATTTCATTTGATTCATTAAGACTTAATTTCGATAAGGACTTTAAAATTGTTTTTCAACCCCTTACTAGTTTTAATGCAAATGGTGTTTTAACTTTGAATGGTCCCTTTGATGATCAACTAAGAATTAATGGGCTGCTTCGTCTGAGGAATGGACGAATCAATCTTTTTACAACAACTTTCAACTTTGATAGACGTGCACCAAATGTTGCTTTATTTGCTCCTTCAACTGGATTTGTTCCATTTGTTGACCTAAAGATGATTGCTCGTGTCTCAGATTCTATAAAAGATCCAAATAATATTGGATCTTCAAATGATTTGTCTATGAATGGTTATACTTCTAGCGGTATTGGTGGATCCAGACTAGTAAAAGTAGAAATATCGGCTACTGGTCCAGCAGATAGGCTCGCTGATAACTTCCAAATCAGAAGTACACCTCCTTTACCTAGAAGTCAACTTCTTAACCTAATAGGAGGTAATTCGTTGACTATGCTATTTGCTGGTAATGAGAGTGAGATCTTAGCTAATGTCTTAAATAGATCTTTTATCTCTCCTGCATTAGGAAATCTCACCGGAGCTTTAAGTGAAAGGATACAATTCTTCGTTTACCCTACCTTTGTTAGACCTAAAGATGGAGTTAATGAGGACTCCTCTCAGAATGACCTAAGCGCTGAATCTAATTCTAGTGAACTATCGTCTCAGCATGCATGGGTTACAGAGCTTGGTATAGATCTAACAGATCGAGTTAATGTTTCTATACAAGTAACTCCTAATAGAGATGATATACCTCCTCAAGGCACTGTCTTTTATCAATTAAACTCTATGTTAGGTATCCGAACCTCAGTAGATAAGGAGGGTAGTTGGCAAAATGAACTTCAGATATATATGAGGTATTAATATTGTATATAAGAAATCCATGTTTTTATTTGTAACTTTTATTAAAGAGCCTTAGTTACTACTTCATTGTTTGATTGCAAGGAAATTTGGATTTCTTCATAAATATCCATTCGCAATATTAATGGATGCTGGTTTTACACTAGTTTTAGTTTGTCTATTACATGAATCTATTTATAAAGATATAAATTTTGATTCTATAGCTATAACCCAAAATGCTTTTTTTAGCTTCATTTTGGCCTTGTCTCTTTATTTAATAATTCACTATCTTGGCTTTATCTTCCATACGCTGATTGCATTGAAGCTAGAGTGTAAACCAACGTTTATCTTATTTCTCAAGATCTATGCAAGAAAAGATGAATCCAAATCTTTAACAAGATCAAGAAAAAACCAATGATTTTTCTGTATTATTTTTTAAGTGAGCTTTGTCTTAGAAAACTTCAAAACAATCTATTATCTCTTTAACCACTTTCATTAACTAACAAAATATTATGAATATTCTAGATAGTGTTCCTGAACCTTCGGAAGATTTAGTTAAACGAGCTTCTCAAGTTAAAAGAGCAGCTATTGAGCTTTCTCAAACTACAGATATTCAAAGAAAGAATGCATTGAATTTAATGGCCGATGCCTTAGAAGCTTCTCGTGAATCTATTATTAAAGCAAATTTGGAAGACCTTTCACGTTCTGAAGCAGCTGGTCTGGCGGCACCACTATTATCAAGGCTATTACTTGATGACAATAAATTAACAAAGGCTATTGAAGGTGTTCGTCAGGTCGCTCATTTAGGTGATCCAATAGGAAAAAGACAATTGCATCGAGAATTATATAAAGGATTAATTCTAGAACGTATAACGGTTCCATTAGGTGTTTTAGGAGTTATTTTCGAATCGAGGCCTGATGCTGTTATTCAGATAGCTTCTTTGGCCATTAGATCAGGTAATGGTTCTATCCTTAAGGGTGGTAGTGAAGCAAGTTTTACTAATAAGACAATTGTTGATGCTCTTATGCTAGGACTTCAGAAATCTGATGTTTATCCAGAATGTATTTGCCTATTAACAACAAGAACAGAAAGTTTAGGTCTTCTCAAGCTTGATGGAATAGTTGATCTTATTATTCCACGTGGAAGCAATGAATTAGTTCGTTTTATTCAGGATCGTACACACATACCAGTGTTGGGTCATGCAGATGGTATATGTCATCTTTATGTTGATAACCATGCGAATATAACTAAAGCTCTTGAAATTAGTATAGATAGTAAGTGTCAATATCCAGCAGCATGTAATGCTATTGAGACACTCTTAATACACAAGGACATAGCATTAGAATTTTTAGAAAAAGCAATTCCAAGATTTAATGAATGTGGGGTACGTCTTCTTGGAGACAATATCTCTACTCAATACGGTATTGAGAACGAAGCTTCTGCGGCCGACTGGTCTACAGAGTACCTTGACCTTGTCTTAGCTATAAAAATAGTTTCTAATTTAGAAGAAGCTCTGGAACATATTAGGAAATATGGTTCTAGACATACGGATGCAATAGTTACTGAAGATATATCTATTGCAGAGAAATTCATGTCTTCGGTAGATAGTTCAGGTGTTTACCATAATTGTTCAACTCGTTTTGCGGATGGATTCCGTTATGGTTTTGGTGCAGAAGTAGGCATAAGCACCCAGACTCTTCCTCCTAGAGGACCGGTTGGATTGGATGGTTTAGTTACTTATAGGTACTTTTTGCGAGGTGATGGACATATTGCCTCAGACTTTGCCTCTGGTCAGAAATCTTTCTCCCATAAGGATTTAAATTAATGATTTCCTTTAATGATCAAGGAGTGATTCATATTAAGGGTATTCGTTTATGGTCTCATGTAGGAGTTTTAGAAGAAGAGCGTATTTTGGGCCAATATTTCAGTCTAGATATTTCTCTTTGGCTAAATGTGAGTGATGCTGCCAGGAAAGACGACTTATCCTTGACGGCTGACTACTCACTAGCTATTAAAGGCATTTATGATATTGCTTTCAAATTACAGTGTCTGACAATAGAATCCTTTAGTGAGCATATTCTTAATTATCTTGAATCACTTTATGGTCCAATACCGATGAAGATTTTCCTGCAAAAATGCAATCCTCCAGTATTTGGATTTACTGGATCAGTTGCTATTGAAAGGAGTAGAAACAGGCAATAAAGATCTTTAATGAAGCAATTAGTACGTCCTTTGGTTTTAGTTCATGGCCTTTGGGATAATTCCTCCTTATTTAATAATCTGGTTAAAAGCCTTCAACAAGACGAAAACTATTTGTTTGCACCTAACCTTCCTCATGAATTAGGTAAAACATCTCTTCAGGAATTAGCTAATAAGCTCGATCTTCAAATAAAGCAGAGGTTTGGAACTGAATCACAATTAGATATTTTAGGTTATTCAATGGGTGGTCTCGTAAGTCGCATATGGTTAGAGGATTTAGGAGGAGTCTCCCGGTGTAAACGTTTTTTTTGTGTAGGCAGTCCTCAAAAAGGAACATTTACTGCGCAGTTAGCACCAAAGTTTTTCTTTAAGGGAATTTCTCAAATGAAGATAGGTAGTAAATTAATTTCTAGATTAAATAGAAATCCTCACTTTCTTCAAGAGCTTGAATGTAGAAGCTTCTATACAAATTGGGATTTGATGGTATTTCCAGGTTGGCGTGCAAGACTACCTTGTGGAACAGCGGAAACTTTACCCGTGATAACACACAAAGCATTGATAACAAATAAGAAGTCTATAAAAAAGCTAACAAAAGAAATCTTAATGATTTAATCCTAGATGTCTAATAAGTGCATTCGTATTAGCTTTTCTGCCTCTAAATTGAATAAAAACATCTTCCGGGTTACGACTGCCACCTAGCCCTAAAATTGTTTCTTTAAATAGTCTCCCTTTATTTTTAATTTCATTTCTATTGTCTAATCCAACTTCCTCAAAAGCAGCAAAGGCATCAGCACTAAGCACCTCTGCCCATTTGTAGGAGTAGTATCCAGCCGAATAGCCACCTGCAAATATGTGGCTAAAGGAACAAAGAAACTTATCTTCACTTATTGGTTCAATTACGGTCGTATTTTTTGCAATATCTCTTCTTAATTCATCTGGAGTGATCCCTAATTTGCAATTCCACTGACTATGTAATTTAAGGTCAGTTATTGCAAAGTGAATTTGCCTAAGCGTATTAATCCCAGAGTTAAATGTATTACTTTCTTTTAGCTTTCTAAACTCTTCTTCAGGCAATGGATCACCAGTTTGCCAATGCTTCGCAATGTCTGTAAGTGTTTTTTTGTCTAGGCACCAATTTTCCATAAACTGGCTAGGCAGTTCAACTGCATCCCATTCAATATTATTTATTCCTGCTGCTTGTGGATAATCTACTTTTGTAAGCATATGCTGTAGCCCATGGCCAAATTCATGGAACAGTGTTCTTACTTCTTCAAAGCTCATTAAACTGGGCTTCTCTCCTATAGGAGGTGTTTGATTGCATACTAGGTAGGCAACTGGGAGGATAACATTGCTTTTATTTGTTGAATCTCTATTTAGGCACTCGTCCATCCATGCACCGCCTCTTTTGCTGCCTGGTCTTGTATATGGATCGAGGTAAAACGAAGCAATTTTTTTCCCATACGAATCTAGTAAATTAAAAAGTTCCACATCCTTATGCCATTTAGGGTATGTTGATGTTTCTTTTTCAATTGTTATACCAAAAAGTCTTTCACTAAGATCGAATAAACCTTTAAGAACCTGTGGAAGTGGAAACCATTCTCTTAATTTTTCTTGATCAATATTTAACTTCTTCTTTTTCAGTTTCTCAGACCAAAAAGGAATATCCCATGGAGCGAAATCATTATTATTTGATTTCTCTATTGAGTAGCTATAGAGCTCACTTATTTCTTTTTTTGCAGCGCTGAAGGAGGCAATACGTAAATCTTCTAACAACTTTTCTACTTCATCAACATTTTTAGCCATTTTGCTAGAAAGGCTAAGTTCAGCCCAATTTCTGTATCCTAATAAATTTGATTGTTCAAGTCTAATATTTAATATTTCTTCTATTATTTTTTGATTATTTAAGTTACCAGAACTAGCTCTACTAACATAAGCCTTGTATATCATTTCTCTTAACTTTCTATTTTCTGAATAAGTAACTACAGATATATATGTTGGTATGTCTAAACTCAATAGCCATGGTCCTTTCTCTGGAGTTGAATTAATCTCTGAATTAGAGTTATTTGCTGCGCTTGATAAGGCCTCTAGCGTCATGACTGGTAAACCTTTTATCTCGCCAGGTTCAGAGATTAATAATGTCCAATTCTGAGTAGCATCAATAACGTTATTACTGTAGTTATTAGATAATTCGGCTAATCTTTCAGTATTTGAATTAAATATTTCTTTATCTGATTCATTAAGACCGACTCCTTTGTGCTTCATGCTTAATAATTCAGCGTCAAGTATTCTTTTTTGTGCGACATCTAATGTTTTATTTGTCGATGAATTTAGGTGTGTTAATGCTTTATACAGCAACTTGCTTTGACCTATTCTATTTGTAAAACGAATAACATTAGGTTGTTGTGAGCTATAGGCTTCTCGTAATTCTTTTGAATTGCATACACCATTTAAGTGAGATATAACTCCCCAACTCCATCTTAGTCTCTCAGATATTCCTTGAAGAGGATTCATTATGCTGTTCCATTCAAGTTTATTATTATCTTTTAGATTTTGTTCGATGTTTTCTTCTAACGAATCAAATGAAGTATCTAGCTGTTTCAATAGTATTGGAATAGAAGACTTAACTTGCTCTGGTGAGATTTGTTGAAAGTTTGGTAGATCCTTACCTACAAGTAAAGCTGGTATCTTGTCAAAGTTTTCCATGCAGCTCAATTGATAGATTGTAAAATTGCAATTGTGTTAAACGTATTTATTAAACTTGCAAGCGCATTAGTTGAATTTTCAAATAAATCAGTTGCTACTCTAGGCCAGAAACCTATAACTAAGGTAGGTACAATAAGGCTAAGTCCTATTGAAAGTTCTCTTGGATTCATTTCTTTAACCATTGCTAATGCTGGAATCCTTGGCCCAAAGAAAACTCTTCTGCACATTGATAAAAGATAAATTGGAGTAAGGACAAGGCCAATAGCTGCAATTATTATTGTTATGGACCTGAATATCGATGTAAAACCTTCTTGACTTGTTATTCCTAGGAATATTGTTATTTCACTAATAAAACCACTCATTCCTGGTAGTGCAAGTGATGCTAAAGAAGTAGCTAAGAAGAGTGCGAATGTAATCGGTAGAACTTTTGCGAGCCCTCCCATATTGGGGATAGAGAGAGTATTTGTTCTTTCATAAAATGAACCTGTGATAAAGAACATTGCTGCGGCAATTAACCCATGACTGATCATTTGAAGCATGGCTCCACTAAAGCCAAGAGAATTTATTGCACCTATTCCTATTAATACGAAACCCATATGGCTTACAGAGCTACAAGCAATTCTTCTTTTTACATTGTCTTGAGCAAAAGCATTTAACGCGCCATAAATAATATTCACAATCCCAATAATTATCAAAGCAGGTGCCAGCCTTACATGCGTTTCTGGGAACATCTGCACATTAAATCTAAGCAATGCATATCCCCCCATTTTTAAAAGTATTCCAGCCAAAAGCATTGAAACAGGAGCATTTGCTTCACCATGAGCATCTGGTAGCCATGTATGGAGAGGAAAGATTGGTAGCTTTACGCCAAATCCTATTAGAAAACCTAGGTAACAAAGAAGAGCAAATGTTCCTGAAGGTGATCTTGATGCTAAATCGGTAAGGTTTAAGGAAAACTCTGGACCAGAAAGCGCCAACGCAAGACCACTAATAAGAATCAGTAATGAGGCTAATGCTGTGTAAAGAATAAATTTAGTAGCTGCATAGAGTCTTTTTTTTCCTCCCCATATAGCTATTAAAAGATAAACAGGTACAAGTTCCAGCTCCCAGGCCAAGAAAAATAAAAGGAAATCTTGAGATAGGAATACTAGTGATTGTGCTGAAGCTTGGATTAAAAGTAATGAAAAATATAACCTTGGCTTGTTTTTTATCTTCCAACTAGCTGCGGCAGCAAGAAGAGTAATTAATCCACTTAAAATTACTAGTGGGGCTGAGATACCATCAACTCCTAGAGACCATTCTAGGCCAATAGAAGGTAGCCATCTGTACCTTTCTATTAATTGAAGCTGACTATTATTGTTGTTAAAGAAGTTTGTAAAAACTACAAGAATTAATAGAAAATCTAGTGATAAAAAGCCAAGAGCAATATTTCTATAGACATTTTCTCTTTTGTTTAAATTCTCTTGAAATAGTTGAAGAACTAATGCACCAATGGCAGGAAGAAGGACTATAACTGAAAGCCAAGGGAGTTCTGGTTGTGGAGAAATTGTCATGGCCAAATAGGCTTCCATGGCTTCATGGATTCGTAGTATCAACTTACCAGCCCAAGGGTATTTTTTCTAGGTAGAACTACCTACTATTTTACCTGGATACCATCGGCTCCCTTCTGTCTGAAGGCTGAGCAACGGAGCTCTACTAGCAACCCCTTCAGATTCCCAAGCTTTTACCATTGCTTGACTTATACGTTTTCCTAAGTCTTCTTTGCATAACGCTAATACGCTTGGTCCTGCTCCACTTATTGCACATCCAAGTGCACCAGATCTCATTGCAGCATCTTTTACTGCTAACCCCCCTTTGATGAGTTTCCATCTATATGGTTCGTGAAGCTTGTCATGCATTCCTTCTGAAATAAGATCTTCTTTTCCAGTCTTTAAACCATTTAATAATAAAGTTAATGATCCCATGTTCATAACAGCATCGCTGATTGGGACATTCTTTGGCATTACACGCCTAGCCTCGCTTGTACTCAACCTTAGAGAAGGGATTGCTACAACAGCCTTTATGGAACTATCCCATTCACACCTTACAATTCTCCACCTTTCTGAAGCAGCTTTTGCAGTAAAGCAAAGGCCTCCAATAAGAGATGGAACTACATTATCTGGGTGACCTTCTATATCGATTGCAAGTTCAAGAAGCTTTTCTTTGCTTAAAGGGTTATTTATTAATGCATTTGCACCTACTAAGCCTGCAACTATTGCAGTAGCACTGCTTCCTAGCCCTCTTGCAGGCGGTACAGCTAAACTTACTCTTGCTTCAAGGGCAAAAGGTTCTACCTCAGCTGCATTCCAGACTCTTTGAGCAGCTCTATAGAATAAATTTTCGGGCCCACCCCTTAAATGATTACCTTCTGTACTTTCCATAATTAATTCAAACCTTTCTCCATTACCTTCAACTCTTTGAATAGTAAATAAGTTCTTTAAATCTAATGCTGCACCAAGGCAGTCGAAACCAGGTCCAAGATTTGCAGTTGTCGAAGGAACTTCAACAAAAACTTTTTTACCAATTATGGGCAATGACATTTTTTTATTATTCAAAAAAATTTTTTGGTAGGCTCTGAAGTTAAATAAGCCTTGCATGCAGCACTAAAAAGACCAAATTCTGGGTCTATTATTATGTTAACTGGAATGCTTTTTACAAATTCCGAAAATCTTCCTTTTTTTCTTAAAGCCTTCAGAAAAGTAATAGATTTCATTGATTGTAAATTTCTAGCGGCAATACCTCCTGCAATCCATAAACCAGATTTGCATAGTTCTTGTAATGCTATATCCCCTGCAGCCGAACCATATGCACTTAACCAGAGCTCTAATACTTCTGTCATTATTGGATCACCTTCAATTGCAAATCTTGTGACATATTGAGCTAAATCGTTGTTGCTATATTTTGTAGATTCATTTCCCAACTTGCTAATGGGATGGTTTGATAACCCATTTTTGACTAACTTCCATCTAGCTATATCTCCTAAACCTCTACCACTAACTACTCTTTCAATGGAAACTCTATTTATTTTTAAGTCTTCTTTTAACCACATGCAAAAATCCCATTCATCTTGCGTCCTTGGAGAAAACTCTCTATGACCTCCTTCACTTGGCAATGAAAGGATTTGTTCTTTGTTAATAAATCCTCTAGCAATACCTAGTCCTGTCCCTGCTCCAATTACAGAAATGAATTTTGTATCGTCATTAGATTCCTTTGAATTTGGTTGTATTTGAAAATACTGACTTTTTTGAATAAAAGGTATTCCATAAATTAATACTGAAAAATCATTTGTAAGAGTTAGTTTTTGAAATCCGAAGTTTTTTTGCAATTTATTTTTATTTAAAATCCATGGTAAATTAGTAAGTTTAATTTCATCGTTTTCAATTCTTCCAGCTGCTGCTATGCAACAATATTCTGGTTTTTTTATATTAGGAGGGATAGTCTTATAGAAGCTATTAAAAAGTTCATTGAAATCATTCCACTCCTTTGATTTATATAATCGTTGATATACCTTTTTTAAAAATTTGTCGTAGTAGTAGATACCAAAGATTGTTTTAGTACCACCTAGGTCACAAGCTAGAAGATACATTCTGACTATGCTTTTGGCTCTTCAAGTTTCCCTTTAAGAGCGATAGCATTGTCTATGGTTGTAAAGAATTCCTCTAAATTCATACTTCCCAAATCAACACCTTCCCTTGTCCTTACGGATACTTTATTATTTTCTTCTTCCTTATCACCAATAACTAACATAAAGGGAATCTTTTGTATAGTATGTTCTCTAATTTTATATCCAATCTTTTCATTCCTGATATCAACTTTTACTCTGTATCCTTTTTGAATTATCTGTTTATATAGATCCTTACATTTACTTGAATTCCTATCAGTAATACCAATTATAATTATTTGTACAGGTGCGATCCATGAAGGAAATTTGCCAGCATAATGTTCAATAAGTATCCCTATAAATCTCTCAAAAGAACCTAATATAGCCCTGTGAAGCATTACTGGAACTTGTTTATGACTATTTTCATCTATATATGATGCTTCAAGTCTATTTGGCATTGAAAAGTCAACTTGTATTGTTCCACATTGCCATACTCTATTAATGCAATCTTTTAAAGAAAACTCAATTTTTGGACCATAAAATGCCCCCTCTCCGGGAAGATATGACCATTCTAAATTTTTAGAATCTAATGCGTCTGCTAATGCTTTTTCAGACTTATCCCAAATATTGTCTTCTCCTACTCTTTTTTCTGGCCTAGTTGATAGTTTAATAATTACTTCGTTGAATCCAAAATCCTTATATACCATAAATACCAGGTCAATAAATTCACTAACTTCTTGTTGTATCTGATTCTCTGCACAAAATATATGCGCATCATCTTGAACAAAATTTCTGACTCTCATTAATCCATGTAATGCCCCTGAAGGTTCATTTCTGTGGCAAGAACCGAATTCTGCAAGCCTTATAGGTAAGTCTTTGTAACTTTTGAGCCCTTGATTGAAGATTTGAACATGGCATGGACAATTCATTGGTTTTATTGCATATTCACGATTTTCAGATGTAGTTGTAAACATATCTTCTTTAAATTTGTCCCAATGACCTGATTTTTCCCAAAGGCTTCTATCAACAGCCTGCGGAGTTTTAACTTCTTTGTAATCATTTTTATTTAATAAATCTCTAACATATGATTCTAAAACATTATATATAGACCATCCATTAGGATGCCAAAAAATCATACCAGGTGCTTCTTCCTGAGTATGAAATAATGACAATGATTTGCCTAGCTTCCTGTGGTCTCTTTTTTCTGCTTCTTCAAGCTTATTTATATATTCAGCTAATTCTTTTTTACTGGACCATGCAGTACCATAAATTCTTTGGAGCATTTCATTTTTTGCATCTCCACGCCAATAAGCACCTGATAACTTCATTAGCTTGAATGACTTTAGATGTCTTGTATTAGGTACATGTGGACCTCTACACATGTCAATATATTCCTGATGCCTATATAATTTTATGGTTTCATTATCTGGAATGTTATTTATAATATCTATTTTAAATGATTCGTTTCTATCTTGAAAAGTATTGAGAGCAATTTCTTTGGATACACTTTCAACAATCACTTCATAATCCTGTGAAATCAATTCTTTCATTCTTGACTCAATCCTTGCTAGATCTTCTAATGAGAAAGTTTCCTTGTACGAAATATCATAGTAAAACCCATCCGTAATGACAGGCCCAATCGCCATCTTCGCATCTGGATATAATTGTTTTATCGCGTGACCAATTAAATGAGCACAGGAGTGCCTGATTATTTCTAAACCGGCTTCATCTTTTGCCGTAATTATGCTTACTTCTGCGTCATAATCTATAGGTATCGTTAGGTCTATTAAATTATCATTTACTTTCCCCGCTATTGCAGCTTTCTCTAAACCTGGGCCAATAGATGCTGCTATTTTTTGGCACGTGATTGAGTCCTTAAAATCTTTTTTGGTTCCATCTGGGAGCGTAATTATAGGCATAGTTTAGATTTCTCTTTGAAGGAAACCCATTACTTTTTTAACTCTTTTCAATGTACGATTAGCTACTTCATCTGCTTTGCTTTGTCCATTTTCTAATATTTTTTTTAAGTAATCATTGTCTTCTCTGAGTATGAAATATTCTTTTTGAATAGGTTCTAAAGCAGAAATTAATGCATCTGTAAGTAATGGTTTGAACTTTCCCCAGCCGATTTCTCCGCATTCAATAGCTGCTTTTTCTTTGCCTAAGCCGCTAACAATTGAATAAATTCCCAATAAGTTATCTGCCTCAGGTCTATTAATGTTATTAAATTCAATACCTATTTCAGCGTCTGTTTTTGCTCTTTTTATCTTTTTTCTTATTAAGTCGGGTGAATCTAGTAGCGAAATTCTGCTGTTTTCATTGGAGTCACTTTTGCTCATTTTAACTTTTCCATCACATAAACTCATTATTTTCGCTCCTTCTTTCATTATTAATGGCTGAGGCACTTTTAAAATATTTTCTTCGTTAATCCCAAATCTTGAATTAATTCTTTGTTGAGCTATATCTCTAGCCAGTTCAAGGTGTTGTTTTTGATCTTCGCCTACTGGAACTAGATCAGTATCATATAAAAGTATATCTGCTGCCATTAATACTGGATAGTCTAATAAACCTATGGAGACATTGTCCCCTTGTTTTATAGCTTTTTCTTTAAATTGAATCATTCTTTCCATCCAATTTAAGGGAGTTATGCAATTTAAGAGCCAACACAATTCACTGTGAGCTTTTACATGACTCTGTACAAATATTGATGAAATATCTGGATCCATTCCACAAGCTTTATATAAGGCTGCAGTTGATAATGTATTTTCCAATAACTCCTTGGGATTATGTGGTGTTGTTATTGCGTGAAGATCAACAACACATACAAAGGCCTCATGGCTTTTCTGAAGTTCTACCCAATTGCGAATAGCACCTAGCCAATTACCTATATGAAGTGAGCCCGTAGGTTGAACCCCTGAAAAAATTCTTTTGCGATTCACTGATTAACTTTCATCTGAATTCTCATCCTTTTTATTTATTTGATTGTTATCTTCTGATGCGTTAACTTTCAATTCTTCACTGTCAGCAACTTGATCTTTGGTTAGTTCATCGTTTTCGTTTTGATTTGATATTGGCTTTTCAGGCCTTGCGAAAGGGTTTGGCTTGTTCTTAAAGTCATTCTTTCCCTGGCTTGAGTCACTTGTTCTTCCTCCTTTAAAAGTCCTAGATGAGTTTGAACCTTGTTCTGAAGTTTTTGATTGATATTCAGTTATAAAGTCAGCAAGCTTTCCTTCTTCCAGCATTTGACCAAGTGTCCTAACTGAAAAACCAAGGACTGCAACTGTTGACCTTAAGTTGAATACTTCCTGTATTTTTCTTGCAGCATTCATTTCATTGTCACTTAAACGAATCCGGAACCCTCCCATTTCTCTATTGTTTGATGCTCTATTTCCCCTGAAACCACCTCTTCCAGTATCTCTTGAGTTGTTAAAAGATCTTCCTTTTTGCGGATCTCCGTAGGAGTCTCCCATGAGCTTTTTTGTTTCTTTCAAACGCAAGTGTGACGCATCGAAGGTCGCATTGAGAAGCTTTTAACGAAATCCTTTAGCAGATTCACACTTTTTCATGTGCGGATTCAATGAAAAATAACCTTATGGCTTATAGGTATGAATTTCTTTTTGCAATGTAAACTATTGCTATAGCAGGCTTTTTCATCTATTTAATTTGCCCTACTATTGTATTAAGCTAGTAAGATCTTTTGGCAGATGATTTTAACTAAAACTATAAAGGAAGATAACCTTGACTCCAGAGCAGTCAATTATTTCCCTTTTAAAAGAGTTGCATTTGCTTTTGGAGCCTTATCTCTTACACAATGGCTTGCTTCTGATGTTATTCATGTCCCATTTGGTGGAATTGGAATACTTTGTGTTGGAGCAGGCATATGGACTTTCTCCTCTTTTTCAAAAGGATCATTCCGAAAACCATCAACTTTAAAAGGATGGCTTAACCGTTGCAATGAAGTAATTGATCAGTTTGAACTATTAGAAGAGCCTCAGTCTTTTCTTGAAAACTCTATAAAAAGACAAAAATCACTTCAACAGATTCTTTCAAGCGAAAAAAATCAATCAGTAGCTTTTATTTCAACATCTGATATTCAACTTCCTGAAAGGGACTTTTTAGAACCTGCTTTTGAAGGGATAGATTCCTTAGATTTTTATTTTGATAACTCTTTATCTGTCCATAATCAATGCAGAAGCTTTCCAGAATCTTTTTTAGAAAAAGAGCTTCTGATATATTTTCTTCCTATTCCTTTTAGAGCGGTAGATCTTCTTTGGCTAGAAACAATACCTGATAATCAACCTTCATGGATTATGACTACTTGGAATGATTCATCTACATGGTCAGAGCAGCAGCATACCTTGGAGTCACAACTGCCTATTAAATTTCGCAACCGCATACTTAGATTGCAAAATTCTAATGATCAAATTAAAGAAACATTCGTTTCAATCAGAAGATTCTTAAACCATTCCTCAAAAAATCTTGATTCAACAAAGCAAAGGTTGTTGGAGAGATTTCATTCCTCAATGCAAGGAGATTTGGAATCATTAAGAAGAGAAAAGTTTAAAAATATTCAAGTTCGCTCCCAATGGATTGTTGCAGGAGCTGTTTTCGCCTCTCCAGTTCCAAGTACTGACGTCTTATCAGTTGCAGTAGTAAATGGTTTGATGGTTCAGGAAATGGCCAACTTGTGGTCTTGTAAGTTGAAGCCAGATCTTTTAAAAGCTGTCGCAAAGCAATTAGCTATCGCTGCTCTAGCTCAAGGTGTTGTTGAATGGAGTGGACAAGCTCTATTAGGCGTGGCAAAGCTACATGGAGGCACTTGGTTGGCTGCTGGTTCAATGCAAGCTTTAAGTGCAGCTTATTTGACAAGAGTCGTAGGAAGATCTATGGCAGATTGGATGGCCATGAATAATGGGGTAACAGAACCTGATTTGGATTTATTAAAACATCAGGCTCCTAAACTAGTTTCTCAAGCAATGGAATCTGAAAAAGTAGATTGGGGATCCTTTGTTAACAATTCAATGAAGTGGATTAACGATAACAATGTTCACTATGCATGATATTTTTTCATAATATTTTTTTCATACATAAATAATTTTGATTACTACACTAATACTTTTTCTTTCCAGGATAAGATTTTTTTTAAATAAAAAATTTTCACTCCTCTTTACATTTGTTCTTTTAACCTCTTGTTCAATAGACAGTAATAATAATATCGAAACAAATAAACCTTTAGTACTTACAACTTTTACAGTTTTAGCTGATATTTCTAGAAACGTTGCTGGAGATCGTTTACATGTCAAATCTATAACTAAAGAGGGTGCTGAAATTCATGGATATAAACCAACTCCAAGTGATTTAATACTAGCTTCTAAAGCCGATTTAATAGTTGAAAATGGTCTTGGACTAGAGTTGTGGTCTAAAAAATTTACTAATGCTGCTGGAAATATTCCTAAGATTGTTTTGTCTGAGGGGATTACCCCATTACTTATAGAGGGAGATGTATATAAAGGAAAACCTAACCCACACATCTGGATGTCTCCCAAGAAAGCTATTTATTATTTAGACAAATTAGTTGAAGCCTTTAGTGATATTGATCCTGAAGGTTCAAATACTTTTGAGGAAAATGCACGGATATATAAAACAAAATTAATCAACTTAGATCATCAATTAAGAGAATCAATTAGCAAGATCCCAGATAAAAATAGAGTTTTGGTTACCTGTGAAGGAGCATTCTCTTATCTAGCAAATGATTATGGATTAAAGGAAGCTTATTTATGGCCGGTTAATTCTGAGAGTCAGGTAACTCCAAAAAGAATGCTGAAACTAATAAAGACAATAAAAAAACATCAGGTACCTACTATTTTCTGTGAGAGTACTGTTAATGCAAAAGCTCAGCTAGAAGTTGCTCGTTCGAGTGGTGCTTCTTTTGGTGGTACGTTTTATGTTGATTCCTTATCAGACAAGAATGGTCCCGCACCTACTTACCTGGAGCTCCTTAGCCACAATGTTCAATTAATCATGGAAGGACTCCTTATAGAAAAAACAATCAATTGATGAATTCTTTTACAAATCAAAATTCAACTGGTTTCCTAAGAATTGAGGCAGAACAAATCTGTGTTGATTACAACGGAACCCTTGCTCTTTATGACGCTAGCTTAAGGCTTAGTTCAGGCTGTATTTGTGGTTTGGTAGGTATGAACGGAGCAGGTAAGTCAACATTTTTTAAAGCTTTAATGGGTTTCGTTTTACCTTCAAGGGGAAAAATTAGAATCAATGGATTGCCAGTTAGTAGAGCGCAGAAAGAACAGGCGGTAGCCTATGTTCCTCAAAATGAAGGAATAGACTCATCCTTTCCTGTCAGTGTTTGGGATGTAGTAATGATGGGTAGATATGGTTCGATGAATTTTCTAAGAGTGCCAAGACAATCTGATGTAAAAGCTGTTTGGCATGCATTAGAAAGAGTTGAACTCCTTGAATTGAGAAATAAGCCCATTTGTGCTCTTTCTGGAGGTCAACGCAAAAGAACTTTCCTTGCAAGAGCAATAGCTCAAAGATCAAATGTATTGCTTTTAGATGAACCCTTTGCAGGTGTTGACGTCAGAACAGAAAAACTTATGGCTGATCTTTTTATTCAGTTTCGAAAGGAAGGCAGAACGATTTTGATTTCTACTCATGACCTTAATCATGTAAGAGATTTTTGTGATCTAGTAGTCCTAATAAACAAAACGGTTCTTGCCTATGGAAACACATCAGAAGTCTTTACTAAGGAAAACCTATCAATGACATTCGGAGGTGACCAGCCTGACCCTATATCGGGTAGTGAATCTATAGATTAAAAATATAATGCATGTTTTCTTTATTACATTTGATCCTTTAAGCCTTTTAATTGATCCACTTTCTCATGAGTTTATGAGAAGGGCTCTTATGGTCAGTGCCTTAGTTGGTGGGGTTTGCGGCCTTCTTTCTTGTTACATGACCCTCAAAGGATGGGCTTTGATGGGAGACGCTGTTTCTCATTCTGTGATGCCTGGCGTTGTAATAGCTTATGCATTAGGACTTCCTTTCTCTTTTGGTGCATTTGTTTTTGGAGTTGGATCAGTAGCATTAATTGGTTTTATTAAACAGAAGTCTCGAGTAAAAGAAGATACAGTAATAGGATTAGTTTTTACTGGCTTCTTTGCTTTAGGACTTGTCTTGGTCTCAAAAATAAAAAGTAATATTGACTTGATGCATATTCTTTTTGGAAGTCCACTCGGAATTTCTAATTCTGATGTTAAACAAACACTTTTAATTTCTTTTATAGTAGTTTTTATATTATTAATTTTTAGAAGAGATCTTATGCTTTATTGCTTTGATGCAACTCATGCAAGATCTATTGGTATCAATACAGGAATACTCCATTATCTTTTGTTATCTGCCTTATCTCTATCAGCTGTTGCAGGCTTACAAACAGTAGGTATAATTCTTGTCGTTGCAATGTTGGTAACGCCAGGTGCTACTGCATATTTACTAACAGATCGTTTTTCTAATATGACTTTTTTAGCTGTTGTTAGTAGTGTTTTGTCTAGTGTTATTGGAGTTTATGTTAGTTATTGGTCTGATATAGAAACTGGAGGCTCGATTGTACTTGTTCAAACACTATTTTTTCTTTTGGCATTTCTATTTGCCCCCAGGTATGGAATTATTAAATTCAATAACTCAATTGATTTATAATTATGGTTAAAGTAACAAATAAGGAATCTATTGTTAATGATAAAAATTGGAGTTGGTGGCCTTTATTTCCACTCTATCCCTATGGAAATAAAAAAACTATACTACAAGATTTAATTCCCAAAATGGTTTGGGGTGTTGAGCAATTACAAGGTCTTTACTATGTAGCTGTACCAATAAGGTTGACTATAGTTAAGGTTCCAAAAGGTTTAATGTTGATTAACCCTTTGCCTCCTACTACCGAATTACTTACCCTAATAAAAGGATTAGAAAAAAAATATGGTCCGGTTTTATCAATCGTGCTTCCAACCGCATCAGGTTTAGAACATAAAATTGCAATGCCAGCAATGGCGAGGAGTTTCCCAAAAGCTAATTTATGGTTATGCCCTGGTCAATGGAGCTTTCCTTTTAATCTACCTTTGTCATGGTTGGGATTCCCACCTAAGAGAACAAGATATCTTATCCAAAATGGTTTTCCTCACTCTGATGTTTGTGAATGGATTTCCTTAGGACCAATTGATATTGGTCTTGGACAATTTCAAGAAATTTCTTGTTTTCATAGACCTTCGGCAACCTTAATAGTTACAGATGCATTGGTAGCAATTGACTCTAAACCTCCTAAATTGTTTGATTTTGACCCAACTCCTGTTTTGTTTCATTCTAGAGATTCAGGCAATGAAGCTTTAATAGATTCAGTATTTAAAAGAAAGAAAGGCTGGTTAAGAGTAGTTTTGTTTGCTTCATTTTTGAAGCCTTATTTTTTAACTATTCCGCAACTTTCTCAGGTAATTAAAAATTCATTTAAACCAGGAATGAGAAATTCAAAGTCTCATTTTGGTTTGTATCCTTTTTTTTGGGAGGACGGTTGGGAAGATTCGGCTATGCAAATTGTTGGTAAAAATAAACCTCTGCTTCAGGTTGCACCTGTTATAAAGAGACTTGTTTTCCCAAGAGCAAAAAAGGAATTCTTAAAGTGGTTGGATCAGGTGTCCAGCCTAAATGGTATGAAGAAGTTGGTTTCTGCTCATTTCACTTCACCTGTCAAATTCTCTAGGAGAGAATGCTTGGAGTTGAGAAAAGGAATTAATTTTTCTAATTGGTCAACAGATCATGAAAATTTTGCTTTTCTAAGCAGTGTAGATAATCAATTACTTAAGCTAAATATTGTTCCAAAAGATCCTGTCAAAAAATTAAAAATTTAAGTCATCTGGGTTAACGGACATTTCTTTATCTGTTAACAAAGATTCTTCAAGCTCCTTTCTTTGTTCCATTTGCCTTAAGAAATAACCTGTCATCATCGCTGAAGCTAGTAAGTTTCCAAACTGATCACGAGATGATGTTACTTTGACTTCAAAATGCTCACCAGGAAGCATTCCCAAAAGACCTTGAACATTATGTTTAATTATGTCTTGTATGTCTGTACTAGCTGACTTGGCAACTCGTTGAAGAACTTCAGGGGATTGTTCCTGAAGATACTCAATTAGAGCATTGCCTTCAGTTCCGTCGCTATTGTCTGTCGTAAGAAACTCCGGGTTAAACATCCCAGTGTGATCTCAATTACATAACACCATATCGCATTAAGGCCTTAGTTTTTACTATTTTAAGATGGAGAGAACCGTATAGGTCCAATCTTATTTAGAGGCCAGTATCTAAAAACTGCTCTACCTATAATGTTCTCAGAGGGTAAAGGTCCCCACAAATGTGAATCAAGACTGTTATTTCTATTATCACCTAATACCCAATAGGAATCTTCAGGAACTTCGAATAACGGTATTTCATAGTTCATATCTTCTTTTAACCATGGTTCAAAAACTTTTTCTCCATTTATTATTATTGATCCATTCTTAACTTCTACTTTATCTCCAGCTACTCCAACAACCCTCTTGATTAGAGCAGAATTCTGATCAAAACCAGCATTTATAAGGGACTTTGGTGGGTGGAAAACAATAATAGATTTTCTTGATACGGTGTTTTTCAGTAGCTTCGTAATTTTAGGAGTTAATTTTTCAACTAATATTCTTTCTTGGATTTCTAAAGTTGGAAGCATTGACCCCGAAGGGATCCAGCGAGGCTCTATGATTTGCCATCTAAGGAATATTGCTATCAATATCCATACAATTAGATTTATCCATTCAAATTTTTTCTTGCTTGATCCAGTGGATTTTGAAGAAGACATTAAACTTTTCTTTTTGTTGCTAAATTTTTGAGTTTTGTCAGAGAATTGTAGAAGTTATTCATCAATCTCTGTCGTTATCAAGAACTAATTTCTTTATTTGTTTAAAGCTTTTATTAGCTTTAAGCAAAAAAGGAATGGATCATTTGATCCTTTGCCCTGGTAGCCGCTCTGGCCCATTAGCAATGGCGGCCGGTGCCGTTGCGGAAACAACTAACCTTAAAATTCATACAGCAATAGATGAAAGGTCTGCAGCCTTCATGGGAGTTGGAATTAGCACTGGCTTGGGTAAATCAGTAATAGTTATAACCACCTCAGGAACGGCAGTCAGTAATCTTCTTCCAGCAGCTGTTGAGGCAGACCGATCATGTCAACCTATTATTTTTATAACAGCTGATAGACCAGAGAGATTAAAGAATTGTGGTTCTAATCAAACGGTAAATCAAGAGGAATTTTTATCTGCTGCTTGTAGAACTGTATTTTTAGGTCCTAAGCAAGGAATTCATGGTTTAAATCAGATAAAACTAACTTCTCTTGTAGAAGAGGTTTGGCATTCAGCAAATTCTTATCCAGGTCCAGTCCACTTAAATCTTCCTATTGAAGAACCTTTACACCCTAGTATTTTAGATCAAAAAGCTGTCTTAAATGGATGGGTACCAAGTTTATATAACACCAGCCAAGTTTTAAAGGACACAACCTTTGAAAAATCAATCATAACTGAAGAAGCTTTAACTAATACTAATGTCCATTTCTTTTCGCAAGGTATTGTGATTGCTGGACCTTGGAGAGGAAAAGCTGGCAATCTTTGTAGTTTCAATAAATCATTAAAGAGGTTCCTTTCTATAACAGGTTGGCCCGTCTTTGCTGATCCTCTATCAGGTATAGAACCTGATATGCCTGGTCTAATAAGATTTTGGGAGTTAATAATTTCTCTGGATTATTTTTCTAAGAAGAAAAACTTGCAAGTTTTGCGATTAGGTCCAATCCCTTCTAGTAGGGTTTTGCAGGATTGGTTAAAGGATGATTGTTTAAATCAAGTTTTAATCACTGAAGATGAAATAAGACCAATCGATCCATTGAAAATTGCTAAGCAATATTCTTTTGGCTTCACAAGATGGTTTAAATCTCAGTCCACCTTAAAGAATAATAATCAAAACTTTACTAACCCCAGTTATAAAGGAAAACTACTATCTGAACTTATTGAGATTGATAAGAAGATTAATAGCTACCTACTTGAAAATTTGCAATATGAAAACGTAATTAGTGAACCATCTTTAGCCTATTGGCTTCCTAGAATTCTTCCAGAAAGCCTACCAATAATGATCTCAGCTAGTACTCCGATAAGAGATTGGATTACATTTTCTGGCTCTACTTATTTGGGTCGAAGATGTTTTGGCTTCAGAGGTGCATCTGGTATAGACGGCACACTATCTTTGGCGATAGGTCTTTCTAAATCTATTGGAAGATTAATACTTATATGTGGTGACTTAGCTCTATTGCATGATACAAATGGATGGCTTTTAACAGACAGAAATTCTCCCCCATTAATTGTATTATTAATAGATAATGCAGGAGGTGGTATTTTTAAACAATTAGGCATAGACGGACTACTTAAAGGAGACTTTGATAAACTTTTTCTTATGCCACAATTCGCAAATGCAAAAACTATTGCTTCTGCTTATCAAATTCCTACTAAAGAAGTAAAATCTATTAATGAAATTAAACTAGCTTTTGATTGGGGAATGACTTTTTCTGGACCAGTATTGATCAGAGTCAAGACAGATTCTTCAGAAGATCTTCATCTAAGAAGAAAGGTTTCTAATGAGGTTAAGCAATATTTTTCAACTTATTAAAAATTATTATTTAAAAACTTTTTGAAATGATCAGCAACTCTCATTCCAGTTCATCTTCTCCAAAGGTTTTGCCTGGGAAAAGTTCGATCGCTTGGAAACCACTTTCTACTTATCAAGATATTTATGTCGATATTTCTGATGAAGGAATTGCAAGAGTTGCTATAAATCGTCCTGAAAAAAGAAATTCTTTTACTCCTCAAACGGTTGCTGAACTTTGTGATGCTTTTACAAGACTTAGAGATAACAAAAATATTGGAGTTATACTTTTAACTGGAGTTGGCCCGTCATCAGATGGTAAGTACGCCTTCTGCTCAGGAGGAGATCAAAGTATAAGAGTCGATGGTGGTTATCAAGATTATTCAGGAATTCCTAGGTTAAATGTTCTTGATTTACAGAAGATTATCCGTACTATTCCAAAAGTAGTAATTGCTCTTGTAGCAGGTTATGCAATAGGAGGAGGACAGGTTTTACATTTATTGTGTGATCTTAGTTTGGCAGCTGAGAATGCTGTCTTTGGCCAGACTGGCCCTAGAGTTGGTAGTTTTGATGCTGGCTTTGGCTCTTCTTTTTTATCTAGAGTTGTTGGTCAAAGAAAAGCTCGAGAAATCTGGTTTTTATGTAGACAATACGGAGCAGAAGAAGCTCTGAAAATGAATCTAGTTAATGCTGTCGTACCTTTGAATGATTTAGAGATGGAAGGGATCAAATGGGCAAAAGAAATCCTTCAAAATAGTCCAACTGCTATTCGCTGTTTAAAAGCAGCATTTAATGCAGAAACTGATGGAATTGCTGGTATACAGGAATTAGCTGGTCAGGCAACTCACCTTTTCTACAGGACAGAAGAGTCTAAAGAAGGAAGAAACGCATTTTTGGAAAAAAGGAAACCTGACTATTCAGATTCCGATTGGTTACCTTGAACCATTAGGATCACGGAACCTTTAAAGACTTAAATGCGCATTCTATTTGCTGCAGCTGAATGCGCCCCGATGATTAAAGTCGGTGGCATGGGAGATGTAGTTTCTTCTTTACCTCCTGCATTGTCAAAATTAGGACACGATGTTCGATTGATAATCCCAGGATATAGCAAACTTTGGAGTCAGTTAAAAGTTTCAAAAGAACCTGTTTTTAATGCGCAGGCAATGGGCAGTGACTTTTCAGTTTATGAAACTAAACATCCTCAAAGTGGACTTCATATATACCTTGTAGGACATCCAGTTTTTGATCCAGAAAGAATCTATGGAGGTGATGATGAGGATTGGAGGTTTACTTTCTTTGCAAATGCCACTGCTGAATTTGCCTGGAATTCTTGGAAACCACAAGTCTTACATTGTCACGACTGGCATACAGGAATGATCCCTGTATGGATGCATCAAGATCCCGAAATTAGTACTGTTTTTACAATTCATAATCTTAAATATCAAGGTCCTTGGAGATGGAAGTTAGAAAAAATGACATGGTGTCCATGGTATATGCATGGTGATCACACTATGGCAGCAGCAATGCTCTATGCAGATAGAATTAATGCTGTTTCACCTACCTATGCACAAGAAATTCGAACATCAGATTATGGTGAGAATCTTGAAGGACTATTAAATTATGTCTCGGGTAAATTAAGAGGCATATTGAATGGTATTGATTTGGAGGATTGGAATCCTTCTACAGACAAATCATTACCCTCTAATTTTGATGTATCTAATGTTTCTGGCAGAAAAATAAATAAAGAGGCTCTTCAAACTCAGATGGGATTGGAGGTGAACCCTGACAAATATCTTTTAGGAATGGTAGGTAGACTGGTTGATCAAAAAGGTATTGATCTTTTATTGCAGGTTTCTAGACGTTTACTAGCTTATACTGATTCTCAAATTTTAGTATTAGGTACCGGAGATAATCTTTATGAGTCAGCGCTATGGCAACTTGCAACAGAGTTTCCTGGTCGATTCGCAGTATTCCTTACATACGATGATGCTCTATCTCGTTTAATTTATGCAGGTTCAGATGCATTCTTGATGCCTAGCAAATTCGAGCCATGTGGTATTAGTCAACTACTTGCAATGCGATATGGTTCAATTCCGATAGTTAGAAATGTTGGTGGTCTAGTTGACACAGTAATTCCACATGATCCGATTAATAATAAAGGTACTGGATTTTGTTTTGATAGATTTGAAGCGATTGATTTTTATACTGCTTTGGTTAGATCATGGGAAGCCTTTAGACACAGAGAAAGTTGGAAGCAACTTCAATTTCGTGCTATGAGTCAACTTTATAGTTGGGACAGATCCGCTAAGGAATATGAGAGTATGTATAAGGAAGTTTGTGGCATAAAAGAACCTTCACCAAATGTAGAGGAGATTGAAAAATTTTCTGTGGGCCAAGATGCAGATCCTTCCTTAAAGAAGCTCAATGAATAAACTTATTTCTAAAAGAGTTATTTCTGAATATTAATGAGATTTTGTTTGCATGAACTAAATAACATATGGGGAGATCCTTCCTTTTATAATTCGAAGCTTAATGATTTGATCGGACCGGTTTGTACAGATAGCCGCTTAGCAACTAAAGGATGTTTATTTATTCCAATCAAGGGTGAGAATTATGATGGCCACAACTTTTTAGTACAGGCTTATGCCTCAGGTGCAGATGCTGCTCTAATATCCTCTAGATTTAATGGTCATATTCCTCGAGGCTTAACATATTGGATTGTAGACGATACCTTAAAGGCATATCAACAATTAGCTTTAATTCATAGAAAAAAAATTAAATCACCAGTCATTGGTATCACTGGATCTGTAGGTAAGACAACAACACGCGAAATTCTTAGAGCCACACTAGGCCAATTTGGATCAGTTATAGCATCAGAACAAAACAATAACAATGATGTAGGTGTCCCTTTTACACTTATGCAGGCAAATCCTTCACATAGTGCTGTTGTTATTGAAATGGGGATGAGAGGTTTAGGTGAGATTGAAAAATTGTCATTTTGTACTCATCCAGATATAGCTTTAATCACAAATATTGGAAATGCACATATAGGTCGTTTAGGCAGTAGACGAAATATTGCTAAGGCAAAGATTGAGATTGCTAAATATTTAAATTCATCAGGGACTCTTTTGATTCCATTTAATGAACCATTATTGGATGAAGTTATTAAAGAAACTTGGGCTGGAAAAGTAGAGACTATACATGTTGTAAGGTTAAAGGACAATTCTATTTATAATAATCCTAATATGACTCCTAATTATCTAGGAATTTTAGATAATGATGAATTATATCTTAGTTTTCAAAACATAAGATTCAGGCTACCTTTTCCTGGTTTTCATAATGCTTATAATTTTATGTTTGCTCTAGCTGTTAATTCATTACTTGGATTCCCTTTAGATAAGTTAACTACTATTAACTGCAAAAACTTACCTGGAAGAAGTAGATGTATAGAGGTAGGAAATATAAATATCTTAGATGAAACCTATAATGCTTCTCCTGAATCTGTTCATGCATCATTAGATTATCTGATTACAAAGCCTGGTAGACATTTTGCCGTATTAGGAACAATGCTTGAATTAGGTGAAAAAAGCTTAGACCTTCATAAGAAAGTAATTTCAAGGGCTGTTCAAAATAAACTAGATGGAATATTCATTTTCTCAAAAGGCAAAGAGGCAGATGCCATGTTTTCTATAGGCTCAGCTCTTCCATTTTGTCAGGTATATGATCAGTTAGAAAAAATTGCGTATGAACTAAAATCAATTTTAAAACCAGGTGATAACTTATTGCTTAAAGGTAGTAGGAAAATGGGACTAGAAAAATTAATACCTTTACTTCTTGATATTGATTTAACTCTTTGACCAGTTTTGTTTAATTAGTTGCTTGGATCTTTCTATAGCAAGAGAATTCTTCGAAACATCTTTTGTTATTGTAGAGCCAGCCCCGATAGTTACGTTGGCTTCAATCGTTATAGGCGCCACCAAAACTGAATTTGCTCCAGTTTTCGTCATGTCACCTATAACTGTTTTATTCTTTTTGAATCCATCGAAATTTGCTGTTATTGTTCCGGCTCCAATATTGACTTCATTTCCAAGTATTGAATCTCCTATGTAACTTAGATGATTTATTTTAGTACCTCTTCCTATTTGTGTATTTTTAGTTTCTACAAAGTTTCCAATTCTGCAGTCATTTGAAATTTCAGTTCTTGGTCTTAAATGGGCAAAAGGCCCAATCTTTACAGAATCTTTAATATCTGAATTGTCAATTACTGATTTTATTACATTAACGTTATCACCTAATACTGAATCTATAATTAAGGTGTCAGGTCCAAGTGTACAGTTGTCACCAATTTTGCATTCTCCTCTTAAATGAGTTTGTGGTTCAATTGTAACTTCAGAACCGAATGTACATTTTTCACTTATAGTACAACTGGATGGATCTATAAATGTAACTCCTGCTTCCATCCAATAAGCACGTAGACGTTTCTGCAATATTGTCTCACATTCTGCTAATTGCATTTTATTATTTATTCCAATGATTTCTTTTGAATCATCTACCTGTATGTGATTTGCTAGTGGTAATTTCTCTATGGCATCTGTCAAATAAATCTCTTGTTGTGAATTGTTAGGGGTTAATCTAGAGAGAACATTTTTTAATTCTGACCAATTAAAGCAATACACACCAGCATTAATTAAAGTGTTCTTTAATTGAATTTCAGAACAGTCTTTATCCTCAATAATTTGAGTCACTAAATTATTACTATTTAAAAATACTCTCCCATAGCCTTTTGGATTTTTAAGGTTGGCACTTAGTAGGGTTACGCTTGCTTGAGACTCTTTATGCTTGGAAAGTAACTTTGTTAGAGTTTTTTTACCTAATAAAGGGACGTCGCCGTTTAAAACCAATAGATCTCCTTTGAACTCTTTGAGTTCTGGCATTAGTTGTTGTATAGCGTGACCAGTTCCTTGCTGAGGCTCTTGGTGCACAAAATCTATATTGTTGAAGTCTTTTAAGCTTGACTTAATTGCCTGGGCTTGATGCCCAGTTATTAGAAGACACTTTTTAGGTTTAAGGGATAAGGCATTCCCTACAACCCTTTCTAGGAGAGTTTTACCAGCAATTTTGTGCAAGACCTTGGGAAGACTACTTTTCATGCGAGTACCTTTCCCGGCAGCTAATATTGCGATTGCAAACATTTAATTTTCTCTTTTGCAGCAAATCTAATCACATTAGGCACTTTCTGCTAATTTCCATCTTTTTTTCCAAGAACTAGTATTTTCCAGAATGCTTTGACTTTGTTCTTTCACCCTGGTCATTAGAATTTCATCTTTTGTTGCCATCCCTGTAGGGTCTCTATATGGCACAGATGATTTGGTTTCGAGATGTTCAAGTTCCATTTTGCTTAAGGGTTTAAAAAACTCTCTCATGTTTTCATTATTTTTCTGGTTGATTGCAATTGTTCCCGCACTCCATTTAGAGTTGCTTTTATTAGTAGGTAGGATGGAAAATATTTTCAAACCTTCTTTTATAAGGCTTTTTCTGATTGCTGAAGCTGTGCAATAAGTTATTAATCTGCCATCTCGTGAGAGTTTGTTAGAAAGATAACCTAAGAATTCTTGATTCCAAAGTTGTGGACACTTTTGTGGTGAGAAAGGATCTAAAAGAATTAGGTCAAATTTAATTTTAGTCGGTATATCTTTGATCTTGACTCTTGCATCTCCCCACAGAACTTTGCCTCTAGTATCTTTTTGTTCCCATGAACCTTGTCTGCTCAGCCTTTCTAAATATGTTATTACCTCAGTAGTACAGAATTTATGCAATATTTTATTTTTAATTGCAAAGTCTAATGGTCTTTTGTCTATTTCTAATCCCCACCAATCTACGGGTTGCTTTCTTAATAATATATCGTTGAGTAAAGTAGCCGTGTTGTAACCGAGTCCTATACAGACGTCAAGAATTGAAACTTTGTCTGCATTTTTTAATCGATCTAATTCTGATGGTTTAAAAAATTTGCTTACAGTCTCTTGCAATGCGCCATCATTACAATGAAAGCCTTCTTTGTAGTTTTCATTATAAAGACTTATCGACCCATCGTTAGTTACTCTCCTACGTAACTTGCCCAGTTGATAGTCATAATCATTACTACTGTCTAAGCCTTTCAAGGTCATCCCAAAAAGTTGGATAGGAAACAGCTGCAGCATTACTTCTAGCTATAGTTGATTCTCCTTTAGCAACAACGGAGGCTATTGCTAATGTCATAGCAATCCGATGATCTGTTTCACTATCCAATTCAGCAGCTGTGAGCTTTTCAATTCCTTGAATAGTTAACCCGTCTTGATTTTCGATTATATTCGCACCCATTTTCTTTAATTGCCTTGTTATCACTTTCAATCTATCAGTTTCCTTTATCCTAAGCTCAGATGCATCATTGATATGGCTTACTCCATCACAGAAGCATGCAGCTAGAGTTAATATAGGAACTTCATCGACTAACTTAGGCATTACATCACCATCAATTTTAAATGCTTTTAACTTTGAGTTATATGTTACATGTATATCTCCAACAGGTTCACCTGCAATAGTTCTTACGTTAATCAATTCATATGAAACACCCATTTGATTGATTACTTCTATAATGCCAGTTCTGGTTGGATTTAACCCAACATTCTGTATGGTTATGTCAGATCCTGGTGTTATAGCTGCAGCGATAATCCAAAATGATGCAGAGCTAATATCTCCAGGTACAACGACTTTTTGGCCGGTTAGGCGTGCCCCTGGAGTAATGCATATGTGACGCCCAAATTCGCCACTAATTTCAATGTCCGCACCAAAAGCTTTTAGCATCCTTTCACTATGATCTCTTGAACTACTTGGTTCTATAACTTTCGTTGTCCCATCGGCAGTTAATGCTGCAAGTAGAATTGCTGACTTAACTTGCGCACTTGCTACTGGAGTTCCTATTACTGCTCCATGGAGTTGCTGGCCATATACTGACAAGGGTGCAAAGTTTCCACTTGCTCTTCCATTAACCTTCCCACCCATAAGACTTAAAGGTTTGCCAACTCTTTTCATTGGTCTCTTTTTCAGAGATTCGTCACCAGTAAGTATAAAATGTCGATTTTTACAGCCAACCAGCAATCCAAGCAATAGACGCATTGTTGTACCTGAATTTCCACAATCTAATATTTCTTCTGGTTCTTTAAGGCCATCTAGTCCCACTCCTTTTACTGAGATTATTTGATTACTATCAATGGGACTTATTTCTGCACCCATAAGTCTCAAGCATTTGGCAGTACTTATTGGGTCTTCTGCAGGCAATATTCCTTGTATTATTGTCTCTCCATCAGCTATTGCACCAAAAATCAGTGCCCTATGTGATATTGATTTGTCTCCAGGTACAACAATATTTCCAATAAACTTACCTCCTGATCTAACTTTCTTTAAGGGCTCTGGATGATCGTTTGGAATCAAAGGGCTTTCTTAATTGGGTGCTTTAATTTTATTGCTATGTGATACTTAATAAAGGAATTAGTTAATTCTGTTTATGATTTTGTGACTTGTTTGTTTCTTAACAGTTGATCGATTAGATAACCAAATAGTTCTGGATTTGGTTCATTATTGTCGATTTCGCCTAATCCGAGCTCATCCCAGCGTTTGTCAACTCTTTTTATAATATCCTCTGAAAATTGAAGTGGTTTTCCCCATTCATGTTTCTTTTCGGGACCAATTTTCGTTGTCGCATCTATAGCAATTCTTCCTCCGAGTCCTATATATTCGCTTGCAAAGTCAAGACTGTCAAAAGGAGTGTTGTCTATAATTGTGAGGTCTCTTTTTGGGTCTACTAGGCTTGCAATAGCCCAAACTACTTGACGTGGGTCTCTTACGTTTATTGTTTTATCTACAACTACTATAATTTTAGTGTAAGTGAATTGTGGAAGAGCACTCCAGAAAGCCATTGCTGCTTTTTTCGATTGTCCTGGAAATGATTTGTCTATAGATATTATTGCTAGTTTATAGCTTAACGCTTCCATAGGCAGGTAGAAGTCTACAATCTCTGTAACTTGTCTCCTTAGGATAGGCGTATATATTCTATTTAAGGCAATTGCTAGGATAGCCTCCTCTTTTGGAGGCCGACCGCTAAATGTTGTCATATAAATTGGATTCTTTCTTTTTGTTATGCAGTGAAACCTTATTAGTGGGGATAGCTCTTCCCCACCATAAAATCCCATGTGATCTCCAAATGGACCGTCAATCATTTCTTCTCCAGGATTAATTGTCCCTTCTAAGACAATTTCACTATGACTGGGTACTTCCAGATTTAATGTTTTGCAACGCGTAAGTCTTATCCCATCTCCTGCATATAATCCTGCAAAAAACCATTCACTCAACTCGACTGGAATAGGTGTTGCGGCTGCCAATATTATGAGTGGGTGAACCCCTATCGCAATTGCTATTTCTAATTTTTTCCCCATCGCAGCAGCTTTGCGCAGATGTCTAGCTCCTCCTCGAACACTGAGCCAATGAACAGTCATTGTATTTGATGACTGTTTTTGAAGCCTGTATATTCCAACGTTAGGTATTTTGGTCTCTGGGTCTTTTGTTATTACTAGTCCTAATGTAATTATTGAGCCAGCATCTTCAGGCCATGGTCTTATTAAGGGCAATTCATCAAGGTTGACGTCTTCACGTTCGATAACTTCTTGTTGGCAAGGCGGCATAAGATCATAGTCTGGCTTTGCTTTTATAAGATCCCAAAGTAGACCTCCTAGAACGAATGTCTCTTTAAGATCTTTTGGTGGTTTAGGTTGCTGTAGAATAGCCAACTTCTCGCCTAGTTCTTCCAATTCATCAGCCGACTCGAGTCCCATACTCCAAGCCACTCTTTCAATTGTTCCTAGTAGGTTTATCGCTACCGGTGTTTTGGAACCGATTACATTTTCAAATAATAGGCCTGGTCCTCCCCTACCCATTACTCGATCACTTATAGCAGCCAATTCTAAATCAGGATCAACAGGCCTTCTTATTTTTTTTAGTTGGCCCCTTTTCTCAAGAAGAGAGAGAAAATCTCTTAAATCAGTCGCCCCTGGACGTTTGCTAAATAAATTCATATAAGTCAGCTCAACTAATAATATTTTTAGTTACGCTTACATAGTACGTTTCTATATAAATAGATGAAGGTTTCTTATTTTCATGTAGTAGATGATGTCCCATCCGATTTGCAGCCTGAGGTTTCTGTTGTAATTGATGTACTGAGAGCTACCACAACAATTGCTTGTGCGTTAAACAATGGAGCTGAAGCTGTACAGACTTTCGCTGATGTTAATGAGCTTAAGAAACAATCTTCTAATTGGCCAGCTTCTTCAAAGCTACTTTTGGGAGAAAGAGGTGGAAAAAAAATTGAAGGTTTTGATTTAGGTAACTCTCCTGTTGATGTTGTTCCTTCAGTAGTGAAAGGTAAAAGACTTTTTATGAGTACTACTAATGGAACGCGGGCTCTACAAGGTGTAAGGAACTCTGTTTATCTTTATACTATGTCCTTAATTAATCGTAGAGCTGTTGCAGAACAACTTTTACAGGATATGCCTGAAGAGGTATTAATTTTAGGTAGCGGCTGGGAAGGTTCATATTCTTTAGAAGACTCTCTCGCTGCAGGAGCTTTAGTCAATTATTTGCTTGAATTCGGTAATGATTCTGTTGAGTTGATTGATGACGAGGCAAATGCAGCCTTGGCTCTTTGGCATTTTTGGAAGGACGACATAATAGGTTGTTTATTTCAGGCAACTCATGGAAAGAGGTTAAAGGCAATTGGAAATCATGACGATGATTTTGCTTGCTGTGCAGAGCTCGATAAAATGAATGTTATTCCAATTCAGTCAGAACCAGGTATTCTTCGTTCTGTCTGAGTTTTAATTTTAATTAGCTTTTTACTTTGACAGATTTCTTAGCAGCCGCATTACAACTTACAAGTACTTCTAATATTGAAGCTAATTTTGCAGCAGCAGAAGAGCAAATTGAATTAGCTGCTAGAAGAGGAGCCGATTTTATTGGATTACCAGAAAACTTTGCATTTATTGGTGAAGATAAGCAAAGAATTAAATTAGCTTCATCTCTTGCTGAGAAATGCAATAAATTTTTAGTAACGATGGCTAGGCGTTATCAAATTGTTCTTTTGGGTGGTGGATTTCCTGTCCCTTATGAAAGTAGTACTAGAACTCTTAATAGGGCTGAACTAATTGGACGTGATGGTCAGCTTTTAGGAAGATATGACAAGATACATCTTTTTGATGTTGACTTGCCTGATGGAAATAAATACAGAGAGTCAGAAACTATTGTTTCTGGAAAAAAGCTGCCATCAGTAATAGATGTACCAGGTTTATGTAAGGTCGGATTGTCTATTTGTTATGACGTACGATTCCCAGAACTTTATCGTTACCTTGTTGATCAGGGAGCAGAATTACTTTTAATACCAGCTGCTTTCACTGCCTTTACTGGAAAGGATCATTGGCAGATTCTTTTGCAAGCCAGGGCAATTGAAAATACATCTTATGTGCTTGCTCCCGCTCAGACTGGATTACATTATAAGCGACGCCAAAGTCATGGTCATGCAATGGTTATTGACCCTTGGGGAACAGTACTTGCAGATGCAGGAGTGCTTGAAGGTGCCGCAATAGCTCCTGTTGACACAAATAGAGTTAAAGGTGTTAGGGATCAAATGCCAAGCATAAATCATAGGAATCTAGAACTTTTTTAGGTTTATGGGATTTTTTTCTTGGAAATTCATTGGTGTTCTTTTAAGTTCTTTAACCTTATATTCCTTTTCATCTTTACCTTCCATAGCATCAAGTTCTTTAGCAGCATGGATCATCAGATCAGATGGTGTTTTGCAATTTCGAACGTCACACGATGCAAAATTAAAATCTTTTTTTAAAAGAGGGGACGATCTCATCGGGGACAGGATATGGATAGATTTTCAAGGTGAACTTACTAGACCCAGGGCCTTGCCTGGTAATGGACCTATTAGAGAAATTAGATTAGGGAAACCTAAAAGAGGTATTACTAGATTAGTTATAGAGTTTGATCATTCTGTTTCTTTAGATCCTTATAAATTGAAAATTAAAGGTTTGGCTAGTGACAAATGGCAGTTAGATTTTGTTGGACTACCTGTTGAAACTCTAAAAAGTATTGGAGAAGGAGATGTAAATAAATCAATAAGTAAAAGATTACATTCTGATAGTTCTTCAGCAACAAATAAATTCTTTATAAGTTTAAATGTCAATAATCTTCCAAATGTTAAACGTGGTAAATATCTTGTAATTATTGATCCCGGTCATGGGGGGCCTGATCCAGGAGCGATAGGAATTAATGGGTTAAGAGAATCAGAAATAGTTCTAGATGTATCAAAGCAAGTCAAAGCTTACCTTTCTCAAAAGGGTGTTTCCACTAGGCTTACAAGGGCTATAGAAAAGGACCTTGATTTGCCACCAAGGGTTGTTTTGGCAAACAAATTAAAAGCTAATGCTTTTGTAAGTATTCATGCAAATGCTTCTAGGGGTTACAGAAAAGATATTAATGGCTTGGAAACTTATTATTTTTCTAAATATGGTGGTGGTTTAACCTTGGCTAAAGATATTCATAATGAAATTTTAAAGGCATCTCCAGAATCCCCTGATAGAGGAGTAAGGAAAGGAAGTTTTTTTGTAATTAGAAGGACAAATATGCCTGCAGCTCTTGTTGAGATTGGATTTGTTACTGGATTAAATGACTCTCGTGACTTGTCACGTGCAAATCATAGGAAAAGACTTGCTTTTGCTATCTCAAACGGCATACTCAAATATCTGAAAAAATTAGATTGAACAATATAAAATTAGGTTTTTTTGATAGTGGAGTTGGCGGTTTTACCGTACTTAAGAGTATTTTGACTCGTCATGGAGATGTTAATGCTGTTTATTTAGGAGATACTCTTCGACTTCCTTATGGAAAAAGAAGTGTATCTGAAATAAGAGAGATAGCAAATGAAGTAGTTACTTGGCTGAACTATCAAGATATTTCAGCATTAATTATTGCTTGTAATACCACTAATTCACTTGCCTTGGATATTGTCAAACAAGTTTCAAGAGTCCCTATTTATGGTCTCCTTGAGTCAGTACATGAAACTATTGATAGTTCTGACACAAAGGTTGGCGTTTTATCGACTCCATCAACCGCCTTTTCTGGGGCTTATAAAAAATCTATTCACTCATATAAGCCAAATGTAACTGTTTTTGAACAAGCTTGTCCTTCTTTAGTCCCACTTATTGAAACAGGACAATTAAATTCTCCTGAACTGAGAAGTGCGGCAAAGAATTATCTCCAGCCTCTTATTGATAATGCAGTTGACTCAATTATTCTAGGTTGCAGTCATTATCCACTCATAGAACATATATTTATAGATTTGCTTCCTGATAAAATTAGACTAATAGATCCTTCACAATCACTTGCTAAAAAATTAGATAGTTATTTTGGTTGTCCCCAAGACCTTGATAAATTCATCCCATCTTTCTCTAATGTTCAGTTTTGTTCCACATCAGACTCATTTGGTTTTGCTGCTAGAGCACAACACTGGTTGGGAATTGATACAGAAGTTAAGTTGGTTTCACTTATATCTAACGCCTGCGTCTTATAAGATCTAATAAGTAATGACTTATATGACGACTGTAACTGAGCTACTTCAACCTGTTGAAGTAGATCTTGAAAATTTACTTCTAGATCTACGGAATCTTATCGGTGCTGGTCATCCTATACTTCAAGCTGCAGCAGAACATTTGTTCAGTGCAGGAGGAAAAAGAATAAGACCAGGAATCGTTCTTTTAATTTCAAGAGCATTATTACTAGATACTGAATTATCTGTTAAGCACAGAAAATTGGCTCAAATTACAGAAATGATACATACTGCATCTCTGGTTCATGATGATGTAGTTGATGACGCTTCTACTCGTAGAGGAGTGCCAACTGTTCACAATACATTTGATAATAGAGTTGCTGTTCTTGCAGGTGATTTTCTTTTCGCTCAAGCAAGTTGGCACTTGGCAAATTTAAATAACCTTGAAGTTGTTAAACTTCTAAGTAAGGTAATTATGGATCTTGCTGAGGGCGAAATAAAGCAAGGTTTATACAAATTTGATCCATCTCAAACATTAAATACCTATTTAAAAAAAAGTTATTGCAAAACAGCCTCTTTGATGGCTAATAGTTGTAAGGCTGCTGGTGTTCTAAGTTTAATTAATGAACATGAAGTTAACTCTTTATATCATTTTGGGAAGCAATTAGGCCTCGCATTTCAAGTCGTGGATGACATACTTGATTTTACTAGTGATGATAAGCAATTGGGTAAACCTGCCTTTTCAGATCTAGCTAGCGGTTATTTAACTGCTCCAGCATTATTTGCATTAGAAGAAAATAACTTGTTGAAGTCTTTAATTAATAGAGAATTTAATCAGCCAGGAGATTTAGAGCAAGCATTAGATATTGTTAAGAGTTCTAATGCAATAAAAAATTCTAGACAATTAGCAGAAAATTTCGCTAAAGAATCATCTGAAGCTATTCATTGGCTTCCAGAATCTCCATCTCAAAAGGCATTATTAAAATTACCTGAATATGTCCTAAGTAGATTGTATTAGTTTAGTTAACTTTGTTTTTATTTCTGTAAGGTCATTTATTGGGAAAACATTTTCACCATAATTAATTTTTTCATTTTTTGTTTCTTCTTCAATAGAACATTCATTTTTTAACCACCAGACTTTGCATCCTGCTCTTAGTGCTGAAGTCATCCCAGAAACTGAGTCTTCGATTGCCCAAGTCATCTTAGGATCAACTGCCAACTTTTTTGCTGCCAAAAGATACGGATCAGGAAAAGGCTTCCCTTCTAATAAGTCTTTGTTGTCTCCCAGAATTTTGATTTTAAAAATATCTAGCCAATTATGGTGTTGGCTTTTTATTTTGTACGATGAGCTGCTGCTGCTGCTCACAAGAGCCATAGGTATTTTCTTACATGCTATGAAATCTAGTAAATCAACAGCTCCATTGATTGGTTTAGGCTTCTGAATTAATTTCGAAACTATTGAATTATGAGTTTCCATGAACTCATCAAACTTAATCTTTGGTTGAAGATCTTTAATTATTTCTTTTGCGCAATCAATCCTTCTTTTTCCTTTGATTCGATTGAGTTCTTGTTGCGATAGCTCTTTACCATAATGCTTGGCTGTATTCCTCCAAGCATTTTCATGTATTGGCTCGGTGTCAAGAAGTACACCATCTAGATCAAAAAAACATGCTGCTGGAACATTCATTTCGAACTCAAGTCGTTTTTTCAAAGATCAATGAAGTTACATTTCCTTTTTAGTTGAAATACATTTATAAAATAAAAGAATTCTAATTTATTTACTATGCCTGCCGATAGCAATATACAGATTGAATCAGTTCTTCAGGAAGAAAGAATTTTTCATCCTTCAACTGAGGCACAGAAACAAGCCAGGATTAAGGGGATTGACGAATACAGGAAAATGTTTAAATTGGCTGATGCAGATCCAGATGCATTTTGGGCAAAGGCTGCGAAGGAAGAATTGCACTGGTTTGAACCTTTTACTAAAGTCCTTGATTGGTCTAATCCACCTTTTGCTAAATGGTTTACTGATGGAAAAACAAATTTATCTTTTAATTGCTTAGATCGTCATTTACTAAATGGTAATAGCAATAAGGAAGCAATTATATGGGAAGGAGAGCCAGGGGATATTCGTAAATTTACTTATAAGGAACTTCATTCTGAAGTATGTAAGACCTCAAATGCTCTAAAAAGTTTAGGCATAAGAAAAGGCGATCTCGTGGCACTATATATGCCCATGGTTCCAGAAGCCGCAATAGCTATGTTGGCTTGTGCCAGAATTGGCGCTCCTCACTCTGTAGTTTTTGGTGGATTCTCTTCTGAGGCTTTACGAGATCGTTTGAATGATGGTGAGGCTAAGCTTGTTATTACAGCAGATGGTGGCTTTAGAAAAGATAAGACAATATCCTTAAAACCATCAGTTGACGCAGCACTGGATAATAACTCTTGCCCCTCTGTGAAGTCTGTTTTAGTAGTTAAACGAACAAAAGAGGAAGTTTCCATTAAACCTGGTAGAGACTATTGGTGGCATGAGATTGTGCCTTCTCAATCTGAGGAATGCCCAGCCTTGCCTATGGATAGTGAAGATAGGCTCTTCGTCCTTTATACATCTGGTTCAACTGGTAAACCAAAAGGTGTTGTTCATACAACCGCAGGTTATAACTTATGGTCTCACCTAACATTTAAATGGATTTTTGACATACGAGATGAGGATGTTTATTGGTGTACCGCTGATGTTGGTTGGATAACTGGCCATAGTTATATAGTCTACGGACCTCTTTCAAATGGTGCTACAACACTCATGTATGAAGGGGTGCCTAGGCCTTCAAACCCAGGAGCCTTTTGGGAAGTTATTGAAAAACATAATGTTTCGATTTTTTATACTGCTCCTACAGCAATCAGGGCATTCATGAAAACAGGAAGGACCTTGCCGGACAGTTATAATCTAGAAAGTTTGCGACTTATTGGGACTGTTGGTGAGCCGATAAATCCAGAAGCATGGATGTGGTATAGAGACGTTATAGGCCGCAATAACTGTCCTGTTGTAGACACTTGGTGGCAGACAGAGACTGGAGGCGTAATGATTAGCCCTCTGCCAGGAGCTACGCCAACTAAGCCTGGTTCTGCGACCTTACCATTACCTGGTATACAAGCAGATATTGTCAATGCTGAGGGCGATCCAGTGGCTGCTGATGAAGGTGGCTATTTAGTTATAAGAAAGCCATGGCCTGGAATGATGAGAACAGTCCATGGAGACCCCAAGAGATTTAGAGAAAGCTATTGGGAATTTATAAAGCCAGATGATGGATCCTTAATTTATTTTGCAGGTGATGGTGCACGCCGTGACAAGGATGGCTATTTCTGGGTTATGGGTAGGGTTGATGATGTTATTAATGTTTCGGGACATCGTTTAGGTACTATGGAAATTGAATCAGCTTTAGTTAGTCATAGTAGTGTTTCTGAAGCTGCTGTCGTAGGAAGAGTTGATCAAATTAAAGGAGAAGCTATTGTAGCTTTTGTCACGCTAGAAAATAGCTCTAATAGCTCAGATGCTCTTTCTAATGAGTTAAAAGAACATGTTGGTAAAGAAATAGGTGTTATAGCGAGACCAGCTGAGATTAAATTTACCGATGCATTGCCTAAAACTCGTAGTGGAAAGATTATGAGAAGGCTACTTAGGTCTCTAGCTTCAGGTAAGGAAGTAACTGGTGATACAAGTACTTTGGAGGATGTCTCAGTATTAGAAAAATTGAGAAGTTAAAACTTTAATTTAAAAAGTTATATCAAGAATTAGCTTGTCAATAGTTTTTTGGCTTATAAGCACTCCAAACTCTAGTCATAAAGTGTGATTTTCCTTCAATATCAGTAAAACCTGCATGTTTTAACCTCAAGTCAATATCATCTTTTATATAGTCTAGGTAATAAGGCTCGTGAAAGAACTTTCTAAAATTATCCATAACTGTTGCAAACTGAGGGGAATCACTGAACTGTATTGAATCAGCTATTACTAATGTGCCTCCTGGTTCTATTAGTCTAAAACAATCATTAATTACGTTTTGCCTTGCTTCTTTTGGCAATTCATGGAAAAGGAATACACATGTTATGGCCTGAAAAGAGGAATTAGAGAAAGGCATACATTCTGCATTTCCTTTTATGAGCTGTACTAATTGTCCATCAGTGTTATTAAGTGATTTACTCGCCTGCTTTAAATATGAGCTCGAAAGGTCAATGCCGAACAATTCTAAGGAAGGAAATGCAGTGCGAATTTGCTCTAATGTTCTTCCCGTTCCTGTAGCCACATCAAGTACTTTTATTTCCGAGGTATCTTTGTCTTTGAATTTACTTATTCCTTTTTGTAAGGGAGATAAGACTCTCCTTCTCATTGCATCTGCTGTACCATTGAATAAAATTTCAACTTGCATATCGTAAATTTCTGCAGAATGATCACTTAAGTATCCATCTGTTTGATGATGGAAGTTTTGCAGGTAGTAGTCAGGATATTTTTCTCTATTGATTGACTTTGGAATATCTCTTACGTCTCTACGCTTTCTTCTTTTCCAAGTAGAAGGCATGTCAAGCCAAATTAAAGGGTATTTGGCAAACCATTCTATCCAAGGAGCTTTAAACAATTGCCTCTTTGGGTAGAGACCTTCAACTGCTTCTTGCCAATCAGTTTTTTCTAGTTCATCTATTGAATTTCTAAGTTGAATTAATAAGTCCCTAGTTACATTTTCAGTATTTGGAATCGATTCAGGAGAAAAAATCTCCATAAGTTTAGTGCTTACACCTTTATGAGCTAATCCAGCAAGACTTTTACCTTGCTGTAGTGTTTTATAAGCTAGCTTTGTTAGCGGTATTTGATTCATGCGCAAATATTATTACATTTAGGGAAAATTTGTTTAAAAATTATTTTTGCTAATGGATCTTAAACATTAATCAATCTCTATGTGTCTTGCATAATTGCTTGGGAAGTTCCTTTAATAATTTGTTAATCTCGTCCCAATCGTAATAAGGTTCTAATAGCTGAAGTTGATTTAAGTTACCATTTATGATTTTTTGAACTTTAATTGATTCCTTACAAACTTTTTTGTTTTCCCCATTTAGCATATAAATTTCTATTCTTGTTAATGACTCATTGAATCTTTCTATGAGATAATTTTTTTTTAAGATATTTTTATTAGGTTTTGGCAATAGAGGGTTAATGTTGAGTACTATTAGAAATAATGTACTCAACATTAACTTAAATATAAATTTTATCTTTACTGTTTCGAATATACATAATGCCATATGTTTACAATGACAAAATGAGATTGTGCATCTTATGCATCGTAATACATGAAAAATTCATGAGGATGCGGTCTTTGTCTTAATTGCTGAACCTCTTCATACTTCATATCTATAAAGTTGTTGATAAAATCCTTATCAAAGACATCGCCAGCTGTTAGATACTCGTTGTCATTCTTTAATGCATTTAATGCATCATTTAGTGAGGACGGAACAGTTGCAATTTTTTCTAATTGTGCACTAGGAAGTTCAAATAAATCCACATCTACACCATCGCCAGGATCTATTTGATTTTTAATTCCATCAATACCTGCCATCATCATCGCGGAGAACGCTAAGTATGGATTTGCAAGAGCATCACCTGATCTAAACTCTAATCTTTTTGCTTTTGGACTTGGACCTGTAAGAGGAATACGAACTGCAGCTGATCTGTTGCCTTGAGAATAAACAAGATTTACTGGGGCTTCAAAACCAGGTACTAATCTTTTATAACTATTAGTTGTTGGATTAGTAAATGCAAGGAATGAAGGGGCGTGCTTAAGTATTCCTCCTATATACCACTTTGCAGTTTGAGATAAATTTGCATAAGACCCTTCACCAAAGAATAGTGGTTGTCCACCTTTCCATAAGCTTTGATGGACATGCATACCTGTTCCATTGTCATTCCAAACAGGTTTAGGCATAAATGTTGCGGTTTTACCATACTTTTTAGCAACATTACGGACTATATATTTGTAGGTCATTACATTATCTGCTGCACTAATAAGTGATGCGAATTTCATGCCTAATTCGTGTTGGCCAGGTCCTGCAACTTCATGGTGATGTTTTTCAATCGGTATCCCTAATTGACCCATTAAAAGCAACATCTCTGATCTGAGATCTTGAGCAGTGTCGTTTGGCGATACTGGGAAATAACCTTCTTTATATTGAATTTTATAAGCTAAGTTTCCACCTTCTTCAGTTCTTCCTGTATTCCATGGTGCTTCTATTGTATCAACACTGTAAAAGGAAGTACCTTCACTTGAAGTGTACCTAACATCATCAAAGATAAAGAATTCAGGTTCTGGTCCAAAGAATGCACTGTCGGCTAAACCTGTACTTTCAAGATATCTCAAGGCTTTTTGAGCTAATGCTCTTGGACATCTTGAGTAAGGTTCGCCACTTCTTGGCTCTTGAATTGAACATATCATGCTCAATGTTTTGTGCTTATAAAAAGGGTCTATCCAAGCAGTAGAAGCATCTGGAACCATTGACATGTCAGATTCATTTATTGCTTTCCAACCACGAATTGATGATCCATCAAAAGCTAGTCCTTCCTTAAAGGAACTCTCCTCAATCATGTCTGATGTAACAGTTAGATGCTGCCATTTACCATGAATGTCAGTAAATTTTAGGTCTATCAACTCAATTCCTTCGTCTTTGATTTGATTCAGGATTTCTTTTGGGGTCTTAGTCATGGTCTTTTTTTAACCTGCTTTAAAGTTAGTGAGCGTTTGAAACTAGTTTTGTATCAAATAGTACCTTTTTTGAGGAATTTGCTTCAGAAGTCTTATGTATTCAAGATTTTTAGGTTCTAAATCAAAAAAAATACGTCAAAAAAAAGTAATTACCCGTTGCAATACCTAACTGAAATTTCACGACGTTGCCTTTAGGTGTTTAGGCTCATTTATAAATAAGCTTTTTTAGGGTCTTGTCGACTTCACAAGCAATCTCTTCTATTGATAAAAATCTTGGTATCGCTTGTTCTCCCATAAGCGTTCCAGAAAGACTTTTATTAGGTCCTGGACCTTCTAATTCTCATCCCAATGTTCTTAAGGCCTTGGCTTTGCAACCTGTAGGTCATTTAGATCCTTTTTATATCAAACTGATGGCTGAAGTGCAGGATCTACTGAGATATACCTGGCAAACAAATAACCGATTGACGCTTCCAATGAGTGGCACTGGTAGTGCAGCCATGGAAGCAACTATTGCCAATATTGTTGAACCTGGAGATAAGGTATTGGTTGCAATCAAGGGATATTTTGGGAATAGATTGTCAGATATGGCTAGTAGATATAAAGCAGAAGTTCATACTATTGAAAAACAATGGGGAGAAGCTTTTTCTCTCGAAGAATTGGAAAATGGTTTAAAAAAATATAAACCTGATGTATTAGCTCTTGTTCATGCAGAAACATCAACAGGCGTTTGCCAGCCAATGGAAGGTATTGGAGAACTTTGCAGACAATATAATTGTCTTTTGATTGTAGACACCGTAACTTCTCTAGGTGGTGTTCCTTTATATATAGATGACTGGAAAATTGATTTAGCCTACAGTTGCAGTCAGAAGGGCCTAAGTTGCCCACCTGGATTAGGCCCCTTTACAATGAACATAAGAGCAGAAGAAAAGTTATTAAATAGAAAGGACAAGGTTCCAAATTGGTATCTAGATGTTTCTTTATTAAATAAATATTGGGGAAGTGATCGTGTTTATCATCACACTGCTCCAGTTAATATGAATTTTGGAATTAGAGAAGCATTAAGATTATTATTAGAGGAGGGCTTAGAGGCTTCTTGGGATAGACATAGATCTAATGCAGAAATCTTATGGCAAGGATTAGAAGAACTAGGTATGAAGATGCATGTAAAGCCTGAAATTAGATTAGCTACTTTAACTACTGTTCAAATACCTGATGGCATTGATTCAAAAGCATTTGCGAGTCATTTATTAAATCATCATGGTATTGAGATAGGAGGAGGACTAGGGACTTTAGGAGGTAAGGTTTGGAGAATCGGTTTGATGGGTTATAACTCAAGGATCGAAAATGTAGAGAAAATTCTTGATGTCTTTAAAACAGATCTATCTAAATTTAAGTTGTAATTCTTTTAGAACGTTTCTTTTTAAACCATAATTCAATTTGATCCTTAATTTTGTTCTCTAATATTCCTTTTTCTACAATCATTTTGTGATGAGCACTCTTATGAGTTGATAAATCAATACTTCCTCCTAAACCTCCTCTTTTAAAATCATTTGCCCCAAAAATAACCTTACCCATTCTTGCTTGGACAATTGCTCCTGCACACATTTGACATGGTTCAAGAGTGACTATTAACGTGCAATCGTTAAAACGCCAATCTTTTTTAATCCAGGAAGCTTGACGAAGCGCGATTATTTCTGCATGACCGAGAGGATTAAAAGATTTATTTCTTGTGTTCCTTCCATGACCAATGCAATGACCATTAAAATCAATAATTACTGCTGCGACTGGAACTTCGCCTTGTTCTCCAACTTCATTTGCACGCTTAATAAGTTTTTCCATCCAACTTTCTATTGTTTTTTTACTTAGTGGGGCTGTTTTGATTGATTGCATAATTAGAATTTAACTAATCATTGATTCAAAAAACTTTGAAGATGGAAAATAAACCTTTTACAAAGTTAAGTCTTGATTGATATTAAGGATATTAATCAAGACCCTTCTATGGATCTATTTGCATCTCCAAGCAATTTAGATTCAAATCTACGGTCTCTATTGGATGAAGCCTCAAGTATCCTTTGTGATTGGCTTGCAAAAGCAGATAAGGCTAACCCTTCACCAAGTTATTTTAATAAATCAGAATTCTCCCTATCATTAAATGGAATTTCAAAAGAAACTTTATTTGAAGAACTTAAAGAAATAATTGATGGTTCTTTCCAGCCTTCGTCACCTGGTGCATTAGCTCATTTAGATCCTCCACCTTTAACTTCTTCTATTGTTGGGGATCTAATAGCTGCTGGCCTTAATAATAATTTGTTGGCAAAAGAACTTTCGCCATCTTTGTCAAGTTTAGAAAAAAATATATGTAAATGGTTTGCTTCTCAATTGGGAATGTCTGAATTCTCGGGGGGGGTTGCAGCAAGTGGAGGCAGTATTAGCAATCTTATGGCATTGGTTTTGGCGAGGTTTAAATCTGAATGCTTATATGAAAAAGATATTGCAATTATTGCTAGTTCTGATGCACATGTCTCTATATCTCGAGCATTAAAAATTATGGGAATACCAGAAACATCTCTTTATCACGTTGAAACTAATGATAACGGCCAACTATTAATTGATGATATTAAAAATGCACTAATTTCCATACAAATAAAGAATCTCAGGTGCATTGCTATTGTTGCGACAGCTGGCACGACTGTCAGTGGTGCAATTGACCCTTTATCAGAAATAGCAGATCTTTGCTTGGCTAATAATATTTGGTTTCATGTTGATGCTTCAATAGGTGGTGTCTATGCTTTATCTGATTCAACAAATTATCTTCTAAATGGGATCTCTCGTTCTAATTCAATAACAATTAATCCCCAGAAGATTTTAGGAATAGCCAAAACTTCTTCTTTACTTCTTGTATCTAATACAAGAGACTTATATGAATGTTTTTCGACAGGTTTTCCTTATCTAGAACAGTCAAATGAAGATGACTATCAACGAGGTGAACTTGGATTACAAGGTTCTAGATCAGCGGAAATACTTAAACTTTGGTTAGGATTACGTCAACTAGGCATTGATGGTATTTCTAGGATTCTAGATAATTCCCTTACTAGAAAAAATTACTTTCTAGAAGGACTGAAATTAGATAGATTGAACTTAATTAATGGACCATTGCATCTTTTATCTTTTAGACCTAAAGAACTTAGTAAAGAAGATTCTTTTAACTGGTCAATCAACACGAGAGAAATTTTATTAAAAAATAAATTTATGCTTTCATCTCCTTTTTATAAAGACAGATTTTTCTTAAAAGCTGTCTTTGGCAACCCTCATACTACACTAGCTCATCTAGACCATTTGGTTGATATTGTTAATCATTCATTAAAATAATAAAATATTAATTTAACTAATAATGAATTTTGATAATAAAAAAATTATTGCAATCATCGCATCTATCTTTTCAGTTCTTATAGCAGTAATCTATTTAGGACTGACATTTGTTCTTGATTCAAGAGGGCCTATTCTTCCTCCTCCTCCTGAAGCTTTTGGTGTGGTGGTAATTGAATCTTTTCTCTAATATTTTGCGGCTCAACTACTTTCTCTAATGCAATTTCTATAAATCTTTTGAGACTTGAATCACGTGAATTTAGCTTGAAATGATGTTGGACTACTTCTTGAATTCCGCCATCACCCCAATCTTGATCCTGACTGAAGAATGTTATAAAACTTTCACCAGCAACTTTTGTTAGCCATGCAGTTGAAATTGCTTGAAAAAATTTGCCAACAAGTAATGTGGGTAAATTAATACTTAAAGCATTACTTATGAAAGATAAGCCACTTTTGACTATTCCTAAACCAGCTAATGTTTTTGCTACTGATAATGCAAGTTCTTTTGCTCTTGACATATTTATGTCAACACCGTAAATATTAGCTATATCAACGACCATTTGAGCATTTACAGCTGCTGTACCTAAGAAATCTATCCCTGGCAGTGGTGTAATCATTATTACTCCACTACTTATCCACGAATAGCGGTCAATACATTTAACAGCTTTATCTTTTCTCTGTTTATTTAGCAATCTTCTTCCTGAAAGACCTAGGTTTCGGCATTGAATTAAAATATTATCTGCAATAAGTTCTTCTCCTTCCTCATGTAATACCTTTGCAATCCTTCTTATAAGTCTATCTATTTCTGGATATGGTTGAAACGGAGCTGATCCTGGCCTAGGTATAGATTGTGGGGAAGAAGTTGCTTCTATGACATCCTCGGGCTTAACGTAACCTTGAGTTTTAGTCCTAATTATTGAAATTAATTGATTCACTTCTTTTTCACCCCGAAGATCACACTTATTCAGCACAATTAACATTCTTTTTCCTCCTTCAGAAAGGCTGATAATTAAATCCATTTCTAATGCTCTTAAATCATTATCTATAACAACAATTATTAGATCAGCTTTAGTTGCTCTGTATAGCGAATCCTTTTTTCTAAGCTTTCCTATATCTCCGCTCTCAAATAAACCAGGTGTATCTATTATCTGAATAACTCGTTCTATTCCTTTAAGGCGCATTCTATAAATAGTACTACTATCTGTAGCTCCTATAAGTGGAGAGACATTGCCTACAACTTCCTTTAGCAAGGAACGCACAAGTGAGGTCTTCCCTGTTGATCCAGGACCAAATATTGCTATAATAAAATCACCTCTAAGCAATTCGTCCTCGATCCTTTTCTTTTGTATTTTTAACGCTTTATAGGAAACATCATTTTGAATCTTTGATATTAAGTAGCTTATACTTTTGAGGCTTTCTTTTGCTGCAACTTTTGGATTATTTGGGGGAGATTTTCTGTGTTTATAATAAGACCCTACTTCTAACGATTTATAAATAAGTTTCTTAATCCATTTAATATTTTTTGATCTAATTGTAATAACTATAATCACTATAAAAATTAATATGGCCTCAATACTAATAAGCCTTATAAAAGCTGATATCAGACCTGATATTATTAATATCAAAAAAAAGATTATTGAAATTTTGTAAAGACTTTTAGAGTTGGGTATTGTCATGATTATTTATTTTTAGTTTCTTGGTAAGAAATAGTATTAGATCTATGGTTCTTTTTATACTTTTTAAGTGCTAAGTGAATTAAATATAGTATAACACCTATGTTGATAGCTATATCTGCTATATTAAAGATAGGAAAATCTATAAATTGTAAATCTATAAAGTCAATTACATAACCATATGTCCATCTATCTATTCCATTACCAATAGTTCCTCCTATTAGAGATGATAGACTTAGGTATTGGTAATTATTCTTAATAGGTTTTAAAAATAATATTAATATTAATAATATAGAAGCGAAAAGACTTATAAATTTAAGTAAAATTGACTGATTACTAAGTATACTAAATGCTGCTCCATAGTTATAAACGAGTGAAAAATTTAAAAAACTAGGTAATATTTCAAGTATATAACCTTGATTTAATATTTTAGTAAGTAGAATCTTTGATGTTTGATCTAATACTACAATAGATATAGCCAAAATAAAAAATTCTATTCTTTTTTTATTTCTCTTATATATCATTGAATTAATATTTTATTAGAAAACTTTGCTAATATTGCTATGCTTGGACAGACCATTATCTGAAGAACAATAGGCGATAAGGTGAAACTATAGATCAATGTAAATATATCTGTGCCAACTTTATTAAAAACTGATAAAACAATTAAATTTATAATTCCAACTATATGAATAATAATAACACCTATAATAGCAATAGATATTAATGTTATTAACTTGTTCCCTTTCTTTCTTTCTTTTAAAGTACTTATTATTAATGATGCTGGTATGAAACCTATTAGGTATCCGAAGGCAGGTGCTGAAATATAACCTATACTGCCACCACCATGAAAAACTGGTAAGTAAAATAATCCAATAGTTAAATAAGCTATAATTGCAATTAAAGCAGTTGCTTGCTCAAATATCAATGCACACAAAATTACACTTGATACTTGCCATGTTATTGGCAGATCTATAATTCTTATTGTTAGGTCATTGCCAGGAAACAATATTGCAGTAGGCAGGAAAGCTCCAATGATTAAAATCATTAACCCAGTAAAGGAAGAAGCTAATGCCAGTATCTGATTCAGAAGGTTACCCATTTATCTCCTTAAATTTAGTTAAACATGTTTTTTCTTGAAAATGTCATTAGGGCTTTGATTGAGGACATTATAATGATTAAAATATTAATCTAATGTTTTTAGATTGTTATCATTGCTTTATAAGGATATGTCATTCTCAATTGGAGACAAGGTTAGCCTTAAAGTTCCTTTGCCTTACTTGAAGAGTTCAGACCCAATGCCTATGCTTAGGCCCCCAGATCTGGTTTCGCTGGAAGAGTTTGGTGATGTTATAGCTATAAAATCATTTGATGTTGTTGAAGTTAGATTCAGACGAGGTAGCTTTCTTATACCTACTGTACATTTGCAGTCAGAATTAAAGTCTTAGAATATTTATTTATAAATTATTTTTAATTAACTGTAGTCCTTCTTCTGATCCACATAAACTTAGGTATGGTTCATCTAGGTATTTATTTGCAGTATCCATTATATCCTTACTTGTTAATGACTTTACGTGTTCTATACAACTTACGTCAAAGTCTTCTTTCATTCCATAACCTAACAAGATAGCCATTCTTTCCGATTTCTGTGCAATAGTCTGAGAATGATGGTTAATACTACTTATTAGTTTTGTTTTTGCTAATTCCAGTTGTTCATTAGTTAATTCGTTAGAGAAGGTTTTATGCAGACTATCCTTAATATGTTTATAGGCTTCAACAGCTTTTGTTTTATTGGTTGAGCAATGTATAATAAAAGGTGTATTATATTCCCTAATTGGATTATAGATACCTACATCATAAGCCAGACCATTTTGCTCTCTTAGTCTTTTAAATAAAACACTAGACATTCCACTTCCTAGGTGACAAGATAATACCCTCAGATTAATATCATCATTGTTGGAATGATTTGTACTTTTATTTCCATACATTATAACTACTTGTGATGAGTCTATCGTTTCTAATGTTATCTTAGAGTCTTCAATTGAATTAACTTTACTCAGTTGTAAGGTAGTGTCGCTTACCTTTATTCTATTATTTTTTTTATTGCTATCTCCAAAAATTTCTTCAACTCCTTTCTTGTCTATTCCTCCTTTTATTACTATAACTTTCTCCCTACAAATTAATTCTTTAGCCAAGCACTCTAGGTCATTTAATGTTGTATTTTCTATATCATAAATAGTACCAAGAGTATCATGTTCATAGTCAGTTTTATTGTAAACTAATTTTTTCCAACTTTTATAAGCTAATTGATATGGATTCTCTTTCTGTCTCTTTATAGCTTGTATAGTTAGTTCTTTTTCAAGTTTAATCTGTTCTTTATTTAGTTTTGGAGAACTAATCATTAGTTTGATTATAGGAAGTAATTTCAAATGGTCTTCTTGCGTACATTTCATACTAATTAAAATACCATCCTCATTAGCATCTGATCTTAGATAAGCGCCTGAACTTTCTATAATATCTGCTATTTGATCGCTATCATATTCTCCACAACCCCTTGTTAAAGAAGCAGCTAGAAGTTGATGTAATCCTTTTTTGTTCTTTGGATCAGACCTACTGCCTTCTCTTATCCAAGCTTTTGCAACAACAATGTTTGTGCTCTCGCAGAACTCTAGATTTAAATTACTATTTATCATTTTTTCTATTTTTGTGTTGCTATAATTGTGAAACTATTTTCAGGTATAAAATTATTTATAATTCTATCTTTTAGTTTATTAGGTGTCCATTTGTCAGCTATTTCTTTCTCTTTTGACAAACTTGTGCTTCTTCCCCATAAGTGTTGATTGCCTTTTAATCCTGCAATTTGTCTAGGTGTTTCTTGATAAAAGCAATGACTATTTAAAACTAGTTTCTTAGCTCTGTTGAAGTCTTCTTTAGAAATACCATTTTTACCTATATCTGATATAAGTGCATGAATATGCTGCTCTACTTTGATAATATTCTTTTCTTCGCACAAAGCCTCTAAAATAAGAACTCCTCCCTTTTCAAGAGTAGTTACATCTACATCTATATTGTTTACTAAACGCAACTTCTCTACAAGTGTATTTACGAGTAGACTTTTTCTACCTTCAGCTAAAAGTGAACTTATTATATCGGCCCCTATTGAATTAAATTCATCTTTTGTAGGTGGTAACTCCCAGCCAATTATAATACGAGAACTCTCTAGCCTCTCTACCTTTAACTCTTTATATCCAGTGTAAAAAATATGATCTGATTGATTTATTGTATCGATGTTTTTAGTGATGTTTTTGGTAAGAGCACCAAATTCACTATTTTGTACGATATCTTTAATATTAGTTGGAACATTACCAGCAATAGAAAGGACAATATTTCTAGCTAGATATAATCTCTCATGAAAGCTTTTCATACTATCGCAACTAGTTCCCTTTAGACTATATTCACTACCTAATATAGGTCTTCCATATGGTTGATTACTCCAACATTCTTCGAGAAGACTCTGGAATATTGTTTCGTCTGGCTGATCATTTTGCTGTGCTATTTCCTCTAAAACAACTTCTCTTTCAAGATCAAATTCCTTTTTATCAAAAAGAGGATTAAGTACAAGTTGTGCAAGTAGATCTATTCCTTGATCTATTTTATCTGGAGGTATCAAAACATAATAATGAACATCATCATAGCCAGTAGCTGCATTACTACTGCCACCAATGGATTCAATCTTGAGGTCAAAGTCACCTTTAGCCAATTTGCCACTTCCTTTGAAAAGCATGTGTTCTAAAAAATGTGCAAGTCCCTCTTCTCCTTTCTTTTCATTGATACTTCCCGCTTTACACCATATGTCTAGGCATAGCAAAGGGGCATTAGGGACCAAAGCAGATATGCATTGAGCTCCTCCTTCTAATATCCATTTTTCTGTAACAGGTTCTTTCACCAAGTTTTTTTATCAAAATACCATTCTGCTCCCTTTTCGCATATTGTTGATTACTTGTTTTGGTAATTCCCCACTGAATCAACTTATTAACTCAGTATCAGATCTTATTTGCCAAAAAACTAATGGCCTTAGAGATCTCGTTGTGATCAATTTGAACCCAGAGTTGATAAATGTATATGGAGAGCTGGCTGGAGATGAAGTTTTCATTGTTAACAAATTTTTTAAGGCTAGAGGTTTTAGGAAAATTCATTTAGAAATAGCTCAACTAGGTTCTTCATTAGAAATTTTACATAGTGTTTTCTTCCCAGAACCTAGCTATGATTTACCTATTTTTGGTGTTGATATAGTCTCTACAATAGATGGTATTTCAGCAGCGATAGTTGATCTCTCACCTGTTAATAAATCTCTTCCCAGTTCTATAGATAAGAAATTATCTTCCCTTGATATTCCTAAATTTACAAATAAGAGACCCTTACCGAATTGGGGAACTATTTTTTCACCATATGTCCAATTTATAAAACCTCACGATTTTGATGAATCAACTCTTTTTTTTAATACAGTTGATGATTTTATAAATATTTTAATATCTCACTCCGATTCCATTGAGCCTAATTCTGACCAATCACCTATTACCATTGAAAGGTATAAACATCAAAGAAATTATTGTCAGCAACAAAAATGCAACGACAAGACGCGAGGTGTACTATCAAAAATATTTGGTCCAAAGTGGGCAGATCAATATATAGATATGGTTTTATTCGACTGCCCAGATCAATTTTAAAGCCTAACAAATTAAAAGTTTTTGTATTATCAGTTCTTGGAATTTTATCTTTAGGTAGTTATTTTTCATTTAATAGAAAAGTTATTCAGCCGAATTTGCCATCAAAGGATTATTTAGAAATAGAGCGACCTCTTGAGGCAGTAGCTGCTCTAGGTCAGATTCGACCTATAGGTGAAACAAGATTTTTAGCAGCCCCTAACTTAAGAACAGGTGGAATCCCAAGAATAGATCAACTTCTAGTTGAAGAAGGGGATTCTATTCAGATAGGACAATCTCTAGTAATTTTTGATAATCAAGACAGTGTTTTATCAGATTTAAATATTTCCATGGCTAGATTAGAGTCGCTAGAAAACAATATTATTTTTCAAGAAGTTCAAGTCTCACGTTATAAGAAGGCTGCAGATCAGGGAGCTACTCCTATAAATTTACTCGAATTTGAGCAAGATAAATTAAATCAGTTAAAAGGAAAGCAGAAGCAATTAGTTTTAGAAATAGAAGGATTAGAAATAGATTTAAATAAAACGACCTTAATGAGTCCAATTAATGGAATAGTACTTAAGATTAACTATAGAGAGGGTGAACGCCCTGGAGCAGATGGTGTTTTACAGGTTGGACGAACTAATTTAATGGAGGCCTTGATTGAAGTTTATGAGTCAGATATAAATAGAGTTTATCTTGGTCAAGAAGTTTCATTGATAAGTGAGAATGGAGGCTTTGAAGGTAACTTGACTGGTACTGTTCATAAAATAAGCCCAAAAATAGAACAAAGAAAGGTCCTATCTACAGATCCAACAGGTGATGCAGATGCAAGAATAGTTGAAGTAATAGTAACTTTAGAAAAACAATCTTCTGATAAAGTTACTAACTTTACAGGTATGAAGGTTATTGCCAGATTTCAGCCAAAATGATATTTAATTCGTTTAAGTTTAGGCGTATACCACTTGCTTGGTTGTTGCTTTCTAGACAGCCCTTAAGGTTATTTGTCGCTTTGGCAGGAATTTGTTTCGCTGGAATACTTATGTTTATGCAATTAGGCTTTAGGGATGGTTTATTTGATGCAAGTGTAACTGTTCATAGGCTATTTGACGCAGATCTAGTATTAATGAGTCCTCGATCTATGAGTTCGATAGCCATGAGTGGCTTTCCGCGAAGAAGGCTTGTTCAATCCATGGCTCATCCAGATGTTATTGGAATAACACCCGTAAATTGGAATTTTCTTCTTTGGCGAAACCCAGAGACTCTATCTACAAGATCTATTCTAGCTTTAGGATTTGAACCAAATGATCCTTTATTAAATGACCCAGATTTTAAAGAAAAATCTACTTTATTAAAGATAAAAGGACGCGTTCTTTTTGATGTCTTATCTAGGAGAGAGTTTGGCCCAATAGAAGAATGGTTTACTAATGGAAAATTAGTTGAGACTGAAGTTGCTGGAAAGAGAATTAGAGTAGCGGGACTAGTTACTCTTGGACCCTCATTTGGTGCTGATGGAAATTTAATTACTAGTAGAGAGACTTATTTAGATTTAGTTCCTAGATTGCCCAGAGGGAGTATAGAAATTGGATTAATTCGAATAAAAGATAATGTTGAACCTCATAAGGTTGTTGAATCATTAAAAAAGAGCCTACCTAATGATGTAAGAGTTTTAACATCAGATCAATTTATTAATTTTGAAAAGAATTATTGGAAAAATAGTACATCTATAGGCTTTATATTTACACTTGGTGCAGCTATGGGATTTATAGTTGGATGTGTAATAGTTTACCAAATTCTTTATAGTGATGTTAGTGATCATTTACCAGAATATGCAACATTACTTGCAATGGGATATAAAATTAAGACTCTCCTAGCAGTAGTTGCACGAGAAGCTTTATTTCTTTCAATATTGGGTTACATTCCTGCTTATATAGCAGGAGAATTTCTTTATTCACTGGTTAGGATTTCAACCAAACTGCCAGTTTCCATGGATCTTAGTAGAGCATTTACAGTTTTCTTTTTAATTCTAATAATGTGTATGGGATCAGCTACATTAGCAATGCGAAGGTTAGTTGATGCTGATCCTGCAGATATCTTTTAAGTGATTATTTAACCTTTTAATTTCTTAACATATGAAAGAATTATTAACAGTAGAAATAAGGAAACTTTCACATTGGTATGGAGAGGGTTCTATGAAGAAACAAGTTCTTCACTCAATTTCTATGACAATTAAGCCAGGAGAAGTTGTCTTGTTAACTGGACCATCTGGATGTGGAAAAACAACTCTTTTAACACTTATTGGAGCTTTAAGAAATATTCAGGAAGGCGACTTATATGTTTTTGGAAAACAATTAAGGAATTCAACAAGAAATACTCGTCAAAAATTAAGAAGAAATATAGGTATGATTTTTCAGGGTCACAATCTCTTGCGTTGTTTGACGGCAGAACAAAATGTACAAATGGGAGCAGATCTACTTCCTAACCAAACTTATATGTTCCGTAGGCAACAATCTCGTAAGTGGTTAAATGAAGTAGGGCTATCAGATGAATCTCACAAGCTGCCTCAAAATCTATCTGGAGGTCAAAAACAACGTATAGCAATAGCTAGGGCTTTAGCTGCTCGGCCTAAACTGTTGCTAGCAGACGAGCCAACAGCTGCTTTGGATAGTGCCACTGGCAGAGAAATTGTATCTTTATTAAAACGTTTAGCACTAGAGCAATCATGCTCTGTACTTATTGTCACTCATGATCCTAGAATTCTTGATGTGGCAGATCGTCTCTTAAAAATGGAAGATGGATCAATACTTACCAATAATTGAGTACATTGGTAAAATATATAAAACTTTTCTGATCAATGTCTAAAAGAAGAAATTTAAAAAAAGAGAAACATGAGAGAAATAGGGCTTATGCACGAAAATTTAAAAAACGTAAATTACGTTCAGCTGGTGAAGGAGCCGGTAATGGAGTTACAGGGACAGCAAATAATGGAGGTGCTGCTGATTAAATTTAAATAAATACTTGATTCAGTATTTAATTAATTAATCATCAGGACCAATTAATGTTTATCAGTGTAGTTATACCAACTTATAATCGCTTTCCTATTCTAAAGAAGTGTTTATATGCGTTAGAAAAGCAGCAACTATCATCTCGCATAGATCGTTATGAAGTAATTGTTGTTGATGATGGATCTACTGATGGTACTAAGGAATATTTATCTAAAAACAAAGATGAATTTCCACATGTAGAATTAATATTGCAAAATCATCTTGGAGCAGGTGCAGCAAGAAATAATGGCGTCTCTAGAGCCAATGGTGATGTAATAGTTTTTATAGATAGTGACCTAGTTGTTACAGAATCGTTTCTTAATTACCATGCTAAGTTTTTAATTGATTCATGGAAAACTAGTAATAATAAACTTTGCTTTACTTATGGTTCAGTAATTAACACAGCAAATTTTGAAAATCCTACGATCGAGCCATATAAATTTAGTGATATTTCTTGGGCATATTTTGCAACAGGTAATGTAGCTATAGATAAGAATGTGTTGAAGGCTTCTGGCTTGTTTGATCCAGAATTTAGATTGTATGGCTGGGAAGATCTTGAACTGGGTGAGAGATTGAGGCTCATGGGTGTTAAATTAATTAAATGTCCCAAGGCGAAAGGTTATCATTGGCATCCTGCTTTTTCTACAGAACAAATCCCACACTTAATTAGGGTCGAAAAGGAAAGAGCAAAGATGGGTCTAACATTCTTTTTAAAACATCCTTCATTAAGGGTTAGACTAATGATTCAGTTTACCTTTGTTCACAGAATACTATGGGAGATTTTGACGATTTTCGGAATTATTAATACATCAAGAATTAAACCAGTCTTAGATCTATTAGTCAAAAATGGGTATGCTTCTATTGCTAATGAAATCCTAAGAATACCTCTAAATCTAATCTGTGTTAGAGAGATTTTTAAAGAAGCCGCAAAAAAAGGTATACATTAATGCATCTTTTTTGATAAATTGTTTAGGTAAATTAAACCGCACACCTGAATGTTTCGGGTGAGAAAAATTTTCAAACTTTTTTCTTTCCTATCAGGTGGAGGCTAACCCGAAACCCTAACAAATGGCTGTTGTAACTCTTTCTGAGATGATGGAAGCTGGTGCCCACTTTGGGCATCAGACTAGAAGATGGAACCCTAAAATGTCTCGCTATATATATTGCGCGAGAAATGGTGTACATATTATTGACCTAGTTAAAACAGCTTTATGCATGAATACTGCATACAAGTGGACTAGAAATGCCGCAAAAAGTGGTAAGAGATTCTTATTTGTCGGTACTAAGAAACAAGCTTCCGAGGTAGTAGCTCAAGAGGCAAATAGATGCGGAGCTGCTTATGTCAATCAAAGATGGTTGGGAGGAATGCTAACTAACTGGACGACTATGAAGGCTCGTATCGATCGCCTTAAGGATCTCGAAAGAATGGAATCAAGTGGGGCAATAGCAATGAGACCTAAAAAAGAGGCTTCTGTATTACGTCACGAATTAGAGCGTCTCCAAAAATATCTTGGTGGGTTAAAAGGCATGAAAAGACTTCCTGATGTTGTCGTCTTGGTTGATCAAAGAAGAGAGTCTAATGCTGTTCTGGAGGCCCGTAAATTAGACATACCACTTGTTTCTATGTTGGACACCAATTGTGATCCAGATCTTTGTGAAGTTCCAATTCCTTGTAATGATGATGCTGTTAGATCAGTCCAATTAGTGCTTGGACGATTAGCCGATGCCATAAACGAAGGCAGACAAGGTTCTAATGATCAACGCTCAGGTAATAGGAATAGGTATTCTTAGAGAATAAAAAAATAATTTATTAATTAATTTTACTTAAACACTTTATTTAAAAAAAAATGCCTGAAATTACAGCCAAACTTGTTAAGGATCTAAGGGACAAAACAGGAGCTGGCATGATGGATTGTAAGAAAGCATTATCCGAAACTTCAGCAGATCTGGATAAGGCTATTGAATGGTTAAGGCAAAAAGGAATTGCAAGTGCAGAGAAAAAATTAGGTCGTGTAGCAGCTGAAGGCTCAATAGGTAGTTATATCCATACAGGGGCGAGAGTAGGAGTACTCTTGGAAATTAATTGCGAGACTGATTTTGTTGCCAGAGGAGATATCTTTAAAGGTCTACTTAGAGATGTTGCAATGCAGGTAGCCGCTTGTCCAAATGTTGAATATGTTTCTGTAGATGATATCCCTGATGATATTGTTGATAGGGAAAGGAAGATAGAGATGGGTAGAGATGATTTACAAGGTAAACCTGATCAGATTAAATCAAAAATAGTTGATGGAAGAATTGGTAAGAGATTAAAGGAATTAGCATTGTTAGAACAACCTTTTATAAAAGATAGTTCTGTTACCCTTCAAGAATTAATAAAGCAAGTAGCTGGAAAGATTGGAGAAAACGTAAAGGTTAGAAGGTTTACACGATACACCTTGGGTGAGGGAATAGAAGTAGATCAAGTAGATTTTGCTGAAGAGGTAGCCTCTATTTCATCAAATTAATTAATCGATTACTTGACTTCATTGCAACCTCAGAACCAGTTAGATCTTTTAGAATCTCAAGGAGATAATTTTCGCCTGGACCTATATAAGGCTTACGCTCTTTATCTTCAGGTATTAAGAGAAATAATATCAAACTCTACTCAGAAGTCTATTTTAAAGTTGATTACTATTACGAAACAAGATATAGATGATTTGCCCAAGAAAAGTAAACAGAAAATATTTCAAGAAAAAATATTTAATATTCTGTCCGAAACAACATCACTTCTTACTATTGAACAACTTCTTGAATATGCAAAAAGCATTGAACTCGAACAAGACTTATTTGTAGAAAAGGCTAAACAACTTATAGACAAAAATGATAACGCTGAAGAAGACAGATTTATTGATCCTGGCAATAAAAAATCTATAACTTTAGATATGTCATTACCATTAGAAAACAAGATTAATGTTAATCACTGGGATAATATAGATAATGACTTATTTACTAGTGATATTGAATATGATTCTGAAAAGATCACACATAATGAAGATATAGATTATGGAATTAACGAAGAAATTATTGACATTAATAATGAAGATAGATTAGATACAGAAGACAACCATAGAGACATTTTGAGCTCAATTTTTCAACTTGCACAAAAGACACTTTCTAAAAATCAATTTTCAATAAATTCTAATAACTCTAATAATTCTAATAACTCTAATAATTCTAATAACTCTAATAATTCTAATAATTCTAAATACAATAATCTAGAAGATTCTCAAGAAGAGATTGATTCTACTTTTCCAAAGACACCTCATCAACTATATGATTGGCTTAATTCATTAGAGAACTCTCTTCAAAAAAGATTAGGAAAACTTTCACATGTTATAAATATTGAGCTACTTAAAAGTGGATTAATCACAAATTTTGTTCCTGTTAGTCTATTGGATTCTATTGTTTCAGGTCATATGAACACAATGGACTCGCCTCCAAACATAGTAAGACTGCGTCTACCAATCAACGAGAGTTCATCTAATAATATAGTTGATGTAACATGTATTTATATTACCCCCTTTGAATTAGAGTTTGAAAATTTCAAATTAAAACAATGTCGATCAAGGCTCAATAAATATAGAAAGATATTACTAACTCTAGTTAATAAACAATCTTACTGGGAAGCCAGGAAACTGGAAGATCACTTAAATACAGATTGGTGGCGTAATTAAATTAATATTGTTTTATTATCAAAAAAATTACAATTGAAAAATTAAATACTTTAACTAATACTATAAAGCCTATTCAAATGGCTTTAACATTAGAAGCAGAAAAAGGATTTCAAAATATTTTTGGAAAAAACGAATACTTCAATGAATTTGTATCAAGGCAAATAGAAAATATAGATAAAGAGTATATTGATAAATATTCTTTTGATAAGTTAGAGAAGTTAGGTCACTCTTTTTCCAATTATGATTTATTGAATAAAACTCAACGAATACAAGCAGTAGTTAATACAAGAAAGGTTCTTTACAAGATAACCCAGCTCTATAGTAAAATTCACGAAGAAAATAGTTACCAATTAAGATTATCTAATATAGACAATTATCGAAAGCAATCCTATCAATTTTCTCTTAACGATAACCTTATTAATTTACCGGGAGTAGGTCCGAAATTGGTAGAGAGTCTTTCAAAGTTAGGAATTTATCTGATAAAGGATTTGATATTATATTTTCCTAGAGATTATTTGGATTATTCTAAGGTTAAGAATATTTATGAACTCCAATCAGGAGAAACATCTACAATAATAGGTCGAATAAGAAAATGTAATTCCTTTGTCAGTCCTCGTAATAGGAAACTTTCCATTTTAAATATTCAGATTCAAGATAAAACAGGAAGAGTACAAGTTACTAAGTTCTTCGTAGGTAAAAGATTAAGTAATTATTCTTTCCTGAAGAAGCAACAGTCTAATTATCCAATTGGCTCTCTTATAGCAGTTAGTGGAGCAGTGAAGGAGGGACCTTATGGAAAGAGTTTTAACGATCCAAATATTGAGCTTTTAGATAGTTATACATCTACTATTAAGTCAAATACTATTGGTAGATTAATTCCAGTTTATGCTCTTACATCTGGAGTCACCTCAGAACGTTTTAGAAACATTATCAATTTAGCTTTGCCTTTTACTTCTGCTTGGAAGGAACCTTTAGACATTAGTCGTTGCCAAGCATTAAACCTTATTACAACTAGTGAGGCCTTATTCCATATTCATAAGCCTAAAGATCAAGATTCATTAACTGCAGCTCGTAAAAGGCTTGTATTTAATGAGTTCTTATTCCTCCAATTAAGTTTATTACTTAGAAGAAATCAACTCAAAAAGAATGCAACTCCTTTATTTGTAGCTTCAAGGAGTAAAAATAGCTTAGTAGACAATTTTTTAAATTTACTTCCGTTTCAACTTACAAGTGCACAACAAAGAGTTTTAAAGGAAATTGACTATGACCTCGCTCTTTCTGAGCCCATGGCAAGATTAGTACAGGGTGATGTTGGAAGTGGAAAAACAATTATAGCTATTACTACCTTATTAAAGGCTGTTCAATCAGATTGCCAAGGAGCCTTGATGGCTCCTACTGAAGTCTTGGCTCAACAACATTATCAAAACTTGTGTAAATGGCTACCAGAATTGCACATCACTGTTGATTTACTTACAGGATCCACATCAAAGGCAAAAAAGAGAGAGATACTTGCAAATTTATCTTCAGGAGGATTACAAATAATTGTTGGAACTCATTCTTTAATTGAGGATTCTGTTGTTTTTAATCGTTTAGGAGTTGTTGTTGTAGATGAGCAACATCGCTTTGGGGTTAACCAACGTAATTATCTACTTAATAAGGGATCTCAACCTCACTTATTATCTATGACAGCAACACCTATACCAAGAACATTAGCTTTATCTGTACATGGAGATCTTGATATAAGTCAAATTGACGAACTACCTCCTGGACGAAGTCCAATCGAAACGACAATATTTACAACTTCTCAGAGGAACAAAGTATATAAGGTTATGGAAGAGACAGTATCTTTAGGCCAACAGGTATATTACGTCCTTCCCTTAGTAGAAGAATCTGAAAAACTAGATCTCAGGTCAGCTATAGATGTTTATCATGAATTAACCATAGGGCCCTTTAAGGATTCCCAAGTTGGATTGCTTCATGGAAAATTGACTCCTAAAGAGAAGGAATTAGTTATTCGCGAATTTTATGCGGGTAAATTTCAAATACTTGTTTCTACAACAGTTATTGAAGTTGGCATTGATGTTCCTCAAGCTACATTAATGGTCATTGACAATGCTGATCGTTTTGGATTAGCCCAATTACATCAATTACGAGGACGAGTAGGCAGAGGATTTCAATCTTCTAAATGTATTTTGATTGATTCTTGTAAAAGTACTTCAGCTAAAAAAAGGCTTGAAATTCTGGTTAATTCAAATGATGGTTTTGAAATATCGGAATTAGATCTAGAAATTAGAGGTCCTGGTCAGGTGTTGGGTACAAGGCAATCTGGGTTACCCGATTTTGCATTAGCAAGTCTCATGGATGATATATCTGTTCTTGATTTAGCAAGAAAGGAAGCATTATCCATTTTACAAAGGGATCCTTTCCTTGAAAAGAATGAATATTTACGAGAGCATCTTGAATCTAGAAAATCTAGATTCGAACAAAATACACACTTGAACTAGTTGACACTTTTCCACACCGATGAGTCTCGTATGGGACAGAATTGGGACCAACCTTTGTAATTTGTATACCAGATTACATAAATATGTAATTCATAAATTATTAAAATTTATTTTATAATCCTGTTATTTAATGTAATTATTCTTTCTAATCCCAATGACAACGTATTGTTATCGGTAATTTGTTTATAAATAATTTAATCAATCGTGATCTTGTTAAAGATCAATAATTTTTTTCAATTAAAGATTAAATGTTTGTAAAGAATTCCTTTAGCCTTGCTTGAAAACGAGATTATAACTGTGGAAAAACACACATCTGTTGTGGAAATTTTTTCTAAAGGAGATTTCTTGTGAATAGACCTTGGAGCAAGATTCCTATCAGTAACCAAAATGAACGAATTGTAGAAATCCCTGCTGATTTGCTAAGGCTTGAACCTCATCCATATTTAGTTTTAGGAGCTCCTTATGGAGATAAGGAAAACCCTTGGATGCTAAGAGAAGGAGTAATTGATCGTTTATTAATAGCTCAGGGATTATTATTAGCAAAAAATAGCAGTATCAGACTTGCAATTTTTGATGCTTGGAGACCCATACATGTTCAGGAATATATGTTTAACCACGCAATAAAAACTGAGTGTTTTAAGCATGGTATTGACTTCGCTATAGATAAAGACAATGACTTATACACTGAAATAATCCAAAAAGTTGAACACTTTTGGGCTTTTCCAAGTATGGATCCCTTAACGCCTCCTCCGCATAGTACAGGAGCTGCAGTTGACTTGACTTTGGCTGATTCGTCTGGTGCATTAGATATGGGAAGTGCTATTGATGAGATTGGTGATGAGGCTTTTCCTGACTATTATCAAATGCATGCATTGAATAATGAATTGTCTTCTTTTTCCTCAAAATATCATTCAAGAAGAGAGCTTCTGAAAAACGTAATGACTCAAGCTGGGTTTATACAACATCCATTTGAATGGTGGCATTATAGCTTTGGAGATCAGATGTGGGCATGGTTTACTAAATCTAAGAAGGCTATCTATGGAAGTTGCGACTCTTCGAGTAATTGCGAAACAAATTGATCATCAAGTTTATTTATGTGATCCCCAAAACCTATTTTGTGTGAAGATTCTCGCCAGCTCATTAATAGAGGCTTAAGCGTTTTTTCTAGATTTTCTAATGGCATTTTTTGTAAATATGGTTTTGCTAGACGTTGAAGGTTTTCGCTACCTCCAAGCCAGAGTTGATATTGATTTACACCACTTCCAACTAAAGCTAATTCTGCCATGTAAGGTCTTGCACATCCATTAGGGCAACCAGTCATTCTTACTAGAATTGTTTTAGTAATTTGGAGTTTTTGTAATTCTTTATCAATTCGGCTCAGAATTTCTGGAAGTGATCTTTCTGCATCTGTTATCGCAAGCCCACATAAAGGTAAAGCAGGACATGCAATTGCATGTCTTTTTATTGGGTCATATTGTTCTGGATTAGAAAAACCAATTGTGGTTAATTCGGCTCTAATTGATGACTTCTGGAAATCTCCGATATTGCATAATAAGAGATCTTGATTGGGAGTTATACGAACCTCTAATTGATATTTCTGTACAATATTGTTTAATAATTCTTTTAAGGGACCTTTTAGCCTGCCTGCTAAGAGTGGAACACCTACAAATGATAGGCCTTTTGCCTGACGATGCCAACCTAGGTAATCATATAACTTAGCCTTTGGCTCTTTCTTAAGCTCACTTAATGTGTGAGGAAAATAATCTAATTTTAATTTGTTTTTGAACCATTCTATACCTTTTTCATGAATGAGGTACTTCATTCTTGAATGCCTTCTAGTCTTTCTATCTCCGTAATCTCTCTGTAATGCAAGAATTGACTGTATAAGATCCAATATATGAATATGTGAGACATATCCAAGTTCTTCAGCTATTCTTGCAAATGTTTGATCATTATTATGGGTTCTACCCATACCTCCACCAACGTATACATTACATCCTTCTAATTGTCCTTTTTTATTAGTGAAAGCGACTAGACCAATGTCTTGTGTTAGTAAATCTACTGAATTGTCACCAGGAACTGTTACAGCGCATTTGAATTTTCTTGGCAGATAGGTATTTCCATATAATGGCTCATTATTGTCTCCGCTAAATACACCACCTTCTAATTGTCTACATTTTGCAGCTTTAACCTTATTTGATGGCTGGATTCTATAAGAGAGATCTCCGTTAACCCAAATATCTAAATATGTTTCTTGAGCTTTTATGGGTGTTAGTAAATCTGCTATTTCATTGGCAAGTTTTCGTGCTGCTGGATAGCCAGAGTGATTAAAAGGCGCAGCCGGTGCCATGACATTTCTATTAATATCGCCACATGCTGCGAGAGTCGAACCCATGGCTTTAATAATTCTATTAATTACTTCTCTTAAATTGCCTTTTCTAATCCCATGCATTTGAAATGCTTGTCTTGTAGTTGCCCTAAGTGTTTTGTTTCCTAGATCGTCTGACAATTCATTTAATGCATTAAATAATTCTGAGGGTATTGTTCCACCTGGGCTCCTAAGCCTTAGCATTAACTGCCAGTCTTTACTTGACCCTTTTTTTCGATTTTCTCTATTGTCTTGTTGATAACTTCCATGAAACTTAAGTAGCTGTACTGCATCATTAGTAAAAAAGTCTTCTTCATTATCAAGTTCAATTTTTAATGGATCTTCTAAATAATTGCTTTTAGCCTTGAATTCCTCAAATTTGGACTTGTCATTCCCATTAGCAATGCAAGGGAATAATTGATCTGTATTGACATTGTGATTTGTCATAATATCAATTCTGTCTTGAATTTTCTTGAAAATTCATCTTTGATATAAGAATCATACTTTTTATCTGCTTTTTAAATAAAGTGATAATCAATTGATTTTTCTATAAGTGTCAAATTTCTTATTAGAGATAGGGACAGAGGAACTCCCCGCTGATTTTGCAAGGTTAGTAGTTCCTCAACTAAAAGATCTTGTTGAAACAGACTTTCGTAAGAAAAGTATTAGATATAAAGAGATTTCTTGTTCCAGCACACCAAGGCGTATTTCTTTATGCATATCTGGCTTACCTATTAAGCTTGAGGATCAGGTACAAGAAATAAAAGGACCACCATATGAGCAAGCGTTCAAAAATGAGCTTGCCACACCCGCCGCTATTGGATTTGCAAGACGATACGGTGCTTCAATTGATCAACTTCAAAAGAAACAGACAAATAAAGGTGCTTTTGTCTTTCTAAGCATCACCAAAAAAGGTCAGAGTTTATCTGCCATTTTTTTGAATGATGTACCTAAATGGATTGAAGGTCTTCAAGGAAAAAGATTTATGAAATGGGCTAGGGGTTCATTAAGATTCTCAAGACCAATAAGATGGATGGTATGTTTGTTGAATGATGAAGTCTTACCGGTTCAATTACCTGGAAGTGATTCCTTAATAACTGCAAGTAACATCTCTAAGGGAAATCGTTTAATTATTGATTCATTACCAATAAACAAAATTGAGCATTATGTTGATCTTATGAAACAATCTGGTGTCTATGTAAACAGAGATAGTAGGAAGCAATTAATAAACAATTTAGTAAAAAAAATATGTAAGAATTCAAATACTTTTGCTGATATGCCAGATAATCTTTTGGACGAATTAACAGATTTGGTAGAAGCTCCTACTTTGGTTAAATGTAATTTTTCTGACTCTTACTTGTCTCTACCACCCGAGGTGCTCTCAACTGTCATGAGAGTTCATCAAAGATATATACCTTTAAAAATTAGTTCGTCTGAATTTGACCCATTAGCTTTAAATTCAAGCAAGATACTTGTTCCAGCTTTCTTGTGTATAACTAATGGATTACCTGGATCAATAAACATTATACGCAAAGGAAATGAAAAAGTTATTAAGGCTAGATTCTCCGATGCACGATATTTCTTTGATTCAGATAAAGCCATTAGCTGCTCAACTAGAAATGAGAAATTATCTAAAGTTATTTTTTCTGAAGGTTTAGGAACTTTAACTGAAAGAGTAGAAAGAATTGTTTGGTTATCTAAGCAAATAATTGAGCTATTGCACTTAACCGAAAGCCAATCTAGGAAATTAATTACTTCAGCTTCTTATTCTAAGAATGATCTTGTTAGTAGCATGGTTTCAGAGTTTCCAGAACTTCAGGGAATAATGGGGGCGAAATATTTATATCAAGATGGTTTTGATAAAGACATATCCTTAGCTGTTTTAGAGCAGTATATGCCTAAGTCAACTTCTTCCAAATTACCATCTTCATTAATAGGTTCATTACTAGCTATTACAGACAAATTAGAATTGCTTTTAAGTATTTTTTCAAAAGGACTTATACCTACGGGCTCTTCTGATCCCTATGCTTTAAGAAGGGCCGCAAATGGAATTATTCTTATAATTAACTCCATTAATCATAGTTTTGACTTGAATAAGCTTCTTTTAATATCATCAAAATACTGGTTATCAATCTTACCAATTACCAAAAAAGATTCCCAAAAACTCTTTAATGAATTACAAGAATTCTTTAGAACTAGGATCCTTTTTATTTTAGAAGAAAAGGGTATTGACAACGATATCGCTCAAGCTGTTGCAGGCTCTAGCATTAATCCTAATAGGCTTCTTGAAAACCCTAAGGATGTTTTTTATAGAGCAAGACTTCTTAATCAACTAAGAACAGCGGGTAAATTAAAAACTGTTCAATTAGTCTTTTCAAGAGTAGTTAATTTGGCTTCAGAGTCCACAATATCAAAAGATTTGTATAGCTCTAATCTTGTTATCAAAGAGAGTTTATTTGAGAAGGAATCAGAATTTAACGTTTTAAAGCTAATTGATAAGATTGAACCTATTGTTATAAATAACTATGCGAATAGATATGAATCTCTTGTAGAGATATTGCTCTCAGCAGTAGAAATATTAAATGAATTTTTTGATGGTGATACTAGCGTAATGGTTATGTCAAAGGATATAAAAATAAGAAAAAATAGACTAAATCTTTTAGCTATTTTACGGAATCAATCTTTGATTTTAGCTGACTTCAACTGCTTGAAGTAATTTTATAAATACTATGTCTTACTTTTTACTTTTATTCCTCCTTTAATTGTACTAACGGCAAGCATCTTATTTACTTCTTCTTCTTTTCTTACTGCACTTGGAACTGGTTTGTATTTCTTTGGAGCAAGAGCTCTCCCTCTTAGTACCGAACCAAGGGTTAGAAAGGTTAACTTAAGTTGTTGTAATGGTTTCATTGCTACAACTGTTTTATAAAGATAACTATCAAAGGTAAGTCTTTGAACATCCATATCATCACACATTTCTACAAATGCTTCTCTAGCTCCATCATTTGAATAAAAAATGTTTTGAAGAAGCTCAAGAACTTTGTATGTTGCTCCATACTTTTTATCCCATTTAGTTATATATTTTTTTAGATCACTTTCTGTTGGAATTCTTTTTCCAGAGTCACTGCAATTAACAATTTCTTCAGCACACATTCGACCACTCTTTGCTGCAAAGTAAATACCTTCTCCTGAGCTTTTTGTTACATAGCCAGCAGCATCTCCAACTAATGCCATTCTTCCGACCACTCTTCTAGGTCTTGGATGTTCTGGAATAGGATGAGCTTCTACTTTTATTACTTCTCCATTAACTAACCTTTTTTTTGCTCTTTCCCTCACTCCTTCTTGTAATCCTTTTATAAGTGACTGATTTTTTTGCATTGTTCCAGTCCCTACAGCTACATGGTCATATTTAGGAAATACCCAACCATAAAAATCAGGAGAAACATCTGTCCCTACATACATTTCTGCTAGATCCTCGTAATATCCCATTTCTTTTTCAGGAAGTTTTATGCGCTCTTGAAATGCTATTGCAACGTTGTAATCACCAGCATCCATTGCTTTAGCTACTCGACTATTAGCTCCGTCTGCACCAATTATGAGATCAACTTCGAGCTGTTTAGTCTCTCCAGTTGACTGCCCTTCAGAGAAGTCTGAATAAGTAAGACTATAGGGGCCTTGTTTGTTTTCTCCTGTATCTATTTTTGTGACAAGGCCATTTATTAATTTAGCCCCTAAATCAGCTGCTCTGTTGCGCATAAAGGCATCCATTACTTCTCTTCTACACATACCTATGTATTCATTATCAGATTTTCCATAAACCTTATCCAAGCTGATATCAACTTCTCTATTTGAAGGTGAGATCATTCTCATGTTTCTTACTTTCCTATCGATTATTGAGTCTGGTAATTCAAACTCAGATACCATGCATAAGGGTATAGCCCCTCCGCATGGCTTAGCATTATCGAGTTTTCTTTCAAAGAGCCATGTCTCTATTCCAGCTTTGGCAAGGATTTCTGCTGCACAGGATCCACTTGGGCCACCACCGATAACTGCTACCCTTAGCATCTTTAATCTTTAAAAATAGAAGTTATTTAAAACTTACATCTTTAAGGCAAATTACGTATCAACAATTTGCCTATCCCGTTACGATCGAAACAACATTTCCCCAATTTTTGTGAGTCGATTAGATAAAAATGGAATCAAGGAAGAAGAAGAAATTCCTTTGGCTAAAAGATATAGCCCAGTTCGAGCATCCAATTCAATACGAAACAGGAAATATTTATTTTTATTTTCCATAACAATTATTTTATTTTTGTTTTTCTTCTTTTTTTCACAAAAAAGACTTTCTCAAGCCTTATTAGATCAAACGATAAATGTTCAATCAGCAGATAATTCTCTTTTAGGTCACCTTCAATACGATGAGGTAGACCCAGAAGATCTTGTAACTGTTTTACCTGGCCTAGATGTCCATAGAGACACTTACAAAGCTTTAATGAAAATGAGTTCTTCTGCAGAAAGAGATGGAATTCAATTGATTCTCCTAAGTGGTTACCGATCTATTGAATTGCAAAAAGAAATTTTCTATGAAAACAAATCACGACGTAATCAGATTGCCATTGAAAGGGCAAAAGTTTCAGCACCTCCAGGTTATTCCGAACACAGTACAGGATATGCTGTTGATTTAGGTGATGGGTCAATGAGACATACAGATTTTGAAGTTGAATTTGAAGAAACTCCTGCTTATAAATGGCTTAAAAATAATGCAGCAAGATACCATTTCATTTTGTCATTTCCTAAAGATAATCAACAGGGAGTTAGTTTTGAGCCTTGGCACTGGAGATTTGAAGGAACAGTTGATGCACTTAAGAAATTTAATAAAGCTAATAAAAAATTGACTCAAATTAAATAATAGAGGCTTAATTCCTTTCTAAATGAGCTCAATTTGAGATATTGTTTCGAGATAATTATTTTGGTTCATCCTTGTAGGCCTTTTAGTCATGAGTGTTAAAGACAATTCTATTCGAAATATTGCAATCATTGCTCATGTAGATCATGGAAAAACAACGCTTGTAGATGCATTGCTTTCTCAGTCTGGAATATTCCGTGATAATGAAGCAATCCCTAACTGTGTTATGGATTCAAATGACCTTGAACGAGAAAGAGGAATAACAATTCTATCTAAAAACACAGCAGTAATCTTTAACGAGACCCTAATTAATATTGTTGATACCCCTGGACATGCAGATTTTGGGGGAGAGGTAGAGAGGGTTTTGGGTATGGTTGATGGATGTTTATTGATAGTAGACGCTAATGAGGGACCTATGCCTCAGACTCGTTTTGTTTTAAAAAAAGCTCTTGAAAAAGGCTTAAGACCTATAGTATTTATTAATAAGATTGATCGTTCTAGAGTAGATCCAGAGATTGCAGTTGATAAGGTTTTAGATCTTTTTATTGAATTAGGAGCAGATGATGACCAATGTGATTTCCCTTACCTCTTTGGGAGTGGATTAGGAGGATTCGCTAAGCCAGATATGAAAACCGAGAGTCAAAATATGAAGCCTCTGTTTGATTCAATCATCAGACATGTACCACCACCAGTAGGAGATAAATCAAAACCTCTCCAGTTACAAATAACTACCTTAGATTATTCTGATTTTCTAGGAAGAATAATAATTGGAAGAGTTCATAATGGAATTATAAAAAATGGCCAAAAAGCTAGTTTGATAAAAGAAGATGGGACCCTTAAAAAGGGAAAAATTTCTAAATTATTAGGTTTTGATGGTCTTCAGCGTAAAGAAATAAATGAAGCATATGCCGGAAATATAGTTGCTCTAGCTGGCTTTGATGATGTTAACATTGGAGAAACAATAGCCTGCCCAGATGAGCCACAAGCTCTGCCCTTAATTAAGGTTGATGAACCAACCTTAAGGATGACATTTGTAGTTAATGACTCACCTTTTGCTGGCAAAGAAGGTAAATTTGTTACTAGTCGTCAATTAAGAGAACGACTTAATAAAGAATTACTTACTAATGTTGCTTTAAGAGTTGAAGAAACAGATTCGCCGGATAAATTTCTAGTGAGTGGTAGAGGTGAATTGCATTTAGGTATTTTAATTGAAACGATGAGACGAGAAGGATATGAATTTCAAGTTTCCCAGCCTCAAGTTATCTATAGAACAATAGATGATACTTTATGCGAGCCGATTGAAACCCTGGTTTTAGATGTACCTGAATTATCTGTAGGAACATGCATAGAAAAGCTAGGAGTCAGGAAAGCAGAAATGCAAAATATGATTAATAGTAATGATGGTAGAACTCAGCTGGAATTTATTGTCCCATCAAGAGGCCTTATTGGGTTTAGAGGAGAATTTATACGAGCGACTAAAGGTGAAGGAATCATGAGCCATTCTTTTTTTGAATATAGAGCTTCTGTTGGAGAATTTGAATCACGTCGAAATGGAGTACTTATTTCCTTTGAAGAGGGAGTATCTACATTTTATGCTTTAAAAAATGCAGAAGACAGAGGTCAGTATTTTATTAAGCCAGGAACTAAGGTTTATAAGGGGATGATTATTGGAGAAAATAATAGGCAACAAGATTTAGAAATAAACATCTGCAAAACAAAGCAGTTAACTAATATGCGATCAGCTGGAGCAGAAGAATTAGATACTTTGCAGTCTCCTATAGAGATGACATTGGAACGAGCACTTGAATATATAGGTCCAGATGAAATGTTGGAAGTTACACCAGAATCTATAAGACTTAGGAAATTATTTCGAAAAAAAATTTCTAAAAAGTGATTAATAATTCACAATCTCATAAATTTGATTTTTCAGATGATATTAGATTTAAGCAGGCTGTTTCACTATTTAATTCTCAGAAATGGTATGAGGCTCATGATTTGTTTGAGGAAATATGGCATGAAACATCTGGACCAGAAAGAAAAATCATTCAAGCAGTTTTACAAATTGCTGTTGCTCAATTACATCTTGATAGAGGAAATATAAGAGGAGCAACAATTTTATATGGAGAAGCTTTAGGTAGGCTCAAAGATTCATTGTCTTCATCAGTGTGGTTTGACATAGATAACTTGATTAGTACAGTTGATTATAAACTAAGTGAATTACAACTAAATAATTCTACTAAATCATCACTACTTCCTTATATCAATATCTACTAGATATTTTCCAGAATGTACCAATATAAAAAAACCTTACATAAGCCAATAATTATGCTTATCTTTTCTTTATTATAAATAGATGAGCTTACAACTTGCCAATGTTACTGTTTCTATAAAAGGAATCTTACTTGTTAAAGATGTTTCGATTGAGGTTAAACCAGGAGAAGTTATAGGCCTTTTAGGCCCCAACGGAGCCGGTAAAACAACATCATTTAATATTTTTTCTGGACAATTAACTCCTAACTATGGTGATGTCTTTCTTGAAAATAGAATTGTTACATATACTTCTATGCCTATCCGTTCAAGGTTAGGTATTGGATATTTACCCCAGGAACCAAGTATCTTTAGAAACCTAAGTGTTCTTGAGAACATAGATATTGCAATATCTCAAACCATAGCTAATGCATCACATAGAAGATTAAGAAGAGAACAAATTATTAATGAATTTAATTTAGGCAGTTTCCTTGAACGCAAGGGATTTCAATTGTCAGGTGGCGAGAGACGTCGTTGTGAAGTTGCAAGGGCACTCTCATTAGGTAGAAAAGGCCCAAAATATCTTTTGTTAGATGAACCTTTTGCTGGCGTTGATCCCTTGGCTGTATTTGACCTTCAATGTTTGATTAAAAAACTACAAGAATCAGGAATGGGAATTTTAATAACTGATCATAATGTTAGAGAGACATTGGCAATTACTGATAGATCTTATATTCTCAGTAATGGAAAAATTCTGGCTTCAGGGACTTCAGATGAGGTGGCAAAAAATAAACTTGTTAAGCAGCATTATTTAGGAGATAGCTTTAGGCTTTAAGAAATGATGAATAAAATAAGTTTCACTAAAAAAATGCTGAATTTCAGATTAGTAAGTTACCTGGATTCACTTTGGCTAAGAGTTCCACTATTAGATAGATGGTTGATAGCAGAATTAATACCTCCTCTTCTTTTTGCTGTATCAGCGTTTACAACAATTTCTCTTACTTTAGGAGCAATGTTCGAATTGGTTAGAGAAATAGTTGAAAAGGGTCTTTCCTTAAATATAGCAGTAGCTGTTTTGTTTCTTAGATTGCCTGAATTTTTGGTTCTTTCATTTCCTATGGCTGTTTTAATGGCTACATTGCTTACATATAGTAAATTATCAACTAATAGTGAAATAAAGGCTCTTTTAAGTATTGGTATCCAACCCACAAGAATAATTTCTGCAGCATTATCAATAGGTATATTTATGACTATAGGAACATTCTTATTTAACAATATAATAGTACCAAACTCTAATCAACTGGCTGATATAACACTCAGAAAAGGATTAGGTGTCGCAATGCATTCATATCATTCTGAAGATATAGTTTATTCTAGGAAAGGAAAGCGAGGAGAGGGCCTAACTCATCTTTTTTATGCAAAAGATTTTAGTGGTGGTGAGATGAAAAAGGTAACTCTTCTAGATTTTACTAAGCCAAATTATACTCAGGTTTTAAAATCTGATAAGGCCAGCTGGAAGGATAGTCTGAGTTCATGGGAGTTTATAAATGGAAATATTCTTACTTTGGCACCAAATGGAAGTACAGTTACTTTGGAATTTGAAAGTTACATTTATCCCTTAGATTCTGGGCCACAAAAAGTAGCAGAATTGCCTAAGGATTCTAATAACATGTCTTTAAGTGATGCATTAAAAGCTCAGAAATTATACAAGCTCTCAGGTAATCTCAAAGAAACCAGAAGAATGCAGGTTCGTATACAAGAAAAGTTTACCTTGCCAATGGCCTGTTTTGTTTTCAGCCTGATTGGTGCCACTTTAGGAATTAAACCAAATATAAGAACCACTAAGAGTCAAGGCTTTGGATTAAGTATAGTTTTAATTCTAATTTATTATATTTTAAGCTTTACATTCAGTTCCTTAGGAGTTGGCGGCTCACTCAATCCGATTATAGCCGCATGGTCTCCTGTACTTATTTCACTATTTGGTGGTTCAATTCTTTTAAGATATATAATGAAATGAATAAACTTATTTACTTTCCAGAAGCCTTAAATAGTCTTTATAATAATTACTTTAATGATCCAGTATCTCTTTTAGGATCAATTGCATTCTTAATTCTATTAGTGATTCTTCCCTTTTCCCTTTGGACTGCAATTATATCTAGAAAGTCTCAAATCATAATTTTTTTTATTGCTTTAACTAATCTAATATTAGCTACTCAACTAATTATACGTTGGATAGAAACTTCTCATTTTCCTGTGAGTAATCTATATGAGTCATTATGTTTCCTAACATGGTCTTTTACTCTATTTCAAATTTTAATAGATCGTTTATTTTCCTCTCCTCTTATTAACGCGATTCTTACACCTTTTTCACTATTAATTATCGCTTTTGCAAGCTTTGCACTTCCTCAAGAATTACAGCATTCAAGCGCGTTAGTCCCTGCATTAAGATCTAATTGGTTAATGATGCATGTAACAGTAATTATGCTTAGTTATGCCGCATTGCTTATAGGATCTTTGTTATCATCTGCTGTTTTGCTTTCATCTAATTCTAAAGAACTACAAATTCGAAGTAGCTCATATGGTGTTGGTTCATATCGAGAAGCATTTAATAAGTCAGATCAACTGAATGACAACTCTTTTAATCTATTTCCAATTGAATTTTCTTTAACAGAGCAACTTGATAGTTTGAGTTATAGAACTATTACTTTAGGTTTCCTACTTTTAACATTTGGCTTAATTAGTGGGGCAATATGGGCCAATGAAGCTTGGGGAACTTGGTGGAGTTGGGATCCAAAAGAAACCTGGGCTTTTATTACATGGTTAGTATATGCTGCATACTTACATACTCGAATAACAAAAGGATGGCAAGGTCGCAGACCTGCTTTAATCGCAATTCTCGGTTTATTTGTGATTCTTATATGTTATATAGGAGTTAACTTACTAGGTATAGGATTACATAGTTACGGTTGGTTTTTGTGAATTCTGATTACTTACTGTGGTCTTTTACTATTTCTTATTCCTTCAATAGCTTCTGCATAATTAGGTTGATTAAATACACCTGAACCACTAACAATTGCATTTGCACCGGCTTCTATTACTTTCCAAGCGTTATTTGCTTTAATTCCTCCATCTACCTCGATCCATGGGTCAAGACCTTTCTTGTCACACATTTTGCGAAGATCCCTAATTTTTTGGACCTGACTTTCTATAAAACTTTGTCCTCCAAAACCTGGATTAACGCTCATAATCAACACTAAATCGCACAATTCTAAACAGTATTCAAGTGTGTCTAAAGAAGTGCTTGGATTTAGTACTGCGCCTGCTTTTTTTCCCAAATCCTTAATTTGACCTAGGTTTCTATGAAGATGAGGGCAAGCTTCAACTTGTACATAAATATGATCTGCTCCAGCCTTTGCAAAATCTCCAACATATTTTTCAGGTTCCACAATCATTAAATGAACATCTAATGGTTTCTTTGTTACTGGCCGCAGAGCCTCAACTATTAGTGGTCCAATAGTTATGTTCGGAACAAACCTGCCGTCCATAACATCAACATGAATCCAATCTGCTCCAGCTTTATCAATAGATTGAACTTCTTCTCCAAGCTTCGCGAAGTCTGCTGAAAGTATTGAAGGAGCTATGACAAGTGATTTAGAACTCATGGATATTTTAAAAATTACTTTTTATTCTATAAAAGAGATGTTCTTTTAAGTGATAGGTCTCACACTGATAAACTTTTATGCTCTAAGACAAAAAATCGGCATATTTTTGATCAGAGAGTTTCTTCGATCATTTATAGTCCTGCCATTAAGGGTTGTTTTGCTTAGCCCTCTCTCTTACAAATCATTTAAAAGTGGACCGCACTCTAATTCAAGAAATTCTCGAGGTTGTCGAACAGGCAGCTATAGCTTCTGCAGAACTTACCGGTTTGGGGCAAAAAGATGAGGCTGACGCAGCAGCTGTAGAAGCAATGCGAAAAAGAATGGGTAAGATTCAAATGCAAGGAAAGATTGTTATTGGAGAGGGAGAAAGAGATGAAGCTCCTATGTTGTATATAGGAGAAGAGGTAGGTAGTGGATCTGGGCCAGGAGTTGACTTTGCTGTTGATCCATGTGAAGGAACGAACCTTTGCGCAAATAATCAAAGAGGTTCAATGGCTGTATTGGCTGCTTCTGATCGAGGCGGATTATTTAATGCTCCAGATTTTTATATGAAAAAACTTGCCGCACCTCCAGCAGCAAAAGGGAGAGTCGATATACGTAAATCAGCAACAGAAAATATCAAAATTCTTAGTGATTGTCTTGGCCTTTCTATTAGTGAATTAACAATAGTTGTTATGGATCGTGCAAGACATAAAGAATTGATTTCAGAAATCAGGTCCACGGGAGCGAGAGTCCAGCCAATTTCTGACGGGGATGTTCAGGCTGCCATAGCTTGTGGTTTTGCAGGCACAGGAACTCATTGCTTAATGGGTATTGGAGCAGCTCCAGAAGGAGTTATATCAGCAGCCGCAATGAGAGCATTAGGAGGTCACTTCCAAGGACAACTTGTCTATGACCCAGCTATAGCAATGACTTCAGAATGGGCAGATTATACGAAAGAAGGAAATATATCTCGACTTAATGAGATGGGAATTACTGATATTGATCGTATCTATGAAGCTAATGAACTAGCTTCTGGAGATAATGTAGTTTTTGCTGGTAGTGGAATCACTGATGGACTTCTGTTTAATGGTGTTAAATTCGAAAAGGATTGCACTCGAACAAGTAGTCTTGTAATAAGTACATTAGACAACACTGCACGTTTTACAAATACAGTTCATATTAAGGATGGTGCTACAAGCATTTCTTTGAATTGAAATCCTATTAACCTTATATGGTAATTACATTATGAACATTGCTGTCGTCGGACTTAGTCATCGGACGGCACCTGTGGAAGTCCGAGAAAAATTGAGCATATCAGATGAATATATTCACGAATCTTTTAACGAACTTAAAAGTAAGGATTCCATTATTGAAGTTTCGATTTTAAGTACATGCAATAGATTAGAAATCTATGCATTAGTTAAAGACTTAGAACCTGGGATTCAGCAAATTAAGGAATTCTTATTAAATCACTCTAAATTACAAACAGAGGAGCTATACCCTCATTTGTTTGTAAATAATCAATCAGATGCGGTAACTCATGTAATGAGAGTTTCTGGAGGTCTAGATAGTCTTGTTCTTGGAGAAGGCCAAATACTGTCCCAAGTTAAAAAAATGGTCCGGTTAGGTCAAGAAAACCAAGCTTTAGGTCCAATTCTGAACAGACTGCTTACTCAAGCTGTTAGCACTGGGAAAAGAGTAAGGAGTGAAACTAACCTTGGTACAGGAGCAGTTTCAATTAGTTCAGCTGCCGTTGAATTAGCTCAATTAAAGCTTGGTCAATCAAAAGGGATTGACAGTTTGATGACGCTAGAGTCTGAAAGGGTTGCTGTGATAGGTGCTGGAAGAATGAGTCGCTTGTTAATTCAACATTTGCAATCTAAAGGTTGTTCTTCATTAACATTACTAAATAGAACATTACCAAGGGCAATAAATCTTTCTAAGGACTTTCCCGAATTATCAATAAAATGTGGATTACTTGAGGAACTAGATAATTGCTTAGAAACTTCTTCACTCGTATTTACAAGTACTTCTACTGAAGAACCAATTATTAACTCTGACTTGTTGAATTCAATCCAAAGGAAGAACTTTTTAAGATTGATTGACATAGGAGTTCCAAGAAATATTGATTCAGATGTTCAGAAAATAAGCAATGTCGATTCTCATGATGTTGACGATCTTCAGGAAGTTGTTTCAAGAAATCAAGAAGCAAGACAAAAGTTGGCTTTAGAGGCAGAAAAATTAATAGCACAAGAAGGGAAAATGTTCCTTGAATGGTGGGACAGCCTAGAAGCAGTTCCAACAATCAATCTTTTACGCTCAAATCTAGAAACAATCAGAAAGGAAGAATTACAAAAAGCTTTAAGTAGAATGGGACCGGACTTTTCGGCTCGAGAACGAAAAGTTGTTGAAGCTTTGACTAAAGGCATAATAAACAAAATTCTTCATACACCAGTTACTAAGCTTCGCTCGCCTCAACCGAGTTCAACTAGAAGACAGGCATTGAATATCGTTGAAGAACTTTTTGATTTAACACCTTTAGATTCTGATTAGATTATTAATCAGCTTATTTATTTAATACTTGCTTGTGTTAGTGGTCTCTTATAAGTGTCTATTTAATTTAATTATTACCTCTTATTCAAGTATGTTCTTCTAGATTAGGCAATTAAAAAAGATCTCAATGAAGAGAGTTTTAGCGATCATCCTAGGTGGAGGTAAAGGTTCAAGACTCTACCCTTTAACAAAAATGAGAGCAAAGCCTGCTGTCCCTTTAGCAGGAAAATATCGCTTGATTGATATTCCAATTAGTAATTGTATAAATTCTGGAATAAATAAAATGTATGTGCTGACTCAGTTCAACAGTGCATCATTAAATAGACATATCTCTCAGACCTACAACCTAAGCGCACCATTTGGTCAAGGATTTGTAGAAGTTTTAGCCGCTCAACAAACTCCTGAAAGCCCATCATGGTTTGAAGGTACTGCAGATGCTGTAAGAAAATACCAATGGATTTTTCAAGAATGGGATGTAGATGAATATTTAATTCTTTCGGGAGATCAGTTATATAGGATGGACTACAGCTTATTTGTGAATCATCATCGTTCTACAAATGCAGATTTAACTGTTGCAGCCTTACCAGTCGATAAAAATCAAGCTGAATCATTTGGACTGATGAGAACAGATAAAGATGGTTTAATTCAAGAATTTAGTGAAAAACCAACAGGTGATGCTTTAAAAGCCATGGCTGTTGACACTTCAAGATTTGGATTGACTAAGGAGTCAGCTACAGAAAAGCCTTATCTAGCTTCGATGGGTATTTATGTTTTTAGCAGGAAGGCTCTATTTGAACTTCTAAATGAAAATACCTCTCATACTGACTTTGGAAAGGAAGTTATCCCCAATGCCCTTTATAGAGGCGATATACTTCAAAGTTACGTCTTTAATGATTATTGGGAAGATATAGGGACCATAGGGGCTTTCTTTGAATCTAATCTTGCTTTAACTCAACAACCTAAACCCCCTTTTAGTTTCTATGATGAACAATTTCCTATTTACACACGTGCGAGATATTTGCCTCCCTCAAAATTAGTAGATGCTCAAATTACTAATTCTATTGTGGGAGAAGGTTCAATACTTAAATCTTGTAGTATTCATCATTGTGTACTAGGTGTAAGAAGTCGTATTGAAAGTGACGTTGTACTTCAAGATACATTAGTTATGGGATCAGATTTTTATGAATCTGCCGAAGAAAGAAATGCTCTTAGATCAGGAGGTGGAATCCCTTTAGGAGTAGGTGAGTCGACAACAGTTAAAAGAGCAATTCTTGACAAAAATACTAGAATTGGAAACAACGTGACGATAATCAATAAGGATAATGTTGAAGAGGCTGACAGGTCTGATGAGGGTTTTTATATTCGCAATGGAATAGTTGTTGTTGTAAAAAATGCGACCATTTCTGATGGAACCATTATTTGATCTAATTCATTAAATACCAAACAAAAATAATGATATTTATTAATAGGTGGATTTTTCATTCCTGACATTAAGGTTTTTTTGGCAGCAGATTTATAAAGGTTTAGTCACACTTAACCAAGTTCTAATTGAAAATTATGTCCAAGGCTCATTTTGGTTTAGTAGGTCTTGGTGTTATGGGAGAGAATCTTGTCCTAAATGCTGAAAGGAACGGATTTTCTAGTGTTGTCTACAATCGAACATATTCTAAGACCGAAGAGTTTCTAAAAGGACGTGGTCTAAACAAGAAAATTTCAGGAGCTAAAGATCTTAGGGAATTTGTAGATAAGTTAGAACGACCAAGGAGAATACTAATGATGGTAAAGGCTGGCAAAGCAACTGATGCTGTTATTAATCAAATATCTCCTTTCTTGGAAGAAGGTGACTTACTTATAGATGGAGGCAATTCCCTTTTTACTGATACTGAACGCAGAGTTGCAGAATTGGAAAAACAAAGTTTTGGTTATATCGGTATGGGCGTCTCTGGAGGATCTAAAGGTGCACTGGAAGGACCAAGTATGATGCCAGGTGGAACCAAAAAATCTTATACAGCTATAGAAAGCTTATTAACTAAGATGGCAGCTCAGGTAGATGATGGTCCCTGCGTTACATATATAGGTCCGGGCGGATCTGGACACTTTGTTAAAACTGTACACAACGGCATTGAATATGGGATTGAGCAGATACTTTCTGAGTCATACGATTTAATGAAAAGAGTTTGTAGACTTGAATGTAATCAAATATCGGATGTATTTAAATTTTGGAATACCACAGAAGAATTATCTTCTTATTTAGTTGAAATTACACAGGCTTGCTTGAAAGTTAAGGATCCTTTAGATGGTTCGGCTCTGGTAGAAAAAATTATGGATAAGGCAGGTCAGAAGGGTACAGGATTATGGACTGTAATCAGTGCTTTAGAACTAGGGGCTTCTGTACCGACTATTTATGCTTCATTGAATGCACGCGTTATGAGCTCATTAAAATCACAACGACAAGTCGCTGAACAAATATTGAATTCACCTCAAATAAAGACTTTTGATCTTGGCAATTCTTCTAATGGTATGGGACCAATAATGGATTCGGTTGTTTTATCAAGTATCGCTAGTTATGCACAAGGTATCGAAATCATGAAAATAGCCTCTGATGAATATTCATATGATCTTGACATGACTTCAATAGCTCAGATATGGAAGGGTGGATGCATTATTAGATCATCTCTTTTGAAGAGAATACAAGATGCTTATAACAATAATCCGGATCTGCAGAACCTTTTGCTAGATCCATGGTTTTCAAACCAAGTATCAAAACGAATAGCTGGATTATCTACAACTGTTTCTTGTGCTGCTCTTGCAGGAGTCCCTGTTCCTTGTTTTAGCAGTACCCTTGATTACATAAATAGTTATCGAACATCACGTTTACCTCAGAATCTTGTTCAAGCTATGCGTGATTGCTTTGGCTCACATACCTATGAACGTTTAGACAAGCAAGGTTCTTTCCACACAAACTGGATAGATTAGGTTTTATATGACTACATACAAGTTAACTAGAGAAAAAGGTACTATTCCTCTAGCACAAAAATCCGCAGAGTTGATAGCTTCTTATATTAAGAAGGTTCTTACAAAAAAATCAAGATGCCTGATGTCTTTAGCTGGTGGATCTACACCACAAAATACATACTCACTTTTAAAAGAAAAGAATATACCTTGGGAACAAGTTGATATTTTATTAGGTGATGAACGATGGGTTGAGCCTTCTTCTCTGTCTAGTAATTCTCTAATGATAAATAAAACGCTTTTGTTAGATAATTTAGTTTCAAGAGCAAGTTTTTATCCGGTTCCTATTGTAGGTTGTAACTCTCCTGAAGAGAGTGCCTACGCATATTCACAGATTATTCAAAAAATGTCTGTTGATAGAGCACCAAAGCTTGACATTGCTCTTTTGGGCTTAGGAGATGATGGACATACAGCTTCATTATTTCCATTTACTGATTCACTTGCTGTAAAAGATTCATTAACCACTGTAAGTCATGGAAAAGGTCATAGTCGAGTAACTATGACTGCTTCTTTTCTAAGTACAGCTGATCATATACTTTTTCTTGTTTCTGGAGCATCAAAACAAACTGCTCTATCAAGATTATTAGATATTAATGAATCCAATATACGTACTCCTGCAAAGTTAATACAATCATCTAAGCCAATAGAAATTCTTGCAGATTACGAAGCCTCTAGTTTCATTGAAAATCTTTAGTAAAATTAAAAAATAAATTTTAATTTCATACATATCAAGTTTTATGCAATTAAATGATCTTATAAAGTTTGAAGAGTGGGAATGCCTTAATGACACCATTATGGGAGGTAACAGTGTAGCTTCTTGTGTATCTACTATTTATGGTCTGTTAATCGAAGGTTTTGTTATAGAAGAAAATGGGGGATTCATAAGCTGTAAGTCTAGAAACCTTACTCCACCATTAGACCTCTCTAAATTTAATGGACTTGAGATTAAGGTTAAGGGCTATGGAAGGACTATTAAACTTGCTATATCTACAAAAGATAGCCTTATTAATTTTTCAGACTTCTTCTCAGGCGGACTACGATGGGTTTCTCAATTTAAAACAAACGATAACGGATTTACCATTGTTAAAGTGCCTTTTGCATCACTAGTACCTAATTTACGCGCAAAGAAGTTTTTGTTTCCAATGAAATTTAACCCCTCTATGGTCAATCAATTTCAACTGCTTTACTCTAAATTTGGCATCTCTGGAGAGTTAAATTCCAATTTCACTTCAGGCTCAATCAAATTTTTAATTGAATCGATCAGTGTTTATAAGTAATGCCTATGAAAAATTGTCTGAGAAGATCGCAGTCGCCGCCGATCTATGCTTGAAGCCATGGAAACACTCAGTAATTATTTCTATTGATAATGATGATGAAAATTCTTTATTAGAAGATTTAGTTTTAGTTATTCAAGCGCGTAATAGTGAAGGTTTAAGATCTTCGGATAATGATCTTGAAGTAGAAATCTATAAAAGTGGAAGTGATTTGAGTATTACTCTTTCAAAAAGTTCATTACCCGAATGTCCAATCCTATGGCATGGAACTTATTCTCTTTGGATGAGTTCAGAGACAGGAAAGATTTGTGAACCTCCTTTAGATAGTTCAAGATACGAGTCATTTGTACGTAGACTTCGCTGTCTTTTTGTAGATGATTAATTGGCTTCTATTAGGGTTGATCAGTTACAGCTCCTTTACTTGAGCTGCTTACAAGTCTTGAATACTTACCTAGAATACCTGTTATATATTTAGGCTTTGGTTTTACCCATTTCTCACGCCTTTTCTCTAATTCAAGCTCATTTACATTCAACTGTATTAATTTATTTTCAGCATCAACTGTAATACTATCACCTTCAGCTACTAGAGCTATGTTTCCTCCTACTGCAGCCTCGGGAGCTACGTGTCCTACTACTAATCCATAGGTCCCACCACTGAAACGACCATCTGTAATTAACGCTACCTTGTCTCCTAAACCTTGACCAACAATAGCGGAAGTTGGAGCTAACATTTCTCTCATTCCAGGTCCCCCAACAGGACCTTCGTTTCTTATAACTAATACATCTCCAGCCTTTATATTTTTATTAAGTATAGCCTTTAGACATTCTTCTTCACTCTCAAATATCCTTGCGGGCCCTGTTAATACAGGAGTTCTTATACCACTTATTTTAGCAACGGAACCCTCTAGTGCAAGGTTTCCTTTTAAAATTGCTAAATGTCCTTTTTTATAGACTGGGTTGTTGATAGGACGTATTACGTCTTGCCCATTAGAAGGTTGGTCTGGAATATCTTGAAGTACTTCATTAATTGATTTACCCTCAATTGTTCTACAACTACCGTCTAATAAACCTGAACTCAATAATATTTTCATAACTTGAGGAATTCCTCCAGCTTTGTGTAAATCTACTGTGACATATCTACCGCTGGGCTTTAGATCACATAATACAGGCACTTTTTGCCTTATCTCTTCAAAGTCGTCAATGGTTAGATCAACTCCCGATGATTTTGCAATGGCTAGCAAATGAAGTACTGCATTAGTAGATCCACCTACTGCCATAACAACACTTATTGCATTTTCAAATGCTTTTTTTGTTAAAAGGTCAAGAGGTTTTATATCCTTTTGAATCGCCTCAATAAGGACTCTTGAACTTTCTTCCGCATTAATTGCTTTTTCTTCGTCTTCTGCTGCCATTGTTGAGCTGTATGGAAGACTAAGTCCCATTGCTTCAATTGCTGCAGACATAGTATTTGCCGTAAACATGCCTCCACAGCTACCTGCTCCAGGGATACAATTCTTTTCAACTGCTAAAAGCTCTGATTCATTTATTTTGCCACTCGCTAATTCACCAACTGCCTCAAATGCACTTACAACAGTAAGGTCCTTTCCATTTAGTTTTCCTGGTTTTATAGTTCCTCCATATACAAATATTGAGGGGATATTCATTCTCGCCATAGCAAGCATTGCACCAGGCATGTTTTTATCGCAACCACCAATAGCTAAGACTCCATCCATGCTTTGAGCATTACATGCTGTTTCTATTGAATCAGCAATTACCTCTCTAGATACTAAGGAATATTTCATACCTTCTGTACCCATAGATATTCCATCACTTACAGTTATTGTTCCGAAGGTCTGGGGCATTCCTCCATATTTTCTAAGAGACTCTTCTGCCCTCGTTGCTAAATGATTTAGTCCCATATTGCATGGAGTTATTGTGCTAAAGCCATTAGCTATACCAATAATTGGTTTTACAAAATCACCATCACCAAACCCAACGGCTCTGAGCATTGCCCGGTTTGGAGACCTTTGTAAGCCCTGTGTTATTGCACTCGATCTAAGCATTTGATTTTTGGGTTAATGACTAGAAAAGTATTATTCGTTATCTCCAAGATCTTCTAGTTGTCTTCGAACATCTGCAATTGCGTTGTTTAATTGTTCAACTCGCTCTTCTAGGTTTTCACTTTTAAGTGAAGCTATTGAATTTGTCGATGATTCAATAGCTTCTGAACCATCTTGAATCCGAGGTGCATAAAGCATTGCCTTTTGTTTTTTTGTTTGCTGTCTTTTTTCTGCCTCTGTAAAAAGCCACCAAGCCAAACCAGCTGCTCCAATAACAGCTCCACTTATTAGAGAGCCTAGAGTGCTACCTTGGGATTCTCGATAACGATCCATAGTTAATTTAATTTTTTACTAATGCTTTAGGTGATAATTAATTCTAGTATTAAGTCTTGCTGTTGGGTTACCTATTCCAGGGACAATTTCATTATTAGAAGTTAGTTCCTCATCTATGCAAGCGGCATGAATTGTTAAATCTGGGTATTTCTCTCCAAGATTCTTAAGTCCTTTGCTGCTGGCAATAACTGTAATGACTCTCAATCTTTCTGCAGTGACATTTTGCTCATTAAGACTATTAAGGACACTTATTAGTTGTTCTCCATTTGTTATTTGATCCAAAAAAATAATTACACCTGAATTACTTTCAATATTTTCTGAAAACGGCCCAAGTATTAACTTTGCATTTGGAAGAATTTCTCTGGCACCTAGCCAAAGCTCAAGTCCCCCAGCTGATTGTGCTATTACATTTATTTTTATACTTGATTCTATTAACGTTCCCTGTGTAGTTCCTTTATCACATTGTATTTCTGTTGAGGTATTTGGTATCCATTCTCTAAGGGCTTCATAGGTTAGCCATTTACCAATTTGAAAAAATGCTGTTTCATATATAGCCTGAGGTGTTGTGTTAGTTCTAAGTATGGTTAGCCAATGACCTATTAATGGGTGTGGTGGAATTACAATACGAAGTGTCATAGCCATAGTTAATTTTCTTTGGATCAATACCATTAATAAATAAACTACTAGAAATTGGATTAATTATCCTCTATGAAAAAAACAAACCATCTTCTCCAGAAAGTTTTCAGCTATCTCACTCACGTTACATTACTAATTTGCTTTCTTATTTATTCTGCACCAGCTTTAGCTAAAAGGCCTCCTGAAATACGTAATCAAGAAGATTTAAATCTTAGTCAAGATATGCATGGTCAAGACCTGAATGGTCTTGAATTTGTAAAGTATGATTTAAGAGGTTTTGATTTTAGTGAATCAAATCTAAATGGTACTGTTTTTAATAACAGTAATCTAAATAAAAGTGATTTTCATGGTGCAAATATGCAGGATGCACTTGCATATGCTTCAAACTTTGATGAAGCAAACCTCTCAGATGTTAACTTTACTAATGCTTTGTTAATGGAAAGTACATTTGAAGAAGCAAATATAGATGGAGCAGATTTCACTGACGCAGTAATAAGCCGAATACAACAAAAACAACTATGTTCACTTGCAACAGGAACTAATACAACATCAGGTGTAGATACAATTTATAGTCTTGGTTGTTAATTAAAATGCAAAAAAGACTTCCAGTAACAGTTATTACAGGTTTCCTAGGCTCAGGCAAAACTACACTTTTAAGAGAATTATTAGTTAAATCGAAGTTAAAACTAGCAGTTATCATAAATGAATTTGGAACAATTGGACTTGATGGTGATTTAGTAAAAAAATGTGGTTTTTGTGAAGATGATGAGTTGGATTATCGAATAATAGAACTAAATAACGGTTGTCTATGTTGTACGGTTCAGGACGATTTTTTACCAACTATTCAAAGGTTATTAAATAGAGCTAGTTCCTTAGATGGAATTATAATTGAAACAAGTGGCTTAGCTCTACCTAATCCATTAGTTATGGCTCTTCAATGGCCAGAAATTAAGACCAAGGTTTTCTTAAATAGCGTTGTAACATTAGTAGATTCCGAAGCTTTGTCACTGGGTAGTCCTGTAGCAGATTTATTATCCTTTGATAAGCAAAGAGAACAGGATCAGAGTTTAGAGCACATAGATTCTATAGACCACTTATTTGATAATCAATTAAAATCTGCCGACATTGTATTAATGAGTCGCTCTGATTTGATTGATAAAGAAATAATGTTAGAACTACAATATCAAATTAGAAATAAAGTTACTCCAGGCACATCGCTAATACCTATAAGTAATGGGATTATCGATCCTAATATTCTTCTAAATTGTAATGATTCAGAGTTTAACAATAGAAATAGGAATATAAGAACGCTCTCTGAGACGGAACATGATCACGATCACCTAGATGTAATATGTGAAGATATTAAAATAGAGGCTTCTGTTGAGAAAGATAAATTAGTATCAGTATTAAATGAGGTTTGTTTGAAATATAAAACCTTAAGAATAAAGGGTAGACTATGGCTAAAAGATAAAGTTATTCCGCTACAGGTACAGATGGTAGGTAAAAGATTAACAATGTGGTTTGAAGAAGTACCTTTAGATAGCTGGAGACCTGCCAAGGAAGGGATTGATTTAGTGATTATTAGCTTGAAGGAAGGAGCCTCAGACGCGATCAGAGGTTCTTTTATATAAAAAAATTAGATTTTCATTAAATGATTCAGTATTTATTGCAATAACACTTGTCTAATCAGAAAAAGTTCGCGAAGATTTAAAAGGGAATTATTTAAACAATTGTCGTCTTATTTAAAAAGAACCCAGGATTTAACCAATTCAGAAACCATTGGAGAACATCAGTGTAATTTAGTATGTTCAGATTGTGGAGGAAATGGTTATATGAAGACCTCCCCAAACTGCTATCATACTTGTCTTAATTGTCTTGGTAGAGGACTAATTATTAGACAATCATTGAATATAAATACTAAAACATAAAAATGAAAATAAAAATTATATCAAATATACTTATATAAATAACCTTAATTTCTTTAAGTGACTATTTTTCGAGCCAATATTACAGTCAATCTTCGGCCATCAGTTCTTGATCCTGCTGGTGAAGCATCTAAAGAAGCAGCCTTAAGACTTGGAATTCAAGGTGTTAATAAAATAAGAATTGGAAAATCTATCCTTGTAGAAATAGAGGCTACTAATAAGGAAGAGGCAATCCAAAATATTGAGATGCTTAGCGATAGGCTTCTTTCTAATCCTGTTATTGAAAATTGGACTTTTGATCTAAATAATATAGACCTTCAACAAGGAGCTTGAATTATGTCTGTTGGGATTTTAGTTTTTCCAGGTTCTAATTGTGACCGTGATGTACGTTGGGCTACTGAGGGTTGTCTAGGAATACCTACAAAGTTTATTTGGCATGAATCAACTGATCTAAGCGGAATCGATGCAATCGTTTTACCTGGAGGATTTAGTTATGGGGATTACCTTAGATGTGGCGCAATAGCTCGTTTTGCTCCAGCATTAACTTCGTTAATTAAATTTGTTAATGATGGCGGAAAAGTACTGGGTATATGCAATGGCTTTCAAATATTGACAGAATTAGGTTTGTTACCAGGCGTCTTAATAAGAAACAAACAACTTAATTTTATATGTAAAAACATTGATCTTTGCATAGAAAGTCAAAGAACCAATTGGTTTTCTGAATACCAAGCACAAACAAATATTAAATTACCTATTGCTCATGGAGAAGGATGTTTTTATTGTGATGACGATACTTTGAAAGAAATTCAGGATAATGACTCCATAGCATTGAGATATCATTCGAATCCTAATGGCTCTACATTTGATATCGCCGGTATAACAAATAAAAAGGGTAATGTACTAGGTATGATGCCTCATCCTGAAAGAGCTTGTGATGCTGATCTTGGTAACCTGGATGGTAGAAAAATATTAGAGTCCTTGATTAGTTAACAACAAAAAAGGTGGGTAATATACCCACCTTTTTTTTATTAGGCTTTGACAGCTGTTTTTGGATCTAATTCTCCTTTTGCATATAAATCTGCAAAATAATTTGTACTTCTTTGTTTTATTTTGCTGGCTTGACCCGCACACCAGAATTGTTGATATCTGTCTAAACACACTTGCTTCATATACTTTCTGGCAGGCTTATTGAAGTGTCTTGGATCAAAATTCGTAGGATCAGCAGCAGCAGCTTCTCTTACAGCAGCAGTAAAGGCAAGTCTATTGTCAGTATCAATATTTACCTTTCTTACTCCATTGCGTATCCCTTCTTGAATTTCTTCTACAGGGACACCATATGTTTCAGGTATTGCCCCACCAAACTTGTTAATCATGTCAAGCCATTCTTGTGGAACTGAGCTAGATCCATGCATAACTAAATGAGTATTTGGAAGTGCTTTATGAATCTCAGCAATTCTGCTTATAGCTAATACTTCTCCAGTTGGCTTTCTTGTGAATTTATATGCACCATGACTTGTACCTATTGCGATAGCAAGAGCATCAACTTTTGTTCTTGCAACAAAGTCAGCTGCCTCAGAAGGATCAGTAAGGAGCATGTCTTTTGAAAGTTCCCCTTCAAAACCATGACCATCTTCTGCTTCTCCTTTACCTGTTTCTAATGATCCTAAGCATCCTAATTCGCCCTCTACGCTTACACCCACTGAATGCGCAAAATCAACGACTGTTTTAGTTACTTCTACATTGTATTCATAACTTGCAGGTGTTTTGGCATCTGCTTCTAACGACCCATCCATCATCACAGATGTGAACCCATTTATAGCAGCTGAATAACAAGTTGATGGTTCATTACCATGGTCCTGGTGCATTACAACAGGAATATTTGGGTAGGTTTCAGTAGCTGCAATTATTAAATGACGGAGGAAGATCTCACCTGCATAGCTTCGTGCTCCCCTTGATGCCTGTAGAATTACTGGACTATCAGTTTCGGATGCTGCTTCCATAATTGCTTGAACTTGTTCAAGGTTGTTAACGTTGAATGCAGGTATTCCATAGCCGTTTTCAGCGGCATGATCAAGTAAGAGCCTTAGGGGAACGAGGGCCATGTTTTTCTCTGAAAGCGATAAGACCCGATAATTAATTTATGGGTCGCGGGTTATGGACTCTATAAGATGAAGGTATGAAATGTCACGCAATCCAAATGTAAAAATGTTATCTAGATTTATTTTTCAATTACTAATAGCTATTACCAGCTACGAATAAAGCCTCGTCAGATGAAGGGTGAGATCCTTATATATATGCATCCATAGAAGCTTCTGAATTGGCTTGTGCCCTTGGTATAAAAGCTACTTGCCCTGCTTCTTGGTTTTTTCCAGCCTATCCCTTTAATCATGAATGTTGTAGAGCTCTTCTTTATGAAAAAGCAATATTTCATCTAGCTTTTCTGTTTCTTTGAGTCATAAAATTTAAATAAACAGATGCTGACTCTTCTCTTAATCCAGCGGATAAGAAAAAATTCTAGGAACACTTACAGGTAGATATCTCTCAATAGTGCTAATAGTTAATTCTGCTACAGCTTTGGGAGTAAAACCTTACAAGGAAATCTCATTGAAGGCTTAAGTCATCCTCCCTCTAGTAAAACTCCATTCTCTTGAGATGATTTGCAGACAGTCTTTAGAACTTCTTCAGGAATTTGGCTGTTTTATCTATTATATTTGAACCACCCATTAATATTTCGGGTTCAATAAAGGGAACTAGGCCTGAATATTGGAAGGACCTAGGATATAGATCTAACCCCAGGGCATTTTCCTTAATTGATAAATTAGACGGAGACCCGTTAGCTGTAATTTGCAATAAACTCTTTATTTATCAAATCATGCTCCTTGTTGATGAAAGTCAGCAAATATTTCGAAGAGTCCATCAAGACCAGATCAATATTTTTCTACATCATCACCATAATCATCTCCTGGTAAATGAATTAGTCACTTATCTAGCTTTAAATTGAATAATTCCAAGGTTTTCAGTTTTGTATACCATATATGCTACGTCATTATGTAACTGGTAGAGAATGTCCTTTTTCTCCACTCATAAATTTTACTAATTCTATTGTTGTACAAATCATTCCTCTATGTGCTTTTTATTCTCTTCTTTATTTTAGATGTTTATATAAGAAAGTCTTTTACTTATTGTTTTATTTGATTCATTTAAAGCTAAAATAGCTATACTTTTTTAAGGTGATAAAGTTACTTTATTAATTAGCTAATTATTATTATAACTTAATCCATAATATTTATATAATTCTTCTGAAACATTTAGATAGAATGAGCATTTAATAAATTTGATGTTTATTATAACTTATCGATAATTATCTTATTGATAAATTAGATAAAATCTATAATTGTTATTATAATTAGATTAATTCAGTCGAAATCGTTATACCATTCAATGAAGATTCCTTGATTAGATCACAAACCATTTGACTATCATATGCTTCTGAAAGACCTGGAATTATTGGTTGATGTTTCATAATACTTTGAGCCCATAAGGAATGTAGTTCTTTAATTGGAGCGACTCTGCCATCTTCCCATGTTTTTTTCAAAATAAACTCTTTATCTGGTGTAATAGGAACTGGTCTCTCTCCATTCATACATAACCATAAGCCAAAACCATGTACATAGTCCTTCTGATTGTCACTACCTAAAAGTAATTTACCTTTACTACCGTATATTTCTATCCAACAACCTCTACCATTTATAGCGACTGCTGAAAGAGCAACTTGGCATGGAACTCTTTGATTATTGTATTGGTCAAGTAATTCCAAATGTGCAAAACATGTGTCTTCACTAGTAACTTTTTGTTTTGAATCATTTTTCGGAAATTTTCTACTAGTTATGGATGTAGATAGTAAAGAGCTAACACTGACAGTAGGTCCAATTAACCAATGAAGTATATCAAATGCATGTGTACCTAAAGCACCTACAACCCCTCCTCCTTTTTTTGAATCCGAGTACCAATTCCATTCTCTTTTAGGACTAGATCGACTACTCATTAGCCAGTCAAATTTTACTAACCATGTATCTCCAAGTATACCTTGAGATATTATTTTTTTCGCTTGATTAAAATGAGGAACACATCTATATTCAAAATTAACTCCTACACTTAACTTTTTCTTAAGTGCTATTTTTTGGAGAACACTTATATCATCACTTTTTAATGCTACTGGTTTTTCTAAGAAAAGGTGCTTGCTACAATTTAAAGCATCAAGTGCAAGTTGGAATCTAGTATCTGGTGGTGTTGATATTACAAGAGCTTGAATATTTTTATCATTTAGAAATTCTTCCCAATCATAATATCCCTTTAATAAATTTAACTTAGATTTATTAAGTACCTTCTCTTTATCTGGATGAAAAAAGGATGTTAGATTAAATCTACTATTTGATATTAAGGCTGGTAAGTGAACTTTTTCCCCAAAACCAAGTCCAATAAGACCTACATTAATTTTTTGATTTGAAAGAGAATTTAATGCTGACATTTAATTTTTTATAAAGTTGCAGGTTTCATCGATTAATTCTTCTAGTAAAATATCTCCATGAGAATTCTGCCAAACAGGTTTTATCACACTTGATCCATTAATAGATATATCTTGAAAGAGCTTATCATTACAATTTATATTCATTTTATAAGTAATTTCTTCTTGAGTACCTTTTGGGATGTACTTACTAAAAAGAGTTATCTTATGTTCATTAATTTTTGTTATTGAATCAATATCATATGATTGTTCTCCATTCTTAGATGGTCTAACAGAAACCCAATTATTTATATTTGATGCATAGGATTCTAATGGGTTTATAAATTGATTTATCAATATAAACATATTAAAAATTAGAAAACTAATTGATAACTGCTTTATAAACATAACCAAATTGAGATTATTAGGATTTAGCTATTGTCTTGGTTCCATGTAGGCTTAACAAAACCTTCAATGTCTCTCTAAGCTTTGGTCGTGGAATTATCTTATCAACAAAGCCATGTTCTAGAAGATATTCTGCTGTCTGAAAGTTGTCTGGTAATTTTTCTCTAAGAGTTTGTTCGATTACTCGACGACCGGCAAAGCCTATTAGAGCTTTTGGCTCTGCAAGAATCAAATCACCTAGCATTGCAAAACTTGCTGTAACTCCCCCTGTTGTGGGATGAGTCAAAAGTGGCATATAAAGAAGTTCCGAGTTCCTATGTCTTTCAAGTGCTCCAGAAATTTTTGCCATTTGCATTAAACTAAGCATACCTTCTTGCATTCGAGCACCACCTGAAGCACAAACAATCAATAGTGGAATTTTCTTTGAAGTTGCCTTCTCAATGAGTCTTGTAATCTTTTCACCAACAACTGAACCCATAGATCCTCCCATGAATCTAAAATCCATAACAGCTAATGCCAGGGGCATCTTTTCAATAGTACATATGCCAGTTATGACTCCATCTTTCATTCCTGTCGAGCTTTGACTTTCTCGTAGACGATCAGCATATGCTCTTCTGTCTTTAAAGCCTAATGGATCTGTTGGAGCGAGATTTTGATCAAGGTTTTCGAAGGATCCAGGATCTGCAATTAATTCAATTCTTTCATTGCTGTTGATTCTATTGTGATGGCCACAGTTACTACAGACATTTGCGTTACTAATTAAATCCTTTCTGTAAACAACCAGAGAACATTCTGGACATTTGCCCCACAAACCATCACCTTCTTCAGTTTCTTGGATAACCTTCCCAACAAACTGCCCTTTTCTTCTTGCTGCAAACCAATCGAATAAAGACACAATAATAAATTATTAAAAAGGCTTTTAAGCCTAAAAGAACCTAATGACTAGCATATCAATTAATTCAACCCCAAAAATCCATAATACGAAAATAGATAAGGATAGATAGGGAGCAAAGGGCGTTTCATTAATTTGTTTATAAAAAATTAACCTGAAGAAATCCTTTAAACCGGCTATAAAAAAAGAAAAAGCTAAGGCAATAAATATGCCTTTAATTCCAATCCAAGCTGACCCCATAGACGCCAAGAGAATATCTCCATGACCTAATGATACCTTTCTTAGGAAATTTGAAGCTACAAATTCTACAAGGAATAAAGAAAAAAGTGTTACTAAAGAAGAATAAAATCTTTCTAAAATATTGGTAATTAAGTGATGTTCTAGAAGAAAGCTTTCGAATATGGGATAAACAAATAATATATAAAGATAAGCAACAAATACTAATTTGAGATTTATAATTTTCTTTTTTATATCAGAGATCGAAATAATAAACAAAATAATAAATATAAATAAGCTAGAGAATAAATTAACTTGATTCATAATTAGAATCTGATATGAAGGATCGAATTCTTATGGAAGGATCATATCCATTGGAACAAATAATTCATTTGGTAGTAAAGTGTATGAACTAAATATCAAGTAACCGTTGCCCTTCAGGTTAATTACAACACCTAAAGGCTTATTTTTAATTTTATGAGTTAACAAATAATTAAAATAAATAATTCTAGATTTTTTTATGAGGAATGAGCTGCAGAGGTTTTCCAAGCAAAGCTTTTTAAAACCTTTGCCTTGTGGATGTTGTATTTTAAATGAAAAATTATTTTTAATTTATCTGATTAAATATCTACATTGATTATATCTAGAAATTTTGAAAAGGCTAGTTTAAGAAAGCCTTGACTTTTCTTCAATCATTTTATGAATAATTGGTGTAAGAATCAGCTCCATTGCAAAACCCATTTTCCCACCATTAACGACAATACTTGTGGGACTTGACATAAATGAATCGTTAATCATACCTAAAAGATATTGGAAATCAATCCCCCACTTCTCTCTAGCTCCTTTTCTAAAGTGAATAATGACAAAGCTCTCATCTGGAGTAGGTATATTTCTGCAGATAAATGGATTCGAAGTATCAACAGTCGGAACCCTTTGGAAATTAATATCTGTTCTACTAAATTGTGGGCAAATGTGATTTATGTAATCAGGCATTCTTCGCAACATCGTGTCAACAATTGTTTCGGCTGAATAACCCCTTTCAGCATTATCTCTATGAATTTTTTGTATCCATTCCAAATTTGTAATAGGAACTACACCAACTAACAAATCTGCCTTTGAAGCAACATCATAATTATCACCAACCACACCACCATGAAGGCCTTCATAAAAGAGAACGTCTGTGCCGTTAGGTATTTCCTCCCAAGGGGTGAATTGCCCAGGTCCTAGATCAGTTCCAAGACGCGCATTATGCTCTTCAGCTTCTTCTTGACTATGTAGGTAATACCTTTTCTTTCCTCCACCAGTTTTTCCATATTCTTTGAAGAGTTCTTCTAGTTTGTCAAACAGATTTGCTTCAGGTCCAAAATGAGAGAAATTTTCTCCTTGAGCAAGAGCGTCTGCCATTGCTTGTTTCATTGGGAGCCTTTCAAATCTATGGTAACTATCCCCTTCAACAACAGCAGGAATAATTTCTTCTCGAGCGAATATATGCTCAAAAGCTCTTTTTACAGTACTTGTGCCTGCTCCTGATGATCCGGTTACAGCCACAACTGGATGACGCTTTGACATCTACGCTTAAATTGAATACAGATTGATTTTCGCAGGTAATCTGCACAACTTTTTAATTAATAAAGACAGTTCTTGGATCTTGTTATTTAAATTGAATTAATAACCTGAAGAATTTCCTCTCCAAAATGTCTGCATCCAAGTGGTTTTGATGTGCTATTTGCAATATCGATGGTTCTGAATCCATTATTTAAAACTTTGTCAACAGCTTTTTCTATATCCTTAGCTGCATTGTTTTCTTTAAGACCAATCCTAAGCATCATTGCCGCTGAAAGTATCATCGCTATTGGGTTTGCTATGTCTTGTCCTGCTATATCTGGTGCTGATCCATGTACTGGCTCGAATAGACCTGGTCCTTGATTATTTATTGAAGCTGATGGCAACATTCCTATAGACCCAGAAATCATTGCTGCTTCATCGCTAATAATATCTCCAAAAAGATTGCTAGTAAGTATTACATCAAACTGACTGGGATCTTTTACTAACTGCATTGCTGCGTTATCTACATATTGATGACTAACATCAATAGTTTGGTATTTATTCGCCATTTCACAAACTCTCTCCCTCCATAACTGACTAACGTCCAATACATTAGCTTTATCAATAGAACATAATTTTTGCCTTCGGCTACAGGCAAGTTCAAAAGCCACCCTAGCAATTCTGTCTATTTCGATATCTGAATAAACCATTGTATTAAAAGCCCTTTTACCATGTTCAGTTTTTACTAGTCCTTTTGGTTCTCCGAAATATATTCCACCAGTTAGTTCTCTCACTACTAATAAATCAACATCTTTGACAACTTCTTGCTTGAGGGAACTCGCACTCATTAATGCTGGTATTACTTTTACAGGTCGAATATTTGCAAAGAGATCAAGACTTGATCTTAATTTTAACAACCCTGATTCTGGTCTTAAGCTTCTGGGAAGAGTATCGAATTGTGGATCACCTATAGCTGCTAATAGAACAGCATCTGAAGCTTTGCAAGCTTGCAATGTATCTTCAGATAAAGGTTCACCATATTTTTGAATAGAAGAAGCTCCAAATAATTTCTCTTCAATATGTATGAGAAAGTTATTTTTTCTAGAAACTGCTAACAGAATCTTGATTGTAACTTCAGAAATTTCTGGCCCTATACCATCTCCTGGCAGAAGTACTATTCTGTGTTCTTTCATTAATAAGAAATAAAATTCTATTTAATTTACTTTCTATCAGAACGGCTTATTTGTTTAAGAGATTTAGCTAATTCAGGTAATTTTTTGAAATTTGCTGAACATCTTAGCCATAGCTTATTTGGCATAGCAGGAAAACCACTTATTACTTGACCGGGTTCTATGTCTGCGTGAACTCCACATTTAGAACTTGCTACAACACCACTACCAATTTTGACCCTATTACCAACTCCGACTTGACCAGCCAAAATAACACCATCTTCTATTATTGCCCCACCAGCAATGCCAACTTGAGATGCCATTGCACAATTCTTTCCAATTTTGACTCCATGCCCAATTTGGACAAGATTATCTAGCTTTGTGCCTTCTCCTATAAATGTCACTCCAACTGATGGTCTATCTATAGTTGTGCAGGAACCAATTTCAATATCATTTTCTAAAACAACGTGACCTGTTTGAGGCATTTTTCTCCATCCTCTTTTCGTTGGAATAAAACCAAATCCCTCAGAACCAATTACTACATTTGAATGAATAATACAATTATTTCCAATAATTGAACCAGGATGAATTACACAGTTTGCATAGAATTCTGAATTTTCTCCTATGTTTACATTATTGTAAATAACTACACCTGGATGAATAATACATTTGTTGCCAATATTTGTATTAGATCCAATATAAACATTCGGTCCTATATAGATATCATTACCTAAAGTTACATTATCTTCTATAACAGAAGATTCATGAATCATATGAGGATAATTAAATTTTGGGTTGAGCACTTCTAATACTTCAGCAAAAGCAATTTTTGGATTCAGAAAAGAACACCATGATATAGATTTGCTTGTAAGGAATTTCTTTATTTCAGGATTATCAGGTATTAATATGGCAGAAGCTAAACATAAGTCTAATTTATTCATCAAGTAACTATTTTCTTCTAAAAAAGTGATATTATTTTTTGTTGCCATATCTAATGATTGACCCTGAATAATATCAGGGTTTGAACCTATATAAGAATCAATAAGTGATGAATCAGAATTTGATAGTTTTTCAACAAGGTGCGTAAATAACATAATATAAGAGTTGGTGAATTTGGAATGTCAATCTAAAAGAACTAAGACATCCCTATGAATAACAATAGGTGATTTTCTAAATGGTGATTCATTTGAGAGTAGATTTAATAATTTTTCACTACTTAAGGAGGAAATTCCACGAGCTATCTCTATATCATTTACATCTATAATCCTTACAGCTTGATTAGTATTGAAAAAACCTTCTACTCCTTTTATACCTACTAATAATAATGAAGCCCCATTATTTGTAATCGCTTCAGAGGCTCCTTGATCAACATATATGGAGCCTAGAGGGTGCAATGCATGGGCTAACCAGCTTTTATGACTTCCAACAGGATTAGATTGAGGGTGGAAAATTGTTCCACAATGTAATCCATTCAATATTTCTTTTAAATTTGTAGGATCTCTCCCATCACATAAGGTTACCTCAATTCCACTTTCAGTAGCTATACGAGCAGATATTAATTTAGTATTTATTCCTCCTGTACCCCAGGATTGATTAGATTTACTAATTGAATTTAGATGAATAAATTCCTTGGTATTATGGACCTCATTAATAGGTGTGGCCAATTGATCAGATTTAGGGTCTGAACTATATAGCTTATCAATATCAGTTAACAAAATTAGTTTATCTGCACCTATGGCAGTTGAAACTAATGCTGACAATGTATCGTTATCTCCATACTTGAGTTCATCATCAGATATTGTATCATTTTCATTTACAATTGGGATAACATCAAGCTCTAATAATCGTTTAATTGTGTTAGATGCATTTCTATAAAATGTCTTGGAACTAAAGTCTGATCTTGTTAATAATATTTGGGCAACATTATATCCTAATAAATCAAAGTATTCCTGATACAAAGACATTAAATAGCCTTGGCCAACAGCTGCTGCTGCTTGCAATGTTTTAATATCAGTTGGCCTTTTTTTTATAGATAGTCTAATACAACCTAAACCTACCGCCCCACTAGAGACTATAATAATTTTATTTCCTTCTCTTATGGATGAACTGATAATTGATGAATAGCTTTTAATAATTTCTTGAGAAGAATAATTATTATCACCTCTAAGTACACTTGTTCCTATTTTGATTACAATTATACTCATTTCTTATAGGCCCCCAACATACTTGAAATAAACTTCTCAACATTATGAGTTTTATTATATTTATAACGATTACCCTTTTCTATTGATCTGACAAGAATTGTATATATTCCTATTCTATTTCCAGCTAGTACATCTGTGAATATTCTGTCACCTATTATAGCAGCTTCGTTAATATCTGAACCCATTTCATTTAAGGCCTTTATTAGAAAATATGTTCGTGGCTTCAGAGCTTTGTGTATAAATGGTAGATCTAATTCTTTTGCTACAGCTTGAATTCTGGAAAAAGAGGGATTATTGCTAATTAAATATATTTTATGTACTTTTTTAAGCTTTTGAACCCATGAGAAAACGTTCTTATCTAAACAAGATGAGTTTTTGGATAATAATGTACCATCTACATCTAGAAGCAATGACCTTAATCCCCTAATATAAATTTCGTTGTGATCAATTGACGTAATTACATTATCAACCTCCCAACAAGGAAGAAGCAAATGCTTGCTAATCATTAGAAATCCCTTTCTTCTAATTCAGACTCAATAACAGGTTGTATGTTGTCAAATTCTTCCCCTTCAACCAAAAAGGCTTGTCCTTCTATCAATTTACCGACAACAAAGAATGGGTCTAAAGGAATATATAAACCATATTCTTTGTTATTTACTCTAAAGCTTACAAGTAGTTCGTAAAGTTCAGATTCCTCATCTAATTCACTCTCTTCTAGATCTTCAGGTTCAGGCTCGTCAAGTTCCCCAGAAACGGTAAGTGTGACAGCAGAACGAATTAATCTTAAGTCATGTTCTTGTAAAACGACATCCGCTACGTCTAATACAGGTTCTTGTGATTCAATTGTTTTGATTAATTCTGGATCGCTGTCTTCATTTAGAAGAAATAAAGACACTGGAGTGTCTACAGGGGTAAGCAAAACATAATCTATATTATTTAAAGGAACAATTTGTTCTAAGTAGCATAGGAGCTCTGATGATTTAGTATCTCTAACTAGTACTGTAGGTACTTCTTCTTTCCTTGAGTTATTGGGTGATGACATAAAATTTGTTTGAATGTTCACTAAATTTAGTTGTAGATAATAATTAATCCGTTTTTATCACTATAGCTTTATTGTAGAACCTTCTTGAAGCCATTGTTCAAGAAGAATAACTGCTGTAGCACTATCTAGTGCTCCTGATCTGTCTCCTTTTAAATTGAATTTTGTTGCTGCCTCCCAGCTACTGCTATGTTCATTTACCCATGCTAATGGTAAAGAAAGTGAAGAAGCAATCTTTTTACCTAGTTTTTTGCAATACTTAGATTGCCTAGTTTCAATTCCTTTTTCATCGAGAGGAAGGCCTATAATTAAACCACTGACATTTCTCTGGTTGCAAATATTTCTTAAATACTTTATGTCATTTATAAATGTTGTTCTTGTTAAAGGTGGTAGTAATGTAACGGTTATTCCGAGTTTGTCACAACCTGCTATTCCAATACGTTTTAAACCTAAATCAAGAGATAAAAGTGATTGCGATTTTCGGGAAGACATATTTAGTTTTAGAAAATAATAGGATTTGCTAAGGGTGGTATCTCACGATTTAAATTATTAAATATATTTTCTATTTCTACTAAGGGTAATTTATTAATTATAGGTTCGTTCTTTTTCCATGAAGACTTACCTAATAGAATAATTTCAGACTGAGGATATAAATCATAATTTTTCATTATTGAATAAAGTACCTTATCCTCAGTACATGTATCTATATATGTGTGATTAGAGACCGAAGAAATTTGCTCTAAAATCATCTCTACTGCCAATGGTATTCTCGAATCATATAAAGTGTCTCTAATTAAGATTAAAGAAGATGAAGAGTTAACTAAATTAAATGGTAATGTAGCTGCTATTCCTATAACTCTTGAATCAATTATAGAAACGATTAAACCAGAATTGCGAGTATTATTGTTTAAAAAGTCCTGATATCGTAAATCCTTAATCTGTCTCAAGAGTGTAGACATGGCTTGATTATCTAGACGAATTAATTCATGAATATTTGATTTGTCATAATGCTGCCACTTCAATTCTCGATATGATGAAGATTTGGGTTTATTTTTTAAATTTTTATAGAATTCATTTGTTAGACTCCAACGATAATATTGTTTTAAGGGTTGAAATCCTAATTGCCTTGCTGATGATATTAGGTCAGTATTAAGGGTGTCTGATGTAATTAACCAACTTATCGGATTAATATTCTTGTCAGAAAGTGGAGCCTTAATAAGTTCTTTTTTTATTAAAGATAAAGAAATAGAGGATGATTCAGTAAAAATTATTGGCTCATTTATTATACGAGTTGATAGATTATTATTAAATGACTCTGTTCGTATTAGTCCTATTAGTCTGGAATCCTCTATTGCAAAATATGTTAATGGCATTCTCTTAAAGATCATATTTATACTATTTTGTAGAGCAATAAGAAGTGCTTCTAGCGAACCTATTTGATTAGAGTTATGTATTTTATCTTCTAATAATGAGAGAATAATATTGATATTGTTGATGTTTAGTTTTTCGATTCTAATTGTTTTCATTTATTTATTACCATAAATTTTAAAATAGAATTTTCTAATTAGTTTCGTATAATAACTATTGGAGTTCTTTGATCATCATTCCCTGCTGGATTAGTCACTAGAGCCTTAAGAATCTTATTTTGATTACAATACTGGTCTGATGCTAATATTTTTACTCTTCCTAAATCATTTACATCTACGATGGCGAAATGACAGCCTAATTTGATAGAGGCTTCATTACAAAATTGACTTGGATCAGAGGGTCCTAAAACAATGGTTTGGTCATAAGGTGGCGTTGTACCAGTAATGTCATCTATTAATCGTGCTTGGGAACCTGCTAAGCGATAAAATATGCCTTTGATTTGAAATAACTTTAAGAAACCTCCTATAAACCATGCAAATAAAACTCTGGTAGGTCCTGATTTATCTAATAATACTTGCATTCCACATGCAGTTGCAAGACTACTAGTAGGATGAAAAAATGAACTAAGTATGCGTGATGTAAAAGTGGTTTTTATATTAGATGGATGGATATAGTTGCCCTGCATAATTGCTAAAGGGCTTTCTCCAATAGTGACAATGTCTCCTTCTTTTAAATATGGATTTACATAATCAGCAATTGTATTAATTGGATCATCAAATATACCTAGTATATGTGTTTTGACAGGTATAACTCCATTGGGAGAAATTTGGTCTGATAAAAATTCATTAGTAAAGGTATTTAAGGGTATAGTATATGCATTATATCGTTTTATAATTCCAAAAGAACCGTAATTTATCCAATTAAATTCTACCCATATTGTATCTAATAATTCTAAATAGCTGAAATTATTTTCATTTGATAATGTAATTTTAACGTTTAATGATCTTGAGCTATTTGATTTTAGAATACATGCTTGCCAATAGTTGTCTTTTCGATTTTTCAGGTCTTTGTGTTCTGTTTTAAGAGAGGTTGTTATATTTATAGAATTGGTGTCAATTGGATGTTCACTTAAAAGTTTATAATTAATTTTAAAATCAGGAATCATTACTTCTTTTCTTAGCGAAGGATTAGTAATAGTTACTAAAAAGGTAATACAGGTTTTACTAGACAGCTTATCTATGTGAAGTTGACTAGGTTTTATTGTTAGGGGGGATTTTGGACGTAAGTTGTGTAGAAGCTCTATTATAAGAAAAAGAACAATTGTTGAGTAAAGAATAATCATCAGAACAAGTTAATAAATCATTTCCTTGGATCTGTATATCCTTTCTTGGATGCCTCACTATTATATTCATTGTAACTTTTAACAACTACTGAAAATTCAGGAGGTTTTTTCCCTGTTGCCTGACTAATAGCTTGATTTATATCTTCTATTGGTACCTGACCTTCTTCATCAAGAATAACTTTACCGTCTCCATTTATTACAACTACTTGGGGTATATGACCTCTCCAATAATAAGAGGGTTCTGTAGGATTTGATGTCGTATTGTCTTGCAATTCGTCTGTTGTTAATGGAATAATATCTATAGAAGAAGTCCATAGCAATTTTATTCCTGAGACAACAGGAGCAAAGATTTTAGAGTTTGAATTATCATCTAAATAAAAAACAAGTACTGAAGTCCTTTTATTATTAAGTGACTGTTCAAGTGTTGATGCTGGAGGAACCAATGAACCATTACCAGCATATATAGGGAAGATATTGCCATCAAAACTATCTGTATCTCTAGCAGCGAAAACTGGTGAGGCTAATGAAAGATGTAATAAAAGTATGAAGATTATAGATAGTGTTTTATTTTTCATATGGTTAAAATAATTAAATACTATTTTATGAGTAAAAAGGATAGGAAATCATTTATTTGTAATGGTTCTTCCCATTCCTTGTGCAATTCCCTTTCCTATTAATCCAAGGCCTCTACCAACTATATTGGTCAATATTATTACCATAAGATTTCCTAGATACTTCACGAGAGATTGTAATTGTGGAGCTAGTGCATCTCTAGCCTCTATAAGTAATGCTACTTGTTTTTGAATCCAACTAAGTTTTAAAAGTTCTTCATCTCTTGGTTCGGTTATGTATCTTATAATTAACTTATCATTTGTAATGGAGTAAAAGGGACGTTTACTTTCATATAAATGAATTGGTTTTAAAATAAGAGAGTTGTATCTAGATTGACTATTTAAATGATTTCTTAGTCGTTCTAGTTCTCTTGTCGGTACTAGATTTTCTTTTAAAAGATAATTTCGTAAATCTGGCCATAATGAGCATGCATTTATTAGTTCTCTAGAAATAATTTCTGTATTTCTAATAATCCAGTTTGATAAAAGTAATTTTAATCTAATTAGTGCCTTAGGTTCTCCAGGAGTTAATAATTGGCCATTGATATTTATTGGTTTATTTAATATTAACGGATCCAGCATAATCATTGGATGTGGTAATTCATCATCCTCTTGTTCAAAATCTAGTAAAGGCAGAAGTGTTTCTGTAATTGAAGTTTGCTTACCTTTATAAGAGAGAAGATCATAATTATTTATAAAATTACAAATAGTTTGTTTTCTAATTGATGATTGATAAGAGTTCCATATTGAAACCATATCTGATTCCTGACTGTATTCATATTTTAATAATTTATCTAATGCCTTAGTTAGTTGATCTAAGAGTGATAATAGTAACTGCTTTTGTTTTGTATCTGTTAGAGCCTCGAAGGCAAGTGTGGTTGAAGTATTATTTATTAGTAATGTTGATAAAGATTGAGTAAGTTGAGCATACAAAGTATTAAGTATAGTTTTATTGTTAGTGTCTTTTAAAACGATATCAGTGGAATAAACGTTAGATATATTTTGTTGTTGATAAAGCAGGGATGAATGGTTACTTAATGTATTAGAAAGAAATGGTGACCAGAGAAATCTTAGGAAGGAATATGCTGACTCTAGTTCTCTCCTCCTGCCTTTTAATATAATTTTTGATAGAGCATTATTAGATTTAAATTTAAGTGATAAGTTGATAACAGATAATTCATTCTCTATATCATTTGCTGATTGATTGTAAATTCTATTAGGAAATAAGGTTAATAGATTTGGTCTATTTTTTACTGGATCTATGTTATCTAGTAATTTAACGATACGTCCACCTTCAAGTAAGACTGAAATAGCTTGGTTCAAAGTAGTCATGTCTGGACTTTGAAGAATGCCTAGACATTGAAAATCAAGGAGTTCTGTTGGATCAATATTTAATTTAGATGGTAAAAGTAATAATATTGGAGCTGGAGACCATCTAGTTTTTAAATGCCTTAATTCATTTTTTATAAATATAGTAGATTCTAAGGATTCTAGGGACCAAATAATAAGTGATGGGTGTCTTTTTAAAGTATCAGAGGAACAGGCAACTTGAATATAAGGATTATCAGAGGAAAGTTGAAGTGACAAAGACTGACCAAGTAGATCAGGGGCTAATAATAAAATTTGTTTTGGCTGAGATTCAACCAAGTTCTTGTCCGATAGCGTTACAATCTAAATTTAACTATCTTTTTTTAAGTAATCCAGTCCCTTCAATGATATTTTTTTAATTCACTAATATTTATTTTGAGGATCAGGCATTAAATGTGTCTCCGATTTTTAGATCTTCTAAGTTTATGTTTTGTAAAGTCTTTATAGCCTCCTTAAGATCAATAGCCTTGTCATATAAAGCTCTTCCAATGATTACAGATTTTATACCTAACGGTTCAAGGCTACTTAGAGCAAGGAGATCTTCGACTGAACCAATACCACCAGATGCAATTATCGGGACTTCTGATGCAATACTTATACTTCTTAATTGAGTAAGATTTGGACCATCTAATGTTCCATCCTTAGAAATGTCTGTATAGATAATTCCTGCTATTGAATAAGAAGATAAGCTCTTGATCAATTCAGTTGCTTTAACATCACTTTTATTCAACCAGCCTCTAGTGGCTACATAACCATCTTTTGCATCAATACCTACCAATATTCTTGAAGGAAAATCATAAGAGAGATCCTTTACCAGAGTTGGATTCTCAATAGCAACTGTACCTAGGATTATCTTTTCAATACCTGCTTCTAAAAGTTTTATCGCGGTTTTACTGTCTCTAATGCCTCCACCAACCTGTACAGGAATAGAAAGAGCTTTTGCTATAGATAATATGGTTTCATGGTTAGTACCATTTCCGTCCTTAGCACCATCTAAATCAACTAGGTGTATTCTTTTGGCTCCAAGTTTCTCCCAAATTAGAGCCTGTTCAACTGGCTCCTTACTGAATTCAGTAACCTTGTCGTAGTCTCCTTGAAATAATCGAACACAATGTCCCTTAAGCAGATCAATTGCAGGAATAAGCTCCATGGTTACTTTGTAACTTTGTATATAGGTTCATGTTAAATAAATTTTAGACTAAACACGATAAGAGCTTGAATAGTAATTCAATTGCGTTAAAAACTTGAAAATTCTTGTAATGGGCGGAACTCGTTTTGTAGGCAAGGCAATTGTTGACGAACTAGTAATTCAAAATCATCAAATTACATTATTTACTAGAGGTAACAAGTCTATACCTTCAGGAGTTACTCATATAAAAGGAGATAGAGATACAGATGATCTAGACAAATTAGTAGGTAAACAATATGACATCATTATTGATAGCTCAGGAAGGAATAAAGATCAAACTAAACGTCTTATACAAAAAACAGGCAAGCCTTCTTGGCGCTATATATATATTAGCTCTGCAGGTTTATATAAGAATCATGGTCTGTACCCATTTTTAGAGTCAAGTCAAGTTGATATAAATAGTAGACATTATGGAAAAGCAGAAACTGAGAATTGGTTAATAGAAAACTCTATACCTTTCACAAGTTTTAGACCTACATATATATATGGTCCAGGTAATTATAATCCTATAGAGAAATGGTTTTTCGACAGAATTTGTTATGATAAAAAAATACCTATTCCTGATGATGGTGAAATACTAACTCAATTAGGCCATGTAAAAGATTTAGCAAAAGGTGTATTGTTGTCTATAGAAAATGAGGTAGCGAGAAATAGAATATATAACTGTACAGGTAAAGAAGTTGTTTCTATAAAAGGGCTTATAGAAATATTTGCGAATGTATGTGGTAAAAAACTAAGCAATTTAAATACAAAAAGCTTTGATTCATCTCTTCTAGATCCTAAAGCAAGAAAACTCTTTCCAATTAGACTGAGTCATTTTTTTACAGATGTAACACGAATAGAAAGAGAACTCTCCTGGAAACCTAGTTATTGTTTGTTTGATGGAATCAAAGATAGTTATCAGAATGATTACCTTTTGAAAGACAATAGTGAGCCTGACATTACAATTGATTCAGTTCTAATTAATTAGATATATATTTTTTTGCTGTTATCAATGATATGCTAAGG
>QCFW01000005.1 GCA_003280135.1 Prochlorococcus sp. AG-363-N16 | reverse complement strand
TTGTTTTGCCATTCTTCTACTTCCATAGGAGGATGACATATTCTCATAGGCATTTGAGCCATTAAATGTTGGCGATTGTGAAGAACTAATCTAAAAAGTGCCCTTTGTTGTGGAGCTGTTAAGACGCCAAACATACAAGCAAGTGAATTGCCCAAGCTGTAAAAGCGAAAATCTGGCCTTCCTGTACGAATATTTCCAATTAGATAGCCTCCTCTATCTTCTAGCCAATCTTGTAGCCACGAAGGAACAACCTGAGGTTGAACGTTGAATTCATTTTGGTGTTGGTCTTCCCCATATTGCTCGGTAGGCCTTCTTCTTAAAACTTGCATTGTTCGTCCTGTGACCCAGTAATGCTTAAGGAGAAATTGTCTAAGATCTCTCACCCATTGCTTCGTTAATAGCAGCCTTTGGTCAAGTAATCGGCTGACTTGATGCTGCCTGCTTAAATTCATCAGTTCTATACAACTGTTTAGACATGCATGCAAAAGGACTTCTACTTCTAAAGGTGCTCCCCACACATCCATAGGGCGGTCAATCATAAAGGAACAATCTGGTACAAAAAGTACTGGAGTTCCTTCAAAGGTTGGATGTAAAACAAGATCTAATAAAAGTTGTATTCCACGTTGCACTTGCTGGCTTATTCCGAAATTTGTGTCTTTGCTTTTTCTGACATATAACCAGCACAAAATTGGCCACCATAAACTCGCATCTGCAGATGTAATTCTTCCTATAGAACGTTGGCCATAATCAGCTATTAATTCACCTTTTTCCTCTACAAAGCTAGTTGGAAAAATGCCTCGAGTTTGGTAAGCAGTGCTTTGGAGATCTAGGCATACACTGAGAAATTTTTTTACGATGTCATATCTCTTTTGTGTTAAAAGGTAAATCATTACAGGAACATTATCCCTTAAGAATATTTCTCCATAATTAAGCGCGTCATTATTGGCTGGATGCTCTAAAGCCGCAACGCTTCCTGAAATGCTGCCTGAGATTTCTACTAAAGAACGTTCAAAATGTTCTTTAGCTCTCTTGATGACAGCGTCTTCATTGGAGTTTGGTCGAACTCTCTTGTGTTGTTGACTAAAACGTCCAGCCATTTAGTAGCACTTGATGCATTTGATAAGACCCTGTTATGCAAAGCTAATCTTCAATAGAAGTAGCACGTAAAAATTATTTGGACTATTTTGTTGCGTATAGATAGGTTTATGGTTTAAAGTAGAGGACTGGGTGCGAATCAGGTTGATACCTGATAAGCAGCAAGCTGATCAGACTAGATTTATTTCTATTTTCGTTAGCTTGCACTTACAAAGATTAGGTTTAATGCCCTTTGATGTTGTAGGTTCTAGAACGGTCTAAATGACCTCTTGATCTTGGTGATTTATTGCTAAAGATCGAACCTGGACAACCAAAGAGTTTAGGAACTGACGCTTTTATCGCGTTCATGGCTTTGCTATGGATGTAAATGCGATAAAGGTGTGAGGTCCCGTCAAAAGAAATTAGTTGTATTTTTTTGGAAAATCATTAATTTTGAATTTCACGGTTCAAATTTATTGAAAAAATTTTTCAATTAATTGCAACGACCGGATCTGAGATCCTGGAAAGTCACGAGGTTAATAATCCTATGTGCACTCTTAGAACCCTTATATAAGGTGGCATCAATCGCTATCAAGTGCGCCAGTGCTTGATTGTGGGTGAAGCAAGTCAGACTGAATTCAAAACATTTGTTTTAGATAAGAGGGTCTGAAATACAACGGAGAGTTTGATCCTGGCTCAGGATGAACGCTGGCGGCGTGCTTAACACATGCAAGTCGAACGAACCTTCGGGTTAGTGGCGGACGGGTGAGTAACGCGTGGGAATCTGCCCTCAGGAGGGGGATAACGGTTGGAAACGACCGCTAATACCCCATATGCCGAGAGGTGAAATGAATTTCGCCTGAGGATGAGCCCGCGTCTGATTAGCTAGTTGGTGAGGTAATGGCTCACCAAGGCTTCGATCAGTAGCTGGTCTGAGAGGATGATCAGCCACACTGGGACTGAGACACGGCCCAGACTCCTACGGGAGGCAGCAGTGGGGAATTTTCCGCAATGGGCGAAAGCCTGACGGAGCAACGCCGCGTGGGGGACGAAGGCCTCTGGGCTGTAAACCTCTTTTCTCAAGGAAGAAGATATGACGGTACTTGAGGAATAAGCCACGGCTAATTCCGTGCCAGCAGCCGCGGTAATACGGGAGTGGCAAGCGTTATCCGGAATTATTGGGCGTAAAGCGTCCGCAGGCGGCCTTTCAAGTCTGCTGTTAAAAAGTGGAGCTTAACTCCATCACTGCAGTGGAAACTGTTGGGCTTGAGTGTGGTAGGGGCAGAGGGAATTCCCGGTGTAGCGGTGAAATGCGTAGATATCGGGAAGAACACCAGTGGCGAAGGCGCTCTGCTGGGCCATAACTGACGCTCATGGACGAAAGCCAGGGGAGCGAAAGGGATTAGATACCCCTGTAGTCCTGGCCGTAAACGATGAACACTAGGTGTCGGGGGAATCGACCCCCTCGGTGTCGTAGCCAACGCGTTAAGTGTTCCGCCTGGGGAGTACGCACGCAAGTGTGAAACTCAAAGGAATTGACGGGGGCCCGCACAAGCGGTGGAGTATGTGGTTTAATTCGATGCAACGCGAAGAACCTTACCAGGGTTTGACATCCTGCGAACCTCTTAGAAATTTGAGGGTGCCTTCGGGAATGCAGTGACAGGTGGTGCATGGCTGTCGTCAGCTCGTGTCGTGAGATGTTGGGTTAAGTCCCGCAACGAGCGCAACCCACGTTTTTAGTTGCCAGCATTAAGTTGGGCACTCTAGAAAGACCGCCGGTGATAAACCGGAGGAAGGTGTGGATGACGTCAAGTCATCATGCCCCTTACATCCTGGGCTACACACGTACTACAATGCTGCGGACAAAGGGCAGCAAGCTCGCGAGAGCAAGCAAATCCCATAAACCGTGGCTCAGTTCAGATCGTAGGCTGCAACTCGCCTACGTGAAGTAGGAATCGCTAGTAATCGCAGGTCAGCATACTGCGGTGAATACGTTCCCGGGCCTTGTACACACCGCCCGTCACACCATGGAAGTTGGCCACGCCCGAAGTCGTTACTCCAACCCTCGTGGAGGAGGACGCCGAAGGTGGGGCTGATGACTGGGGTGAAGTCGTAACAAGGTAGCCGTACCGGAAGGTGCGGCTGGATCACCTCCTAACAGGGAGACAAACAAAAGATTATGATGACTAGATTTCAAATATCAGTCACTAGTCCTGTCACCTTAGGTCGATCGGTACCTCAGCTTAAGATCTTACTAATATTGATTTTTCATTATTTTATAAGTTTTTAATTTCAGTTCCTAAACTTGTCTAGGTCACACCCAACAAACATTCTTCTGGGCTATTAGCTCAGGTGGTTAGAGCGCACCCCTGATAAGGGTGAGGTCCCTGGTTCAAGTCCAGGATGGCCCATTCGTTGTTGGGGGTATAGCTCAGTTGGTAGAGCGCCTGCTTTGCAAGCAGGATGTCAGCGGTTCGAGTCCGCTTACCTCCACTGATCAACTACCTAATAACTCTTTTTATGGAGATTGTTTTTGTTTTTGTGATCTAGGTGTTGTTCACTGAATGAACCTAGCTTCATATCATTCCTTATGATTAATCATTTTTTTAAGGCTGATAAGACGCTGGGCTCTCGGTACTTCTTAAACGAATTACCAGAAAGTTCAGTAGAACCTTGACAACTGCATAGGTAAGTCTGGAAAGAATAAAGCATCTCATGGATGCATATACTTTATTAATTAAGCTTAGGCTTTTTTGATTTAGTAAATGTTTGATTCTTAAGTAAAAAGCCGAGTCTATATTTCCCTGATTATATAGATTTAACATCTGAATTTATTTCAGGTTTAACTATATTAATTAGGCAAATTTTAGATGATTAATTATATGGTCAAGCTACAAAGGGCTCACGGTGGATACCTAGGCACACAGAGGCGATGAAGGACGTGGTTACCTGCGATAAGTCTCGGGGAGCTGGAAGCACGCTTTGATCCGGGAATTTCCGAATGGGGCAACCCTTAGAACGACCAGCTGAATATATAGGCTGGAACGAGCCAACCCAGCGAACTGAAACATCTTAGTAGCTGGAGGAAAGGAAAGTAAAAACGACTCCCTAAGTAGCGGCGAGCGAACGGGGATAAGCCCAAACCGATGATTTCGATTGTCGGGGTTGTGGGACAGCAATATGGATTAACGAACCTAGAAGAAGCGTTTGAATGGCGCGCCACAGAGGGTGAAAGCCCCGTAATCGAAAGGAGAGTTAACCTAGCTGTATCCCGAGTAGCACGGAGCACGTGGAATTCCGTGTGAATCTACGAGGACCACCTCGTAAGGCTAAGTACTCCTGTGTGACCGATAGCGCAACAGTACCGCGAGGGAAAGGTGAAAAGAACCCCGGGAGGGGAGTGAAATAGAACATGAAACCGTGAGCTTACAAGCAATGGGAGCCCGACTTATCGGGTGACCGTGTGCCTGTTGAAGAATGAGCCGGCGACTTATAGGCACTGGCGGGTTAAACCGGGAATGGTGGAGCCATAGCGAAAGCGAGTCTTAATAGGGCGTTTGTCAGTGTTTATAGACCCGAACCCTGGTGATCTAACCATGGCCAGGATGAAGCTTGGGTGATACCAAGTGGAGGTCCGAACCGACTGAAGTTGAAAATTCAGCGGATGAGCTGTGGTTAGGGGTGAAATGCCAATCGAACCAGGAGCTAGCTGGTTCTCCCCGAAATACGTTGAGGCGTAGCGTCTAGTGCTCCAGCAGGGGGGTAAAGCCACCATTTCGGTGCGGGCTGCGAGAGCGGTACCAAATCGAGATGAACTCTGAATACCCTGTGTGTAACTAGGCAGTCAGACTGTGGGGGATAAGCTCCACACTCGAAAGGGAAACAGCCCAGACCGCCAGCTAAGGTCCCAAAATCTTCGCTAAGTGATAAAGGAGGTGGGATTGCTTAGACAACCAGGAGGTTTGCTTAGAAGCAGCCATCCTCAAAGGAGTGCGTAATAGCTCACTGGTCGAGCGATCCTGCGCCGAAAATGAACGGGGCTAAGCGATGTACCGAAGCTGCGGATTTAACTTGTTAAATGGTAGGGGAGCGTTCTATGTGGGGTGAAGCGTTAGCGTAAGCGGGCGTGGACTGCATTGAAGTGAGAATGTCGGCTTGAGTAGCGAAAACATGGGTGAGAATCCCATGCCCCGAAACCCTAAGGGTTCCTCCGGCAGGCTCGTCCGCGGAGGGTTAGTCTGGACCTAAGGCGAGGCCGAAAGGCGTAGTCGATGGATAACAGGTCAACATTCCTGTACCAGTTATGTTTTGGGAAGGGGGACGGAGAAGGCTAGCCAATCCAGATGTTGGTTACTGGTTCAAGCGTTCGAGGCTTTGAGGAATGGAGAAAACATTCTGAGCTAAGGCGTGAGTACGAGCTGCTACGGCAGCGAAGTTGGTGATGTCATGCTTCCAAGAAAAGCCCTATACCCGTTAAGGCATAACTGCCTGTACCCGAAACCGACACAGGTGGGGTGGTAGAGAATACCGAGGGGCGCGAGATAACTCTCTCTAAGGAACTCGGCAAAATGGCCCCGTAACTTCGGGAGAAGGGGTGCCAGCGAAAGTTGGTCGCAGTGAAGAGGCCCAAGCGACTGTTTACCAAAAACACAGGTCTCCGCTAAGTCGCAAGACGATGTATGGGGGCTGACGCCTGCCCAGTGCCGGAAGGTTAAGGAAGCCGGTCAGCGTAAGCGAAGCTGGCGACTGAAGCCCCGGTGAACGGCGGCCGTAACTATAACGGTCCTAAGGTAGCGAAATTCCTTGTCGGGTAAGTTCCGACCCGCACGAAAGGCGTAACGATTTGGGCGCTGTCTCGGAGAGAGGCTCGGCGAAATAGAATTGTCTGTGAAGATGCGGACTACGTACACCCGGACAGAAAGACCCTATGAAGCTTTACTGCAGGTTGATATTGTGCTCGGGCTCTGAATGCGCAGGATAAGTGGGAGACTATGAAATAGTGCTTGTGGGTGCTATTGAGTCAATGGTGAGATACCACTCTTTTAGAGCTAGGGTTCTAACGCTTACCCGTTATCCGGGAAGCGGACAGTATCTGCTGGGCAGTTTGACTGGGGCGGTCGCCTCCTAAAAGGTAACGGAGGCGCACAAAGGTTCCCTCAGGCTGGTTGGAAATCAGTCGTTGAGTGCAAAAGCAGAAGGGAGCTTGACTGTGAGACCTACAAGTCGAACAGGGACGAAAGTCGGTTTTAGTGATCCGACGGTTCTGAGTGGAAGGGCCGTCGCTCAACGGATAAAAGTTACTCTAGGGATAACAGGCTGATCTCCCCCAAGAGTTCACATCGACGGGGAGGTTTGGCACCTCGATGTCGGCTCATCGCAACCTGGGGCTGAAGTCGGTCCCAAGGGTTGGGCTGTTCGCCCATTAAAGCGGTACGCGAGCTGGGTTCAGAACGTCGTGAGACAGTTCGGTCCATATCCGGTGTACGCGCAGGAATATTGAGAGGATTTCTCCCTAGTACGAGAGGACCGGGAGGAACGCACCTCTGGTGTGCCAGTTATCGTGCCAACGGTAAACGCTGGGTAGCCATGTGCGGAGTGGATAACCGCTGAAAGCATCTAAGTGGGAAGCCCACCTCAAGATGAGTATTCCCATGGCATAAGCCAGTAAGGTCACGGGAAGAACACCCGTTGATAGGCTCTACGTGGAAGCCTGGTAACAGGTGCAGCGGAGGAGTACTAATAGACCGAGGGCTTGACCTTTTTCAATCTTATTTTTTTAAGAAAAGACTTTATTCAATTCATTACCTATGCAGTTCTCAAGGTTCATCTTGAGAGTGTTTTTCCTGGTGTTCATGGCGATGTGGCACCACTCCGATCCATCTCGAACTCGGTTGTGAAACGCATCAGCGGCGAAGATATTTGGGGGGTAGCCCCCTGAGAAAATAGCTCAATGCCAGGTAAAACCTTCTTTAAACAATTAATTTTCCAAAAAAAAAATAATTTATGGCCTTTTAGATAAGGCTTTTTTTATTTCTGGCATGAAGGACACCAGTGCGTACTTCTTCCAGATAACTTATCTCTCCTGATAATGGAATTGCATTTTTTACATGGCATATTTGTTCTTCTATAGACCCATGCTTCTTCACCATAATTTCCATTTAATCCCTCTAAGTTTCTAAAGTCAGAGAAAGTTGTTCCACCCTTACCTATGCTCATGCTTAAAACTTTTACGATACTTTGTGATAATTTTTTGAGCTCTTTTATATTGAGACTTTTAGATTGTTTATTAGGGGCTATGCCTGCATCAAAAAGACTTTCGTCAGCATAAATATTTCCTATTCCAGCAATTAAAGCTTGGTCTAGCAAACTTGCTTTTATAGACCTTGTCCTATTTAAAAGAGCTTTTCTTAAATATTTATAATTAAATTCATCTGAAAATGGTTCAGGACCTAGTCTTTTTAATCCGTTTATAACCTCACTGGGTACTTCGTTTGGCGGAACCCACCACATTTGCCCAAAGTTTCTAACATCTACAAAACGAATTTCATCACCTTCTTTATTCCATAATCTTACTCTTGTATGAGGGCAAGGAGAACTTGTCATTGGATTCCATTGAAAATGTCCAGTCATTCTTAAATGAATAACCCATGCACTGAATTGATTCTTTTGTCTATCAATGGAATTTAATTTTGAAAGTCCTGCAATTAAATACTTTCCCTTTCTTTGCCAATGAGTAATAACAACTCCTTCCATATTTTTAACAAAAACCCTACTACCGCCATCACTAGCTATGGTCCTTTCGCTAAGGACTTCTATTCTTTCTATTAAAAAATTCCTAAGATAAAGCTCCAGCCCTTTACGGACTGTTTCAACTTCTGGGAGTTCAGGCAATAGATTTAAACAACCTCTAATTCAGCTTCCGCAAAGTTGTTTGTATTGTTACCCCCATCAATTCCGCTATAAGCTGCATAATTTACTTTTTCAAACCGAACAACAACAGGGTACTTAATCCCTGATGTGTCCACTGAAGCAACTTTGCCAATTTCGTTGTACCAATATGATTCTGGGCGCTTAACGCGAACCTTGTCACCCCTGGAGATGGCCATTTCTAGTATGAGGAGATTTCATATATACATTATCGCGACTTAAGTACAAAGTTGCTTCAGCGTCACAGAATGTCGTCCTGAATGATTTGGTTTATGTAAGCATTAGATAAAATTTTTGATTTTTGTGAAACCCGATCCATCTAGTTTTGAATTGGACTTGCCAGATCCTAATCAAGATGAATTAAGCAGTATCGAATTTATTGATCGACTTGAGAAAGCATGGTCTATATGTGATCGGTTTGATTTGCAAACGGAGATTTGGCGAGGAAGAATTTTACGAGTGATTCGAGATCGTGAAAAGAGAGGTGGGACAGGAAGAGGTACAGGTTTTTTGCAATGGCTTAGAGAGATGGAAATCAGCAAAACAAGAGCTTATTCTTTGATTAAACTTGCTGATTCCTCTGATGAGTTGGTTGGAGGAGGGCTTCTTAAAGAAACTAGCGTAAATAATTTCTCTAGAAGAGCATTTATCGAAACAGCTCAATCAGTACCTGAAGTACAACAAATGATTGCAGACTCAGCCAATGAAGGTAAAGAAATTACGCGTAAGCAAGTAAAAAGGCTTGCGGATGACTTTACTTCTGCGACAAGTGATCTGTTGCCTGAGGAGATTAGAGAAAGGGCTCAAGCAAATTTGTTGCCTTCAAAAGTGGTAGCTCCTTTAGTTAGGGAATTATCAAAGTTGCCAAAGAATCAGCAAGAAGAATTTCGTGAAGCTTTAAAAGACGAGCAAGGTCTTGAATCTCTTAAAGATGTTGCTAGTACTGCTAAGTGTATTACTAGAGCAATTGATGCCTCAATGTCATTAAGAGCTTTTAATCAATTGGAGTTGAATTTAGAAAAAGCAACACAAGAAGCAAAGAGAATAAACGCTTTGGGTTTTTTGAGTGATGCATTTGGCCAAGCAAAAAATGTAGAAGCCTCAGTACTTAGACTCTATACAGCTTGGAGGAGACTCGAGCATTTGCATGAAAAAATTTGGTTAGAAAGTGGAAGTAGTACTCCTTATTTGCGAGATGTTTTAAACGCTTTACAAACTCTTACTGGATCAACTATGAGAATTTCTCTTGGAGAAATTGCTGGAGGTAAAAAGATTCGTCTTCAAATAGTTGAAGAGCCTCCTTCTTGAATCACATTTTAGTTTTCTAAGTTAAAAATACTAAGAATTAGCTTTACAAACATCATCTACTAAATTGAATTCAAATTCTGTTTCAGGTGCAAACCACTTTCCCCATTGACTATTTTTGCCAGTATTATTCATTCTGGTTGTTGAGCAATTAACTGCAAGGAATAAAGGCTTTCCATTTAAATTTATTGCAGGGGTAACGTAGCTTCCATTCATTTCTTTCCAGTTTGCCCAGTTAATTTTAAGTGATCCATATTTCCTCCAATCAGGAACGGTATCTGATTCTGCTATTAATATCTTCGATGCATTTGATGCTAGAACAGTCGTAGATTTTTTGGAAGTACCTAATAAAGAGCTAGTAACTTTTTGATTAGTTCTTATTATTAGAGTTGAACCTGGTTTAATAAAACTTGGATCTTCAATATTATTTATACTTATAATATTTTCTATTGAAACATTATATTTTTTCGAAATCATTGTTAGTGTCTCGCCTTTTCTTACAACATGTGAGCTTATACTATTATTGATAATTCTATTAGTTGCTCCTTCTGGGATGTTTACTTTTTGACCAACATAAAGAATATTAGGGTTGTCGAAATTATTTATTTCTAAAATTAATTTTTTATTTATATTATATTTATTAGCTATATTAACTAAAGTATCCCCTTTTTGAACAATATAATAATTGTTATATTGTTCAAGAGAGATTTTTTCTGGTAAATTAATTTTCTGACCTATTTGTAAATTATCAGAGTTAAATATTTGATTCTTTTCCATTAAAGATCTGATCGATAGGTTATATTTTTTAGCTATCCCTGACAAGGTATCTCCTTCTTTTATTATTATTTCTCGAGCAAATGAAGGACATAAGAGCAGTGAAAACAAGCCAAAAGACAGTAGTAGTGTTCTTCGCATTTTTCTAAAATTTTACTTATAAGATAAGACCATTTTTTTAATACGCCATAGCAGCTAGCTAAATTTTAAGAACTTTTTTGTTTACCTGAAAAGCTTCTTAAGAATCGATATATCTAGTTTATAAGGAGGGTATCGGAAATTAATGTCTAGCCAAAAAGGTTTAGAGAAGATAGCTTTTTGATTTGAGAAATTTTTGAAGCCAGCCTGTCCATGATATTTTCCCATGCCACTTGTTCCAACTCCGCCAAAAGGCATTTCAGGGATTCCTGCATGCAGAATTACATCATTAAAGCAAACACCCCCTGAGCTTGTAGTCTCTAAAAGAGTTTCTTGTTCTTTTTTACTACCTCCAAACATATATATAGCTAGAGGCTTGCTGTCAGTTTTTACAAAAGAGAGAGCCTCTATAAAGCTATTTACACTAATTATTGGAATTAATGGTCCAAATAACTCTTCTTCTATTATGGGATCTTTTATTCCTTTTAAATCAATTAATGTAGGCGAAATTTTTTGATTTTCCTCATCAATATCTCCGCCAAATATGATCTGATTATCTTTGCTTGCTTTGCTTATAATATTCTTTATCTTTTCAAATTGTCGTAAATTAAGCTTTCCTAGCTCATTTGATTTAACAGGATTAAAGCCATAAAAGCTAATTATATTTTTTTTTAATGCATCAACTAAGGAATTCTTTAAACTTTTATCTACCAACAAATGATTTGGAGCTAAACATGTTTGACCAGCATTGAGACATTTTCCCCAAACCAATCTTTTTGCAGATATTTCAATATCACTTCCCTGCATGACTAGTGCTGGGTTCCTTCCTCCTAACTCTAGTGTTACTGGGGTTAGATTTTTTGCAGCTGCTTGCATAACCTTTGCTCCTGTTTTACTTCCACCAGTAAAGAAGATGTGGTCAAAGTTTTTGTTAACTAATTGTTCTGAGAAGTTACCATCTCCTTCTAGAACCATTAAAACATTTACTGGAAAATATTTTGTAAATAGCTTAGTTATTAATTTTGAAGTTTCAGGAGCAAATTCAGATGGTTTTAAAACAGCTGTATTTCCAGCAGCAAAAGCTGATATTAAAGGTTGTATGGTTAACATGAAGGGGTAATTCCATGCACCAATTATAAGTACGCAGCCCAATGGCTCTTGCATAACTTTGGCTGTTCCAGGCTGTAGAGATAATGGGATGTCTATTACTTTAGACTTCATCCAGCTTTTAAGCTTCTTTTCTATTAGTTTTAATTCTTGACTTAAAGCAATTAATTCAAATAAAGCTTCTGTGTCTGGCTTGCCTAAGTCAATTTTTAGCGCATCAATAATTTCTGACTGATGCTTCTCAATAATTAATTTAATTTTCTTTAATTGAGATCTCCTCCATTCCTCAGGTCTTGTTTTGCCAGAAGATACTTGTCTTTTGAGTTCATCTATAGAAAAGTTTTGATGTAACAATGGATTTAATTTCAGTTTACTTTTATGAAACTCATCTTAATCAATCCTTGAGTTGATTGCATTATGAACAAAGTAAAATTTTATATTTTCCCGTTCTTTCAAGGACCTAGAATAATAAGATTCTAAAAATACAATTTTTACTAAGTCTTAAATTATTTAAGGATTACATTTATTTAGTAATAATACTATATGACTTTATTGTTTATGAAATCCCTGTGAATAATTCTTTATGCACAGAAAGAAAATCATACAAGGAATTTCTATTTTCAGGAGTCAATAATTCGCCATCAATGTTTTTAATTGCACTACAAATAAGATCACCATCCCATCTTACTCCATTTGGATTAATCATCTTTGACCATTTACGCACAGCTGCAAAATGTGCAGGTATATGAGTGCCAATTTTCCTTGAAGCTTCACAAATAATTGAAAAGACAGGAGGTTTACTTTCAATTCGCAGATCTTTCGTAATCATTGGTTGAGAGAATATCCCTGTATATCTAATATATTCAATAATCTCATACTCTTTTTCTGATAAATTTGCAAAAGTCATAGCTTTTTCGAAATCGTTTATTGGTGTAATAGGCCTAATGACATTTGTCATGGAAAATGATCTTTAATAGAGGCGTTTAATTTCGAGTAGTCTTTCTAATCTGTTAATCGATTAGAGCAATCCAGGAGAATGCAGAACCTATCCCTATCCATATACCTGAGGCAAAGATTCTTCCATTACTTCCAAGTAAATGAATTATTTTTTGTGATGCTTTTGTTGTCATTATTAGTAAGCCACCTTGAGCAATAATAAGTCCTAAAAAATATCCGATAAGAGGAGTCGGCTCCGCCCCAACAATTGTGCTTCCTAGTAGGTACCCATGTAAGGCAAACATTGGTAAAAGCCATTTTGTACTTATAAAATTCATAACAATTAAGCCTTCTATTGCCAGAGATAGCGAAACAATCGCTTCTGCCCAGGGAACTAAAACATTAGGTAAGGGGATCAATTGAACTAATCCACTTCCTGCAATACCTATTAAAAGAAGCGGTAAAACCCATTTACTTGGGTTTCTTAATCCTACTAAGCCTATAGCCAACATAAAAAGAAGATGATCTGGACCAAGAAGTGGATGACCAATGCCGCTCGCTAAACCTTGCAATATTGAGAGATCATAGCTTTCACCCATGCCAAAAGGGTGATGAGCTAATGCTGGGATAAACATCCCACCGACTACAATAACAGTCATGCTTATTGAATAAAGTAGAGATTTTCGGCCAAGCATCTGTAACCTTGTAAAATTTAAAATATAACCAAAACTGTAACTCGCATTGATCAATTTTGACACCATAAGTTTTCTTTGTTTGAATTAAAAAACTACCTATCTATTCTGATTCCTATAAATTCAATTGATTAAGCTTTCATATAATTAGTTTGAAATATATCTGACATCAACTTTTTTACTTTAGTGACTTTCAAAAAGTTTAAAAATGCCAAAAAGTCAAAATTGACTTAACTTACTAATTTCATATTTGGTTTTAGCCTTGAACAAAAGTTTTCTTTTATCATCTTTGTTTTTTGGAATGGTTTTGGCTGGGTGTTCTCCTGAGTCCTCTACAAAGAAAATGTCAGTTTTCTTTGATACAAAGGCTGAAGCAGAGGAGGCAGCTAAGAATTTCAATTGCTCTGGTGCCCATAAAATGGGGGATAAGTGGATGCCTTGCAAAACCCATCAAGCGCATGAAGGTCATCAGGATGGACCTGATCACGAACATCATAAGCATTAAAATATAAGGAAAAGTATTTCTATGAATAGTTCCCAGCAGAAACACTCTGAACCCTCCACTCATTGTGGAAGTAAACCTAAAAAAATTGCAATTGGTATTGCTCCTCTTGGCATTGTTTCGATAGGCATAGTCCCTATGGGAATTTTTACGATAGGTATAGTCCCAATGGGAGTTGTATCTTTAGGTGTTGTTGCTATGGGAGTTGTTAATGCTTCAATCGTTGGTATGGGTATTTTTTCCGCAGGAATAACTACAATGGGTTTAAAAGTATGGAGTCCAGAACAGTCATCTTTACAGCAAACTTTTGAAGATTCTCAGTCTTCTTTGAAGAATATCTATGTTTATTCGAAAAGATCACAGGCAGAAGCAGAAGCTAAAAAGTTGGGCTGTTTAGGAGTTCATAAGATGGGAAACATGTGGATGCCATGCGCAACTCATTGAACCCAACGAGAGATCCCATATTTTATTATTGATATACTAGTTTTAGTTGTTTTTAGTAGTTTAAAAATACTTTCGGCAAAGAAAAAGAAGCTTCTATCAGCATTAAATATGTTGACATTTTTATTAATTATCATGGAATGATTACTCGAGAATTAGCCTTAAATGCCTTAAGTCAATATTTGTACAGAACTAAATTTTGTTTTTTAGCTCAATAATTTACTTTTGCTAATTAATATTGCTTCTCTCGGATTAATTTTTTCAAAGCTTTGCCGCTTATTTTAATGAGTATATTTCTTGAATTGCATCGGTTTAGATGCATCAAGCAAGAATGATCAGGAGAGCAAAAATGGACTAAAAAGTGGAGGTCCCCTTTTAGGTTTAAACAACTTCTAGTAGCTGATTCGCTTTTTCTTATAAGAGGTCTGGGCTAATGCCCTCGTCCGGGACTTGAACCCGAGACCTCGCCCTTACCAAGGAGTGTTCTGCCGCTAAGCTACAAGGGCTTATTAAAAAGGTGGACCGGGTTGGACCACCTAACACTTTTTGCAGGACAGTTCATCTGAAAGATGTTCTTGAAAGATAGCTGGTGTTTTTCAGGCTGCTAAAAATTACCCTAGGGAGGGAGCATTTTGATTTGATATCCACTTTCAGTTGGTTTAGTCCACTAAAAAAAATCAGCCATAAGGCCTTAGAGGGTATTTATGTACGTTTTCTATACGAAGCAAGGCTTAGAAATTTGAAGCGAAAAAGATCCAATCTTCACCAGATATTAAATACATCATTGTCTACTGAGAATGGTAATTGAAAACCCTAGAGAGTTTTTTTTATTAAGAAATTAATTTAATTAGAAAACTATTTTATGTTATTGCCGATTTCACTAAATCATAGACACTAACAAATAAGCCAAATGCAATTGCGATAGGTGAAACCCAACGAAGCATAAATTTCAAATAACGCCTTACACTTATATTTGAGTTGCTTTCTGAAAGATCGTTGTCATAGGTTCTTGTCACAAACCATCCAATCAAAATAGATATTAAGAAACCACCTAACAAAAGTAATATATCCATATAGGTAAACATTTTACCTAAAAAATCTTCCGAAATAGCCGAAGGAACTCCAATGACGAATATTAATATTGTAGAAAAAATTACAGCTTTATTTCTATTCCAACCAAAACTATCAATTAGTGATGAGACAGGAACCTCAAGAAGAGAAATCGCAGAAGTTAATGCAGCAATAAAAGTAAGAGAAAAAAGTAAAACAGCAATTATTTGACCTGTAATACCTAAAGAACTTAAGCCAGTAGGTAAAGCAACAAAAAATGTTGACACAAATGATCCTTTTACAGCTTCTTGAACCTGAGGAAAACTTGCAACGATCGGGAAAGTAACCATTCCTGCAAGTATTCCAACAGACGTATCCATCCCAGAAATTATTAAAGCTTGTTTTGGAAGTTGATTCTTTTTATTCAAATAAGAAGAATAAGCAACCATTATTCCAATACCCAGACTCAAAGAGAAAAATGCTTGTCCAAATGCATTACGAATTGTCTCTGGATTCCTTAATTGACTTGAGTCCCATTTTAAAAGAAAGTCCTTATAACCATCCCAGGCTCCTGGCAAAGTTGCTGACCATACTGCAAGAATTATTACTAATCCAAAAAGCAAGGGCATGCTCCACCTTGCGATTTTCTCAATTCCACCTCTAATGCCAGCAGATACAACTGCGGCTGTTAATACCAAACTTAACAACTGACCAAGGAATACACTGCTCCCCTTGCTTACTGAGGTTACAAAGGTTGTTGCCTCATCAAGAGATTGAGGCAATCCAAAGAATAATGAATGAAAGAATGTATCAGCAGTCCATCCCATCAATACCGCATAAAAAGACAGAATTCCGCATGATGCAATTACAAAAACCCAACCCATGGGTTGCCATAATGTTCCCCCTGCTTTAACGGGAGCCAACAATGGACTACTGGTTGTGCTTCTGCCTAAAACCATTTCCGCAACGAGAACAGGCAGGCAAACAACTAAAACAATCAGCACATAGAGCAACAGAAACGCAGCTCCTCCTCCTTGTTGAGTCCTGTAAGCAAAGCCCCAAAGATTACCTAATCCAACCGCACTTCCAGCAGCAGCAAGCATAAATCCTAAGCCTGAGCGCCATTCTTCTCTTGCTTCCATAAAAAACTCTTGATAAATCCAGGTAAATCTGGAGTAGTATTTATTTGTTTATAACTTCAAATGGAAGATTGGTCATATTTGCCTTAATAATGTGAAAGCTATAAGCGTTTTAGGCTCAAGAAGATCAATAGGAACTGAAACCGGTAACGAAGAGTGCGTTGAAGTTGATGTTAAAAGAACTATTACTGAATACAATATTGGCTAATTATTAGAAGAAATTGATAACAACTTATCAGAAACCATTGGAGACATTAGATGCAAGAAAAATAATTAAAAATGCAGCGACGGGTAAATAATTAAAGCATCCACTAATAATTAGCTCTTGTAAGCTTTTGCTACCTTTTCGAATCATTGCCATTGGTAGGAGGGATGAAGAGCAAATGGGTCATCCAAATGAAAAGCTTTTAGATCAAAAGAGGAGACAAAATTCGATATCCACTTTCAGATATAAACAACCTCTGGTGCCTTAGAAGCTTTCTTTTAGAAGAGGTCAGATCCAGTGCCCTCGTCGGGACTTGAACCCGAGACCTCTCCCTTACCAAGGGAGTGCTCTACCGCTGAGCTACAAGGGCTTATTAAAGGTGGGCCGGGTTGGATTTGAACCAACGTAGGCATAGCCAGCGGATTTACAGTCCGCCCCCATTAACCACTCGGGCACCGACCCGTGCCATCAAGGAGAATATCAGTTCGAGAGACTTTTTAGATTAAATTGTTGGGCGTTTTGCTTTTAGGTAGATACGATCACGTTAGTAATACTGAGTTTAGGGTCATGCATATATCGGTTATTAATGGACCAAACCTTAATCTATTGGGCCAGCGTGAGCCTTCTGTTTATGGGGTTGAAACATTGGAATCAATTGAAGCCAAGCTAAAGAAAAAATCCATAACTGAAGGAGTTTCTATAGAATTCTTCCAAAGTAATTCCGAAGGAGCTTTAGTAGATCAAATACAAAAATTCATGAAGCATACAAATGCATTCTTGATCAATGCCGGAGCTTACACACATACTTCTATTGCTTTAAGAGATGCCCTTTTGAGTTCAAGTAAACCTTATGTTGAATTACATCTCAGTAATACTTTTGCTAGGGAAGAATTTCGACATAAATCATTGTTAGCCGATAATGCGGTTGGTCTAGTTAGTGGCTTTGGTTCTAATAGCTATCTATTGGCTTTTGATGGAATATTGTCATATTTACGAAATGAAAATTCAAAATAATGGAACTTTCTGAGAAGGTTGCCGATAAAAAAAAACCGATTAAGTGGCTTGCTAGTAAAACAACTGATCAATGGTTAAAGCAAGCTATTGAAAACCCTATTGAGATCCTAATGGATCATGCTCATTGTGAGAGAAAAGCCGCTGGAGTAGCAGTTCAATTAATGTTTAGATATTTATCTGAACCTGGCTTAGCGGAGGTCTTGAGTCCTTTGGCTCGTGAAGAGTTGGAACATTTTGAGTTGGTTCTTGATATTCTTCACTCCAGAGGTAAAACCCTTTTACCTCTGGCTGCTCCTCCTTATGGAGCAAAGTTATCTAAGCAGATAAGAAGAGAGGAACCATGCAGAATGCTTGATATGTTTTTAGTTTCTGGTTTGATTGAAGCGAGAAGTCACGAAAGAATGTCTCTACTTGCTTTAAATAGCCCAGACAAGGAGCTAAAGGTGCTTTATGGCAACTTATTGAAAAGCGAAGCAAGACACTTTGGTATTTATTGGAATTTGGCTGATGAGCGTTTTCAAAGAAGTGTAATTATTTCTCGATTAAATGAATTAGCTGAAGTTGAAGCGGAAATCCTTTCTAAATTACATCATCATCCAAGAATGCATAGTTAATAATGAACTTTTTAAGAAATAGAATATTTAATAGAGATAGATAATGCTTGTATTAAACATTTTATTGAAGAGAAAAGAATCGAGTTTAACAGTTGTGGGTGTTGGCCCAGGCGACCCATCTCTTTTGACCTTAGCTGCTGTCCAGGCTATTAAGGAATCCACTTTAGTTGCCTATCCAGTTCCAAAAAAGAATGGTAATAGCTTGGCTGCAGACATTGTAAAAAAGCTGATAAAGAAAAAAGAAAAACTTCCTTTAGAATTCCCTATGGTTAAAGATGAAGCCTTACTAAAGGCGGCTTGGAAAGAAGCCAGCTCAAAATTGTTAAATGCATTTAGGAATAATCATAAAGTTGTATTACTTTCGCTAGGCGATGTTTCTCTTTATTCCACAAGTGCTTATATGACTTATTATATAAAGTCGCAATTTCCTAAGATTAAGTTTAAAGTAATTCCTGGAATTAATTCTTTTTCGGCAGCAGCAGCAATCGGAGCCTATCCATTAGCTCTTCAAAAAGAACAATTAATCATTTCGCCAGCTCCTGATAAAAAAGAAGATTTAGAGAAAATACTTGATGATGCTAATAAATATAATAGAGTAATAGTATTGCTTAAGCTTGGTTCAAGATGGATATGGATTCGAGAAGTATTATATAAAAGGAAAATGCTAGATAAAACTTTGTTTGCTCAAAGAGTAGGATTACCTGATCAGGATGTTTTGATAGCTGAAAAAGTTCCTGCAACAGTGAAGCCATATTTTTCTTTATTAATTATAAGAAACTCTTTCCCAGATATAATGCCTGATGCTAACTAAGCGGAACTATTTGCACACTAAGGATTTTTCCCCTTCAGAATCAAGGCCTATTATTCTGCAATAAAGGTCTAACGAAGTTTTTATTGATTCGGGTATTTGAGTTAGAGCGAGCAAAAATATTCCAATAGTAATTAAAGCAACATTTAATCTGAAACTTTTTTTATTTTTTTTAAGTTCTCTCTTGAAAGGCCCATTGAGTTTTTCTTTCATGATTAATTAATGTTTTAGTTAGAAGATCATTCATTTATGAATACTATATGGCCTATTAGTAGAATTTTGTTAATGGAAATTCTCGCTGATCGAATAAGTGACCAGTTTGCTTCTCAATTGGTATGGGAAAGGATAGGTTATATCAAAAGCTCAAATGATAATGAAGTATGGCTAGCTACAAATATGACTCCCAGCTATTGGAGTAGTGCGTTTCCTGAATCTCCACAAATTATTGCAAATAGGTCTGCATCTGTGCATTTGACACGTTCTATTCCAAAAGAGTACAAGCAATCCTTAAAAAAATATCTGAATTTTGATGGCTACAAAATCAATGAACTCTTCCCTCGAAGGACAAGAAGAGCTACTGTTGTGAATTGGCTTTTGGCATTTTTTATTGCAAATAGTGGGGAGAAACTTCCAGAGTGCGGCCCGATACCAGAATTACTTGCACCCCCGAAAAACCCTCTTCAAGGTCACCCCGGCGATAAGCCAGTGGAGTGAGATCTAGCTTCTTGTCTTCCGGTTAAGTAAGGTAAATAGTACTTATAGATTTTTAATTAAATGGCGCATCCAATAGTCGCCATAATTGGCCGACCTAATGTTGGCAAGTCAACTTTGGTTAACAGATTGTGCAGTAGTCGAGAGGCTATTGTTCATGATCAACCAGGAGTTACTAGAGACAGGACATATCAGGATGCTTTTTGGGGGGGTAAGGATTTTCAAGTGGTAGATACAGGAGGCCTGGTTTTTGACGATGAAAGTGAGTTTCTTCCTGAAATTCGTGAACAAGCAAAGATAGCGCTATCGGAAGCTTCGCTAGCACTATTTATTGTTGATGGACAGTTAGGTTTAACTTGTGCTGATGAAGCAATAGCTGAGTGGTTGAGAGGATGCGACTGCAAAGCTGTTGTAGCTGTTAATAAGTGTGAATCGCCTGAGCAAGGGCTTTCAATGGCATCTGAATTTTGGAAATTAGGTCTTGGCGAACCATATCCTATCTCTGCCATTCATGGAGTAGGGACAGGAGATTTACTTGATCAAGTGGTTTCCCTTCTGCCTTCACTTGATCTGAAGAAAGATAATCTTGAAACAATTCAATTAGCAATTATTGGTAGACCTAATGTTGGAAAATCCAGCTTATTAAATGCAATTTGTGGTAAACCCAGAGCAATTGTTAGTCCAAAAAGGGGTACAACGCGAGATACTATCGATACTTTAATCAGGAGAGAAAATTATCTTTGGAAGTTGATAGATACTGCAGGCATTAGAAGGCGTAGAAGTGTAAATTATGGACCTGAATATTTTGGCATTAATCGTAGTTTTAAAGCTATTGAAAGGAGTGATGTATGTTTACTAGTCATTGATGCATTAGATGGTGTAACCGAGCAAGATCAACGCTTGGCAGGAAGGATTGAGGAAGAAGGAAGAGCATGCATAATTTTGGTTAACAAATGGGATTTAGTCGAAAAAGATACTTACACAATGACTCAAATGGAAAAAGAATTACGTTCAAAGCTATTTTTTTTAGATTGGGCTGAAATGGTCTTTGTGTCTGCACTTACTGGACAAAGAGTGAATTCTGTTTTTGGCTTTGCAACTTTGGCAGTTGATCAACACCGTAAAAGAGTTACTACTTCAGTAGTCAATGAAGTGCTTATAGACGCTTTGGGTTGGAGGAGTCCACCTACTACACGTGGCGGGAAACAAGGTCGTCTATACTATGGAACTCAAGTTTCAATAAGCCCTCCTTCCTTTACTCTTTTTGTGAACGATCCAAAACTATTTGGGGAATCATATCGGCGCTATTTAGAAAGACAATTACGTGAAGGATTAGGCTTCGAAGGAACACCAATAAAACTTTTCTGGAGAGGTAAGAAACAACGAGATGCTGAAAAAGAAATAGCTCGACAACAAGAACGAGCGATTAAAAGTTAATGGATTTTTTAAAAAAAATTCCAATTGGACAATATGTAGTTGGTGATGCTGGTTGGATTCGAGTAATTGATCCAAGATTGAAATTTTTGTGGGTAATGTTTTTTTTAATTACTCCGGTTTTGGCAGGCTCTTTTTGGAGGATTGGATTGGTATGTCTTTTACTTGTGATTACTTGCATAAGTCTATTGCCATTTCGCATCTGGTGGAGATCTGTTTCTTTCCTAGCAATGTTTTCAATTTTTCTTGGCTTGCTAGTAATGTTTTTACCTACTAGTGAAGCCTCAATTGCATTAGCATCTCGTTCTCCTGTTGAGTTGCCAAATGCAGTTGCTAAAGGAATTCAATGGGAGGTTCTAAAATCAGGGCCAATTAATATAGGAAATTTTTCATTAGGTTCTCTTTTGATAGATAGAAGATCTTTAGACTTAGGTGTAAAAACATCCACGTTAGTTTTTACTGTTGTTCATAGTGTCAACTTGATGCTATTAACTACCTCTCCAGAGAATTTGACTTGGACATTAAGTTGGTTTCTTCGCCCCTTGGCTGTATTTCGCGTACCTATTGATCGCCTTAGCTTTCAAGTTCTTTTAGCTCTAAGATTTATTCCTTTAGTTCAGGAAGAACTTCAAAACCTTGCAAGATCTTTATCAACTAGAGCAATTAACTATCGGAAGATAGGGATTAAGTCCTCAATAAGTATCTTTTTGTCTTTAGGTGAGCGACTTTTGGTAAATATATTATTACGGGCGGAGCAAGGGGCGGATGCGCTTTTAGCTAGGAATGGAGGTTTAGTTTTGCAGCCTATGGTTTTCAAAAATGAAGATGTAGGAAATATAAGAACTTTTTGCTTGAATCTGATTTCTTTTTGCACCCTTATAGTAATGTTTTTTTTAAGGAATAAATATGGTCAATTCTGAGAAATATTCAACGTACGTCTGTTTGTTATTTGTTTTATTTTTTAAGCAGTGACTAAATAGGTTTCATTGTTTAAGTTAATGTGTACTGAATTAGAGCTTTTTTGATTTGAGTTCAAGCGAAGAGCGATATTTAAACCATCCAACTTTTGGAATGCTTTATCTTGTTACTCATGCTGGGGAAGGCAGAGATGTTTATGCAACCCTATATGCTCAAAAAATGTTTTTTTTAGTAGTTCTTGAACCTAGAGGTGCTCAGTTTGAAGTTATTCCTTATTTAGATGCTAGATATCATGCGGAAAGAAATTTAGCGCGTTGTCGGAGAAGTGGTTCTACAGAACTAGCTAAATGGCAAGCTTTATTTAATCAAACCTTTATTTGATTTTTGATTTCTAACACTTACTTTCAAAAACTTAAGGCTCAACTTCCTCCCGGAGTTAATTTGCTTGCCGTAAGTAAAGGGCATACAGTTCAATCAATACGGGCTCTCGCTATAGAAGGACAAAATGCATTTGGCGAAAGTAGATTACAAGAGGCCTTGATAAAGATAATTGACTTAAAAGATATACAAGAAATAAAGTGGCATTTTATTGGAAGGATTCAGTCAAATAAAGTTAGAGCAATTGTTAAAGAGTTTGATTTTATTCATTCAGTTGATTCTTTCAAGATTGCTAAAAGAATTTCAAGGATAGCAGGAGAGGAAAACAAGATACCATCAATTATGATTCAGGTTAAGTTCAGACCAGATGAAAATAAGACTGGCTTTTTGGAAAATCAACTGTTAGATGAATGGGCTAATTTGATCTCATTGCCAAACATAAAGATAGTTGGACTAATGACTATTTCTCCAATCGATTTAGCTTTAGATGACCGAAGACTTTTGTTTACTCAATGTAGAACCTTAGCTAATAACTTGGGTCTTAAAGACTGTTCTATGGGAATGAGTGGGGATTGGAAAGAAGCAGTAGTTGCTGGGTCAACTTGGGTAAGAATAGGTTCTGCCTTGTTTGGGAGTAAAAAGAAATAATTCAATTAATCAGAGATATCAACAAAAGCAATTTAAAACCTTGCTCCTATCTATAAATAGCGCTATTTAGGTAATTAAGGATATATTCCGCTTTGTTTAGAGGACTATCCTTTTATCGGTTTTAACCGAAATTTTAAATTAATCAGAGGATTTCAAAGGTGTCGCTTATTTCACGTCTTCGTCAAGTCGTCGCAGGGGATGACTATATTGATGGCGATTTTGATGAGCTTGATTATCCAAGAAGTGATGAGTTTGATTCAGACTCTAATGACCCAAGAGATTATCAAAATGGATTAGCGTCTCTTTCCCAGTCTAACCCTTTTGATGGTTCCGGAATGTCATCTTCTAAGGTGATTGGGATGCCAGGTATTTCGACTGCTACGGCAGAAGTCAATTTGATGGAACCTCGGAGCTTTGATGAAATGCCTAAAGCTATTCAGGCTTTAAGGGAAAGGAAAACCGTTATTTTAAATTTAACAATGATGGATCCTGATCAAGCACAAAGGGCTGTTGACTTTGTTGCTGGGGGAACTTTTGCTATAGATGGTCATCAGGAAAGAATTGGAGAGAGTATTTTCTTATTTGCCCCTAGTTGTGTGACTGTGACAAATTCTTTCCAGGAAGAGCCGTCTCCTTCTAGCGTAATGAATAAAGAATCGGATGAGGTTGTTAATGAAATGGTTACTGCTCCAGAGCCCGCTTGGGGTAGTTCTATTGCATCTGCTATTTAAGCTAAGTGCCTTTTTCTTTCGGAGTTATTGGTCTAGGGCAAATGGCTCAGGCTATTTTGTTGCCATTGATTGAGAGAGGTGATTTAAATATAGATGAGGTGATGAGTGTTGTTGCTTCCAAAGAATCGCATGATCGATTAAGAGACGAATTGCCAAAAGGATTTAATATTTGCTCTTCAGATGATATTAGTTCTAAGCAGGTATGGAAAACCCCTATAAAGCTCTTAGCTATTAAGCCTCAACAATTAAATAATCTTAATTATTCTCCTTTTGAAATAGATTTCTCATCATTTCCTGAAAAGCCTGTTCTTATTTCAATTTTAGCAGGAGTAACCATTAGCAAACTTGAAGCCCTTTTCCCAGACCACTATTGTGTTCGTGCTGTTCCGAATAGTCCAGCACTTGTAGGTGCAGGGCTAACAGGCCTGTCTTGGGGAAATGGGATTTCATTAAACCAGAAAACTTTAGTTCAATCATATTTCAAAGTAATTAGTGAAGTCCTTGAGTTACCTGAGTCACAACTAGATGCGTTTCTAGCGCTAACTTCTTCAGGCCCTGCATATGTTGCACTAATTGCAGAAGCATTAGCTGATGGAGCAGTTGCTGCTGGATTACCACGTCTATTAGCAAATTACCTTGCTAATAGAACTCTCTCAGGATCTGCGACTTTAATGAGGAAAAAAGAGTTACATCCAGCTCAGCTAAAAGATCTGGTTGCGTCTCCGGGAGGCACTACTATTTCTGCTTTGCGTCATCTTGAAATGTCTGGAATTCGTTCTGCCTTGATTGAGGCAGTGGTGCGTGCGGCTGAACGTAGTAGAGAGTTAAACGGATAAACTAAAGAATTCTTTTGTACAACTTCTCTAAACTATCTATATTTTTTTCAAGAGTGTATTCTTTCAATACACGTTCCCTTGCACGTCTACCAAGTTCAGTGGTTAATGTTGGTTGTTCTTTTATGACAGGTAATAGAGTTTTTAATTGAGCAGTAACATTTTCAGTACTTATAGTAATCCCTGCACCTTCTTTTAAAACCTCTCCATCTGCTCCTGCATCAGTAGCAATACATGCCACACCTGTAGACATTGCTTCTAGTAGGGCTAATGATAAACCTTCAACGAGACTAGGAAGTATAAACACTTCTGTTGATTGAAGAATAGCCACCTTAGTTGCAACATCAGATTCATATCCCCACCAAAGGATTTTGTTTTTTTCTGTTGGCATGAAATTACTTTCAAGAGTTGGTCTTAAGGGGCCATCTCCGACAATGACCAATTGACAACCAGTCGTGTCAACTCCTTGCCATGCTTTAAGAAGAGCTTCGATGTTTTTTTCCGCAGCAATTCTTCCCATGTATAGGAAATTTCGTTCTACGCCTAGTCGTTTCCTTATATCAGTTGTTTGAGGGTTTTCAGTGGCACTGGCAGCAGGTTTCCATTGATCTGTATCTACTCCATTAGGGATCACCTCAATTCGAGAGTTATCTACGCCTAGTTTTGACAACACTTCGGCTTGTTCGATAGAGAAAACAATTACCTTGTCATATTTTGCTAGCGATGGAGCATATAATTGGTAGGTTAGTTGTTGAGTGCTTGCGGTTAGGTTTCTGAGTTTCGAATCATAAGGAGGGTGAAAAGTTGCCACTAGCGGTACGTTAATTTGTTGGCATAGTTCAGGAAGTCTAAAATCAAGAGGTGAGAGGGTAAGACTTGCATGTACAACATCAGGTTTTAATCGTTCAAGAGATTCTCTAAGTTCACGTAATGCCCTTGGTGAAGGAATCGTATATAGCTGAGATTTAATTAAATAGGGAAGACTGACATCAGGGTCATTTGCTAATAAAGAAGTCTTGGGAGAAACTAGATTAGTTGGATTATCAAAGTGAATAAAACTTGTTTTATGACCTCTTTGCCGAAGAGCATTTGTGGTGCTCATGCCATATATAACATTCCCACAAAAAGGTGATTTTTTTCCTAGCCAAGCAATATGAGTCAACCTTAAAAAGCATATGTTTCTAGCAAGCTAGCACTTGAAATTAAGGATTTTTGGAAATTGCTCCAAATAAAGTTAAAGCGGCTAAGCACCATAAAACAGGAATTATTCCAAATTGGCTAACTAGAACACCTGCAAAAACAAGAGGAATACTTAGAGAAATATTTATAAGATTATTTTGAAGGCCAAAAACCTTGCCTAGTTCATGTTCTGGTGTCTTTTCTTGCACTATTGTTTGAGCCGGAATGGCAACGAAAGCTGCTCCAATTCCAAGCAGAAAACAACAGCAAAGTACTGGCATTAATAATCCTTGAACTTGGCCTATTAAAAGCAGGGATAAGGTGATTAACATGAACCCAATAGCAGATAGCTTTCTTTTGCTGGTTAAATGGTCCTTTTGAGCAAGAAAAAAGGCCCCAGCTGCAATTCCAAAGCCACTAATGCCTAAAAGTACACCAAACTTTGTAGGACCTAATTCTGGAATTGAGGCAGCAAGCGTAATTGTTAATGCATACAAAGCTGCCATCAATGAGTAGATTGTTATTAGTTGGATAATCGCTTTACGAACAATCTTTATTCTTTTAAGTATATCTATACTTGATTTAATATCTTTCCATATAGTTTGTTTTCTTTTTACTTTATTTTCCTCGATTATATTAATATTAATAAGTGCAATGGATGCACCTAAGTAACATAGAGGAAGAAGTATAAATTCTCCACCATTCATACTAGATTTCTCAAAAATAAAACGTATACCTCTTATCAAGGGTTCGCCTAATGCAAAGCCAAATATAGTTGCTCCCATTGTAGTTGCTTGGTAGAGAGAGTTTGCTGCCATTAAGTTTTCTTTCCCTAATACTAATGGTATTGAAGATTGCTCAGCAGGTGTAAAAAATTGAGTGAGAAAAGAATTGATAAATGTGATAAAAATCAAGAGCCAATAACCTGATGGCAATCCATATAAAACTTTAAATTTGATTAAGCATAGTGGTATTAATAATGCAAAACCCCCCCTTAAGGAATTAGATAATATCATCACTTTTACTTTTGACAACCTATCAGATGCAATGCCAGCAAAAGCCCCAAATAATATTGCAGGTATGCTATTAGCTATATATATGCCTGTAGCTAATAGAGTAATAATTTTAGCTTCTTTAACTGAACCTATCAAAATATTATTTGACCAATTATTGGATATTAAATAAACAGCTAAAACAATAAAAAACTTATCAGCTAATTGAGAAAATATCTGTGCATACCAAAGATTACGAAAACCATTATTAGTTAAGATTTTCTTGATGGGACTTGACTTATTTTTTTTTAAATTGTGTTCTTTCAATGTTTTGTTATTAAGTCAGTTAAACCAATTAATATTCTTAGATTTAAAGATTGATATCTTTTTCATATGTGACTCTTAAGATTTTCAAAGAAGAAAGACTTTTTTGTATGTGATTTTCTATCCATTCATCAATGATTACTAATATTTTGAGCCACACATCTATTGGACCCATTATATAGCCTTTTTTATTGACGGGTAAGTTTGGTCTGATTAATCGTTGTAGTAAAGCTATCTCCGAAGCATTTAGTTGAATTTTTGAATTAGGTATCAACCCTATTGCGAAACCTTCCGATGGAATAAAAGTGCATTTCCAATCCCAATTACCAATAGGAGGATTAATCTTCTCTCCAGTTTGAAAGCATGTATCAAATGGGATGCTATAACCTCCCAGTGCAAGGAGATGGACGCATGCTTGAAGACAGTTGCCTAGTATTTTCAATGGATCGATGTTGCTTTCTTGTAATCGATCTAAATGTAATAAAACTGCCTCTAGGATTTTAGGCTGAGGATCATTTGTTCCTACTAATGTTAAACATAGCTCAGCTATTACTTGAGCAGCAGCAAGTGATTCAATTCTTTCTCCTAACCTACTAAAGCTTTTTATAACTTTCATTTGCTGTATTCGTTTTAAGCTACTTTTCCCACTAATTTGTACCTCTAAGAGAGTTAACGCAGCAGCAGCAGCAAGTCTACTTTTCGGCCGCCTTGCTCCTGGTACAGCAACTCTTAGGATTCCTTCGTTAGCGCTAAGCAGTGTCAATAGCCGATCATTCTCGCCTAATGGACCTACTTTTAGTGATAGACCTTTAATCTTTTGTTCTCCGTTCATTTATTTTTTTTTCGGAACTCTTTCATTAATTCAGGCCCTATAGAAGTTCCTATTGCTGAAGACCCTGCTTGAATTAGATCTAATGCATCTAATAAGTTTTTGATGCCTCCAACAGCTTTAATAGAACACCTGCCTTTTACTATTGGGACTAGTTCTTGAATTTTTTCAGGAGTAATCTTTGCACCAAAACCATTGCCTGTTTGAATCCCTTGGACGCCAGCATCAATAGATGCTTCCACTATTAGCCGAAGGTTTAAATCGTTTAAACGTGTTACATCAATAATTGCTCTTGTAGGGAGGCCCATTTCGCAAATTGTAGAAAGTTCCTCTGCTAGGACATCGATATTGCCTTTGTAAAGCTCTAAGAAATTGGGAACTATATCAAGTTCGTCGGCACCTTGTTCCGCAGCCCATTCTGCTTGAGCTTGCTTGAAATGATTTGGGATGTCTCCAAAAGGGAAACCAATAACAGCTATAAGTTTTGTTCTTGAGGATTTACCTAGTCTTTTTCGAGCAAGAGGAATACGAATTAGATTGGTACAAAGACCTGAAAAATTTAAATAGTTGGAGGCATCAAATATTGCATTTAGCTCTTCCTGATTGATATGTGGGTCAAGAACTGCTTGATGTAAATGCTGTGCAAGATCAGTTATTTTCGAGGTATAGGGTTCTTTTCCCATATGGATTCATTCTTCTTCTTGTTTAGCTTGAATAATTCCATATCCTCCATGATTTCTTTTATAGATAACTTGTAAATCTTTGCTTTCGCTATCTCTAAATAAATAAAAGTCATGATCTATCAGATCAAGCTGTTGTTTAGCTTCTTCCATAGTCATGGGTGACATTGAAAAATACTTTCGTCGCACTCCTGGATTAGGGAGGTTAGCTTTTTTCCCCTCAAGAAGAGATCCTTTAATGGTTGTTTCATCTAAAACAGATTCAGTTGATTGAGTGGGTGAAGCGCTATGCCCATGACTGTGATGATGATCTTTTTGACGCTCTTTAAATTTCCGTAATTGACGGCATAATTTGTTTGCCACCAAATCAATACTTGCATAGAGGTTTTGACTTCTTTCTTGTGCACGAATTATTGTTCCATTTGCGAAGACAGTGACTTCTGCAGTTTGCTGCGGGACACTTGGGTTTTTTGCAACAGATAAATGTACATCAGCTTCTTTGACCATTTCTTCGAAGTGTTCAATAGCTTTTTCAAGTTTTGATTGGGTGTATTCCCTTAGAGCTGGTGTTAGTTCAAGATTTCTACCATGTATCAGCAATTTCATGTGTTCACTCCTGATCGAGTATTTTTATGGATGAGTTAGATATAAAATATTTATCAGAAGAAGGTTCTTCTGTATTGATTTTTGAACCATCTGAATTAATAGGGTTTAAAGATGCGTGGGATTTGCAAAGGAAATGGCAAGAGAGATTGCTAAGAGAACCTGATGCTCAACAGGCAATTTGGTTACTTCAACACCATAAATGCTACACCTTAGGAAGAGGAGCTTCAGAAAACAATTTATTGTTTCATCAGGACAAATCACCATATGACTTGTTTCGAATTGATAGAGGTGGTGAGGTCACCCATCATTTACCAGGTCAACTTGTTTCCTATTTAGTTATTAATCTCCATCGTTATAAAAAAGACTTGAATTGGTATTTGCGTCAATTAGAGCACGTGCTTATAGAAGTCATTAATCTTTTGGGCCTCCAAGGAGAAAGACGTCCAGGCATGACAGGTATCTGGATTGATGATTTGAAGGTTGCTTCAATTGGCATTAGTTGCAAAAGATGGATAACTCAACATGGATTCGCCTTGAATGTTGATTGTGATATGTCTGGATATGACCAGATAATTCCTTGTGGATTGGAAGGTTATAAGGTCGGCAAACTCAGTGCATGGATTCCAGGATTAAAGATGAAAGAAGTACAACCTTTGATGAAAAAAACTTTAATTAAGTACTTTGCTTTGTAATTAGATAAATACCAATGATTTTTTAAATTAGGTTTGCTAAAGACTTTTTGTGAAAAAATTATATAACCAGAAATTATCGATTGATCATGTCCAAAAAACTAGGTGCGATTGCTAAGTCTGTGTGGCGACCTGATAAAAGAGAAAAAACTGTATTAAATAAACGCACTTACCTTAATTCAATAAATAGGGTAGATCAAATATGGCCATGGCTTAAACAAAACAATGGCTCAGTTCTAGCTGTAGATGCACCCCATTCTTTGCCTGCAGAGAGATTTACCTATGCAGAATTAGCCGACAAAATATCTTTAGCTGCGGAATCCTTTCGGTCTTTAGGAGTGCAAAATGGTGATGTGATAGCTCTTTTTTCAGAGAATAGTCCTAGATGGTTGATAGTTGATCAAAGTTTAATGAGGATAGGGGCTGCGAATGCAGTAAGAGGTGCCTTGGCACCAATAGATGAGCTTAGATATATTCTCGAAGATAGTAAGGCTGTAGGAATAATTGTTCAGAATGCAAAGTTGTGGGACTCGTTAGGGATAAATGATTCACAAAAAAAACAATTTAAATTTGTTTTACAGCTTGAAGGAAAGCCTTTAGAAAGCCTTCTTGGATGGGAAGACTTTTTATTAAGTAGAAAAGAAACTAAAAAATTAGATAATTTTACTAATATAACTACCACGCAATCGCCTTTACCAATAGCTACGATTTTGTACACATCGGGCACAACTGGTAAGCCTAAAGGTGTACCTCTAACACATTCCAATTTATTGCATCAAATCAGGGCTTTAGCATGCATTGCAAACCCTCTACCAGGCTCCCCTTTTTTAAGTGTTTTACCAATATGGCATTCTTATGAAAGAAGCGCAGAATATTATTTCTTTTCATGTGGTTGTACACAAACTTACACTACAATTAAGAATCTAAAGCAAGATCTTCAAAAGGTTAGACCTATTGTAATGGCTACTGTTCCTCGTCTATGGGAAGCAGTAAAGCTAGGTTTTGATGATGCAATAAAGCAATTGCCAAGATCTAGGAAAAGATTGCTGGAATTTGCTTTTGCTAATAGCAAATCATATAAGCATGCTTTAAGAAGGACGAGAAATCTAATGTTGGTCAATAAGAATTTCTTGCAAAGATTTTCAGCATTGTTAGAAGTTGGGACTCGCTTCCCTTTACATATGTTGTCAACGCTCTTTTTATGGAAAAAAGTAGTTCGTCAACTTTGTGGAGGTAGGTTGCGTTTCCCAATCAATGGAGGAGGAGCTATTGCACCTCATGTGGACGAGTTTTTTGAGACGGTTGGGATAGAATTGTTAGTAGGTTATGGTTTGACTGAAACAAGTCCGGTTGTCAGTTGCAGAAGACCCTGGAGAAACATTCGCGGAAGTGCAGGTTCTCCTCTCCCTGGGACTGAATTTAAGATTGTTGATCCTGATACTGGTAAATTATTGAATTTTATGGAACAGGGCTTGGTTTTTGTAAAAGGGCCTCAAGTTATGAAGGGGTACCTTGGGAAACCTGATGAAACTATAAAAGTTCTTGATTCGGAGGGCTGGTTGAATACGGGAGACTTAGGAATGTTGCTTTTTGATGGCTCCTTGGTTCTTACAGGGAGAGCTAAAGATACGATTGTTTTGAGCAATGGAGAAAATATAGAGCCTGGTCCTTTGGAAGAGTTTTTGGTTTCTAGTCCTATTATTGAGCAAATTATGCTTATAGGACAAGATGAAAAAAAATTAGGTGCTTTAGTAGTCCCTAATGTTTCTTTGCTGATTTCATGGGCTAAGGATAGGGGCGTTTTTATTCTGGAAGACTTTGAACTTTTATCTACAAACAAAGACTTAAGAAATTATTTAAAACAAGAAATTAATTTACTTTTATCAAAGAGAGCAGGGGCTCGATCAGATGAAAGAATAGGAGGGTTAGCTTTAGTGCAACCATTTTCTATAGAAAATGGTTTGCTCACTCAAACTCTAAAGCAAAAGAGAAAGGAAATTATTCAAAGAGATAGTGAACATGTAAAAGAAATTTTTAATAGTTAATTTTGACTTGCTTATAAAACTTGGTTGACCTATTGCACATTCGTTGAGATCCTTGGCGCTGATGAAAAATTTTTTATGTCTGAAGAAACTACCATTTCTATTAAGCGCTCGATCAATATCAGAGCTGTTGTTACACCTGCTTGGAAAGAAGAGGCAGAAAAAGAGTTAAGTAGTGCAATTGCAAATGCAGATACACAACTTGGACAACTAGAACAAGAGGGGCAACAAGTTGTTGATGGGATAAGAAGTCAGAGTTCTAATCCATTAGACCCACGAGTTCAAGAACAAGTTTCGCAAGTTCAACAACAGGTCGCAGGAAAAAGAGCAGAGATAGAAGAACAAAAAAGGAATTTGCTCCAACAGCAATCACAAATTCGAGAACTAGAAATGGATCAGATTGTGGAACAAGGTCAAATGGAAAGTTTTTGTGACATAAAAGTGGGCGATAATTTGATTGAAAAAATGCAGGTTTCCGTTCTTGTTAAGGATGGAATTATTAAATCGATAGATCAGAACTAATTACTGAATTTGGTTGCTTGACGCATTTCGTATCTAAAATTAGATAAATAGTGATTTAAGGGGAAAGGTCTTGGCCACTTCCGACATATTTATGCCCGCTCTGAGTTCAACGATGACTGAGGGGAAGATAGTTGAATGGCTTAAAAAGCCAGGTGACAAGGTCGAACGAGGAGAATCTGTTCTTGTCGTGGAATCTGATAAGGCTGATATGGATGTTGAATCTTTCCAAGAAGGCTTCCTTGCTGCTGTATTAATGCCAGCGGGAAGTTCTGCTCCTGTTGGAGAAACAATAGGTTTAATAGTGGAAACAGAAGAGGAGATAGCAGCAGTTCAGTCAAAAAATCCCCCGAAAACTTCTCCTGCGGTTAGTGACGAACCCAGGAATACTACCTCTGTTCAAGAAAAGTCACTTAAGAAGGAATCTGCTCCTCAAGCATCCATTAATAAAACAAAGGAAGAGACTAGAGCTGTCCCTGTTGTTGTCAATCATGGCCGAATTGTTGCGACTCCAAGAGCAAAAAAACTTGCATCTCAAATTGGAGTTGATCTCTCTACAGTTCGTGGAACTGGACCTCATGGCCGTATCCAATCAGAGGATGTTTACAAAGCGAATGGCCAACCTATTTCTGTCCCATGGATAGCTGAAAGTGATGCTCCAGCATCATTTACCGTCACTGAAAGTAATCCTAGGATATCTAAGAAGACTGTTTCCTCAGAGGTTCCTAAAGGAAAAAGTTTTGGGTCGCCAGGTGAAAAAGTCCCTTTCAATACTCTTCAACAGGCCGTAAATAGAAACATGGAGGAGAGTTTGTCGTTCCCTTGTTTTCGAGTTGGATATTCAATTATTACTGATAAACTTGATAGTTTTTATAAGGAAGTAAAGCCTAAAGGAGTTACAATGACTGCCCTTTTAGCAAAAGCAGTTGGCAAGACTCTTGCTAGGCACCCTCAATTAAATGCTGCGTTTACTAGTGCAGGAATGATTTATCCAGATCAAATTAATGTTGCTATTGCTGTAGCCATGGAAGAGGGAGGATTGATTACACCTGTTCTTCAAAATACGGATCAAACTGATTTGTTTGAATTATCTCGCCAATGGGCTGACTTGGTAAAACGTTCTAGATCAAAGCAACTTCAACCAAGTGAATACACTACAGGTACCTTTACTCTTTCAAATTTGGGAATGTATGGTGTTGATCGTTTTGATGCAATTCTTCCTCCTGGTACTGGTGCAATTTTGGCCGTAGGAGCGTCATTGCCAAAAGTAATTGCTGGAGCAGATGGTTCAATAGCTGTGAAGCGTCAAATGCAAGTAAATCTTACGGCAGATCACAGAGTAATTTATGGAGCAGATGGAGCTGCTTTCTTGAAAGACTTATCTAATTTGATTGAGACTAATCCTGAGAGTCTTTCGAGTTGATTCTTTTCTGCGCACCTCTGACTAGATTTTTTGATTAAAGCTTCATCTTTGACAAATCCAAAAGATCTTCTTCTTAGCTCTTATGACTATGAGTTACCAACTAATCTCATAGCGCAAAGGCCTATAGAGCCAAGGCATGATTCTCGCTTAATGGTTATAAACTATGAAAAGAAAAATTTATCGCATGTAAAGCATTTAAAGGTTTGGGACTTGTTGCATGAATTAAGATCCCAAGACTTAATAGTGATGAACAACACAAGAGTATTAAAAGCAAGGTTAAAAGTTCGATTATCAAAAGGAAGTTCTGCAGAACTGTTGTTATTGGAACCAAAAGGAGCAGGTAAATGGTTGTGCCTTGCAAAACCAGCTAAAAAATTGCATCCAGGAGATAAATTAATTTTAGAATCCATTGAACATGAAACTATAGAATTAACAGTCGTCGCTAGAGAAAGCCAGAGTGGCGGAAGAATAATTCAATTTCCTTCGAATTTTTTTGATAGAGAAAGTATCGAAGAGCTACTTGAACGTTTTGGAGAAGTACCCTTACCTCCATATATTAAAAATCACGATTCCTTTGATTCTGAAAGGTATCAAACTACATTTGCTACCTGCCCAGGAGCAGTTGCTGCTCCTACAGCAGGCTTGCATTTAAGTAATGAATTATTGGACAACTTATCAAGGAAAGGAATTGAGCAAGTAAAAATAACATTACATGTTGGTTTGGGAACCTTTCGCCCTCTAGAACTAGAGGACTTGACAAATATTAAATTGCATAGCGAATGGGCAGAAGTTAATCAAGAAACAATTCAGGCTATACAAAAGTGCCATTCCCGGGGAGGACGTGTTATTGCTATTGGTACAACAACTGTTAGGACCCTCGAGGCCTGCATGATTGCTGGGGAGGGTATTTTAAAACCTTTTTCAGGCTATGTTGATTTAGTTATTAAACCAGGCTACAGGTTCGGTGTTGTTGATGGTATGTTGACAAATTTTCATCTTCCTAAGAGTTCTTTATTACTACTTGTTAGTGCACTAATTGGTAGGGAACGACTACTAGATTTATATCAAGCAGCTATAGAACGCAAATATCGATTTTTTTCTTATGGAGATGCAATGTTAGTGCTTTCTTCTTCTCGTAGATTTAAATAGTTTCATTAACTTTGCGCTGGTTCTTCGATGATCCCAGTTGGAACATCTGTAAACATTACAGATGAGAGATAGCGTTCTGCCAAGTCCGGTAAAATGACTACTATCGTTTTTCCTGCAAACTCTTCTTTTTCGGCCAGTCTGATTGCTGCAGTTGCAGCAGCACCACAGGAAATCCCAACAAGTAGACCTTCTTCTTGTGCAAGACGAGTTGCCATCTCTATTGATTCTTCGTTAGTCACTTGCTCAACTCTGTCTACAATCGACAAGTCAAGATTTTTAGGAATAAAACCCGCTCCAATCCCTTGAATTTTATGAGGACCAGGTTTGACAGCTTCCCCATTGATTGTTTGTGTAATGACTGGACTATGGGATGGCTCAACAGCAACAGAAAGAATCTCTTTACCTTTTTCTTGTTTTAGATATTTAGATACTCCCGTAATTGTTCCCCCAGTGCCCACACCAGCTACTAGAACATCAATGTTCCCATCACTGTCATTCCAAATTTCTGGCCCGGTTGTTTTGAAATGAATGTCTGGATTGGCAGGATTGTCGAACTGACCAGGCATGAAGTACTTGTTTGGGTTGCTTTCTGCAATCTCTTTAGCTTTTGCTATGGCACCAGGCATGCCTTTTGCTGCTTCAGTAAGAATGAGTTCAGCACCAAGAACTGCCATAACCCTTCTTCGCTCTAAAGACATTGATTCTGGCATTGTGAGAACTAATTTATAGCCTCTTGCAGCAGCTGTGAAAGCGAGAGCAATCCCAGTATTTCCAGATGTTGGTTCAATGATGGTTTTATTTTGATTTAAAAGCCCTTTTTTCTCTGCGTCCCAAATCATATTCGCCCCAATCCTACATTTAACGCTATAAGCAGGGTTGCGGCCTTCAATTTTTGCAAGGACTGTGGCTTTAGCTTTTTTGGTGACAGAGTTCAGTTTCACTAGTGGAGTGTTCCCTATTGCAAAACTGTTATCTTCGTAAATTCGAGACATTGTAAAAATTCAATTTACTAATAATTAGCCAAAATTTAGACAGCTTGCACGAACTTGACTTGATCTAATGATTAAAAAGTTATTTTTTATGCATTTAATGCATTTTCAAATCTTTCCCATAGATCGTCAGGATCTTCAAGCCCAACAGAAACTCTTATGAGATCTGAAGGGACACCACAACTTCCTGCCCAGTTAAGTTCATTGTAATGAGCGAGAAGAACATAAGGACATACCAAGGTGAAATTAGTACCAAGACTGGGCCCTTTGCAAACTTTTAATGCATCATAGAAAGTCTTAGCTTTTTCTTGACCACCATTTAATTTAAGAGAAAGTAGACACCCAAAACCTGCATTGTCTCGCATTAAATTTTTAAAGTTTGAACAATTTGAGGGATGTAAGACTTGCTCAACCTCTTTATGAAGCTCCAGTCTGGTTTTTAACTTTAGACAAGCGTGGTTCAATTTTTTTATGCGAGAGAAAACATTTTGACTCGCCCGATCAAGAGCTATTGCATCAGAGTTAGACAATTCCGTCACTGAGACCATTGGGATTATTTCTTTTAGCTCTGCTTTCCATTTTGATTCTGGACTGATGACTAAAGAGCCAGCCATTATGTCTCCACTACCTGCAAAGCTTTTCGTAAGGGAACTGAAGGTTAAGTCAGCGTAGGGTAAAGGGTTAATGTTAATTGCTGAGCCAATTGTGTCATCTGCAATAACAAGAATTCCTCGATCATGAGCCAGCTTTGAAACCATAGGCAAATCGATACATTGCAGCATTGGGTTGCTTGGTATTTCGACTATGACGGCAGATGGTTGTTTTTGATCTAGTTCAGCAGCCAGTTGGCTTGGATTTGTATTCAGAATTAGCTCAGAGCCGTTAAAAATGAATTGTGGAAGTTTTAAAACATCTACATATGGGAACCCTAACTGAAACACAGGTTTTTCATAATGTAATTTATTTAGTGCTGCAAGAGCTGTTTCGAGTGCTGCCATTCCTGAAGGGTGAAGGTGGATTAAATTTGCGTCACAGCCATAAATTTCTGATAAGCGATTAATAATGTTTTTCTTGCCTTTCCTGCCCTCACTCTCTAAAGGTTTTTTTTCTTTTTTTAATGCGATCGCTGCATCACGTGATGAAGCGCCTAATCCAGTATGTTGCCAAAAGGCTTTGGCTGATGAGGTTGATTCTGCATTAACAATTAGACATTGCAATCCTAGAAATTCATGGATATCTACTGTTGAATCTGCATTGTTTTTTTTGCAATATTCCTTTGCTTTTAAAGCAGTTTCGATATTGGGATATGGCCAAGCACTGCCATCCTCATTAGCAAAGATTCTTATAGCTTGTTCAGCTATTTCTGCGATAAGAGGGTTAAACCCAAAACGTGGGTAAATTGATTTCAATGAGTTGATGCATTGTGGCTCTTTTTCTTCGTATGCGATCACATCACTCCAACGAGGTAATGTCACGGAAACTGCATGCGGGCTATCTGGTATAGGTTGCCCTAAATCCTTGGCTTCCCAATAAGGGTATAGTTGCAGATTTCTTTTTTTCACTTCAATTGATCAAGGGCCTCTTCTAAATCCTTTAAAAGGTCAAACTCATCTTCACAGCCTATTGATAATCTAACTAGCGATTCAGTGATTCCTAACTCTTCTTTGACATCTACTGGGACAGAAGCATGTGTCATTGTAGCTGGATGACATATAAGGCTTTCAACTCCACCAAGACTTTCGGCCATACTGAAATACTTGAGGTTTTTGCAAAACGAGTATGTGTTACTTTCATTGGCTGCGAGCCTTACTGTAATTATGGCGCCTCCTTTGGACATTTGCTTTTTTGCTAGAGAATATTGTGCGTGATCTTTGCGATATGGATACGTTACTGAGACTACAGAAGGGTTATCAGCTAAAACATCAGCTAGAAATGACGCATTTTGAATTTGCTTCTCTAAGCGCAATGGAAGAGTTTTGACACCTCTAGTAATTAGCCAGCAATCAAAAGGAGAGGGCTGAAGGCCTAGAGCTTTTTGCGAAAAAATCATGCAATCATGCCAATAAGGGTCTTGAGTACATACCACTCCTCCTAATGCATCTGAATGACCATTGATATATTTAGTGGTGCTAGTTAATGAAATTGTTGCGCCTAGCTCTAATGGTTTCTGCAATATTGGAGTAGCAAAAGTATTGTCTACTACAACAGGTATATTTTCTTTATTTGCTTCCGAGCAAACTTTTTTTAAGTCTATGATTTTTAGTAAAGGATTTGTTGGACTTTCTAGCCAAATAAGTGCTGGTTTATGTTGATGAATTGAATCGATTGATGATTGCTTAGTAAAATCTATCCAAAGTGCTTTTAATCCAAACTTTTGAAAAACTTGTTCAAATAACCTTACAGTACATCCATATAAGTTTGCTTCACATAAAATCAAGTCATTTTTCTTTAGAGAAGATGCTATGGCCGTGATTGCACTAACACCTGAACCAAATACAGTCGCATATTTTGAGCCTTCTAATGAAGCTAAAACATTTTCTAAGATTCTAAAATTTGGATTACCTGAGCGTGTGTAGTCGAATCCAGCTGGATTACCATGCTTAAAAGTAGAGGTTTGAAAAATCGGTGGCATAACAGCACCTGTTTTTTCTGCAAAGTCCTTGCAATGATGAATAACCTTTGTGTTTATTCCTTCTAGCTTGTTCTTTTCTGAGTTTGTTGATGACACCTTGGAAAAATTGTTGTTTAGAATGCTAGATCATTAAATAAAGCATAAAAAAAAAGGTAAGTCCATGAATAAAAAGGAAGCAATCCTGATACTGAAGTTTATGACTTACTTGAAGAGCATTATAAAAAAAAAGGATTATACAAACTTCTTTTATGAAGAAGATAAAGGATAAGCAATTAGAACCAATAGAAATAGTAGTTGAAAAAAATTGAAATCATATGAACAAGACTACTTATGAACTCCGTTTATGGAGATGATTTATATCATCCTTTTTTGAAGTGTAGATGGAATGACTTTTAGATTGCGATTCATGTTCGAAAATTTTGTAATAGTAGTTTCCATCTTTATACCTTTTTGGAGTAGGGCTTTTAATTTGCTATTAGCTTTGTTTGATGGTACAAGCTTCAGCCATGGTTTTACCAGCCGCTACATACGGACTGACAACAATACTAGCACCAGCTAATTTCAGTTTTTTTGATGCCTCTTCGCTTTGTGCTCGTGCAATTAGGCGACATGATGGCCTTATCCCTTTTGCACTAAGTACTACATATAAATTTGAAGCATCATTAGGAAGAGCAACTACTAAACTTCTGCACTCATGTATTCCAGCAGATACCAATGTTTCATCTAAGGTTGCATCAGCCAATAAAACTTGAAAACCACTTTCTTCTGCATTTTTTTTGACGAGTGGGTTTTTTTCAATAATTAGAAAAGAAGTATTTTGAGATTGGAGCTGTGAGGCAATTTCTTTACCTATCCTCCCGTATCCACAAATAATAGTGTGATCCTTCATTTTTCTAATAAGTCTACGAAACCTTAGCTCTTTCATTCTTCGGAAATATCCCGATTCATTAAGTCCAATCAATCTTTGAAGGCTTAATTGAATCAAAATCAAGCCACCTCCAATTATTAGAAAAGTAACTATTCTTCCAGCTTCACTAAGTGGCTCTACCTCTCCAAAACCAATTGTAGTAATTGTTATCAGTACCATCCAAAGGCAGTCGCCCCAATCCCAACCTTCTGTTATTCGATAGCCAATAGCGCCAAATATGGAAAGAATGGTTAATGAAATGATTGGCCCTAGCCAAGGGTTGACCAAGCTTTTTATGGTTGGCCAATTAATTGATGTTTTTTTCATTATTTTTTATCCTTTCTGATTTTTACAATTTCACTACATTTACATAGTTATAAAAACTAACTAATACAAGAAAATATTTTTAATTAGCAGCGGATCTTCTCCGTACCACCCTTCTACCTTCAGGCATTTCTTCCATTTCTGAATTCTTGCTCTTGGGTGAATCTTCACTTTTTTGTTTGGTTTTAGTTTCTTCTTCTTCTTCTTCTTCCATCTCTAAACAAGCCCCTATAACCATTGCTGCTTCAATTTGATTGGGCAGGTCGCCAATAGTGATAAGGGCTTTTAAAACAAGCTGCATTCTTGGGTCTTTCCCTAGCTCTGGACGAAGTTTTTTAACGGTCTTCCAAAGCTCTTTAGTAACCTCTTTGAGTAGTTCCTTGTCAGTAACCAAAACAATTGTTGCGCAGATGATTACTTAACGTAACAGCTTCTTGTCATGTTAAAAAGCCCCTAAACAAAAGGAGATGGCAAAATCAATAAAAAAGAAAACACAGGATCTTAACTTTTGTTACTTTGCTGGCATTATAATATGGTTTTTTTGGCAATAAATAAAGCCTCCTAAGTTAGGAGACTTTATTTAAACAATTAAAATGCCAAAAAGTAAATAACCAAAAGGTTTATACCTTGCGTGAATAGTATTCAACAACTAGCAATTCATTGATTTCTATTGCCACCCACTCTCTATCACATTTGCCAGTAATCTTTGCAGTGAGCTTTGATTTTTCCAGCTCAAGATGAGGCGGCACATTTGCCAAGCCAGGGAATTCTAAATTAGCTTCTGCAAGGTTTTTGCTACCTTTCCTTTCCCTTACAGAAATAACATCCCCTGCTTTGCATTGGTAGCTAGCAATATCAAGAGATTTTCCATTGACTTGGATGTGTCCATGGTTTACTAATTGCCTCGCTGCAGGAATAGTGGGACCAAAACCAAGTCTGAAACATATATTATCTAGTCTGTTCTCTAACAGTTTGAGTAGATTAGTACCAGTGGAACCTTCAAGGGCCCTGGCTTTTTTGACATAACGAACAAGCTGTCGTTCTGAAATGCCATAGTTAAAGCGAAGTTTTTGTTTTTCTTCTAATCGGATCGCGTATTCTGAGCGCTTGCGACGGGCTTGGCCGTGCTGACCTGGTGGATTTGACCGCTTTGCGGCTTTCCTAGTGAGACCTGGAAGATCTCCCAAGCGACGCGTGATCCTCAGGCGAGGCCCACGGTATCGAGACATAAGACAACAAGTAAGGGATAAAATCGTGCCAAAACCATCGGGCTCTTATAATGAGAACAAAGGCTTTACTTGCACGGACTTAATACTCTAGCTCTAAGCATGCTCAAAAAGATCAATCAAGTAGTTAGTTTTTTCCTTTTGGCATTAATTGGTTTATATCGCAGATGGATTTCACCTCTTATGGGACCAAGCTGTCGTTTTATACCCACTTGTAGTCAATATGGAGTAGAGGCTATTTCTAAGCATGGCCCATGGAGGGGGGGATGGCTTACTATTAAAAGACTTTTAAGGTGCCATCCCTTTACTCCATGTGGGTGTGACCCTGTTCCAGATTGATGAAAGGTTTTGAGTTAATCTTGTATACAAGATCAGGTTGTTGTTTATGTGAGGGATTGGAGGAAAAGTTGAAGAATATTCCTTTGAAAGAACTTTCTCCTGAATTGCAGTTTGTTATCAAAAATATTGATGGAGATGGTGTTACAAATTTAGAAAAGAAAAAATATTCCATGGAGGTTCCAGTTCTTACTTTTAGGTTAAGTAAAGATCGAGACTTAATTATTGACTTACCAAGAGTTTCGCCAAGATTAACCAAAGAAGATCTTTTGAGGTGGCTGAAAAAGATGTTGTGCGAGAAGATTCATATTGAACAAGATCCTTAGCAGGGTTTTACTATATGGCTAAGAAGCTTCATGCCCTTTTAAGTGAACTAGGGATAGATTTTTCTGGGTTAAGTAATCCTTTAATAGAAAATATATGCTGCGACTCTCGTTTAGTAAAGCAAGGAGACTTGTTTTTTGGGTTGCCTGGTCGGAACTTTGATGGCAGTTCTTTTTGGGCCGAGGCGTTGGCGAAAGGTGCAGCGGCCGTTGTTTTAAGCTCTTCATCTAATGTATTGATTCCCGAGAGTCAAAAGAATCTAATAATTTTTGTCCAAGATCCTGTGGCCTATTGGATGGGTGAATTAGCTTCATTGTTTTGGGATAAGCCATCTCTAAAGCTCAAATTAATAGGTGTTACTGGAACTAATGGGAAAACCACAACTACACATTTAATCGAGCACCTGAGTAAAATATCAGGCTCAGAATCCTGCTTGTTTGGCACATTGTTTAACCGCTGGCCAAATTACAGTGAGGTTGCAATGCAAACCACAAGGTTTAGTAATGTTCTACATGAGCAACTTGCTCAAGCAATTCGTGCTGGAGTGAAATCAGGAGCAATGGAGGTGAGTTCGCATGCTCTTGATCAACACAGAGTGTCAGGGTTACGTTTTGCAGGAGCTATTTTTACCAATCTCAGTCAAGACCACTTGGATTATCATGGCTCAATGGACTTATATTTTGAAACGAAAGCCCGTTTATTTGAGGAACCTCTATTGATATCTGGTAGCGCAAGATCTGTTGTAAATATAGACAATGAGTGGGGATCTCTACTAGCTGGAAGACTTCAGGACAGATGTTGGCGTTCATCATTAGATGATAACAAAATAAATAACGAAAATCCAGAGTTATATATGAAAGATATCCAGGTTTCAGGCAAAGAAGTTAGTGGAGTCATTCGTACTCCTCTCGGTGAGGGTTTTTTTAAATCATCTTTAATGGGGAAATTTAATTTAATGAACTTGTTGCAGGCGATAGGCTCATTAATACAACTAGGCTACCCCTTAGAACAACTTTTAGAGCGTGTCAAAGATTTCCCTGGTGTTCCGGGACGTATGGAATTGGTAAGCTTACCCAAGCTTACCAATGAGTGTGAAGTTCCTAAAGTTTTAGTGGATTATGCACATACTCCTGATGGCTTGAAAAATGCACTCCTCGCTTCAAGACCATTTGTACAAGGAAAGCTCATCTGTGTTTTTGGTTGTGGTGGAGATAGAGATCGTGGCAAAAGAGGTCAAATGGGAGCAATAGCTTATGAGTTAGCGGATAAAATCATTATCACCTCTGATAACCCCAGGACGGAGGATCCTAATGAAATCATAAGAGATATAGTTTCTGACATAACTACTTTTGATGACGTTATAATCGAAGTTGATAGAAAGAATGCAATTGAGATCGCTGTATCGATGGCAAAATTAACTGATCTTGTTTTAATTGCAGGAAAAGGGCACGAAGATTATCAAATCATTGGAAACAATAAAAAATATTTTGATGATAGAGAAGTTACAAGGCGAGCACTACAAAAAAAGTTTTATGATTAATGTTTAATTGAACTGAACCTTATGCGTTTAATTGTCTAATTCCTTCAGTTAAATCTTCTATTTCAGTTTCTGTAGATGTTATGTGTATGCATGCTCTTAGCCATATTGGATCTTCCAACGCCCTTATCCATAGATGTTTTTTGCCAAGGATTTCAACAATTTTTGAAGGAGGTTGACTTGAATGCACCAGAAAACTCACAAGACCTGTTTCAGGTTCTTCTTCAAGTATAGGGGTTACATGATTAATATTTTTAAGATTATGCCAGAGCTTTTGGCTGAGATTTGTAATCTTTGAATGCCTTTGAAATTCACTACCTTCATTTCTTAGTAGGTTTAGAGAGCAGCGAAGACCTGCTAATAAAGGGATGCATGAAGTTGCTATTTCAAAGCGTCTAGCATCATCATGAAATGGATGAGGAATAGTATCGTAAATACTTCCTTCATTTTTAATGCTGCGCCAACCAATTAATGTTGGATTTGATTCTGCTAGTACTCTCTCTGAGATAGCTACTCCTCCAAGCCCTTCAGGGCCACAAGCCCATTTGTGACCAGTGAAGCCATATATATCTGCATGGGATGCAGCATCTTGAATTGGTATTTGACCAAAACTCTGCGCTCCGTCAACTAATAAAAAGGGACTATTAACATGATTATGTAGAAGATCTCCGATTTCTTTAATAGGCATTATTGTTCCTACATTCCAAAGGATATGAGATAAAACAACTAATTTTGTTTTAGGGGTAAGTGATTTGTTTAATAATTGAAGCAAGATATTATTTTTCGTTTCGAGATCATTAACTCCTTTTCTTAGATTTTGTATTGATAAGATGTCAATCTCTAAGTCTTTGCGCGTTGCAAGTTCTTTGCATGCCGCTACTATCCCTGGATGTTCACAGTCACTAATTAATAAGCGGTCTCCAGGTGCAAAAGGTAGTCCCCAAAGTGGCAGAATGCATCCACTGGTAACATTTTCAGTTAATGCTATTTGCTTGCTGTTAACTCCACACAGACTTCCAAGCATTTTCTTTGTTGAGAATATTTCGTGTGAGGCGTAAGGCCAAACATTATTTGTAAATGGTCCAAGTTGTTGAATTTTTTGCCAACTGTGTTGAATAGCATCTAAAGAAGGTTCGGGCAAAGGTCCTTGGCCGCCATAATTAAAATATTTTTTATTTTTCAAAGCAGGCATCAAGTCTCTTAAGTTTCTTTGGTCTATTAAAGACTTTTCCATGGCATCTATTAACCTTAATTGCTTAATTTTAAATCCATTAACAACAGTATTTCGTATGAGACTTATCGTTCATTAAGAGAATGAAGATACGTTTTTCTATAAATTATTCTGAAAGAATTGTTTGACACCTTAAAAAGAGATGTTAAAGATATTTGAAGTGTAACTTTAAGAACTAAGAAGCTTACCTATAAATCTCTTATTCACTTCCTTGAATAGCTTTGCTCCAATGGAACTTGATTTTCAACTACATATTTATACATAAAAAAAGGTCTCATTAGAAGAGACCTTATCTTATGTATAAGTCTTTTTTAGACTTTTTTATTTTTGGTAAGAAGTTCCTCTGTACTTAAGTTGATGAGGCGAGTAAGCAGCTTCTTTTTTTCGGTTTAAATAAACCGTTCTTCGGTATGTCAGTTCGATGAATTGCTTTTGAGCAGCTTCCTTGTTCTGAACATACTCCTTTCCACGATAAGTGAGAGTTGTCATTGGATTGTCCTTTGGACGATCAGGTCCCCGTTCCATGGCCTGACACGTGCTGCGCCTTGTTTCCAAGGTGAACGTTTGTAGCTTTTGCTACATAAATATATTCTGATATAGATGCAATCATGGGTAGTTCATGCTGATACAAAAACATAGATATTTAGCTTTGATTAAGATTTCTTGTTGCTCAATTAAGATGTAGATTCACTAGTAATCAGCTTTTCTTGCTCTATAGTCAAGAGCTGGCTATTAGTTTTTACCTAGCAGACTCACTAGAAGATGAAAGTAGTTTTGTTTTTCCTCGGCACTTTAATTCGCTCAATGGTGCTGGCCCCCGTTAAGTTCTTTATTTTTCATGGATATATTTCTTTGGTTTACTTTTTAACATATATGGCAAGTAGTAATTCATTGGAGATATACCGATTAATTTTTGTCGCAGGTGTAATTACTCCTTTAATGATTGCTATTTATCGGGGGCTTCCTTTAGACTGCTTAAATCTTGAAAAGGCAGTAAATGCAGAAATAAATAGCTAATTACTTTACATGTAGGACTACTTAATTTATGAGAATCTAGTTAAGAAACCACCTTTTATCCTTACAAACTAATCAAGGCTCATTTTAATGAAAATTAGTATCACATCACCTTTATGGTTTGTTCCAGTTGGATTGGTATCTCTTTTAATTTTGATTGAATTTTTACATGTCTCTATGCATGCCCAATATTGTAAGACTGAAGCTCAATGGATGAATGATCGAGGTCTAAAGTATGACAGAGAGTCAAGTGTTAATTAAGTTATATCTTTAAAAGTCTGTGTTTAAAGCACTTGAATAACTTCGCTAACTTCAGGAATCATTTCTTGAAGTTTTCTTTCTATTCCCATTTTTAAAGTCATTGTGCTACTTGGACAACTTCCGCAGGCTCCTTGCAGTCTTACTTTCACAACAGGACCATCGATTTCAACGATTTCAACATTTCCTCCATCAGCCATTAGAAAAGGTCTTAATTCATCTAGTACCTTTTCAACATTATCTTTGGTGAGTTCCATAGCTTGAAATAGATTGTTCTTGATTGTTGGGCTTTATCCTTTTAGCCTAATCAATTAATACATAATAGTAAAAGGAAATTTTTATAGGTGTTTATTTCTGACATTAAAGGATCAGAAAAACGTTTCGATGCAGTCCTTATAGGAGCTGGCATTATGAGTTCTTCTCTTGCTTTGCTTCTTAATGAGCTTGAGCCGCAAATGAATATTTTAATCGTAGAGAGATTGCATGGACCAGCCTTAGAGAGTAGTTCTGCCATGAATAATGCTGGTACTGGTCATGCAGCAAATTGTGAACTTAATTACACACCTTTGCTTGAGAATGGTTCTGTAGAGATTCAAAAAGCTTTGCAAATAAATAGTTACTTTGAGCAAAGTTTAGAATTTTGGGCTTCTCTAACAGAGGCAGGACGAATAATACCGAGTGATTTTTTAAGGATTCTTCCTCATATCAGTTTCGTTTCTAGAGATATGGATATTGATTTCTTAAAGCAAAGATATCTGCAAATGAACTTAGAAAGTGCTTTTTCAGATATGGAGTTCAGCGAAGACCCTGGAGTAATAAAGGAGTGGATACCTATGGTGATGAATGGTAGAGATCCGCTGCAAAAAGTTGCCGCCACCAGAATGAGTAGAGGTACTGATATTGATTTTGGGGCATTGACTAGGACCTATATGAAGCTATTAGAAGAAAATTCGGGGGTCAAAGTGAGATATTCAACAGAAGTTAAGACTTTGACTAAAAAGAGTAATGGCTTATGGGAAATATCTTTAGAAGATCAATCCAATACGTACTCCGTTGAAAGTTCATTTGTTTTTATTGGAGCCGGAGGAGGAGCATTGTCACTCTTACAAGAATCTAAGATTCCTGAAGGTGCTTCATATGGTGGCTTTCCAGTGAGTGGGAAGTGGTTAATTTGTGAGGAAAAAGAATTAATAGAAAAACATAACGCTAAGGTTTATGGAAATGCTCTTGCAGGTGCTCCTCCAATGTCAGTACCTCACTTGGATACAAGATGGATAAATGGTAAACGGTCACTTCTCTTTGGACCTTTTGCTGGCTTTAATACAAAGTTTTTAAAACATGGCTCTCGATGGGACTTGTTTCGATCTATCAAGCCCCGTAATCTCAGCTCTATGTTGCAAGTAGGAATTAACAATTTTGATTTAGTCTCTTATTTGCTTAGCCAATTACAACAAGATCAGAGCGACAGAATTGATTCCCTGAGAAGCTTTTTCCCAGAAGCAAAGCGGAAAGATTGGAAATTATCTGTCGCTGGTCAACGGGTGCAGATTATTAAAAGGACCTCTAAAGGAGGCATTCTTAAAATGGGCACAGAAGTAGTGACTTCATCTGATGGTTCTTTGGCTGCTTTATTGGGGGCTTCTCCAGGAGCAAGCATTGCAATTGCAATTATGCTGGAAGTATTAAACTCTTGTTGGGTTGAGAAAATGTCTACAGAACAATGGCAAACAAAGCTAAAAAAGCTTTTACCTAGTTATGGTGATGCCTTAAATGAAGACAGATCCCTATCTAGAAGAGTTCGCAATAGAACTAATACAATCCTTGGATTTTGTTAAAAACCTTTTTGAACAGCGTTCCCTTCATTCGATGATTATAGATTGATCAACATGACAGATGCTCCTGCTTCAAGATTAAGAAACTTTTGCATTATTGCTCATATTGATCATGGCAAGTCAACTCTTGCTGACAGGCTTTTACAAGATACGGATACGGTTGCTTCAAGAGATATGCAAGATCAATTTCTTGACAATATGGATTTGGAGAGAGAGAGGGGAATAACTATTAAATTGCAAGCAGCCAGGATGAATTACAAAGCTTTAGATGGTAAAGACTATGTTTTAAATTTAATTGATACGCCAGGACATGTAGATTTTTCTTATGAGGTAAGTAGATCATTGCAAGCTTGTGAAGGAGCTTTACTTGTCGTTGATGCAAGTCAGGGAGTTGAAGCTCAGACATTAGCAAATGTTTACTTGGCTTTAGAAAATGATCTGGAAATTATTCCTGTTTTGAACAAGGTTGACTTACCAGGCTCAGATCCCGAAAGAATTAAGAATGAAATTGAGTCAATCATTGGACTGGATACATCGAAAGCTATTGAATGCTCAGCAAAGACAGGTTTAGGGATCCCTGAAATTCTCCAAGCAGTAGTTGATCGTGTCCCAGCACCTGAAGATTTAGTAGACAATTTGACAAAAGCTTTGATATTCGATTCTTATTATGATCCTTATAGGGGTGTAATTGTGTACTTTAGAATTATTTCCGGAACAATTACTCATAGAGATAAAGTTCTTTTAATGGCTAGTAAAAAGAGCTATGATATTGATGAAATTGGTGTAATGGCTCCAGAGCAAAAAAAAGTAGAGGAACTGCATGCAGGAGAAGTTGGTTACTTGGCAGCATCAATCAAGGCAGTGGCAGATGCTCGAGTAGGCGATACAATCACGCTGTTCAATGCTCCTGCTGAAGAACCTTTACCAGGTTATACAGAAGCAAAACCAATGGTTTTTTGTGGACTTTTTCCAACTGATGCAGATCAATATCCAGATTTGAGAGAATCGTTGGAAAAGCTACAACTTTCAGATGCTGCGTTGAAATATGAGCCGGAAACCAGTAGTGCAATGGGATTCGGTTTTCGATGTGGATTTCTTGGTCTTCTGCATATGGAAATTGTTCAGGAAAGATTAGAGAGAGAATATGATCTGGATTTAATTGTTACGGCACCATCTGTAATTTACAAAGTGAATATGTTGGACGGAAAAGCACTGATGGTTGATAATCCCGCTACATTGCCCGATCCACAAAAAAGAGATTCACTAGAAGAACCTTACGTTCGTCTAGAGATTTATACTCCAAATGATTACAATGGCACTTTGATGGGATTGTGCCAAGATCGTCGAGGAGATTTTGTTGATATGAAATATATGACTACTAATCGTGTTACACTTGTTTACGAGATACCTCTAGCTGAGGTCGTGACCAATTTCTTTGATGAGATGAAAAGTAGGACAAAAGGCTATGCATCTATGGAGTACCATTTGATTGGTTATCGTAGAAATGATTTGGTTCGATTAGATGTATTAATTAATTCAGAAAAAGCAGATCCATTGACTACTATTGTTCATAGGGAAAAAGCCTATGGGGTTGGAAGAGCTCTTGTTGAAAAATTAAAAGAATTGATACCAAAGCAACAATTCAAGATCCCTCTTCAGGCATCTATTGGTAGTAGAGTGATAGCGAGTGAAAGCATAAGTGCCCTAAGAAAGGATGTGTTGGCAAAGTGTTATGGAGGAGATATCTCAAGGAAGAAAAAATTATTAAAGAAGCAGGCAAAAGGAAAGAAAAGGATGAAGTCTATGGGAAAAGTAGATGTTCCTCAGGAGGCTTTTATGGCAGTTTTGAAATTAAATAAATAACTTTAAACTTCATTATGAAAAACCAGAGAGACCCTGTCGTTATTTATATGCATTGAATTTTCTAAGGAATCTTGGTTGTTGTTAAATGCAGACCATGTCAGAGTGAGTATTATAAGGACAGTGATTGCCATCGTTAACTCTCCAACCGTTAGTCCTTGATTGTTTAGCTTCATTGTGATTGCTTTTACTTTTCTATTCAAGCCTAACTTTAATAGAAATTCTACCCTTATTGTACTTTTTGGTTGATTTAATTGAGATACCCATCCATTTATAAAACCTTTCGGAATAGAACCCTTTCAGGGAAAATGCTTAGATGGGGCTTATATTTGTTGGCAATTTATTTGCTTACAGCTTTCTTAACTCCTTTATTTATTAAATTTGGTTTTTTACCAGAACCTCAAGAAGGCCTTGGGAATCCAATTTATTCCCCACCTTCAATTGATCATTGGTGTGGTACAGATCGATTGGGAAGAGATGTTTGTGTAAGAACTTTGGAAGGAAGTCGAGTGGCTATTATAATTGTTCTTTTGGCAGTCACTTTGGCTGTAATCATTGGGATACCTTTAGGGATCTTAAGTGGCTATCTAGGAGGAATGGTTGATAGAGTCATTGTTTTATTTATGGAAACCTTATATACAATACCAGTATTACTACTTTCAGTAGTTATTGCATTTCTCTTGGGTCGAGGAATCTTTAATGCCGCAATAGCTTTATGTGTAGTTTATACGCCTCAATATTTTCGTGTAGTAAGAAACCAGACTGCTCAAGCCAAAAGTGAACTATATGTTGAAGCAGCTCGTGTAATTGGAGCAGGACCTTTTTGGATTATGGGAAAATATTTGCTTAGGAATGTTGTCTCTTCAGTACCTGTTCTTTTGACTCTGAATGCTGCTGATGCAGTGTTGGTTCTTGGAGGACTTGGCTTTTTAGGCCTAGGACTTCCTGAGACAATACCAGAGTGGGGTAGTGATTTAAATCTTGCATTAGATGCAGTTCCGGTTGGTATTTGGTGGACAGCCCTATTTCCAGGTATAGCAATGTTGGGACTAGTATTGGCTTTTTCTTTTATTGGAGAAGGTCTAGAGATAATTGTCAATCTTAATGAACTAAATGAATCAAATACATAAATGAGAAAATCTGGTGCTAATGAGGCAATCTTAGATTTCTCGGCAACTGTTCTAGAATTTGGCCATTAGGGCCAATAGCTGGATAATTTCTACCTATGCTTTTACACCAGTTAGCAACTTCTGGATATGCCCATTCAAACAATATTTTGTTGTAGATTTTTTTTGTTAAGCCTTCTCCATTTTTGGGAACATCGCCTGCAAGCTCTCTTTGACGTAATGCCTCAAAGAGGAGCGTTGCTGCTGCTACTGAAACATTAAGCGATTGAACCATACCTCTCATTGGTACAAAAATATCTTGATCCATTAATCTTGTTGCTGTATTTGTCAAACCCCACTTCTCCGCTCCTAATACAAATGCTGTAGGTCCTGTGTAGTCACATAGTCTGTAGTCAGTTGCATCTGTTTTAAGATTAGTACCATATAATTTGAAGCCCAATACTTTTAATGCATCTACAGCTTTTTCTATTGTTTGGTGATTTTTTAATCCGACCCATTTTTGACTTCCTTGAGCAGTGCTATTAAAAGTTGTAATTTTTTTTTCATTTGAAATTGTATGAACTTCTAAAACACCCACCGCATCACATGTGCGCATAATCGCAGAAAGATTATGGGGTTTTTCAACATTTTCAACAAGTATAGTGAGATTTGACATTCTATAGTTAAGAACAGATTTAAGCTTTTCAAAGCGACGAGGCAATATTGGCATGGATAATTCTCATGATGTCTTTACATCTTTTTCTAGTCGATTTTAGGCTAAAGGCAATAAGTTTATAGATGCTCTATTTTATTCCTTTGTGAATTTTCGTGCGCTTCATACCTTTAAGTTCAAAGGATTGATATCTTTAAGAATATATCGATAAAAAAAATTGAAACTTTTGTATGGTTACAAATGAACTTCTTTAATATATCTCTGCATTTCTTGTAAATTGTCAAAACCAGGATTACTGCCAAGAAAAGCAGCATGGGAAGTTCTGCAAGCTGTATCCTCAGGCGCTTACGCAGATGTGGCATTAGATAGAGTTGTCAAAAAATATTCTTTTAAAGAAATTGATAGAAAACTCTTAACTGAATTATCTTATGGGGCTATTCGTCAACGCAAGCTGTTGGATTGTTGGATTAATCATTTAGCAAAGGTAGAAGCACTGAAACAACCGCCTTTGTTGAGATGGTTACTTCATGTTGGCTTGTATCAAATACTTAAAATGGAAAGAATTCCTTTCTCTGCTGCAGTTGATACAACTGTTGAACTTGCGAAAAATAATAAATTGTCGAAATTAGCTCCAGTTGTCAATGCTATTCTTCGTAAAACAATTCGTACTTTAGAGCTAGGTAAGGGCCTTCCTAAGCCTTCGACACTTGTAACTCAATTAGCGCAGAGACATTCCCTTCCTGATTGGTTGGTAAAAGAATTAATTTCTTGGCGTGGTGAGCAAGGTGCTGAAACTTTTGCTAAAGCATCAAATCAACTACCTTCCTTCGACTTAAGGGTAAATCGCAGAAGGACAACATTGCATGACCTTCAGCTGGAATTTCAGTCTGCGGAAATATTAAATCTTCCTATAAGAGAATGCCAATATGGATTAGAGGTTCTTACTGGGCTTGGAGATTTAACTAAGTGGCCAGGGTATGAGCAAGGTAAATGGTCCGTGCAGGATCGCTCCTCTCAATGGATTGCTCCACTCTTGGAGGCTCAACCAGGAGAGAGGATTCTTGATGCTTGTGCAGCACCTGGTAGTAAAACAACACATATTGCTGAACTGATCAATGACCAAGGAGAAATCTGGGCGGTAGACCGCAACCTGAAACGTTTAAACAGAGTTTCTCAAAGTGCACGTCGATTAGGACTTAAGTCGTTAAATTACTTGGTTGCTGATTCATCTTCGTTATTGGACAAGAAAAAAGAGTGGAAAGGTTATTTTCAAAGAATCTTATTAGATGCGCCATGCTCAGGATTAGGAACGCTAGCAAGAAATCCAGATGCTCGATGGAGAATGTCTCCAGCTAAAATTTATGACCTTGTGCAGTTACAGGAGAAACTGTTAGAAGGCGTTATACCCCTATTGAGTGTTGGAGGTCGTCTTGTTTATTCAACTTGTACTATTCACCCTAAAGAAAACTCATTGCAAGTTAATAAATTTATATCAATTACTCCAGGAATAAAACTTACATATGAGAAGCAGATTTGGCCTGATGATTCGGTTAAAGGAGATGGGTTTTATGCCGCAGTTATAGACTATGTGTAAAAAATCCTTTGAGAAAAGCTAATACCAATAAACTTATGATTTTGGTTTTGGAGGAGAATTACTAGTTGGTAGGTCCTCCAGAATCCTTAAAATAAATTTTTTCCACATCAATGCTGCATCGCTGCTTCCTCCATTTGTTGGTGAATTGTCGTCATTTCCTAGCCATACTCCGACTGTAAGTTCTGGTACTGAGCCAATAAACCATAGATCTCTATCTCCTTCAGAAGTTCCAGTCTTTCCTGCTATTTGAATTCCTTTTATAAATGCAGCTTCTCCAGTCCCATCTATTACAACTTTCTGAAGCATCCGATTCAAGACATCAGCAACTTTGATTGAAATTACCTTGACACCTTTAGCTCCATCTTTTTCTTTACTCCATATGACTTGCTTTTTAGGACCTATAATTTCCTCTATTGGGCTAGGCTTCATGTATATTCCTCTATTTGTAATCCCTGCATAAGCTCCCGTCATATTTAGTACTGTTTCCTCATGTGAGCCTATACCTAAAGAGTAGTACTCTCCTAAACCATTTTCATCACCTACGCCTAGCTTATTAGCAATAGAAATTACGTCTTTAAATCCAACGTTATTTAATAGATCTATAGCTACTGTGTTCAGTGATTTTTGAAATGCTTCTGTTAAAGAGACTTCTCCAAAATATAGGTCTCCAAAATTCTTTGGACAGTAGCCATACCAACATCGAGGAGTGTCAAATAGCAGATCTTCGGGCTTATATCCTTTTTGAATGGCAGCTGCATAGGGGAAAATCTTAAAAGTAGATCCTGGAGATCTCAGCGCTTGTGTTGCTCTATTGAATTCATTGGTTTCAAAATCTTTCCCACCTACAAGCACTCTTATTAGACCAGTGCTTGGTTCAATCGCAACGATTGCTCCTTCAATTTCGTTAGGAGTTTCGTTTTTAATTAGTTGCTGAGCTTGGTTTTGCCATTTGAGATTGAGGCTAGTATGGATAGAAATACCACCAATTTCTAACTCTTCTTGAGATAGAAGTTTTGGAAGTGTTTGTTCAACCCAGCTTGTAAAAAAAGGGACTTCGCTTTTTGAGAACTTTGGTTTAGCCGGTTTTAGAGTTAAGGGAGAGATTAATGCTTTTGTAAACTCTTCTTCAGAAATAAAGCCTTCGAGCTTCATTTTTTTGAGAACTTTTGCTTGTTGTTTAAGGGCTAATTCTATATTGACTAACGGTGAATAAATTGAGGGTGCTGGTGCTAAACCTGCTATTAAAGCAGCTTCTCCCAGAGTGAGTGAGGAAGGTGATTTGGAAAAATAAATCCAGGAGGCATCTGCAATACCGTAAGCATTAGAGCCCAAATAGACATTATTAATGTATTGTCGAAGTATTTCGTTTTTATCTAATTGCCGTTCCAATTTATAAGCAAGTGCTATTTCTTTTGCTTTCCTAACTAAAGTTCTATCTTGGTTTAGGAAAATAATTCTTGCAAGTTGTTGTGTAATAGTGCTGCCACCTTCAAGGATTGATCTGTTTTTTATATTAATGACTACTGCTCTAGTGATAGCCAATACATCAACTCCATTGTGCTTGTAAAATCTTCTGTCTTCTGCTGCTATAAAAGCTTGTTTAACTTTTGGAGGGATACTTCCAGGTTTAATTTTTTCTCTACTTGTTGGACCGAGCTTTTTAAGAACTTTATGGTTTTTTGAAAGAATCGTTATAGTTCCAGGTCTACTAAACAAATTTATTTGACTGGCGTTGGGAAGTGAGCTGTCAATTAAATTTATGGTTAATTTTTCAACAACTGATGTTAAGGAACCAATTGTTGAGGCACTAATGGCTAACAGTAAAAAAAAATTACCTTTTTTTTTCACTAAAAATTGATTAAGGAGCTGTGACCTATAGCTAAAGCAGTGACTAACATACCTAGAATTAGAAACGGTTGAGCACTCGCTTGATATTTAACATCAAATTTTAAAGGGTCACGCAACAGCCAAATGTCTTGAAAAGTTATCTGTGGAATTATTAATAAGACTAAGATTATTGATGCAAATTTTTGGCCAATTATTATCAATACTCCAACCATTGCAAGTTGGAATATATCTATCATTCCTGCACTGATAAAACTTGCATTTTTTATACCAAAAACAACGGGTAAAGATTGTAAGCCAAGTGCTTTATCTCCTTCAACACTTTTAAAGTCATTGATTACTGCAATTCCTAGACCAGCCAAGCTATAGGCAAGGGTAAGGATTGCTGTTGTTATTGTAAGATGACCAAATAATGCTTGCCCTGCCCACCAAGGTAAAGCAATATAGCTAGCCCCAAGTGCGTAATTTCCTAGCCAGCCATTTTGCTTGAGTTTAAGAGGTGGAGCAGAATATATATAACTTATAAAAGATCCACCAAGTGCCAAAAGAAATACAGATGGAGTTGAATGATTTGCCCACTTATCAAGACCATAAGCTACTCCTAGACCAAGAAGGAGTAGTACCCAGATTTGTAATTTTACTTGGAAAAGAGAAATTGCTCCGGAAGGAATAGGACGATTAGGTTCATTTATTGCATCTATTTCTCGGTCATAAAAATCATTAATAGTTTGGGTATAGCCTGCAAGTAAAGGGCCACTCATTGCCATACAGGCAATGGCGGCCAATACATTACTTACGGACCAATGGTAGTTACCACTTGCTGCGGCACCACAAATAACTCCCCATAGTAAAGGTATCCAAGTAATTGGCTTCATTAGCTGCAGTCGCAGCTTCCAGGAATTTGTTGTTTCAGAGGCCCCTTTTATTCCAAGGAGCTGACGTGCATCACTCACTGCTTTACTCCATTAACCACGTGAGATTTCATCCTCAAAAAACCATCTTTTTGTTCCATCATTAAAACTCACTACTGCACCAACTCCTCCTCCATCAGTCATTTTATAGTCCAACACAGTCCCCCTAGGGTCACTACTTAGCTTGTTCATTAAACCGCCTGGGATACGGTCTTTGACTTTTTGAAGATCAATCTTGACCTTTGATCCAATTCGCGTAAGGTTTGCTGATTGTGGCATAGCCTGCGATGCTTGTGGTAGTTGAGCAAGATTAACAGGCTTAGTAACTTAATTTCTATGGTTGCCCAAAGATTAATCCCATGTCTTGATGTTGCGAACGGACGAGTTGTAAAAGGTGTGAACTTTATTGACCTTAGAGATGCTGGTGATCCTGTCGAACTTGCTTCTAGGTATAGTCTTGCTGGAGCAGATGAATTGGTTTTTCTTGATATAGCTGCTAGCCATGAAGGAAGAGCAACGTTGTTAGATATTGTTCGTAGGACTGCTGAATCTGTAACTATTCCATTTACTGTTGGTGGGGGTATTAGCTCTGTTGATGGGATTAGAGAATTGTTAAGAGCTGGAGCAGATAAAGTTAGCTTGAATTCTGCTGCTGTTAAACATCCTGAACTGATATCAATTGGTTCAAACCACTTTGGTTCCCAATGTATTGTTCTAGCAATAGATGCAAAAAGGAAACTTTCTGGTTCGCTTGGGTGGGATGTTTATGTCAAGGGGGGTCGAGAAAATACAGGATTAGATGTTTTGGAATGGGCTAAAAAAGGAGCTTCTCTAGGAGCAGGTGAAATACTTTTAACGTCTATGGATGGAGATGGGACTCAAAATGGTTATGACATAGATCTTACAAGCACTATTTCAGAGGCCGTAAACATACCTGTAATCGCATCTGGGGGTGCCGGAAAGCTTGAACACATTCTTGATGCATTTAGTAAAGGAAAGGCCTCGGCTGCGCTCTTAGCATCTCTTTTGCATGATGGCCAGTTAACTATTGAGCAGATAAAAAAATATTTATTGGTAAATAAAATATATGTAAGACCACTTGAATAATAGATTTTTAGGTAATTTAAATGGATTATTTTTATCTTTAAATTACGGTTTTTATGAATCGTCTAATGCCAGGAAAAATAGAAGAACTTTTTAACAAAATTGCTCCAAGGTATGATTTTTTAAATGATTTGTTGAGTTTCGGATTACATAGAATTTGGAAAAGAAAGCTTTTGAAGTTTTTGCAACCTATACCAGGGGAGAAATGGATTGACCTATGCTGCGGTACAGGGGACTTGACAGTATTAATAGCAAGATACTTGAAGCCAAAAGGGAATGTTTTAGGGATTGATTTCTCTTCTCATCAATTAGCTTTGGCTAAGAAAAGAGTGATAAAAGAAAAAGAGTTTCAAATAACTTTTATTAAACAAGATGTTTTAGAGAATTGCTTGCCTAGAAATTCATTTAATGGGGTCGTTATGGCTTATGGGCTTAGGAATTTAAGTAACACTAAAGAAGGCATCAAAGAAGTCTATAGGCTTTTAAAGCCTGGAGGAAGGGCGGGCATTTTAGATTTTAACTCTTTTGAAAACGGATCAATAAATCCATTATTTCAGAAAGTATATTTACGGTTAATTGTAGTACCTATAGCCTCTTTGTTTAAACTTAAGAAAGAATATGAGTATATAGAGTCAAGTTTGCAAAATTTTCCTAATGGAACTGTTCAAAAACAAATTGCTATTGATGCAGGTTTTGAAAATGTTCGATATCAACTTCTTGCGAGAGGTCAAATGGGAATTTTATTGATGGAGAAACCTAGAGGCTAATAATTATTTTTCGTGGATAAATCTTTTCTTCTGCATAGTCCACATTTGCCCCATAAAGATATTTCTCCTGAAGGTGCAGGAAGATTGCAAACAGAGCATTGAGAAGTCCCATGAATATCAATTCTGCTTGGGTGATTTGCCCAAACTTCTTTTTCAGCATGAGCTTTGGGGTTTTTCTTTTGAAAATAATTTCTTATTTTTATATCCTTAATGTCATGGCCTTTTTCTTTTAGCGCTTTTAATAGTTGTGGTTTATTAAAGATTAGAGCTTGTATCCATTGAGGATGATTGGCACCCACTACTAGAATGTTTTTATAAAGACTTAGAGGAGTGCAATGTGGAGAAAGTTGTTCACCAGCAATTTTAGGCCAATCTTTCCATAAAGAAGCTATTTTCTGATTTTTTTTGAAGTCGCTGTTTAATGCATCTAGACATTTAAGTAAAGATGAAGGGTTGTTTTTTTTGAAATCTATCGAAAATTGATTTTGGTTCAGATTCTTTCAAGAGGGATTCTTTTGGAAGTTTAGATGAGTAATTTCCCTAAGCTGAATGAGTTTGAAGAAATTATGACATTAACTAAATAATGTTCAAAGCATTACCTTCTACTGGAGCTGCTTTAATTGCTAGTGCACTAAAAGCTCATAATTCATCAAAGGCATGGCAGATCCGCTATAAACCTGTCTGTGCAAGCACAGAGAAGCTCCTTTCTCAATGGCTAGAAGAAAACCCTTGGATCAATGATTCCCCACGGGTGGTTTTGGCGGCGCGTCAGAGATTTGGTAAGGGACAATATGATCGTAAATGGAGTTCACCTAAAGGAGGGATATGGTTAAGTGCTGCAATCCCTCTTGGTGCCCCAGTTCGTTCTACAGGACTATTTGGATTGGCAGTTGCAGTTGCAGTCGCAAAGATGCTTCATGGTAGTCGTATTCCTGTATCGTTAAAGTGGCCTAATGACTTAATGGTTTCTCAGAAGAAGTTGGCTGGTTTTTTGCCTAGGGTTATTAGTAGAGGAGGAATTATTCAATCTGCTCGTATTGGTATAGGCCTAAATGTTCGAAACCCTGTATCTACAGAGGCAATCAGCTTGACTCAAGTATTGGGTCAAAAGAATATTTCAGTTACTGAATGGACTTCGAAAATATTGATTTCTTTAGAAAATGTAATTTCTCTTTTAAATGATAATCAATCTCTTTGCAGGGAAGCAGAAAAACTTCTTTATGTAAGACACTTTTATGATTCTAAAACTGGAAAAACTTGGGACATCGAAGGTTTGAACTCTGATGGTTCACTAATCCTAAAGAATGGTTGTGATGCCAAGTCTTTATATCGTTGGGATTAAACTTTAAATTAGGTCTTTTTTAAGAGATTTCAATAATCTTACCGTCTTTAAACTTTGCTACTTTTTGGGCTCTTTTAGCAACTTCATCCTCATGAGTTACAAGTACTATGGTTATCCCTTGATCATGCAACTCGTCAAATAATCTCAAGACATCTTCAGTAGTACTTGAATCAAGAGCACCAGTTGGCTCGTCGGCAAGTAATAAGGAGGGTTGATTGATAATTGCTCTTGCTATGGCGACTCTTTGTTGTTGTCCTCCAGAAAGTTGATTGGGTCGGTTTTGCATTCTTTCATGAAGCCCTACTCTCTCTAAAGCTTTTTCTGCCAGTATTTTTCTTTCGTCTGGAGGTATAGATGCATAAATCATCGGAAGCATTACATTTTCTAATGCAGTTGCATCCTGGAGGAGATGGAATTGTTGAAAGACAAAACCCAATTCTTTATTTCGTAAATCTGCAAGGGCATCGTCATCAAGATTTTCTACTGAAAGGCCATTTAACTGATAACTTCCTTTAGTGGGTTTATCTAAACAGCCTAAAATGTTCATTGCTGTGCTTTTCCCTGAGCCACTAGCTCCCATGACTGCAAGATAATCTCCTTTGTTTACTTCAAGATTTACTTCGTCTAAGGCTTTGACCAGAAGATCTCCATGACCATAAAACTTGGATACTTTTAGAAGCTTTGCTACTGGATTATGTGTGATTGTGTTCTTAACCAAAAGTTCCTTTGTCAGCAATAGTTGTTAGGGCATTTTGAAGTATGGGAGTTCCTGAAACTGCATTATTAGCCCAAGTAAAGAGAGGATTTGAAAGTACTCCTCCTACGGCGGTAGCAAAAACACAAGTTAGTAATGCGACTCTAAGAGGTGGTAACCCTACTGTGTTCCATTTTATTAATGGATACTCTTTAACTAGTTCAGATGCTTCTTGTGGTTCTTTCACAACCATCATTTTGATAACTGAAATATAATAATAAATTGAGATTACTGAAGTTATTAGTCCTACAATTACTAATAAATATTGTCCATCGGCCCAGCCAGCAAAAAATAGGTATATTTTCCCGAAAAATCCAAGCATTGGAGGGATTCCTCCTAAGGAAAGAAGACATAAGCTTAAACCTAATGTTATTAAAGGGTCTTTTTGATAAAGTCCTGCATAATCTGAAATTCGATCGCTTCCTGTGCGGAGGGAAAAAAGAATAATGCAAGCAAAAGCACCAAGATTCATAAAGAGATATGCAGCCATATAAAGCACCATCGCTGCATATCCATCTTCTGTTCCACAGACAAGTCCAATCATTACAAAACCTGCTTGACCAATGGAGCTATAGGCAAGCATTCTTTTCATTGATGTTTGGGCTAGAGCAACAATATTTCCTAGGCTCATGCTTAATACTGCAAGAACAGTAAAGAGTAATTTCCACTGATTATCAAAAGCGTTAAAGCAGCCAACCAATAGTCTTATTGCAAGAGCAAACCCTGCTGCTTTTGAACCAACTGAAAGAAATGCAACTACTGGTGTTGGAGAACCTTCATAAACATCAGGAGTCCACTGATGGAATGGAACTGCAGCAATTTTGAATGCAACTGTAGCTAGTATAAAAACCAGTGCTAATGCAGCTATTGGTGAGGGACTACCAGTAAGTGTCAATCCAATTTCTTCTAAATTTGTTGAGCCACTGATCCCATATAAAAGAGATGCTCCATAAAGAAATACTGCAGCTGCAGCCGAACCTACTAAAAGATATTTAAGAGCAGCTTCTGAACTTCTAGCATCTCGTTTCATATAACCGGATAAGAGATAGCTTGCTACAGAAAGCGTTTCGAGAGAAATAAAGATACTTATTAGATCTGTTGAACCACAAAGAAGCATTCCTCCTAGTGTTGCAGCAAGCAATATTGCGGCATATTCACCAACAGGACTACCACTTTGCTCTGCATATCTCCAGCTAATTAATAATGAAATAAGGGTTGAAAGAGCTACAACTGATCTGAAAGCAATGCCGAGGTTGTCAGAATAGAAAGCACCTAAAAAAGCACTTTCTGGGATGGCATTCCATTGCAATGCAAGTATTAACAGTGCAGAGCCAAGACCTAAATAGCAAATTGGAGGTGACCATTTTGCTGCAGTTTTTTCCCCAGCCAGATCTACAAGTAAAGTTCCAATTAAAGAAAACAGAACAAAACCTTCGGGAGCAATTGCCTTTGCATTTAGTGAAAGGCTTAAAAGTTCTCCAGGAGCTGCCATGACTTCGGCAATAATAGGGATTGCACCCATTTCGGGAAAAATTTTATAAAAAAAATGCCAGGGTTCTAACTCTAGCGATGTTATGAATTATGCCTTAGATATTCAAAAGGTGTATGCATTTTGGGCAATGATGCGATAAAGATGAAGAATGATTATTTTTAGCCTATGGCGCAAACTTTGGTTATTGTTGAGAGCCCTACAAAGGCGAGAACCATAAAAGCCTTTCTTCCCAAGGGCTTTCAAGTAGTTGCATCTATGGGACATGTTAGAGATCTCCCAAATAGTGCAAGTGAAGTCCCACCTGCTCAAAAGGGAGAGAAATGGGCAAGTCTTGGAGTTAACACAGGCTCTAACTTTGAACCTTTATATGTAATTCCTAAAAATAAGAAAAAGATAGTAAGAGAATTGAAATCCGCTTTAAAGGAAGCTGATGAGCTTTTGTTGGCAACTGATGAAGATAGAGAGGGTGAGAGTATTAGCTGGCATTTGTTGCAACTTTTAAATCCTAAGGTTCCAGTAAAAAGAATGGTCTTTCATGAAATTACTAAAGATGCAATTTCTAATGCGCTTTTAAAAACAAGAGATCTAGATATGGAGCTAGTTCACGCTCAGGAAACCAGAAGAATTCTTGACCGTCTTGTTGGATATACATTGTCGCCACTTTTATGGAAGAAAGTTGCATGGGGTCTTTCCGCAGGCAGAGTTCAATCTGTGGCAGTGAGATTGCTTGTATTACGAGAACGAGCAAGACGAGCTTTTAGGACTTCAAATTATTGGGATTTAAAAGCAATACTTGAGAAAGATGGAAGCTCTTTTGAAGCAAAGTTAATAAGCTTGGGAGGTAAGAAGATTGCTAGCGGCATTGACTTTGATGATTCAACAGGATTAATGAAAAGAGAGAGTAATTCTCGTTTGATCATTGAAAAAGAAGCGAAAGAATTTTCGAAAGCTTTTCGATCTAGTCAATGGTCAATTAGCTCTGTTGAAGAAAAACCTACAGTTAGAAGACCTGTTCCTCCATTTACAACAAGTACTCTTCAGCAAGAAGCAAATCGAAAGTTAAGGCTGTCCGCGAGAGAAACAATGAGATGTGCTCAAGGTTTATATGAAAGAGGCTTCATTACATATATGAGAACCGATTCTGTTCATTTATCTGAGCAGGCGCTTAATGCATCACGCAAGTGTGTTGAAATGAGGTATGGGAAAGAATATTTAAGTAAAACAATTAGACAATTTAGTAATAAATCAAGGAATGCACAGGAAGCGCATGAAGCCATTCGTCCTGCAGGCTCCACTTTTATTATTCCAGATGATACAGGATTGAATGGAAGAGATTTAGCTTTATATGAGTTGATTTGGAAGCGCACTGTTGCTAGTCAGATGGCCGAAGCAAAATTAACTATTTTAAGCATTGAGGTATCTGTTGAGAATGCTTTGTTCCGTGCATCAGGTAAAAGAATTGACTTTCCAGGTTTCTTTCGTGCTTATGTAGAAGGTAATGATGATCCTGAGGCGGCACTAGAAGGACAGGAAGTTTTATTACCTGCAGTTTCGGTGGGTGATAGCCCTTCTGTAAGAGATGTAGAAGCGTTATCTCATAACACTCAACCTCCTGCTCGCTTTAGTGAAGCCTCTTTAGTGAAAATGTTAGAGAAAGAAGGCATTGGCAGGCCTTCTACATATGCAAGTATTATTGGCACTATCGTTGACAGAGGTTATTCTTCTATACAAAATAATTCTTTGATTCCTAGTTTTACTGCATTTGCTGTTACGGCTCTACTTGAAGAGCATTTCCCAGATCTTGTTGATACCAAATTTACTGCAAGAATGGAACTAACATTAGATGAAATTTCTACAGGTAAGGCGCAATGGCTACCATATCTAGATGATTTTTATAAAGGATCTCAAGGACTCGAAAGTCAAGTTGAAAAAAAAGAAGGAGATATTGACCCTGGTCTTTCTAGAACAATTACTTTAGAAGGCTTACCATGTGTAGTTAGAATAGGCCGATTTGGTGCTTATCTTGAATCTAAACGGCTGAAGGATGATGGTGGGGAAGAATTAATCAAGGCAACTTTGCCAGTAGAAACAACTCCGGCAGATTTAGATGAAGAGAAAGCAGAGCTTATTTTAAAACAAAAGTCTGATGAACCAGAATCTTTAGGACAGGATGATGAGACGGGTGAAGAGATATATTTATTATTTGGTCAATATGGCCCATATGTCCAAAGGGGACAAGTGACAGAAGATAATCAAAAACCTAAAAGAGCCTCCTTGCCCAAAGGAATTAAACCCGAGGATCTAACTCTGAATGACGCAGTTGGTCTTTTGAAATTACCTCGACTATTGGGAGAGCATTCTGAAGGAGGAAAAGTTTCAGCAGGCTTAGGTCGTTTTGGCCCTTATGTAGTTTGGAGTAAAGGTAAAGGTGAGAAAGATTATAGATCTATTAAAGGGGATGATGATGTACTTCAAATTAGCTTTGACAGAGCACTTGAATTATTGGCTATGCCTAAACGTGGAAGAGGAGGCAGAACCGCATTGAAAGATCTCGGCACTCCTAAAGGCAGTAACGAGAATATTCAAGTTTATGATGGTCCTTATGGCCTTTATGTTAAGCAAGGTAAGGTCAATGCTTCTTTGCCTGAAGGTAAGGGGGCTGAGGATATCTCTTTAGAAGAAGCAATAGCTTTGTTGGAAGCAAAAGTCTCAACTAAAAAGTCAACAAAGAAAAGGACTACGAAGACCAAGGTGAAAGGGAAAAAAACAACGACTAAAAAAGCAACAACGACTAAAAAAGCAACAACGACTAAAAAAGCAACAACGACTAAAAAAGCCAAGTCGCCATCAACAACGAAATCAGGAAAGCTGAGAGCTAGTACTGTTCGGATTATTAAATCTACGGAAGATTAATGATTAAGGAGGATTTACGTTTTATTTGGAACTTCCTAAAGATCTTTTCTTTTTTCATATGCTTCCTGTCGCTGAACTCTTGCGCTGATTCGGAAGTTGCCAAAAAATTGGCTAATAGTTTTGACTCACCTCTTGAAAATAGTAACTCTAAGACTTTAGTGGATCAGACCCCGGATAAAAAAACTGAAGAAGAGAAATTATTAGTCAATCCATCGTTGGCGAATTCAAATGTACTATCAAATAAAAAGAGGACGTCTTTTATGACAAAATCTGAAAAAAAAATTATACAAAAAAAGAATTCTAACTCTAACTATCAGCTTTCTAGATTTAATCCTCAACCTTATAGAATTATTTTGAGACTTTCTGGCGCCAACCCTTCTGCTCCTGCAGAAACAGTTACTAAAGCATTGAGAGAGGCTGGGGTAATTTTTGAAGTTGAAAAAATAGAGCGATTTGAGAAAGACACGCTTCCTCAATCTGGTATTAGAGAAAGGGATTAGTTTTGGATAGAAGTAATAATTCCCTACTACAAAGTAGACAAAGTCATAAGCATTCTCTTTCAAGGCGACAAGCCATTAGAATGGTTGAGACATCTTACTTGGTTGCAACAACTGCCCTCATTTGGATAGCTCTTTATTATGTACCTATTGGAGGCGCTTTATTTAGACTTTGTTTGCCTTTACCTATAGCATTATTGGAGGTTCGAAAGGGTCCTCGTTCTGGACTTGAAGCTATCTCTCTTCTTATTTTACTTTTAATAGCCTTAATGGGACCGATTAGGGGACCTTTGGTTTTATTTCCCTATGGTTTTTTGTCTCTTTGGTTGGGGTGGACATGGTTTAGAAGGTTGAATTGGTGGATAAGTTGGAGTGTTGGTGCTTTTATTGGAACTCTAGGTTTTCTGATTAGAGTTTTTTTGTTGTCTATTTTGGTTGGAGAAAATCTTTGGGTTGTTATTACTCGTGCAGGGGCAATTCTACTTGAAAGAATTATTGAGCTATTTAGTCTTCCTTTAAGTACTAACTTGATACTTGTACAATTTGTTGCTTTGTTATTAATTTTGTTTCAAGAGTTGGTATTTGTTTTAACTCTACATGCTGTTGCGTTTTGGGTTTTTCCTAGGCTTAATGCTGATATGCCAGACCCACCTCGATTGTTAAGTCGGCTTATCTCTTTTGATTGAATTTGAAGTATTTCAAGACATTTAATACTCATCAAAATGCTTCCCTCCCTTTTGGATGCAAAGCGTTTGGTGTTGGTGTAACAGACTCGAAGATTAATAGTTGGGTTTCTTCATGGAGCTCTTATGCAAATGACATTAATGTGATTTTGGTTTTAGCAGGTTCCAAAACTGCTGAGGTTAAAGGTATTTCTGCTGCTGGAGCGACTGTTGAATCTAGAAGATTTACAGCTCTTGCAGATGCCGAGTTTTTTTTGAAAGGACCTAGCTCATCATTTAAATGGCCCTTACCTCCTTTGATTGCAGGTGTCTCACCCGCGTTAATTAGTTATGTCTCTTCTAAATTGTTAAATCTGAATCCAATGGTTTTTGGAATTGGTTTATATGAAGTTCCTTCTTATCCTTTCATTCCTATTGAGGTTCCATATCAAGGCCCTGCTAATTGCGTGAGTACTGGTCAGGCTATGAGCATGGCACGTGTGGAAGATCTTTGGGAAAAAGGACTTTCTATGGGGAGGCAATTGGAGAAACCTCTAGTACTTAGCGAATGTGTTCCAGGAGGAACTACTACTGCATTAGCAGTCTTATTGGGCTTAGGTATTTCTGCAGGAGACTGGGTTAGTGGAAGTATTAGAATTCCACCAATAGAGTTGAAAAAAACTCTGGTTGAATGTGGTTTAAGACGCGCAGGTGTAGGACCACATTCATTACCTAAGTCTTTGCTAGCTGCAATAGGAGACCCTTTTCAACCATTTGCCACAGGATTATTAATAGGTGCCAGGCAGTCTGGGTTGCCTGTGTTGTTAGGTGGTGGCAGTCAAATGTTGGCTGTTTTAGCACTTGCTTTATCTTCTATTGATTTAAAGTTAAGAAACAAGTTTTTAGATGAGGTTGTTGTTGGTACTACTGCTTGGTTGGCAGACGAATCAACTTCACACCTCCACTCTCAAAGTTCTTTTTTTAAATTAATTTCTCTAATGGGAGACTTCTATGGAATAGATATTTGGGGAGTATCTAGTGGTTTGCGCTTTAAGAGTAGTTCTAGAAAGGTCTTATATGATTATGAACTTGGCTACATTAAGGAAGGAGTAGGAGCAGGAGCATTGTCTTTGCTGGCTCAAGTTAATGGAATTAGCTGTAATGATTTGATTGATGAGTGTGAAGTTGCAGTGGATCAACTGAATAATCATGATTCACAATGATTCTCAATTCTTATAAAATCTAAAATATGAATTCATTACTCATAACAAGAAGAGATTTTTTGTACTTGTCAGTCCTTGGGACATGCTTTGGCTTGTCTGGTTGTCAGATTAATTCGAATAGACCAACTTTAGGTGCTTATGAAGGGGTATTACCTGCCGAAATGATTAAGACTCTTCCTGATTCATGGCGTTTTCAGGTATTGCAGCAACAAAACAAAGATATTACTTATCAATTGGAGACATTAAGAAGTCTTAGCCTTTTGGCTATTGGAGATGGTTGGCTGCAGGATATAGCCATAGATGAATTTATGCCTATCTCACATGAGAGATATGCTTTTAACGACCATTTGAACATATTCTTACGTGGCTTTGACGAAAAAATAGCATTAAAACTTTTTCCTATTGGATTCAGTCCTTGGGTGATGCTTTTTCGAGGGGGAGAACCCTGGATAAATAAGGCAAGGAAATCTTGGGAAGTCCTCTTAGAACCTGGGTTAAAGGACCAATTAATTTTACCTAATAGTCCTCGAATTATAATGGAGATAGCCAGTCGGATCAGAGATGGTGGCATAGATATTTTAAGAAAGCTACGAATTCAGGCAAAGACTTTTGATGATCGGAATGCTTTGAATTGGGTAGTCTCTGGTAAAGCAAAGCTTGCTATAGTTCCTTTGCAAAATTGTATGAGTACTCTTTATAAAGATCCGAGATTAACTATAGCCATACCATTAGAAGGAGCTCCTTTGAATTGGACAATCCTTCTGAAGAAAAATAATTTTCAAGAACAGTTTCCAAGTTCCTGGTTAAAAGAAGCATACCAAATGCCATTATTATCAAAAATAATGAATACTGGTTGGATTCCCCCTTTGAGCTATTCAGAATTATTTGAGAGATATGACACTGTTCAAAAGGCAAATAATCAATCTTTATTTTTTCCAGAGAAGGCATATAACAATTCTTGGTCGCTTACTCCTTTGAATGAGTTGAATCGAAAGACGTTAGAAGAACGTTGGCTAATGTCAACCCCATAATCTCCGCTTTGGTTTCTCTAGTAACTTGACATGTGTATCTGCTAATAGCTCTGGTATGTTTAAATTATTAGGACAACGTGGTAAGCAATCACCACAATTATTACATGACTCTGCATTTATCTCTTCCCACCAATGACCAGCTCTACCTATTAAATTATATCTTTCTTGTGCGAACGATTTAAGCCCATGCCCTACATAGAGATTTCTTAATTTTAGGATTTCAGGTATTGGCACCTCTTCAGGGCATGGTAGGCATTTTCTGCATTCACCACAGAATGTTTTGCCAAGTCGGAAATAACTTTGACTAAAAAGACGCTTAATACAATTTTGTTCGAGGTCAGTTAGAGGACTAAATGAGTTAATTAATTTTTTTGGAATATTAAAATCTTCACTATTGGATGCTCCAACAGTTAAAGTAGTTATTTCTTGAGCTATAAGGAATCTGTATGCCAATTCTAAGGGTTCTATTGGCCAGCAGTCAGAAATTAATTGTTTGCTAGGTGAATGCAAGTGTCCACCTTTGTCGGCTGGAGATATAGCCATTACTCCCATACCATTCTTTAGGGCAAGCTTTGCAAGAGGGAGATTTGTTTGATTTAGTAGATGGACATGTAGGCTGCAGAAGTCAAACTTTTTAGTCTCAATTGCATGTTGGATTAATAGTTTCGAACCATGGGAGCTAAAGCCAATTTGATTAACAAACCCTTCTTTTTGTGACCAATTTAATAACTTTGCCCCTTCTCCTTCTGTTGCCCAAGTGAGATGATCAGAAATATTTAGACCATGTATTGCAAGGTTGTCTATTTTATCGGTTCCTAATGTTCTGAGCATCTCTTTTATTTGTTTCTTTCCTTCTCTATAGGTTATTCCTGGAAGAATTTTGCTAGTTATAATCCATTTTTCTTTAGGGCATAATCCTTTTTTATCGAGTTTTTTTATTGCATTACCTATAAGAACTTCGGCAGGTCCATAGCTAGGAGCAGTTTCAATGTGATTGATACCAGTTAAATAAGCTTCTTTGACGACCATATACATTTGATCTATTGATTTAATTGCTCGCATTGTTCCTAAAGTGAACAAACTAACCATTTTTTTTGAGCCAAAAGCTCTTCTTGTGAGACGCATTTTTAACAAGAGTGAGCAGTTGTCTTTAGGTTTAAAGAAGTATTAGTAATGTGACTAGGTTTTAAACTAAACGCAATTAATTTAATTCTGCTCCCTTTGACTTGATTACTCCACAAAAGTACTTGATTTATCATTGGGGTTTTTTAACAAGATAAGTTGGATTAAGATCGATTTAATTGATGTTCGCCTAAGGCTGTTCTCAAATTTATTTTTTTAGGATCTATTGAATTGAAAGCATGATTATTCTATTTCTTCTCAGGAGCTTTAAATAATGTTTACAGGTATTGTTCAAGCAGTAGGTAAACTTAGCCTTCATGGTAAAAGGCTTTCAGTTGAAGGATACCCTTTTTTGTTTCAAATAAATATCGGGGATAGTATTGCAGTGGATGGCGTTTGTTTAACAGTTGCTGCTTTTAGAAATAAAGGATTTCTTGCTGATGTAAGTGAGGAAACTTTACGTAAGACAACTCTTGGAGAAAAGGCAGCTACTAATAGCAAGGTGAACTTGGAGCCAGCTCTTCGTCTTTCAGATCGTTTAGGAGGTCACTTAGTTAGTGGTCATATTGATGGATTAGGTAGAGTTCACTCAATTAAGGAATTACCAAATTCTTGGATTGTAGGAATAAGCTTCGAAGATAAATCTTTTGGCAAATATATTTGTGAAAAAGCTAGTGTTACTGTTGATGGAATTAGTCTTACTGTCGCTCAGTCAAGTGAAAATGGAATGTTGTTCTACATAGCAGTAATACCTCATACTTGGGAAAACACGTCTTTGAAATACTTACAGAAAGAAAAATTAGTAAATCTAGAAATAGATATTATGGCGAAATATGCTGAAAAGCTTTTACTATTCAAAGACAAAGAATATAAGGACACTGCTCACGAAGCTATTTCAAAAAATTGGTTAGCTCAGAATGGTTGGGAATAAGTATTAATCATTATTTGTTTAAAGGTTGCAAGCAAATTGCACCTGAATCTCTTCTCACGTCAATTCTAAATTCCTGTCCAGGTTCTAAGCCCATTTTTTTTGTATAAGCATGACCAATTAATAAATTCCCATTTCCATGTACACGAGTCTTGAATTCAGCTTGTCTGCCTCTTGGGGACCTATTGCCTGGTCTACCAGGTCCGTTTGAGCGAAGTTTATAACCCTTTGCTTGTACTAATGCTCTATAAAAGCTTTTCCTTAAAACCCTGCCACTAGGGCCTACATATCCGCATCCTCTAGCGATCTCATCCTCTGGGAGAGAACTTAAGGATCTGGCTTTATCGAGTAGTTCCTTGCCGACTAGCATTTGGCCACATTAACTTTATTAATTCTGACGAATAAATGTAATTGTGGCAACAAATTCTTATGAATTTAATTTCTATGGAGCATAATTTTGTTATTTAAAGAAGATAAAGGATGATGAATAAAACCACCCAGATCCCATCAACAAAGTGCCAATAAAGTTCTGCAGCCTCTAACAAAAAACTATTGTCATGAGATAAGCTCCCTTTTGGACTACGTGCTTGCCACCAAACGATCAATATGAGAATTGAGCCAAGAGTTACATGTAGGCCATGGAATCCTGTAAGTGCGTAAAAAGTACTAGCAAATAAATTGTCAGTGAGCCCAAATGGAAGAGTAAAATATTCAATCATTTGACTTGTTAGGAAAGCCAAACCTAAGGCGGCGGTAACTAAAAGCCATTTCTGACAAAGGTTTGAATCTTTGTTCTGTAGAGCTTTGCCTGCACGATGGAATGTCGCACTACTTACTAGAAGTAGAATGGTATTTAAGGTTGGTAATGGGAGCTCTAGCTCGTAAATTGCATCAGGAAGAAGAGGGTTTACAGCTTTAAAAGTTAAATATGCAGCAAAAAAACCGGCAAACGTCATTCCATCTGCAACAAGAAATGTGACTAGACCAAACATTCTGTGGTCAGAGTGTTCAGTGTCAGATTTCTTTTCTTCAGATGATGGAGAAGAGTCCTTTTCAAGTGGTGTAGTTGTTGTCATTGAATTAAATGTTCTCTTTATCTTCTTTTTCGGATTTAATTGCTAATACAATCTTTTTCTTCTTCCCATACCCATAAGGCTCTGTAACTAGGGGCGCTTCACCTAACCAGTTTTCTACAGGGGGAGGAGAACTTGTTAGCCATTCTGGTGTTAATGCTTTCCAAGGGTTATCCCCAGATTTAGGGCCCTTCAGAAGACTTTGCAATACATTCCATAAGAAAGGAAGTGTGCTTAAAGCCATTAGGAGCGCGCCAATACTGCTTAATTGATTTACGAAAGTAAATTGTGGATCATATTCTGCGACCCTTCTAGGCATTCCATTAAGTCCAAGCCAATGCTGTGGAGCAAAACATAGGTTGAAGCCAATAAAAGTAATTAGAAAGTGGAATCTCCCAAGATTTTCATTAAGAAGCTTGCCGGTGAATTTGGGGAACCAATGATAAATTGAAGAAAATATTACAAATACAGATCCTCCGTAGACAATATAATGAAAGTGAGCAACTACAAAGTAAGTGTCATGTACATGTATATCAAAAGGTACTTGAGCTAGCGCAACTCCCGTAATTCCTCCTAAAACAAAGTTAATAATAAAGCCACAAGAGAAAAGAATTGCTGAGTTAAGAGATATCTTGCCTCCCCAAAGAGTGGCAACCCAATTAAAAAACTTTATTCCTGTAGGAACGGCTATAAAGGCTGTTGCGATTGTAAAAAATAATCGCATCCAAGGTGGTGTACCACTAGTGAACATATGATGAGCCCATACCACTAGTCCTAAGACAACTATTCCCATTATTGAATAGACCATTGTTATGTAACCAAAAAGAGGTTTGCGACAATGTACTGGAAGTATTTCGCTGACCAAGCCGAAAGCTGGGAGTACCATTATATAAACAGCGGGATGAGAGTAAAACCAGAAAAGATGCTGGTAAACAATGACATTTCCACCTAATTCTGGATTAAAAAACCCCGTATGAGCAACAATATCAAAGCTCAGCAGTATTAATGTGCCTGCGAGTACTGGAGTAGACAAGACGACCAAAATACTGGTACCGAGCATTGCCCAGCAATACATTGGTAATTGCATTAGCTTGAGACCTGGTCTTCTAAGTTTTAGGATGGTGGCAATAAAATTTATGCCACCAAAGATTGAACTTCCTCCTAGAAGAAGGACACTCAAAATCCATATAATTTGACCTGCAGCAGGAGTTGTAATACTAAGTGGCGGATAAGCAGTCCACCCAGATTGAGCTGCACCATTTATGAAATAACTGGTTATGAGCATTAATCCAGCTGGAGGTATTAGCCAAAAAGCCACTGCATTGAGTCTTGGAAATGCCATATCTCTGGCACCTACATAAAAGGGGATTAAATAATTTCCAAAAGCTCCATTTACTACTGGTACGATCCAAAGAAATATCATGATTGTTCCATGAAGAGTTAGTACTTGGTTATAGACGTCTCTTTCCAAAAAGTCCGATAAAGGACTTGTTAATTCAATTCGAATAGCACCTGCTAGTGCACCCCCAATTAAATAAAAAATAAATCCACATATTAAATATTGAAGACCAATAACTTTATGATCAAGACTAAAACTTAAATAACGTAACCACCCCTTAGGTTGAAGACCTTCCAGGGGCTTTTTTTCGCTTGGGGGAAAGGACAGGGTCATACTTCTAAATCAACTTGCTTGGCATTTTGCTTATACCATTGTTGATAATCTTCTTCTTTTTCCACGACAACTGTTGCACGCATACCTCCATGATAGGGACCACAGAGTTCAGCGCAAATAATAGGGAAACGTCCTACTTTTGTAGGAGTGAAATTCAAGATAGTAGGTTGTCCTGGTATGACATCTTGCTTGAGACGAAATTCAGGAACCCAGAAAGCATGGATTACGTCTTTTGATTCCATTGTAAGGGCTATGGGTTTATCGACTGGTACATGTAGCTCTCCTGAAATAATATCTCCTTCAGGGTAATGAAAAATAAAAGCAAATTGCATAGCTGATAAATCAACTGTTAATGGTGTGGAAGATGCATTCAAAGGAGATTCGATTGAGTTGGAAGAGCCAATCCCTCCCCAGATTCTTCTCTCCTCATTAATGTGATGACTGTGATTGTTATGGCTCCCTAATGATTCCATCCCACCCATTCGGTCATAAATGTCATAACTGTATAAGCCAACAAATAAAACAACTATTGCAGGAATTGCTGTCCACAAAATTTCTAAAGAAAGATTACCTTCTATTGATTCTCCATCATCTACATCGCCAGGCTTTCTTCGAAATTTTATAAGGCTAAATATAACCAGTCCTGACATGCCAATGAATAGTATTGTTCCAATAGCAAAAAGTACTTTAAATAGTTCATCATATATAGGTGCATTAGTGCTTGCCACTGCTGGCAAAAGATTGACATTATTTCCGACCCATATACCGCCAATAATTAGGCAAATACTAACTAAGAAACTAATTATGGTGATTGGAGACAGCAATATAAGAATAAGTTTCTATTTTTAGGTTATTAAACACATCCCATTTGCGCACTATTGAATTATAAAGATGTCCTAATTTTGAAAGATTTTCTTTTGTTTTCAAGGAAAAAAGCTAAAAAAATTAGCTTTCAGCATAGTTTTGTCAGCAATGAGAAATTTAATAATGAAGAATAAATGTTGTACTCCTGTTTAAACCATGTCATCAAGTTGTAAACAGCTACCTTTTAAGAGAAAGTTTAATCTCACTTCTTCTTTCTTGACTGGTTCTTCTCTTCCAAAAATTAGAATGAGTTTAGCTCGACTTTCAGCACATATAGTCGTTGCTCTACTTGCGTTGGTGGTAATAGGAGGTGCAACTCGTGTGATGGAAGCAGGACTAGCTTGCCCAGACTGGCCTCTTTGCTATGGATCATTTTTCCCTGGAGGAAAAATGAATTTGCAGGTGTTTTTGGAATGGTTTCATCGATTGGATGCTTTTCTAGTGGGGATAGCTCTTTTGATCCAGTTTTGTATAGCCATTGTGAATAGGACTAAATTACCTAAATGGCTGCCTTGGGTTTATGGCTTAATGCTTTTTTTTATCCTTATTCAAGGAATGCTAGGAGCCTTAACTGTTTCTCACCTCTTACCTTCTTTTGTTGTAAGTGCGCATTTAATTTTAGCTTTCACACTCCTATCAATAATGAGTGGCATTACACAGGTTTTATTAAGGCCTGATAGTTTAAGTCCTCCTATTTGGTGGAAACCTTTGTGCGGATTTTCATTGATAGCTCTGATTGGTCAAAGCCTAGTTGGCGGTTTGATGGCAACTTCTTGGAGTGGTCAACGCTGTCTATCTTCAGGAGAAGCTTGCCAGCTATTTGACTTGCATAGAACCCTATCTTTATTGCCTTCTTTTTTAATTTTAACTTTTGTCGTGGTGTCCTTTGTTGCAGGTGGCTGGGCTAGGAGTCAATGGCCTTTTTTGATGACAGTTTCTCTAATGCTTAGTTTACAAGTATCACTTGGAATAATGACTGTTAATTCATATTTGAATATGCCTGTGCTAAGAATTGCGCATCAATTAATTGCTGCTTTATTAGTTGCATTACTAGCTAGTCTTTTTTCTCGGGGCCCTACTGCAATGTCGAAATCCGGAATTAATTCTGAAGGTTCTTTTACGGAGGTATGTCTTGGTTAGTTCTTCATCTCAAATTTTTTCAGGCAACTTGAATCGCTCAGAAGTTGTACCTTCAAGAAAATTTGTAAAGCTTCCACCTTGGCTGGAAGTCGCAAAACCTCGTTTAATACCGCTTCTTTTAGCTACCACTTTAGGTGGAATGGCTCTTACCGAAGGATGGCCTTTGCCTTCGCCAAGGCTGGCATGCACCCTTGGCGGTGGTGCACTTGCGGCTGCTGCCGCTGGAGCTCTGAACTGTCTGTGGGAACAAGATCTTGATAAGCGTATGATTAGAACCAGTTCTAGAGCTTTGCCTTCTGGAAGATTGTCTCCAAACTCTGTATTTGCAGGAGCAATTTCATGTACTTTGGCAGCTGCGACACTTTTGGTAAGTGGTGTTAATTGCCTGGCAGCAGGGCTCTCTTTGCTTGGTTTATGTAGTTATGTACTTCTATATACTGCATTTTTGAAACCTCGAACCTCACAAAATATTGTTTTTGGGGGAGTTGCAGGTGCAATACCTCCTTTGGTTGGAGCTTCTGCAGCGACAGGCCATATAGGATTGGGCGGCTGGTGGTTATTTGCTTTGGTTATGGTATGGACACCTGCTCATTTCTGGGCCTTAGCTCTTTTGTTGAAGGATGACTACAAGTCAGTAGGCATTCCAATGCTTCCGGTTGTTAAAGGATCTGCCTTTACAGCAGATGCAATCGCTCGATATGGTTGGGCAACAGTTTTATTAAGTACTTTAGGAATTTTCGCCTTACCTGAAGGAGGCTTTCTATATGGAATTTTGACGATTCCTTTTAATGTGCGCTTACTTCAAATGGTTAAAAGTCTTACTATCGACCCAGATGATGTATCTCGATCGAAAGGGTTATTTCGTTGGTCAATTCTCTATATGTTTGGAATATGTCTTTTGTTAGTAGTTAGTCGCTTGCCTTTGGCTGCTCAATTTCATAACCAATCTATTGATCTGTTTATTCAACTGGCAAGCACTTCTTTAATTGCTTCTTAGAATATCTAAAATACTCTTTAATCTAATTTTCGATGAAATTTATTTTTCTAACTAGATTTACTTATTAATTGAATGGGCGCATTTCAATGTCATTGATAGAACTTAAGGATTTAACTAAGTCTTACGGACCTGTTCAAGCGTTGAATAGGTTAAACCTAACTGTTCCAAAAGGAAGTCTTTATGGTCTTTTAGGTCCTAATGGATCAGGTAAAACAACTACTTTAAGAATAATTTCTACACTTTTAGCCCCAGACTCTGGGAAGGCAATTGTTTCTGGTTTAGATGTTTTAGCAAGATCTAAGGATGTCAGAAGAGTTATTGGTTATGTTGCTCAAGAAGTGGCTATTGACAAAATTTTAACTGGGCGTGAATTACTGGAGCTGCATGGAGATCTTTATCACTTGCCATTTACTCAACGAAATATGCGCATTGAAGAATTAATTGAAAGATTAGATATGGCTCATTGGATTGATCGTCGCTCTGGTTCTTATTCAGGAGGCATGAAAAGGAGACTTGACCTTGCTACGGGTTTATTACATAAACCTGACTTGTTAATTTTAGATGAACCAACGGTTGGGTTGGATATAGAAAGCCGTTCTGTTGTTTGGGGTTTATTAAAAGAACTTCATAGTCAGGGAGTAACTATTCTTTTGAGTAGTCATTATCTTGAGGAGGTTGACTCTCTGGCGGATCAGATAGCTATTATTGATCATGGGAAAGTGATTGCTGAAGGAAGTCCAGGTAAACTTAAGGAAAAGCTTGGGAGGGCGAGGATTACTTTAAAAGTAAATGAATTTAGTAATCCAGACGAAGCAGAAAGAGTGAAAAACTATGTTCTTTCAGTTGAAGGAGTAAAAAAAGTAATAATAAATTCTTCTCAGGGATTCTCGTTAAACCTTTTTGTAGAAACCTCAGAAATAATTTCAACATTGCGGAAAACATTAAAAGAGGAAGGATTTGATATTTTTGCTTTATCCGAGAGTAGGCCAAGCTTGGATGATGTTTACCTAGAAACAACTGGGAAAACAATTATGGATGCAGAGCTAGCAATATCTGGAACACGAAATTTAAAAAATGAAGCAAAAGAATCTATGAGGTAGGTAATCTTTAACTCTAACTTCAACGTTTTTTTAAATTATGAAAACCTCTACTTCTTTTCAACCAACTCTCGCCAAGCAAAGTGCGTTTTCTGAGTTAATCCAGGAAACATTTGCGTTAACAAAAAGACTTTTTTTACAATTAATTAGAAGACCTTCCACTTTGGTCGCAGGAATTTTACAACCTTTGATCTGGCTCATTTTATTTGGAGCATTATTTACTAATGCTCCAAATGACTTTTTGCCTGGAGGTATTGATTATGGCAACTTCCTCGGAGCAGGAATAATAGTTTTTACAGCGTTTAGTGGCGCATTAAATGCTGGACTTCCAGTAATGTTTGATAGGGAGTTTGGATTCTTGAATCGCTTATTGGTCGCACCGTTGAGAAGTAGAAGCTCGATAGTTTTTGCTTCAGTTATTTACATAACTGTTATAAGTTTTTTGCAGAGTTTAGCCATCATGATCACTGCCTTCATTCTTGGTTATGGTTGGCCAAGTTTCAGTGGCTTCTTTATTGTTTTATTGACTTTATTGATATTAGTTTTTGCAGTAACAGCCTTAAGTTTGGGACTAGCTTTTGTTTTGCCAGGTCATATTGAATTGATAGCTGTAATCTTTGTAGCTAACCTTCCGCTTCTTTTTGCAAGTACGGCTTTAGTTCCAATTTCTTTCATGCCTGCATGGTTGGGCTGGCTAGCAAGCATAAATCCGCTTACCTTTGCAATTGAACCTATTCGTGCTGCTTATTACGGATCAGCTAATCTAGGCGCTGTTTTGATTCAGGTCCCTTATGGAGATTTGACAGGATATGAATGCTTGGGTTTTTTGATGGTTCTCACTATTGGATTGTTTCTAACAATTCGTCCACTACTAAATCGCAAACTTGTTTAATCCTGTGAACTCATCAATTTCTTTGCAAACTAACCCTTCTAGGAAGGATCAACTTCATAGTCAAATTTCTGAAGCAATAGAAGCCAATGATGAGAAGCTTTTGTTTTACCTAGAAGGTATTTGGGTTCATAGGTATGGATTAAGTAATCTCGAATCTTATAGAGGTCATCTTTACGATCAAAGAAATCCCGAAGAAACATACCAAGCATTAGGATTTGAAAATTCTGATAATTCTTCTTTAGAGCACTTAGCTGAAGTTAGAACTTCCTTAGCTTCCTCTACTGATAGCGAAGAAAGAGTTTTTGATTCTGAGGATTTTGTTGAGGCTTCTTCTTTGAATAAAATAATCTCTAGCAATAGTGGTAAATATGAGTTAAGTGAAAACTCAGTATCAGAAGATATTGCAACACATGTAGTTGAATCTATCGACGACTCCATTGATTACGTCTCATCTCCACCACCTACACCAGCAATCAGACGCCTCCGTAGATGGCTTCCTTCACTAAATGATGAAGCAGCTCAAGCTTCTTAAAGAAAAAACTTATTTAAAAAATAAACCTATTGAGTAGATAAAAGTTTTTTGAAATTGTTTACATCATTCCAGGCATTCCACCCATCATTCCACCCATTCCACCCATTCCACCCATTCCACCCATTCCACCCATTCCACCCATAGGATCACCACCTTCTCCCCCAGGAGCGGCGGGTGGCTCTGGCTTGTCAGCAATAACGACTTCTGTAGTTATTAGCATGGAAGCTATTGACACAGCATCTTGAAGAGCTAAACGTATTACTTTCGCTGCATCAATAATTCCCTCCGATATTAGGTCTTCATATTTTCCAGAAATAGCATTAAACCCTTTGCCTAACCTTTTTATCTCAGAAACCACCACGTCACCATTTTCACCAGCATTGATGGCTATTTGCTTAGCGGGCGCAGATAAGGCTTTCTTTACTATTTCAACACCAGTTTTTTGATCTCCAGTTAATGAGTTAGAAAGTGAGTTTAATTCTTCAGTTATTTGCAATAGAGTCGAACCACCTCCAGCAACAATACCCTCTTCCACTGCTGCTCGAGTCGCATTTAATGCATCTTCAATCCTAAGCTTCCTGTTTTTTAATTCAGTTTCTGTTGGTGCTCCAACCTTGATTACTGCAACACCTCCTGCCAACTTAGCTATACGTTCATTTAATTTTTCTTTGTCATAATCAGATTCTGTTTGATTTAGCTCGCGTTTAATACTTTCAACTCTTGATGAGACATCTTTTTGATGATCATCATTAGCAACGATGGTTGTTGTTTCTTTGCTAATTGTTATTCGTCTTGCTTTTCCAAGATCAGAGATTGAAACTTTATCTAACGTCATTGCTTTATCTTCACTTATTAAGGTGCCACCAGTTAAAACAGCAATATCTGCAAGTGCAGCTTTACGCCTCTCTCCAAAAGAAGGTGCTCTGACAGCCGCTACTTGTAAAACCCCTCTATTTTTATTTACAACTAACGTTGCCAAAGCTTCGCCATCAACTTCTTCAGCAAGTATTACAAGAGGAGAACTATTTTTTTGTACTGCTTCTAATACAGGTACTAGATCCGATATGGAACTAATTTTTCTGTCAGTTAATAAAATCAAGGGATTCTCAAATTCGCATATTTGTCTATCTGCATCAGTAACGAAATAAGGAGAGCTATAACCTCTATCAAAGGCCATCCCTTCTGTTACCTCTAATTCTGTATTTAGAGATTTTGACTCTTCAACTGTAATAACCCCATCTGTGCTTACTTTTTCCATGGCTTCTGCAACCATTGCCCCTATTTCTTCATCTCCACCTGAGCTTACTGTTGCTACTTGAAGAATATCTTTGTCTTTGATAGCTTTGCTTTTTTCTTGAAGCTTTTCGACTACTAGTTGAGCACCCTTTTCCATCCCTCTACGTAGTTCAATTGGGCTGGCACCTGCAGCAGTATTTTTGAGCCCCTCATGGACCATGACTTGAGCTAAAACGGTTGCTGTGGTTGTACCGTCCCCAGCCTTATCCTTTGTCTTAGAAGCAACTTGCTCAATGAGCTTTGCACCTATATTTTCAAAAGGATTTTCTAATTCAATATCTTTTGCAATGGTTACTCCATCATTCACAATGTCTGGCGCACCATATTTTTTCTCAAGAAGCACATTCCTTCCCTTTGGACCGATAGTTACCTTAACTGCGTCGGCAAGAGCATTAACACCTTTCTCTAAGGAATTCCTAGATTCATCTGAAGAACGAATGAGTTTTGACATTTAATTGGTTAGCAGAATCATCTATTTGCACTAATACTCTTGCGTAATGAGAGATGTTAATAAGTGGGGAAAGCCGAATTGTTTGGATATTTTTTATTGTCAATTGTGCAAAATTTTGGTTAAGGTCAAGTGTATGAATGACGCTGGGGCTTTATTTTTTATATTGATGGCTGGCTTGGCTGGCATGATGACTGTGATTTACTTTCCATTAAGACTATTTCTCACAGCAACAGAAAGAAGCAGAAGATTAAAGCTTCTTCAACGTATTAGGAAATTGCGTGAAGAATTAGGCCAACCATTAGAGAATTGAGTTGTAAATTCATGAGTTAACCTCCTTACTTGCTAACTCTGTAAAAGCTAGATATAGCAAAGGCAGTCAGGGAAAAGAACCTTATTTTGATGAGAATTGCGAAAACTGAGGTTTTACCGAATATATGCGGTTAGTTATGTCAGGTTTTCAACTGTCAAGCAAACTGGTGAACATAAACTGGATTTGATCTTCAGGAGCAAGTGGCTTGATAATCATGTTGAATCAAGGCTTGGGATGCAATTTTAAGATTTAGGAGTTAGTGGTAGAGGGGATAATAGAAGGAAAGCGGCGTTAGCTCGGTTTGTATAGAAAGTAGAAAAAAGGAAGCTGCTAACCCAAAACTTATTTGGTTGTCGAGTAATTTTAATGTTTAAGAAGAGAAACTCAGAAAGAAGGCCTAAGGCTGATTATTAAGTTATTTGATTAGGATTTGCCGTTTCTCTATGATTGGAGTGGCCCAATTCTTACTAAATAAGGCACTGCAAAATGGATGCAACTTGCGGGTGCATTTATGGCTGCAAATTTTGACGTTGAAGAAAAGCGTTCAAGATTTAATGGTCATTTCAGTAAAGAAATAGAGAGATTTTAAAGAGTAGATTTATAGGTTAACTTTGACATTAAACAATATCTCAATCAAAAAAATTATATTTTTTGACTTGATTTTGACAGCTATATAGCGAAGCAGTGATTAAAACTTTTACAGTGGATAAGAAAATTAAAAGATAAATTGGGCCAATCTCTTTAAAATGGAATTGCGAAGTAAAAGCTATTCATAGTTTTACCAAGTCTTTATTTTTAAAGTTTTTAGCCAGAAAAGCTAATCTGAAAGGTTTTTTGATAACAGATAGAATTTTGTAGGAATTTTCTGATAGATATCATTTTAATTCTTTGAAGTTATTAGAACTTAAGTGATTTATCAATAGGAGAGATTTTATATCCTTAACTTAATCCAATGATCAAAACTTTCTGCTGTACTGAATAAAAGTAGCTTATCGACTCTTGAAGTAAATTCTTCCAGAGTGAAAATTTTTTGTATTTTGTACGAATAGACTTTATTTATATCAATGTAATATAGTATTATATTCAAATATAAAGTTATTACGTTTTCACAAGGGTATGATGAAAACTAAAGGCTACGGATCAAGATCTCAATCTCAGTATGCTAATGAGACTGCTTTCGCTGCAGTTACAGACAGAGGGAAAGTATTTACTTGGGGAGATTCTTTTAGTGGTGGTGATAGTTCTGGGGTTTCAGAGGATTTGAACTCAGGTGTCAATAAGATTTTCCAAAACAAGAGTTCTTTTGCTGCTTTAAAAGAGGATGGAAGTGTGGTTACTTGGGGAGACCCAAACTCTGGTGGCGATAGCACCAATGTTTCTGATCAACTTTTTGATATAAAAGAGATTTATTCAAATGCCACTGCGTATATGGCTGTGAGGGGCGATGGAGCTCTAATTGGATGGGGTAATAGGGAAAATGGGGGAAGTGGTTTTAATAATGATGACGAAGCCGCACACTTTGGCTCCTTTGACAGAATAGATAAGATAGTTGCCACTGAAAATGCGTTTGCCCTTTTAACCACCGATGGAAATGTATATACATGCGGCCAGGATAGAGAAGGCGGAGAAAGCACTTTTAATAATAAGAAAACTTCCTACTTGAATGGCCAGGCTAGGGATATTGTCGCTTCAGATAAAGCTTTTGCAGTTCTAACTCATAGTGGAGATGTAACAAGTTGGGGTGAAACAAGCCATGGTGGTAAGACATCTTCTAAGCAAGATAAGACTTTAGTCAATATTAGAGAAGTATATGCAACTGGCTCTGCATTTGCTGCATTAACGAATGATGGGAGAGTTTATACATGGGGTGATTCAAATAGTGGAGGGTCACAACCTTCACTAACGTCTTCTTCTAGTCAAGTAAGGGATGTTTTTTCTAATAAATATGCATTTGCTGCGTTAAAACAGGATGGGTCTATTTTTACTTGGGGAGACTCGAACTATGGAGGAGATAATCATACTTATCTCAAAAATGTTAAGGGAGTTAGAGATATTTATTCTACTGAAGGGGCCTTTATTGCTGTAGGAAATGATGGGCGTATAGATGCTGTATGGGGAAATCCAGGTTATGGAGGTTATCTAAGTGAGGATGACCTCCCTGACAACTACGGACCAATAAGACAAGTTGTTGCTACAGATAGGAGTTTTGCTCTTTTGGATGAGAGCAACAATCTTTTAAGTTGGGGTGATCAAGATTCTGGAGGAGATGGATATACACATGAAATAAATACTGGGGAATTCGTGCAAGAAATTTTTGCGAATGGATCAGCAATAGCTGGAACAGTTTCTGATGGCACTATCTATGCATGGGGAATGCAATCTTCTGGTGGGGATTTCACTTATAACAATCCAAATCCAGACGAACTTCTTGGCTATGGAGAAAAGTTTGTAAATGTTTCTAATATTCAATCATCTCCTCGAGAAAGCTTTGCCCTAGTCGAATATCAAAATAATAATGATATTGACCCCAATACTGATTGGGACCAATATGGAAAATACGGAGGATATGGATATTTTAATGGTCCAGAATCTGTAAGGTTCAGCTATCGAATTACTCAGGCAGAATCTGATTCTGCTACATCTGCTTTAGGAGATGTTGAATCACCAACACCTCTATATCATGGTGGCTTTGAAAACGACAACGGTCAGGCATGGGCTGATAATCGCCTACCCTCGCTAGGCGATATCCATACTATGGAGTCTTATGGTTTAGACGAGGATAATTCTGAAGCAGTAATGCTTTGGACAAACACCGCTGGGGATACAAATGATGGTGGTGTTAGACTTAAGTATGGAAAACTAGATCCTTTTTGGGAATGGTCAATAAGAGGTGTTGATACTAGTGATGCTGCTGTTGCTATCCATGGAGAGGAAGGGTTCGAATATGATGGAGCAATTCTTTTCCCTCAACCACCTCCTGATCTACTAATTGGTGGTGTTATCCCTGAAGGAAAAAAATGGAATATGTTTGAAGGTGGATGGACTGAAGACCCAGCTTGGTCTGATTTAAATGCAACTTTAGGCAAGCCTGTTTATGCATCTGATAGTACCGAAATCGCTGCGGCATTATCTGACAATACCTTTATGGCTTATGGAAGCAGAAGCACTTCACGACAATACGTTCCTGAAAATCTTAGTGGTATTCAAACAGTTAACTCTAATGGAGAGTTTGGAACAGCCTCTTTTGGCATGCCTCAAACTAATGATGGAGAGCTTCCTGCTGATTATGAAGGGACTCATACTTCCGCGGATGATGCGAATGTGGATCTTGAGCCACAATGGGAATGGGCATTAAATAATGGTCAAGGTGGTTATTTCTATCCGCAACCAGAAGCTGAAACTGTCACCAGATCTGCAAAATTTTATAACCCAACTGGAATGGAATGGAATAGCTTTGAAGGTGGCTGGATAGATGAGGGTGATTGGGATGAATATTTAGAACCTCCAGTAGGTGGCAGTGCTTCTATTGATTCTGGTGAAAATGTAAATGGATTTCCTACGCCTGTGCATACAAACCGAGACGCTCCTCCGCCAGAAACGACTTTTGGGAAAGATCCTTTTTTTCTATACGGTGGTCTTAATCCCTCTGACTCAAGCCAGGATAATTTAGAGGGAGTCTGGATTTACCCTATGCCAGAGCCAGGCACATATGAAGCTCCACCGGAGGCGGCATGGTGGGATCTTTATAACGGGCAATTTGTTGTTGATCCCTCAACTCCTTGGAAAGATTTAAATAGTTTAACCGGAGAATGGCCTGCACATTTAACTGAACTTTCAGAACAACCATCCACTCAACGTGTTGAATTCAATAACGAACAAACGGGAGAGTGGGTACACGCTACCGAGATTTATCCAAGGTGGGAATGGGCATTCAATAATGGTCAAGGTAGTTGGTTCTATCCTGCGCCACCCTTTGCAGCCATCCAGAATGTCATAGATGAGAGTTTAGAAGATATAGTTCCATCCAATAGCTTCTGGGATTTACAAAATGGAAGCTTTTCCGGGAGGAATGATAATGAGGATGGAAATTATGACTATTCAGATGGAATGAGTGGAAATAAGTTTGATGGGTTTATCGAAGGAGGAAGCAATCAGTTAGCTGTTTTAGGTGAAGGAAGGTCGAGTGACGACAAATTTGTTTTAGAGATTGCCGCCGAATCATTAACCGGAGGCTTTGGTTTAGAAAGCGCAGATATAACTATTTCTTATGACAAGGATATATTTGAGGAAATTACGGCAGATGATATAACAATAGGATCTTGCTTATCTGTTGCAAACGCTGTAGAAGTAGATGATGCAAATGGAACCATTAGAATTGCTGCAGCAAGTTTAGAAGACTTAGATAAAGGACAAACGATTACCAATCAAGAGATCTTTGCAACCATTGAATTAGATTTCGATGAAGTAGCATTGCAAACTGAGGCTATACAGGCTAAATATGCTTTGTCTGAAGGTAGTGCTGAAGGATTAAATCTAACTTTTGATATAGATGTCAATGTTGATGAGACAATCTTTACTCATACATATGAAGAAATGGCTCCACAGACGCATGACACTCTTGGAGAAATGGGTACTCATGATCATTATAAAAATCGTTCAATTATGTCTCTGAGGGAAATGGGAGGTGAATATCTTACTGGAGGTGTTCAGGCGAGATTATTCGAGGCAGGCATTAACATTGTTGAGGCAAATGCAGGCTTCCATCTTGGTACAGAGAGAATTATCGGCTCTGCGAACAACGGTGGAGGACCAGGACCAGCCACCATGGCATATAACGATGGCAATACTGGGCCAGCCATCATGCCACATAACGATGCCATTACAGGGCCAGCCACCATGGCATATGACGGTGGCGGTAGTTATATGATGGAAAACGGCATGGGCGGTACAATGCCTTCAAATTCTGATGGCAGCCCTATGTACAACAACATGGGCGGAGTTGATTATCATGCAACTCAAAGTGTTATTAAGACTAACCTTGTTAGAAGAGGAGACATCTTGACTACTCAAAGTAGTTGGATGAACGTGGGGAATGCAATTGCAGAAGACATAGAGGTTAGTGAATACGTTAATGAAGACGGAGCAACGAATGCTTTAGCAAAGTATGTGAGCCATGAATGGGGTGGTGATGGTGAAAATTCAATAGAAAGTGGGAAGTTTATAGACGGACAATTCGAAAGTAGTAATCAATCCAAATCCCTGTATACAGATATTAAAATCATAGGAGAGGCAGGCAGCATAGTTGATTTAAGCAGCGGGATTATACAACTAGAAGTTTCTGGTAAATCATTTGCAAATACAAGAGGATCAAGGAACTTAATTACATTTGCTGGGGATCTGAATTATGACGGAAGAGTCTCAATGAAAGATTTGGCTTATTTAAATGCTGGTGCAGCCAGGCAAGTTTTGGATGACCAAGGTGAAGTGGAAGCAGCAAGTCTTGCAAAAGATGTTGATGCCAATGCAGATGGCAAGATAGATCTTACCGATTTATCTGTCTTAGATAATGATTGGGGAAAAACACTTCATAAGGAAGGAGGATTGTTTGAAGGACTAACTAATTCATTTGGTTGGAATGAATTAGCTAAACAAGAAGTAACTACCCAAAATTCTATAGGTGAGGAAGTAACTATTGGGGAACATAGTTGGGATAATTCAGCATTTGAGCTTCAAAACACATTAGAAGTTGGGAATGAGGACGATCCGTCAGATGAATCCTTTGATGACACTGCTGCTGGTGCACCTATTCCTGAAGACGACACACCTTTTGCTGGGCCAATAACGCTTCATGAAGATGGTTTGGAGACAGATGCATTTCAAGACAATTCAGAACTTGGATAAAAACAATAAGATTAACTCTTAATAATGGTTGGCTCACTATATTTTTATGACTCAATATATATTAAGAAACTATAAAGAATAGATTTAAAATGCTATATTCTACATGCCCAATATTAGAAATTTGATTAGAGAGGTTATTATTTACGGAAAACAAACAGCCTATAATTATTGATGATTTATCGCCTGATATTCAAGGTGATAGTCTAATTTCGGCAGCAGTTTCCTTCACAGAATTACCTGAAGAGATTGTTAACTCAACGTCTATAGATGTTCATACTAATATTATTAATCCTAAAAGAGATTCGGATGATTTAAGTATAAGATGGGATGGTTCTGATTCATTAGAGTATAACGATGGCAATGTAGATATTTCTATTAGCAGTGACTTGTCAATAGAGGTTGAGCTTGATAGCAGCGACTTATTGGTAGATTTAAATAGCTTAGATGCTTCAAGTTTGGTTAGAAGCTCTAAAGATGAATTGACAGGTTTACAAATAGATCAAAATAAAGTTGATATAACTCTTGTAGCAAATAATCAAAATCCAATACTTACTAGTCAATTTAATGATGATAAGTTTCTTTTCTCAGATAAGATTGGTGATGATCAGTCTTTAATAATTAACTCTGATGCGAATATAGATATTGTAGATGAATTAGATTATGATTCTTCTGATAAATTTTTATTTAAAGAAAATTTAAAAAAGAGGGTATTAGATTCCTACAAGAGACAAGTTAAAGCTGGTAAAACAGTTCAAGAAGATGACTTAATTGATGACATTGACATTTTTCAAGTAGAAACTGAAGAAGGTTTTTTGAGTTTTATAAAGAATAGGAAAGTAGGTCAAATTAATAATTATGAGGAAGAAGGTACGGCTTTCCTATCGTCACCAAGTGGTATCCCTAAGTTAAATCAATTCTTTAACTTAAAGAAAATAAGTTGGCTCCCAATAACTCATGATGGCAAAGATTTATTAGACAAAGAAGGCAATCAAATTAGCGTTGAATTTTCTGTTCAGGAAGTTTTAGAAGATGAAACTAGAGTTATACCAATAGGTAATTATCAGGATAAAGAGTATTCAGAATATATAAATGATTTATATATTTCAGAATATAGTTTAACTGGAAAAGATTCTTGGGAAATACCCGAATGGATTGAAATAGATTACTTATCACCAACTCCCGAATTAGTAGGACAGGATGCATTGATAATTAGTCAGTTAATAGTTAATGATCAAAATAACCCTGAAATTTGCTATTTAGAGATTCATGTTCATGATTATAGAGAAGATGGCCTTGGATTAGTTGGCTTAGAATTAGATCTAGGCTGGAATCATAAGGCTATTGAATTAATCCAAAAAGATTATTCCGCATCTAATGTTTTTGATATTGAAAGTCTCCCATTATTTCAGAATCTAGGTGATCAGGTAATTGATACTCAGACACAAAAAGTAAATGAGCTTTTAGGAATAGGTGCTGCTGCTTTACCAAATGCAGGAAGAGGAAAAGCTCTAGGTAATTTAAAAGATTTTAATCCACAAACTTTATTTGCAAGAATTCCCTTTAAGAAATTAGATGATACATTAAACTATTCATTTGATATCCATCCAACTCTTATGCCTCCAGCTTCTGCTGTTGAGTTGGATCAAGAGAAAATTATAGTATTGGATTCAAAAAGTTCTGAAGTTGCCGTTTTAGTTGCAAATCCTGATCAAGAAGCCGTAGGTAGTTATGCGTTTACAATTTCTAGCAAAGAAAATAGCATTGACATCCCTGAAAATATTGCGCTAACAGTAAGAGAGGTTAATGATCTACCAGAAGCTGTCTCTGAAAAATACTTACCTGATAACTATTTAGAGCAAAATCTTAAGCAAGATGAGATCTTAAAATACGATGTAAAGGAATTATTTATAGATAGTGATCATGATTTATTGGATTATGAGTTAATTAACCCTCCCAAATGGATTTCTTTAGATGACATGGGGTATATTACTTGTAAGCCAGGTAATCAAGACGTAGGTTGTTCCGATATTATTATTCAAGCTAGAGATAATGCAGGTGGAGTTGCTACACAAAAGGTAATATTTAATGTAATTAATATTAATGACTCGCCTACATCTTCTGCTCAGATTAAATTACCATCTTTACTTCAAGGTCAGTCATTTACTTATGAATTAGAACCAGATACATTTCGAGACCCCGACCTATTAATTGATTCAAATGAGAAGCTTTCTTATCAGATTTTGCAATTAGATGGTGAAGATTCAGATACAAGTTGGATTAAAATTGATACTAATAAGGGAACTATTTCTGGAAAGGCTCAATCATCTAATGTTGGCAACAATAACTTTTTAATTAGAGCTATTGACTCTTATGGTTTATTTCATGATCAATTAGTGACATTACAAGTTGAAAATATCAATGATGCACCAAGAAGAACAAAAGCTTTGCAAAGCTTTTTAGAAGGACAGTATGAAAATGCAACAATAGATCATTCAGTAAATTTAGAAGATAGTAATTCAATATTTGTAGGAATTGAAAAGAGCTATGATCTTAATAAATGGTTTAGTGATGATGACTTAAACTTAGTTGAGGATGAATTCTTAGAAATTACAGTAGAACTTGATAGCGATGATTTTGGTATTTTAGAGCTTCCATCAAAAGAAATAGAATGGCTTAAGTATGATAATGACAAACACCTTTTAACAGTTTCTCCTAACAGTCAACATTCAGGAGAACATATACTTCGGGTAAGAGCTATAGATTCTAAAGGTCTAATAGCATCAGCAATTGTTCCAATTAATGTTAGGACAGTTAACCGTTCTCCTACTATAAATATTCCTAACGAAGATTATTTATTAGAAAACATACGTTATGAAGGAGTCAATAACCTACAAGCTATTACTTCTGATACAGAACAAATTAATGGGGTAAATATAGAACTCATAGAAGAAAGTGATTTCACTATTAAGTTACCGACTTCAATCTTCTATGATCCTGATTTAGGCCTAGACCCTTTAGAGTCTATTCAATATGAACTCAAATACGCTTCTGCAGGAAAGGGAGTTGATATTCGATCTAAGCCATTTGTTTTAGATAGCAACACTTTGACTATAAAAGGAAATACTCAAGGACTTGCCATTAACAATTACTTAGGCAAGTCAGTTTGGGAGTTAATTCTTACGGCAAAAGATAATAAGGGAGAAATTGATGAATTTTATATAAACTTAAGCCTCCAAAGGACTGCTTTAGAAACTTCTTTTGTTAATCACAATGATAATAAATCTTGGATGGAAGGAGAGGAAATAAGTCTTTTAGACTTGATCGATTTAGATTACATTAAAAGGGAAGAAGATTATATCAGCATTTTAATAAGGAAGGATGAAACTGAAAAATATGAATTAGGCATAGACAACCTTTTAATTCAAAAATCCGAGAAAATATCTCTATTAAACAATGGAGACTTGCTAATAAGAGATAATTCTGCAGAAATAAATCAAACTTTAGAAGAGATAAAGTTAATTTTTTCTGAAGGAATTTATGCATATGGAGACTTTGAATTGGGTCTAGAAGTATCATCAGAACTTGGACAAACAAGTCTTGTTTCAGATACTATTTCCAAAACAATATCCTTTAGCTTAAACCAAGTAACTAATCAGCCTCATTGGGTAGAACAATTAAATTTAGAAGATAATATTAGGAACTTAGAACCACTTGAACTTTTAAAAATTAGCTCTATTTATAACGCTAAGAAAGTAGACAAAAATGAGAATCTAGGATATGAAATGATTATAGATGTTAACCATAACAACATATTTATTGGAGACTCACATGGTGAAATGTTAGGAGAAAGACAAGGTAACAAGTTTATTCTTGATGAGGAGGAGTGGAATAAAGCGATCGTAAGATCATATGACAGATATAATGAGGATTTATCTATAATATTAAGAGCTTTTAGCTTCAACAAGGATACAGGTAATAAAGCTTATGCAGAAGATATAGCAATTAAATGGAAGGCATCACCATATCTTGATAAGGTGTCTGAATTTTTTATAAGAGAAAGTAATGAATTAAGGAAGTCTGGATCCTTAACTTATTTAGATCTCAATATTGATAAATACAATTCGAGTAATTCTATAATTATTAACTTGGAGTTGCCAGTTAATAGCAATTTGATACTTGACCCAGAGAAGTTTGACTATTTACAAGAAAATATTGAAGAAAAAACAAATTTTCAAAACCATAAAATTCTTTTAAAAGAAGAAATAGTATCTGATTCAAATTCTATAAAAATTCCTATATTAATTCCTGATTCTGAAAAAGGAGATTATGTTGGAGAAGTTTCTATTATAGAAACTTTCAGGAATTATTCAGATTTATCCAATTTTAGAGAAGAAATTCTAACTGATATTGATAAAGGCCTAGCACAGTATTCTAAAAAAGAAAATTTCCAATGGAATGTTATAGAAGCAGCCCTTAAGCCAGAATACCTTGCTCATAATTTAGAAACTAATGAGGGACTTAATTTCAACTCAGAAACAGGCCAACTTATAATCCCTGTTAGAAGGGGTAATGACTACGGCATTTATAATCCGGAAGAAATAATTACTATCACTATAAGTAATATACCTAAGGGTTATAAATTAGCCCAAAATATTAATGGTTCTTTTGAGGCTGTGGGAGCTACAGATATTTTTGGTACTATGACTATATTTAATGAAGTAGCAGATTCTGAAAGCAATTTAAGTGAATTTAGTAATATCAATCAAGGCAATCTTTATTTGGTTTCTGATAATAATTTAGGACCTTCAGACATCTCCTCAAGTACACACCTAAACATCACAATTTTTTCAAGAATTATCAGTGAAGGTAGCCTAGACTCTAGATCAGAAATCGTGACAACAAAAGTACCAATAGGTAAGACTATATCAGCACTTCCAAAACTTGCATTTAATACTAACTATAGTTTTGTAGATCCTTTAATTTTAGATTTGTCAAATAATGGCTTAAATCTAACTTCTTTTAAAGAAGATGGATATGAAACTAAGTTTCAAATGTTGCCAGCGAATTCTCCCATCTCAACTAATTGGCTTAAACCACAATTCAATAGAGATTCCAGCTATAACTCAGCTTTTATTGTTTCAAATAGCACAGATAATGATACTAATGATGTAATTTCTATTAGTTCGATTACTGAACTTTTTTCAGAATATTATGCTTCTATCTCAGACATTAAAACATATCTTTCAGGCAGTTCTGCCTTATCAACTTTTGATAGCAATTTCGATGGAATACTAGATTATAAAGATAAAAATTGGGAAAGTATTCAACTATGGTTTGACGATGGTGATGCTATCAGCTCACCTAGCGAGCTGAGTCCGATTAGCAATTATTTATCTTCGATAGATCTTGATGGAGTAGATATAATAACTGAGCAACCATTTTGGGCTAATACTAACTCTATTCTTCGCAGTTTAAATGCAAAATCTCTTTCTACTATAGATGAAAACGTGAAGGTATATGATGTAGGCCTAAATATAGCACCTGAGATTCCACCAACTATAAATTTTACTTTAAACTCAATTAATGAAATTGGCCAGATAAATGAATCAACTAATTATTTTTCGAAAGAGAATTTTGACCCCTTATTAATTAATCTGCAAAGTAATCAAAGCGATTCTTGGATCAAGCAGGGTTTAGATTCATTAACTTTAGTAAGAGTAGGAGGCCTTCCAAATGAAATTATTCCTGATGTTGGAATAAAGGACAGCAGAGGTGATTGGTTATTTACTTGGTCTGATTTAATTTCCAATGAAGGGACTATTCAATTTATACCAGAGCAGGATTGGAGCGGAGAGGCAAATATTTCGTTTCTTGTTAGCCAATTAAATCCAGATGGATCAATAATAAGTTCAGACCTAAAAACAGTAGGGATAAACGTTGAGGCTTCGGCAGATAAGCCCTTGCTGGGTTTGTCAGATGGTTTAACTAACGAAGATGAACCTATTTTATTGAAAAGTCTTATCAGTATATCTGAATTGTTAGATAAAGATGGCTCTGAATCAATAAAATATCATGTAAGTAATTTACCCCAGGGATGCTTCTTATATAGTAAAAGTAATAATGATAGTTTCCTAAAAGTAGAAGCTATTAATAATATTTATTCTTTCGAAGAATCAGAACTCTCAAGTATTTTTATTATTCCCCCAGAAAATTTTTCAGGCCAATTAGAATTTTTAATTAAAGCAATAGCAATTGAAGAGTCTAATAATTCTTTTGCAGATAACACTCAAACTGCTATCTTAAATGTAAGGCCTATTGCTGATTCTCTAAACCCTTATGATTTTAAAACCAAAAATGCGACTTTAAAAGAACAGGGATCACTTTTATTCAAAGATTTTTTCTTAGATACGAATGTATCTAAAATATTGTCTGATCAAGATGGTTCAGAACATCTAAGACTTGAATTAATTATTCCACATAATATAACTATTCAGAAGATTGGCGAATCTAATTGGATTCCTATTAGTGATAATATTATAGATAATCGTAGATATGTTTATATAGATTCAAAAGATTTAGCTGAATTAGAATTCAAAGATCAAGGCTTAATTAATGTTGATGATATAACATTCAAGCTAAGATTTATCTCTAGAGAGAAAGTAAATGGAGACATTTACTATGGAGATACTATTGATCAAAAAATAACTTATATTAGAAATGCGATTCCACCAGCTGTAGAAATCTTAGAGAAAAAGATAATCAGTGAAGGAATATCTAGTATTAAATTAAGTGAATTATTGAGAGTAAAACCTAATAACGAAAAGGATACTATAACTTACTTTATTTCATCTTTACCTGATGGATTTTCTATCTATGATAAGAGTAAAGATCATTACTTATCTTTAGATTCAGAAGCGTATTACATAATAGAAGATCTTGATAATTGTAGATTAGAGTTACCTTTATTTTTATCTGGCGAATTTTCGTTTGATTTAGCAGTTTCATCAACACCCAGTAATGGGGGAGATATAGCAGTATCTCCAGAACATACAATCAATTTTTCTATCACACCAGTAGCTAATAAACCTGAAATGATTTTATTAGAGGAAAAAATATCTAACTTCACTATTGAGGATAATGGCTGGTTAAGAGTTAATCAAATTATTGATAACATAAAGACTCCAGATGATGATGGGTCAGAGCAGATGTCAATTTTGATAGATATTCAAGACCAGCATGGTGATCGAATTAATATCCCTTGGCAAAGTAAAATTAGTGTAAGTAATCACGAAATTGATGATGGAAGAATTAAGGTTGACTTAGCAGAAATACAAAATTTAAATATTTTCATAGGAGAAGTAGCTGAAGACTTGAACTTAATCTTAACTCCAATTTCATATGATGGAGATTCCATTTATGAGGGTGATTCAAGATCTATAACTGTTCAACCTAACTCTTATTTGCGCCCACCATTATTAGAGATAGAAGGAGTAATAGAGGGCTATGAGGATGTGCCAGTACCTTTACTTTCTATAGATAACGGTGTAATTAAAGCAGATTTAAAAGGTTCTGGATTAGGCCAAACTCTTCAACTTGAACTCTCTGATATACCTGCGGGATCTAGAATTGTTAAGATTGATCCACAGGCTCCTGAGAAACACTTAGATCTTAATATTGATGATTCGGGGACTTACTCTTCAACATTAATTCTAGACTATAAAGACTGGAAAAATACTTTTTGGGTTTCTCCAAAAAATCAATCAGGTGATTTTCAGCTAGCAGTTAATGCTATTAGCGTTGATAATTATGGAAATACAAAATCAACAGAAGTAACCCCTATACAGATAATCCTTAAGCCTGTAAATGATTATCCTAATGTTATCAAATATAATGACTTAAAAACAATTTCAGAAGGAGAAACTGGAATATGGAACTTAAAACAAATCTTTAATGATATAGATAATGAATCTAAAGACTTACAAATAAAAATTGAATTAAATGATTCTATTAATAAAGGAAATTTACCAAAATGGCTTCATCTAGAAGAAAATGGATTATTGACTGGTACTCCATCAAATGAGGATGTAGGTTTTTATAAATTTGATATTACAGCTACTGATCCATTAGGAGAATCTACTACAATTTCAATTAATTTAAATGTAGGAGATTTAAATAAGCCTCCTTTATTTCTTTCAGATAAACTTGTTGAAGACTGGGAGATTAATGCTCAATCTAATAATGTTTTATGTTCTAGAAATTTTAAACTTAGAGAGCACTATACTCTTAACCTTTTAGATGTTTTTAAAGATGAGGATTTAATTAATGGAGATCTACTGCATTACCAGATAAGTACCGATTTGATTCAATGGACAGATAAGTATAAGAATTTAGCAATCTTAAATGATACCAACCTTATCATTAATCCTTTAGGTAAGGACACTGTAGGTAATCATAACTTATATCTAAGGGCTTTTGATAAAAGAGGGACTTCAACAAGCATTCAATTATCAATTAATGTTTTGAATATAAATGATTCTCCACATGTTAATAGAGATTCAGCAATTGAATTGCGAACTGGGGTATGGAAAGAATCCGTAGAAGTCAATGAGGATGATGTTAATTGGGAATTGAACTTAGAGGGATTATTTTCCGACTTAGATATTTTAGATAATATTGAGGAAATCTCACCCTTAGAACTTCCTCCTTGGCTATCTTATATACCTTCTAAAGTTTCTACAGGTGGTTTATTAATAGCTAACCCTAAAAATAGCGATGTTGGGATTCATCAATTGCAGTGGCAAGCTTTAGACAATAAAGGAGGTCAAGCAATATATAATTTAGAATTAAGAGTTATTAATACAAATGATAAGCCTATATTGATAGAACATCCTAATTTCTCAGAATTAGGTGAAACTAGAAATGAGAGAATTCAGCTTCTAGAAGATAATAAGACAGAATTAGACCTTTCTGAAGTATTTTTTGACCCAGATCTAAGGCATGGGGATAAGTTAGAATACTCTATTGAAAGTATTTTGAAGTTAGGAAATAATGAGACTCCTAATACTGATTGGTTGAGGATAAGTAATAAGAGTTCAATTACACCTGAAGTAATTGATCAGTTTTTGATAGAACCGGCTATTTATACTATTTTAGAAAATGGTGATATAGGTGTAAGGTTAGACTCTGACGCTTATAAAAACCTTAAGGACAATACTAAGTTAAGAGTAATTGTAGAAGCTAGTGATTATAGAAATATAGATAACAAGGGATTAATAGGAGTCGATCTTGATTTAGAACTTAGTAAGTCCTTGGAGATTGTTGAAGGCAGTATTTATATATCAGATTCATTGCCACTTTTTCAATCCATTTCTCCTTATGAGCAAGGTTTTAGAGTACAGGCAGCCTCAGCTCCAGATGGAAGTATAAATGTAGGTAAAGCTGTAGGTGAATTTAAACAAGATAAATTGCTTTCTTTTGATCTAATAGTTGTAGATAGTAGTAGCAATCACATAATTGATTTAAGACCAGGAATAGGATTACTAAGAGATGGAATAATAGGGAGAACAGGAGAAGATATTAGGCATGGATCTAATGCAATTATTCATTCCTTTGCTAGTGAGGCTGGCTCATCATTAGAGGCAGATTCTCCATCCAATGCAGATGTTGGCATCTATTCAGTTGTTATAAAAGCTTCAGATCAGCTTGGAGAAACTATTTCTAAGACTTTAGAACTTGAAGTTGTTAATCAGAATGACTCTCCAACTATTAATCTGTTAGAAAGAAATTTATTTCAAGAATGGATTTCTCAAACTTTTGAAGAAAATAAAACATATAATACGAATCTGAGTGATTTATTTGTAGATTCTGATAAGATTTTTGGGGACACAATAGAACTTAGTCTTATTGATGACGATAGGCAAGATAAAAATTCTCAATCTATAATTAAACTCACTACAATAGATCAAAATAATATTGAGTTAAGTATTAAGCCTCAATCTGGTTTACTAGCAGAAATAGAGCAACGTATCAAACTTAAAGCAACAGATAATTTAGATGAATCAATAGAGACAGATTGGTTCAATATATTATATAGACCTAGCGCTCAAGTAACTGATATAATAAGTAGTCTTTCAGATACAGTATTAGGCAAAGAGCAACTAGGTAATCTAGTTAAAAAGAATATTAATATTGACTTACAAGCAGCTTTAAATATTAATGCACCAATATTGAAAGATGATCAAGGTGATAATGCAGAGTTGAATATATATGTTAAGGCTTCAGGAGCTAAGCTTTCTTTAAAGAATCATAGTAATCAAGACTTTTATCAATCAGAGCTTCACCCTAATGGAGCTACTACATTTATAATTGATTTCGACCAATTGAGTCAAATTACTGGAAATCAATATGGAGACCTTACAGGCTTAGAGTTAAAAACAAACCATAATCAGTTAGACCTTATTCCAGATTCAATAAATAATAGCTATAAATTGGGATTACCAATTAAGATTTTTACAACAACTAAGGTTAAAGGTGATGAAGAGAATGTTTTTGGGACTGCCAACTCTCCTGAGGCTACAATTTGGATCCCAGTCCTTAATAGCAAGCCTGTATTTCAAGGTTCAGAAGCATTACTTATAGATAAGAAGTTTTTTGCGAATGCTAATAATTCAAACCATCTATTTGACTTGAGTAAACTATTTATCGATACAGATGAAGGAGAAATTTCAGAATGGTCTCTCGAGATCCCAAAAGAGTTATCAGAATTAGTTGAAATTAATAATAAAACTGGAATTGTTTCTTTTACCAATGCAGTTAGAACAATACAAGACATCCCTGAAGGTTATTTTAAGATTTTTGTAAGACAAAAAGATGGCTCTGCAATTATTGGAGATGATAAAGGTATTGCTAGTGGAATTCTTAGGTTAAATATCAAACATGATTCAAGTATTGATACCTCAACTTCAGGATTGGAAATATTTAAGAATGGTAATACAAGTCATATCAAATCAATTTTATCTAGTTTAAGAACAGGTAATACTTTGTCAAATGTTGAGGAGGAAGTCATTAATATATTTGATAGATTTAAAGTTTCTGATGATAAACAAGATCAGTTAATTTCTAAATTAGAGAAAGGCTCATTGTCTATTTTAGGAGAGGATATAGAAAAAGATAATCTATTAATTATAGATTCATCAACTCATGAAGGATCTATTTTAATAGATGCGGAAAAGAGCCAAGAAAAAGCATTTAATCTTTTAGAAAACATAAATCATCAGATCAATCATGAATCAGTTAAGGCACCTATTGGGGAAATTGATTTTTCTATTGATACTCAGGGAGCAGATACTTCAGTTGTAAATATATATTTGGATGATCAGCCTTATTTCTTGGACAAGCTTATTAAAACAACTAGTGATGGCATACCCTACTTATTTAAGTCTAAAATTTTAGATTACAATGCAAATCAAGATGGTGAACTTGCTGATTGGTTGTCAGAACTAGAATATTCTCTATATTATTATGATCCTTATTATTTCAATAGTAAGGATCAAATTTCCAATGTTAAATTAAGAGCCGAAGACAACTTATTTGAAGAGTTGAGTTTTAATAATATTGATTTTGGAGATATTAAATCAATAGATGGTTCCGCCTATTTGATTGACTTGGACTCTGATGGCACAGTTGATCTGATAAGTATGTTATTAGTAGATCAAGGTTTCTTTGATACTATAGATGAAAAAGGAATAATAGGTGACCCACTAATTCCTATAGAGACCACAGCTCCTGTCAAAAATGTTATTTTACCTAATAAAAATTCATCCAATCCTTCTATTCAGAACTCTGATATAACTAGTAATTCGAATAGATCAACAAGTGAAAATATAATCCAGCAAAATTCATTTATTGGAGATATAAATGAATTGAAGAATACATTTCAATTAAGTCAGAAGCAGTCTATACCTAATACTTTTTCTCCAAAAGAAGAAATAGTAAATATTTCTCAAGAAGGTAATAATTTAAGCCCAGTTAATATTGAAGATTACAATTTAGATAATACAATGAATATAAATAACTCTAAACCTAAAAGGAATACATTCGATGATGTAAAAAATTACTTAAGAAATCATCTTCCCGATAACTTATATGGCGCTTCAATTGCCTCTATAATAGGACTGATGGTAGGACCTATGCTAGTAGAAAGGATTTCCAGTCTTTCTATAAAAAAAATAAATAAAGACTATAGGTTAAAATATAAGAGGAGAAATATTAACTTTACTGGAGAATGGTTTATTCCTAAAGGTAATAATAAATTTATAAAGGTTAGTTATATAAATTCGATGATTAAGCATACAAATATAACTATCGATATCAATAATAATCAAGAATTATCCATGATACCTGGTTTTAGCGAAGAGGGCTCTTCATTATTATTCTCATCTCTTACATCGAGCCATGAACCAGGAAAACTTCTAAGGTCATTAATATCTTATAAAACCAAATTAGAAATGTCAGGAGAGACAGATGTGAATTGGATAAAATGGTTGTATGAACATTTTCCACCAACTGATATTTCTAGTAAAGCTAATAAGAGCAATAAATCACTTCATGCATTAAGTAAGCTGATTGTTGAGAATTATACTAATAATCTCGAATTGTTAGACGTATTTATGTATGCTCAGATAATTAATACTATAGATAAAATTTATATTTAATACTTATAATCTAAATGATCGCATATAATTAGAATAGAAAAAAGTAAAATTATAATAATATATATGAATTCCTAAATATTGAAAGTTAATTTATTTAAATTCCTTCTTTACCCATGTTCATATTCTATTGCCTGTGAACTGTGGTCAGATTTAATTATCCTAGTTAAAATAGAGTAAACATTTTGCCTTTTAGAAGAAAGGCCTGTATTCTTAAAAGTTATAAAAATGGTGAGCTCAAAATCAGTTATACAGCGCTTAGCTTCACTTGGGCTTCTGCCAAATCTTTTAAGGCTTGAATCAGAGATGCAATTCGTCGAATCATATAAATTACCAGAAGATTGTTTTAATAAGACTGATAAGGATATTATAAAGGAATTAATGAATACCTTTCGTTTACAAGATGAAGAAGCATTAAATCAATGGAAGCATGACAGAAGGTTTGACCAAGATAATACTTTTTTTTTCAAATATGCATATTATCTATCTAAAAAAAAATATGTAATCAAGGATCTAATCTCTGATTCAGGCGAATCTCTTTTCCTGAAGTACAAAGATAGGCTTGATAGAGTTTTGTACAGATTAGTTAGAGTTGATTCCTTAGATTTCGCGTTTCATCTTTTTTATGAAATAGAGTCTGGAGATCTAGAAATAGGGGAAGCAGCAGCGACCTTTAGTGAAGGGCCTGAATCGAAAACACAAGGAATTGTTGGACCCGTAGACTTAACTACACCCCACCCAGAAATTTCAGCACGCTTAAAGACAGCAACTCCAGGTCAAATCTTTGAGCCTTTTAAAGCAGATGATTGGAATGTAATTGTCAAACTTGAATATAGATTTGAGAGTGAGTATGATGATGCTACTAAGGACTTTCTAGGAGGATTAGTACTTTCTGCCAAGTCAAATGAACTAATTCCTTCGATTAATAGTAAATATGATAATGAGGTTTAATTCCTATGCAAATATCATTTTCCACCTCAACGACATTAGTTAATAATATTTTTATTGAATCTGATATAGTTCAAGTAAGTAAAGGGTCGATGATTTATTCGGCACTCGAAAACCCAGGACAGCTTATACTTATTGACTCAGGTAAATATCGACTTATTGATAAGCAAAAAACTTTTGGCACCTACACTTTAGCTAAGCAAGAATCAACGGCAATATTTGGCCTTTCTCAATTACTAAAGGCTCCATTTACCGAAGAAATAAGATCATTGACTAATTGCCTTTTTAGGGTTTGTAATCTTGAAGACTTATCTTTGGAACAAATTTCTTTTTTCAACAAACTAATTTCCTCACAAATTGATTTATTTGAAAGCGCCTTTATTTATTCGAAAATGGTACAAAATAAAATCTTAAAACAAAATGATTTTCAAGATGTATTACTATTCAATGATCATTTAAAATTGCTTAATTTTAGAGAATATAATAACTCCAACTCTAATTTAGTCTATTTAGATAAAGTTAACTCTGGCTTTGAATATAGTCAGGTTATACCTGAAAAATTTATAACTAAATTTTTCAATCAAGATAATTGGCCAAGAATTGCAAGATTAAATTTAGCTAAAGATTCTTTTAAGCCTAAAAATATAAACATTAAATCATTATCAGAAAAACCTGTACTCGTAGAAGATAATGAATCAAAAGATTCAGAAGAATATAATTTCTTTGAGAAGGAAGATTGTAACTCTCATGGATTTAAATTTATTAGGGGAAGGAATCGACTGGAGGCTTATACTGCTTGCTTAGCGATGTTAGTTGAATATTTTGAACTTCCAACAAGAAGAGATACAATTATGCGAACATCTAGATATCTTGACGATGATAATATTAATCACCTTGACAGAATTTTAGGAATACTTGATACCTTAGGTTTGGCAGTAAGGATTGTTCGAATAGATATTAATCGACCATTGAGATTACCTATTCCATGTCTTTGGCTAGATGATAATGGAATTCCTTCTATTATATCTAAGGTAGATTCAAAAAAAATATCTCTTTTAAATCCATTAAAAGGTGTAGAGAATCTTGACGAATCCGATTGTAAGGAACGCTTTTTAAAGACACCAAATGTAATTTCTATTTCATTAGGTCTACATACACCCCGAAAAAGATTCAATCTTAATTGGCTTTTACCTTATATAAAAAGATACAGGCTTCAATTAATAGAAGTATTTAGTGCGAGTTTTTTGAATCAATTATTTGCTCTAGCAACTCCTCTTTTATTCCAGCAAATTATAGATAGGGTTATAAGTAAAGGGGCTTATGATGCTTTAACTCCTTTAGTTATTTTGATGTTAATGTTTGTTCTATTGGAAACTGTATTTAGTAGTCTCAAGACTTTTCAGTTTGTTGAAGTTTCTAATAGGATTGATGTTGGAGTTGGTTCGGCTATAGTTTCAAGACTACTTAGGATTAATACACGTTTCTTTGATAGACGTCCGGTAGGAGAATTATCAAGCAGGCTAGGTGAACTAGATAATATCAGAAGGTTTCTTACTGGCACAGCATTAACAGCAGTGTTAGATGCCATCTTTGCAGTTTTATATTTTGCAGTTATGTTTTTCTATAGTCCTTTATTGACGCTTATTGTATTTCTTACTATACCTTTCCTTTTTCTGGTCACTATTGGCATTACTCCTATTACTCAGAACCTAATAAGAAGAAGAGCGGAAGCGGCATCAAGAACTCAATCACTTTTAGTAGAAATTCTAAATGGAATCCAAACCATCAAATTGCAAAATGCAGAACTTACGGCCCGAAGGCAGTGGGAGAACAGGCATTTAAATTCTATTAATCAAGGTTTTAAGGCCATTTTGGCTAATACTTTTAGTTCAAATGCATTGCAGTTAATTAATAAAGTAAGTAGTATCTTAATTATTGGTGTGGGAGCAGGATTAGTATTAAGAAATGAATTAACTATAGGTGAATTAATAGCTTTTAGAATTATTAGTGGATATGTTACACAGCCAATGCTTAGGTTGGCTTCAACTTGGCAAAGCTTTCAGGAGATGTCACTTTCATTAGAAAGGGTAGGCGATGTTGTTAATCAGCCCCTAGAAGTAAGTGAGAATGAAGAAGGAAATATTGTCATGCCTAATGTTAAGGGTTCTATTAAGGTAGATTCAGTTAGTTTTTCTTATTCATCTACTTCTAGACCAGTTCTTTCTTCAGTAAATTTAGATATACAAGAAGGATCTTTTGTTGGTGTTGTTGGTCAAAGTGGATGTGGTAAAAGTACATTGATAAAGATGATTCCTAGACTCTATATTCCAAGTAGTGGGAAAATATTAATTGATGATTATGATATTTCAAAAGTAGATTTATATAGCTTTAGAAAACAGTTAGGTTTTGTTCCACAAGATTGTATGCTTTTTGAGGGGACAGTTTTTTCAAATATTGCTTTAGGCGATCCGCAGGCAGAAAATAAAAAGGTTGTTGAGATGGCAAAGATAGCATGCGCTCATGAATTCATTATGACTCTTAATTATGGATACAGTACACCTATTGGTGAAAAAGGAGCAGGCCTATCAGGAGGGCAGCGACAGAGAATATCTTTAGCAAGAATGTTGCTAGAGAACCCAAACCTTATAGTCTTAGATGAAGCTACATCTGCTTTAGATGTAGATACAGAAAAACAAGTTGTATCTAATTTGAGGAACTATCTTAAGGGAAAAACACTGCTAATGATTACACATAGACTTTCTAGTCTTGTGCAAGCAGATAGAATATATGTAATGCATAATGGAAGAGTTGATTCATTTGGTACTCATTCAGACCTTATGGACCAGAAAGGAAGATATTATGCCTTATATAAGTCACAGTTTGGAGAATCAGATTGAAAGTATTAAAATACCTTGTACTTAAATCTTTAAGACTTAAGGAAAAAATTAAGCATGAGATTAAAAAAAAATGGTATAGTCGCAAAGATTTAATTGAAGAGATTTCTAAATATAAATCATTAATTTCTACTTTTAATAAAAAGAAATTAGTTAATTTAACTAATAATTTTATACCTAAAATATCTTTATTTAATGAATTTATATCAAGGTATAAAAGTAAATTATATAAGAAATTTGAAGATAGAAATGTTGAAAATATAGAAGCAGATCTTACCCTTTTACCTCCACCTCCAATATGGTCAAGAGTTTTAATTTGGACATTTGGATCTGGTTCAGTATTCCTAATTATTTGGTCTATTTTTACTAATGTTGAAGAAACTATTATTCTTACTGGTGAAATTACAACTGCTTCATCTCCAGTGAAGATTATTGCAAGTGACTCAGGAGTTATATCTAATGTTTTAGTCTCACCTCATCAGGAAATAGGCAAAGATAAGTTACTAATTGTTTTTGGTGATGATGAAACTCAAGAGAGATTAGAGAGTCTAAAAGACAGATTAGGACTTCTTAAATTGCAAGGTGATAATGAAAAGAAAATTTATTCTCTTAAGATCCTTCAACAAAAAGTTAAATATAATTATGACAAACAACTTTATGAAATGCACTCATCTCTGATAGAAGAAGGTGCCATAAGTAAGGTTAAGGCATTAGAATCAAAAAGAGCATCTGAACTTTCGAAATTAGAACTTGAAGCATTGCTTAAAGAAGCAGATAGGTCTATCTATATGAATCAAAGCAAGGTTGAAGAAATTAGAAATAGCATTAATGAGCTCACAGCAAAGGCAAATAGGTTTAGAATATTTAGCCCTGTTAATGGATATATTCAAGACATTAAGTATCAAACAATAGGTGAAAGAATACAACAAGGAGAAGTCTTGATGAACATTATTCCAAAAGGAAATCTTATTGCGAGAGTAAGCATACCTTCTGAATTAAGTGCACCTGTTGATATAAATGCGATAGCAAAATTAGATATTGATGCTTATCCTGCCTCTGATTTTGGTCATATTAATGCCAAGGTGGCTACGCTTGCCCCTACATCTGGCCCAGTATCTCAAGATTCTCCAAAAAAAATGTACAGTGCGGATTTAGCAATCTTGTCAGTGCAAACGCCTGAATTATTAAGTCTAAAGTCGCTTAAACCTGGAATGGCACTAACTGCTAAAGTAAGATTAAGAGATAAACCTGTTATTACAACTGTCTTCGACATTCTTTCTGACTTGTTTCGACCATTGAATGAGAAGAAATAAATAATATTAGATATGCCTTATTAAGTAATAGGTTTTTTGCCCTTTAGACTCTCCTTTAACTTAATAATCATAGTTTGCCTTCCTAAAGCAAGAACTTTAAGAGAGTCTTGTTGCATGCGTATTTGTGAGTCTGCGACTTGAATGCCTCTTACCCATTCTTTTGTTTCGTCTGAAAGACTTTTTAAATCATATTCTTTACCTTCAAAACTCAATACAGGATTTTTCTCATTTTTTGATTTCTCAGCCATTGAAACTAAGCATTCTTTTATTATTTATACCCAAAGATTAGTAAAATGCAAAAAGAAAGTCAATAAATCCTTTGCTCTTCTTTGATAAACCTACTTAATTTACATGCCAATATTCCTTATAATTTGAACCTGACTATTTCTTGATAAGAGCAATAAGTATATATTGTTTCTTCTTTGCAAAAGGCTTATTAGCTTCGTTTATGACTTATGATAATTGTGATGAAGCCTAACCGTATAAATTCGCCACCAACTTATGTATTGGATTCTTCTAATACATGGGATGCTATAGATGGAAGTAACCCTTATATTATGGGTCTTCTGGAAGGAGTGAAGTGGGGAAATTCCAACCCAGGATTCAATGAAACTACAGATTTGAGCTGGGGTTTATTAGACTTTAATGGTGAAGCTTTTGATGGAGTTGAATATCAATCTTGGAAAGATCCTGAAATCCAGGCAGTCAAAACAGCAATTACTTCTTTTTCAGATGTAGCCGATCTTACCTTCTTTGATGCTGGCAACAAAGAATTATCTACAACAGACCTCAATTCAATAATTGATAATGAAGAAAATATTTTGTGGACAATAGTTATTGATGAAGAGCGTTACCTTGGCGAGGCATGGCCTCCCTACCCAGAAGAGGTTACTGGGTTGCCATTATCTGGAAATATAAAAATTAATTCAAATGAATTTCCAAGCTCTGATTCGCTGCAGGCTGGTAGTTATTTTCATATAACTTTTACACATGAACTTGGCCATGCTTTGGGTTTGAAGCATCCCCATGAACTTGATTCATTATATGGAACGGGATTCGGTAATGGTATTCAGTATGAAACCTTCCCAGGGGTTGAGATAAATAACTATAAAGATGGAGGCGATCATGGTTTCAATGCAAGTCCTTGGACTGTGATGACATATAATGATGTTGAGGCTAATGAATTTACTCCAGAAATCCCTGACAATAAAGGATTTTTAACTAATCTAGGTCCTTTCGATATAGCAGCTATACAATACTTATATGGTCCAAATAGGTCTCACAATGGTCTTGATAATCGATATTACTTAGATCAAAATCTAAATGGATTCACATCTATATGGGATACAGGTGGACAAGATATTATTGATGCTTCTTACTCAACAAGCTCAGTTAATATAGACTTAAGGAATGCAACTTTAAAGAATGAAGCTGGCGGTGGTGGATTTGTTTCGCAAGTTGGTGATAACTTCAAAGGTTTGATTATTGCACATAACTCTACAGGAGATGTCATTGTAGAGAATGCCATAGGCTCACATTTTGAGGACTTGATTGTAGGTAATGATTTTGACAATCAGCTTGAAGGCTTAGGAGGAGATGATACTTTCTACTCTAGTTTTGGGATTGATTTTATTGATGGTGGAGAAGGCTATGATTCGTTAAAACTCAAGGACAAAAAAGAAAATTATCTATTACATACTGAGTCTGCTTATTTCCCTGATCTTCAGAATTTACAGGGGTATTCAAGAAAAGTAGACAATGTTTTAGTCCTAAAGAATAGTAATAATCTAGAAACTACCTCAATAACAAATATAGAAAATATAGCTTTTTCAGATTTATCATTTCATATAAGTGATTTAGAGGATATAGCAAATTCTTTCTCAGGACGTTGGCCAGAAAATTTGCCAGTTACCATCGATACCGATTTAAAGATTGGCTATAAATTTAATTCAAGTGATCAGAAGGATTTA